>JAPPCV010000062.1 GCA_028824715.1 Boseongicola sp. | reverse complement strand
GGCGGCGACGGCGGCATGATCAACACCTTTTCGTCGAAGACCCTCGACGGCAACGGCATCCTCGGCCAGAAGGTCGAATTCGTCACTGGCGACACGCAGACGAAGGGTGACGCGGCCCGCGCATCGGCGAAGTCGATGATCGAGAAGGACGGCGCCATCATGATCACCGGCGGCTCGTCTTCGAGCACCGCCATCGCCGTGCAGGGCCTCTGCCAGGAGGCAGGCGTCATCTTCATGGCCGGGCTGACCCACTCGAACGACACGACCGGGAAGGACCGGAAGGCGAACGGCTTCCGTCACTTCTTCAACGGCTACATGTCCGGCGCGGCACTGGCGCCCGTGCTCGCCAATCGCTACGGCACGGACCGCAAGGCCTATCACCTGACGGCGGACTACACCTGGGGCTGGACGCAGCAGGAATCCATCGCCAACTCGACGGAGGCGCTTGGCTGGGAAACCATCAACAACGTGCTGACCCCGCTGGCGTCCACGGACTTCTCCGCCTACATCGCGCCGGTCCTGAACTCCGGCGCCGACGTGCTGGTCCTGAACCACTACGGCGGCAACATGGTGAACTCGCTCACCAACGCCGTGCAGTTCGGGCTGCGCGACAGGGAAGCGAACGGGAAGAACTTCGAGATCGTCGTGCCCCTCTACTCGCGCCTGATGGCGCGCGGCGCCGGCGAGAACGTCAAGGGCATCTTCGGCTCCACGAACTGGCACTGGTCTCTGCCTGACGACGGGTCGAAGGCCTTCGTGCGGTCGTTCGGCACCAAGTACGGCTTCCCGCCGAGCCAGGCCGCCCACACCTGCTACGTGCAGACGCTGCTATACGCGGACGCCGTGAACAGGGCCGGCAGCTTCAACCCCTGCGCCGTCGTCGAGGCCCTCGAAGGGTTCGAGTTCGACGGTCTTGGCAACGGTCCGACTCTCTACCGCGCTGACGACCACCAGTGCTTCAAGGACGTGCTGGTCGTGCAGGGCAAGGAGAACCCGACTTCCGAGTTCGACATTCTCGAGGTCGTGGAAGTCACGCCACGCGCGCAGGTCGAGTATCCCTCCGACCACCCGATGTTCGGCGGTCCCGAGGCCAGCCTCGGCAGCTGCAACCCGGGCGCGTAACGGCACCAGAACCGCGAAGGCGCCCCCACGGCGCCTTCGCGACACTCTTGAAGGTGACAAGAATGGGCGCTTCCCTTACCAAGGGGCACGCCACCATCAAGTCGGACAACCGGGAGACAGAACAGTGGACGCCTTACTCCTGCAAATCCTGAACGGGCTCGACAAGGGATCGGCGTATGCGCTGATCGCGCTCGGCCTGACGCTCATTTTCGGCACGCTCGGCGTCGTCAACTTCGCGCACGGCGCCCTCTTCATGATCGGCGCCTTCTGCGCCGTGTTCATCCAAGGGCTGCTGAATCTCAGCTACGAAACGGTTGACGAGACGCAGAAGGACTTTCTCGGGAACCCGCTGAAGGTCAAGACTCCCTATGTCGAGAACTGGTTCGGCACCGAAACGGGGGCGGCGATCATCGACTGGTCCGTGCCGCTGGCGATCCTGTTCGCCATACCCGTCATGATCGCGGTCGGCGTCATCATGGAGCGCGGCCTGATCAAGCACTTCTACAAGCGCCCTCATGCCGACCAGATCCTGGTGACCTTCGGCCTGGCGATCGTCCTGCAGGAAGTCATCAAGTACTTCTACGGCGCCAACCCCATCCCGACCCCCGCCCCGTCCTCGCTGACGGGCGCGTTCGACTTCGGCGTGCTGCTGGGCTTCGACCCGAACGCCATCATCTATCCCTACTGGCGGATGATCTATTTCGCGTTCGCGATAGGGATCATCGGCGCCGTCTTCGCCTTCCTGCAGTTCACCACCTTCGGAATGGTGGTGCGCGCGGGCATGGCGGACCGCGAAACCGTGAGCATGCTCGGAATAAACATCGACAAGCGCTTCACCATGATGTTCGGCATCGCCGCCGCGGTCGCGGGGCTTGCGGGCGTGATGTACACCCCGATCAATCCGCCAAACTACCACATGGGCATGGACTTCCTGGTTCTCAGCTTCGTCGTGGTGGTCGTTGGCGGCATGGGATCACTTCCGGGCGCTGTCCTCGCCGGGTTCCTGCTCGGCATCCTGGAGAGCTTCGCCTCGACGACCTGGGCCACGACGACCATCCCGGGCATCAACCAGATCATCATCTACGTGGTCGCTATCATCGTGCTGCTGACCCGCCCGCGCGGGCTCATGGGCCGCAAAGGCGTGATGGAGGAGTAGGAACATGCTGGGTCTCAACAAGAACGACACGACTCTGTTCGTCGTCATCATCATCCTCACGATCCTGGCGCCGTTCCTGCTCAACCCGTTTCCGACCGAGAGCACGCTGGCGCAGTTCAACGCGGGCTATCCGGACCTGATGGAGAAGTTTGTCGTATTCGGCATCTTCGCCATCGGGTTCAACATCCTGTTCGGCCTGACCGGCTACCTGTCCTTTGGTCACGCCGCGTTCCTCGGGGTCGGGTCGTACTCCGCGGTCTGGATATACAAGCTCTTCACCTACAACGTGCTGCCGGCGCTGGTCCTCGCCGTGATCGTCTCGGGCATCTTCGCGATCCTGATCGGCTTCGTTTCCCTCCGGCGCTCCGGGATCTACTTCTCGATCCTGACGCTGGCCTTTGCGCAGATGAGCTTCGCGCTTGCCTACTCGGTGCTGTCGAACCCGAAGTTCAACCTGACGAACGGCGAGACCGGGCTGCAGATCTACGCGAACGACCTGCAGCTCTTCCACCGCGAAAGCCTGCCGAACTTCCCGCACATCTTCGGACTGTCCATGGGCTCGACCTACAAGCTCGGGGTCGGGCCCTGGGAGTTCCAGTTCAACGTGGCCTACTATTTCTGCGCGATCATGATGATCCTGTCGTTCTACTTCGCGATCAGGCTCTTCAGGTCGCCGTTCGGGATGATGCTGCGCGCGATCAAGTCGAACCAGCAGCGGCTGAACTACACCGGCCTCAATTCGCGCCCCTACATGCTCGCGGCCTTCGTGATATCGGGCATGTATGCCGGCCTGGCCGGCGGCCTTCTCGCGGTGACCGATCCCCTGGCCGGCGCCGAGAGGATGCAGTGGACCGCGAGCGGCGAGGTCGTGCTGATGACAATTCTCGGAGGCGCCGGAACTCTGATCGGCCCGGTTCTCGGGGCAGGCTTCATCAAGTATTTCGAGAACATCTTCTCGAAGATCAACGACCAGGTTCTCCACCAGTGGTTCGCGTTCCTTCCGGACGGCCTGGAGGACTTCCTCGTCGCCATCGTCCACCCGTTCATCGGGAAGGGCTGGCACCTGACGCTGGGCATTCTTTTCATGCTCGTGGTCATTTTCCTGCCCGGCGGACTGGTTGAAGGCGGACAGCGCATCGCGCGCACTGCCCGCCGCCTGATGAATCGTGACAAGGCTGCCGACGCGGCGAACGTCTCTGCGGATTGAGGATGAACGATAATGGCAATTCTTGAAGTCAAGGGCGTCAACAAGAACTTTGGCGGCCTCGCAGCGCTGTCGGACGTCGACCTCTCCGTGCAGGAAAACACCGTCCATGCCATCATCGGCCCGAATGGCGCCGGGAAGTCGACGCTGCTCAACTGCCTCGTGGGCAAGCTCATGCCGGATTCCGGATCGGTCATGTTCGACGGCAGGTCGGTTCTCGGACTCAAACCGCACGAGATCAACCAGATGGGCATCAGCCGCGTGTTCCAGACGCCCGAGATATTCGGCGATCTGACGGTCCTGGAGAACATCATGATCCCGTGTTTCGCCAAGCGCGACGGGGCGTTCCGGATGCACGCCTTCGAACAGTTCGCCCACGAGACGGCACTCATCGACAAGTCCGACGCGATCCTTGCGGATGTCAGCATGGCGGACCAACGGGATGCGCACGCCGCCTCGCTCAGCCGGGGCGACAAGCGCCGGCTCGAAATGGCGATGTGCCTGGTGCAGGAGCCGCGCCTCCTGTTGCTTGACGAGCCGACGGCCGGCATGGCCCGCGCGGACACCAACAACACGATCGACCTCCTCAAGGAGATCAACAGCAAGCGCGACATCACCATGGTGATCATCGAGCACGACATGCACGTCGTGTTCAGCCTTGCAGAGCGGATCACGGTCCTGGCGCAGGGCACGCCGCTGGTCGAGGACACGCCGGACAACATCAAGGGCAACCCGAAGGTTCAGGAAGCCTATCTGGGAGAGAGCCAGAACTAGGGGCGGCGGCTTCCGTCGCCATTGCCGCCCAAGACACGCCAAACCCGCCCGGGAGGGAGACGAAAATGCCCGAAGATCAACCCTTCAACAAGCACGCCAACCAGGCCTCGACGGCGCCGGCCTACCTGAGCGTCTGGAACATCGAGAGCTTCTACGGCGAAAGCTACATCGTCCAGGACGTGACGTTCAACGTACATGAAGGCGAGATCCTGGCCCTCCTGGGACGCAACGGCGCCGGCAAGACTTCGACGCTGCGCACGATCGCGCGCATGGACAACCCGGAGCTGCGCCATGGCGAGATCTGGCTGGACCACAAGCCGCTTCACTTCGCGGCGAGCCACGAGGCCGCCCAAAGCGGAATCGCGCTCGTTCCCGAAGACCGCAGGATCATTCCCGGCCTGAGCGTGGAGCAGAACCTGAAGCTTGCCCAGATCGCTCCGCCAATCGGCTGGTCGCTTGAGAGGATCTACGAGCTCTTTCCGCGGCTCGGCGAGCGACGCAACCAGGACGGCTCCACTCTTTCCGGCGGCGAGCAGCAGATGCTTTCCATCGCCCGCGCGCTGGCCCGGGACATTAAGGTGCTGCTGCTGGACGAACCTTATGAGGGCCTGGCTCCCGTCATTGTCCAGGAGATCGCGAAGACGCTGAACGTAATCCGCGACCAGGGCATCACGACCATCATCGTGGAGCAGAACGCGGTTGCAGCTCTCAAGCTTGCCGACCGTGCGGTAATCCTTGACACTGGCAGGGTCGTCTATGACGACAGCGCGCAGCGGGTTCTGGACGACGAAGCGCTTCGCGCAAAGTATCTGGCGATCTGACCGAAGTCCGGGCCCCGGACACAAGAACGGAGGAAGAGGATATGCTCAAGCAGCGTGACGGGATGTACTGGCCGAATGCGGAAATGGCTGCCGCCGCCCACGCTGGCAAGGGGACGTACGAGGCGATGTACAGCGCATCGATCGAAGACCCCGAAGCGTTCTGGGCCGAGCACGGAACGCGCCTGGACTGGATCAAGCCCTTTTCCAAGGTCAAGAACTCCTCGTTCGCGCCCGGCCAGATCGACATTCGCTGGTTCGAGGACGGAACGCTCAATGTCGCGGCCAACTGCATCGACCGCCACCTTGCGGAGCGCGGCGACCAGACCGCGATCATCTGGGAGCCTGATGACCCGGAGGCGCCCACCCTCTTCATCACCTATCGCGAGCTGCACGGGGAAGTCTGCCGCTTCGCGAACGTCCTGAAGCATCTAGGTGTCTCAAGGGGTGACCGGGTCGTGCTGTACATGCCGATGATCCCCGAAGCGGCCTATGCCATGCTGGCATGCGCGCGGATCGGGGCGATCCACTCGGTCGTGTTCGGCGGGTTTTCTCCCGATGCCTTGGCGGCACGCGTGAACCAGTGCGAGGCGGGCGTGATCGTGACCGCCGACGAGGCGCCGCGTGGCGGACGGAACACGCCGCTGAAAGCCAATGCGGACAAGGCGTTCGAGAAGATCGAGATCGATGCCAGGATGCTGGTGGTCCGCCGCACGGGTGGCGACATCGCCATGCAGGACGGGCGCGACCATTGGCTGCACGAACTTGCGGCAGACGTTTCCGACGACTGTCCGCCAGAGGAGATGGATGCCGAGGATCCGCTGTTCATCCTGTATACGTCCGGCTCCACAGGTGCCCCGAAAGGCGTCGTGCACTGCACGGGCGGCTACCTGCTCTATGCCTCGATGACCCACCAGTACGTTTTCGACTATCATGACGGCGACATCTTCTGGTGCACAGCCGACGTGGGATGGGTCACTGGCCACAGCTACATTGTCTACGGACCTCTGGCGAACGGCGCGACAACGCTGATGTTCGAGGGAGTCCCGACATATCCTGACGCGGGACGCTTCTGGGCGGTCTGCGAGAAGCACAAGGTCACCCAGTTCTACACCGCGCCCACTGCCATCCGTGCGCTGATGGGCAAGGGAACCGAGTTCGTGGAGAATCACGACCTTTCTGCGCTCAAGGTGCTCGGAACCGTCGGGGAACCCATCAATCCCGAAGCCTGGGACTGGTACCACAAGGTCGTTGGCAAGGAGAACGTCCCCATCGTTGACACGTGGTGGCAAACCGAGACCGGCGGCCACATGCTGACGCCGCTGCCCGGCGCCACCGCGACCAAGCCCGGCTCTGCCACCCTGCCTTTCTTCGGCGTGCAACCGGTGATCCTTGAACCGCAGTCCGGCGAGGAGATCGACAGCGTGGAAGCGGAAGGCGTGCTCTGCATCAAGGACAGCTGGCCGGGCCAGATGCGCACCGTCTGGGGTGACCACGAGCGCTTCGAGAAGACGTATTTCTCGGACTACAAGAACTACTACTTCTCCGGAGACGGCTGCCGCAGGGACGCGGACGGCTACTACTGGATCACCGGGCGCGTCGACGACGTGATCAACGTCTCCGGCCACCGGATGGGCACCGCCGAGGTCGAAAGCGCCCTCGTCGCCCACGCGAAGGTCACGGAAGCCGCCGTGGTCGGCTATCCGCATCAGATCAAGGGCCAGGGCATCTATGCCTACGTGACGCTCATGAGCGGAGAACAGCCCACCGACGACCTGCGCAAGGAGCTGGAAACCTGGGTACGTTCCGAAATCGGCCCGATTGCCAAGCCGGACCTGATCCAATGGGCTCCCGGGCTCCCGAAGACCCGCTCAGGCAAGATCATGCGCCGGATTCTCAGGAAGATCGCCGAAAACGACTATGGCGCGCTCGGCGACACATCGACCCTCGCGGAGCCCGAGGTCGTCGACGACCTGATCGAGAATCGCATGAACCGAGGGTGAGGCACGGCCTGGTCCCCATTGCAGTTGCTGTTGCGGCATCCTCACCGCGCAGGTCTCGGGTCCAGGAAGTTCGCTCCAGCAGCGCACCCGGGTGGCCCGTTCGCACGGCTTGATGGTGCGACCTGCGTCCACCGTCCGGAACTGTGCAAGGACGGGTCGTGTGCTGACGGCATCTCGTTGCCGTGTCGTTTGCCCTTCCCGCTGCGCAAGGCCCGGCCTATAAGCGTCGGCGTCCGTGCAGTCGCCACCTTTCGGGTGCATGGACCGATGCGAGGAGCGAAAAGACATGCGCAAGGCCAAGGTCAAGCGAAAGACGGCGGAGACCGACGTGTCCGCAGCGGTGGATCTCGACGGTTCGGGCGCGTTCGACAACAAGACCGGCGTCGGATTCTTCGACCACATGCTCGACCAGCTTGCCCGGCACTCGCTGATTGACATCACGACCCGCGTTTCGGGCGACTTGCATATCGATGATCACCACACGGTCGAGGACACCGGCATTGCGCTTGGGCAGGCGCTTGCGCACTCTCTCGTGGACAAGCGCGGAATCCGCCGCTACGGCAGCTGCCTCCTCCCAATGGACGATGCGCTCGTGCGGAGCGCGCTCGACCTGTCCGGCCGCCCCTTCCTGGTTTGGAACATGGAGATGCCGACCTCGAAGATCGGCAGCTTCGACACGGAACTCGTGCGGGAGTTTTTCCAGGCGCTCAGCACGCATGGAGGCATCACGCTCCACGTGGACATGCTGCATGGATTGAACAGCCACCACGTCGCGGAGGCCACCTTCAAGTCCGTTGCGCGCGCGCTTCGCGATGCGGTCGAAACCGACCCACGCAAGCTTGACGAAGTTCCGTCGACGAAAGGCGCCCTCTGAGACGATGCTGACCGTTCTCATTGACTACGGCGCGGGCAACCTTCATTCGGCGGAAAAGGCGTTTCAGCGCATGGCTGCCGAGGCGCAGGCCGGCGAGGTCCTTGTCACCTCCCGGGCCGAGGAAATCGCCCGTGCCGACCGCCTGGTGTTGCCGGGAGACGGCGCGTTTCCGGCGTGCATGCGTGCGCTCCGGGAGGAACGCGGCCTCTACGAGGCGCTGGTCGAGGCAGTTGAAGTCAGCGGCCGTCCGTTCCTGGGCATCTGCGTGGGCATGCAGCTCATGGCGCGCAAGGGCCACGAGCACGAGGAAGCGGACGGTCTTGGCTGGATCAACGGCGAAGTCTGCAGGATCGAACCGGAGAATGCGGCCCTGAAGGTGCCCCACATGGGGTGGAACGAGCTGGTAGTCGATCGCTCGCACCCCGTTCTTGAAGGCATTGGGAGCGGGCATCACGCCTATTTCGTCCACTCCTACCAGATGGAGATTGCCGACCCTGCCGAACGGATCGCCCATTGCGGCTACGGGGGCGATGTCACGGCAATCGTCGCGCGCGACACGATGGTCGGCACCCAGTTCCACCCGGAGAAGAGCCAGGCCGCAGGATTGCGACTGATCGCCAACTGGCTTGCGTGGACTCCCTGAGGTCAGCTGCATCGGTCAGCAACATGCCCGTCCAGGCCCTTCCTTCCGGGCATTCGCGCACCGCCCCGCCGACAACACGCTCTGCCCGTCGGTGACTTCAGGCAGGGACGGGGCGTGGGCGGTCGATCCGATCCCGGCCGCGATTCAGTCAGCCCATTGCCAAGGTCGCGTGAAGACCCCCAAGGTCTTCGTGACGGCAGCTTCGTCCGCCCCGTCCCGCCCGTCCAGCTTGGCCACCAGCCCAAGACGCTTGTCCTCAACCACGTCAGCAACGCGAGCGGCGTGGCCGTCGGCCTCCAGCGCCGCATTGTACACGCGCCGTATGGCCATCCTTCGCAGATCGGGCTTGAAGATCTTGCCGACGGCGGTCTTTGGAAGTTCATCAACTATCTCGACATGTTTTGGCAATGCGGCCCGCTCGGAGATCCTGTCTTCGGCGAAGCTGGTCAACTCGTCCGGCGTGACCGAAGCTCCGGCGACAAGTTCCACATAGGCGCAAGGCAACTCGCCAGCATGGGCGTCAGGCTGCCCGATGGCGCCCGCAAGGGCGACGCCTTCATGGCCAGCCAGCGCTTCCTCGATGACTGCGGGATCGATGTTGTGGCCGCCTCGTATGATCAGGTCCTTGGAGCGTCCCGTGATCCAGATGTAGCCGTCGCCATCGACACGACCGAGATCGCCGGTGCGCAGGTAGCGTTCGAAATGGTAGAGATCCGCGTTCTTCTCGGCCTCCGTGTAGGTGCTTCCCGCAACGACCCCGGGATTCGAGACGCAGATCTCTCCCACCTCGTCGATGGCGCATTCCTCGGGTCCGTTGTCCGTGGCCCGCAGGATCTTCACGTCCGTGTAGGGGAACGGAATGCCCACGGATCCCACCTTCTTGACTCCGCCGATCGGGTTGCACGACACGAGGCAGGTTGCCTCGGTCAGGCCATAGCCTTCGATCACCTCCACGCCGCACGCCGATTCGAATTTCCTGTAGAGCTCGATCGGCAGTGGAGCGGAACCCGAAAACGCGGTCTTGACGGACGAAATGTCCGCATTCACCGGCCGCTGCATCAGCGCCGAGAACGCGGTGGGCACGCCGATGATGAACGTGGCCTGCCACCGCTCCACCAGCTTCCAGAAGTTGTCGAAGACTCCGTCCCCCCGATAGCCCGCCGGCGTCGGGAACACGACATGCGCTCCCGAGCAGATCGCGGACATCAAGATCGGATCGACCGCAAAGACATGAAACAGCGGCAACGGACACATGATCACGCTGTCCGCATCGAACAGGATGGAACCGCCCAGCCAGCCGTTGTAGACCATGCCGTCATAGCGATGCTGCGCGACTTTTGGCATGCCGGTCGTTCCACCGGTGTGAAAGTATGCGGCCACCCGATCCTGCTCGGGCGGCGCAAAGTCAAGCGTCTTGTTCTGACGACGGAGCTCGGCATTGAAGTCGAGGACTCGTGCCTTGTGAAGTGCCGGATTGCGGGGGCGCAACAGGGGCACGATCCAAGACTTTGGCGGCGTCAGGTAGCGATGGAGGTCGACCTCAAGCACCGTTTCGACATCCGGCGCCTGTGCAACGGCTGCGGCCACCTTCTGCGGCACGTCCGTCTTGGGAAACGCCTTCAGCGTGACGACGACGGTCGCGCCGGTCTCGCGAAGCAGGGCCGCAATCTGCTCGGTTTCGAGAAGCGGATTTATCGGATTCACGATTCCGGCGGTCATGCCTCCGAGGAGCGCAACCGCAGTCTCGGTAGCATTGGGCAGGACATAGGCGACGACGTCGTCCTCCCCGATGCCCAATTCGCGAAACATGTTGGCCGCCTGTGTCGTCCGGTCCAGCATCTCGCGCCAGGTCAGCGTCTCCGCCGGATCCTTTGGTCCGGACAGCAACTGATATGAAATCGCGTTCCCGTCGCCATGGGTGGCGGCCGTGGCCGCCAGGGCGCCATAGACGGATTTCGGGACGTCTCGTGCATCCCAGCCCATCTCCGCTTCGATTGCATTGCGATCATCGACGCTTGTGAATTCCATGCTCACCTCCCCGTCAGTCATGGAAACCTTCGCCTGAATCCCGATTTCTGGCAAGATCGGATGCCATTGACTGTCACGCGAAAGTGCCGCCCTCCGTGAACTGAAGCCGGGCCAGGCGAGCATAAAGCCCGTCCTCCGCGACAAGGCTGTCATGCGTCCCGGTTGCCACGATCTTCCCTTCGTCGAAGACAAGGATGCGATCCGCTTTCTTGACCGTCGCGAGACGGTGGGCGATCACGAGCGTCGTGCGGTCCTCCGCCAACCGGTCCACTGCTGCCTGCACTGCCCGTTCGCTCTCGGCGTCCAGGGAGCTTGTGGCCTCGTCCAGCAGCAGGATCGGCGCACCACGCAGGATTGCCCTGGCTATCGCGATTCTCTGCCTTTGCCCGCCGGACAGCAACACGCCCCGCTCGCCCACTTGCGTCGCGTAGCCGTCCGGAAGAGCGCTCAGAAACTCGTGCGCGGCCGCGGCAAGGGCGGCCTCCCGGATCTCGTCATCCGTAGCATCAAGCCGGCCAAAGCGAATGTTGTCGCGTGCGGACGCGGCAAAGATCACGGGTTCCTGCGGCACGAGGGCGATATGGCGGCGAAAGTCAGCCCGCTTGATCGTTCGCAGGTCCCGCCCGTCCACGCGAATCGTGCCGGAAGCCGGGTCGTAGAAGCGCAGGAGAAGCTGTATCACTGTCGACTTGCCTGCCCCGGACGGACCAACGAGGGCCACGGTCTCTCCCGGCCGAACGGTCAGGGACACGTCATTCAATGCGGCCATTCCCGGTCTCGACGGATAGGAGAAACGCACGCCTTCGAAGGCGATTTCCCCCCTGAGCGGCTCGTTGATTACAGGCGCATCGACCGGGTCGCTCATGCCGTCGTCGGCATTCAGGAGCTCGACCAGCCGCTCCGTTGCCCCGGCGGCTCGCATCAGTTCACCCCAGATTTCGCTCAGCGCCCCGACGGAACCGGCCACCATCACCGAATAGATGACGAACTGCACGAGTTCGCCCACTGTCATCGCGTCCGTGCGGACGTCCCGCGCGCCGACCCAGAGCACGCCGACGATGCCGGAGAAGACGAGCGCGATCACGATCACCGTCATCAAGGCACGCGTGGCGATCCGCTTTCGCGCAGACTGAAACGACTGCTCGGTCACGCCAGCGAATGCCCTGCGGCTTTCGGTCTCGTGCGTGAATGCCTGCACGGCCTGCACGGACAGGAGGGACTCGGATGCGTTCCCCGACGATGCCGCGATCCAGTCCTGGTTTTCGCGGCTGAGCGTGCGCAGCCGCCGACCGAGGACGATGATCGGAACGACGATCATCGGCACCAGGAGCAGGACGAGGCCGGCCAGCTTGGGAGATGTCACGAAGAGCAGCGCGAGTCCGCCTGCGAGGACGAGCGCATTCCTGAGCGCGACCGAAACCGAGGAGCCGATGACGGAAAGGATCAGGGTCGTGTCCGTCGTCAGCCGGGACAGGACCTCGCCGGTCATGATCCGTTCGTAGAAGGCGGGGCTCATTCCTATCATGCGGTCGAAGACCGCGATCCGGATGTCGGCCACCACGCGCTCGCCCAGCCGGGTGACAAGGTAGTAACGAAGCCCGGCCCCAACAGCGAGGAGGAGCGCGAGCCCAAGGGCGGCCTTGAAGTAGTCGTCGAGCAGGTCGGCGGCAGAGGTTTCGAACCCGTCGACCACGCGTCGGACGGCCATCGGAAGAATGAGCGAGACAACGGCCGTCAGCACCAGTGCAACGGATGCGACTGCAACCATGCCGCGATAATTTCGGACAAAGGGCCAGAGCGCCCGCAGCGCCCGGACATTCCGGGACTTGGCTCGGTCGTGCCCGGAAATGTCCGTCATTCGGGTCCTCCTTCGACCATCCGACGCTCAAGCCTTGAAATCGTCACAAGACACCGAAATCCGACTGGAATGGGTTGGAGCGGGTAGCGGGAATCGAACCCGCACCAAGAGCTTGGAAGGCTCGTGTGATACCATTTCACCATACCCGCCCGGGTGGCCTCGTGCTTATGCCACGGGGTTTGGGGCGTCAAGCGAGGGGGGAGCATCATTTTTTGGCACCGGGGACCCTTTCCTTCACGTGCCGGATGCAGTCGTTAGAAAGCCGTCCTGCCGCCCGGGTGAACCTGAAGAACTCAACCGTGACGCACGGCCTGGTCGACCCGAGTCCCGCTTGCGCTGACCATGATTTTCTCCAGGCATTCAAGGGCAGAATTCCTTTCGACTGAGCCTCTTGCAAGACTCGATGCTGACCGGGGAATGATCGCAGTTTCCTCGCATATTGGCTCTGACCTGAGCTTCATCCCTGAGTGACTCTCGCTGACCCGCAAGCGTTTCGCTGCGTCGTTGGCCGAAAATCTGCCAGGAACAGGTCCTCGAGCATTCGGCCCAGCGTTTGTCGCCGATGGCGTGACGATCAAGCCTGGTCATCGGATTCAACGCAGGCTCCTCGCGCTTCTTTCGGGCGCCTGCACCTGCGCCACTCCGGTGCCACCTCGTTGTCGACGGCTTTTCAAAAGAGCGGGATCATGGCAGTCTGCCGCCCTCTCGCGCGGCGGGCTCGCGGCCGTGTCGCAGCCGACATGCCCGACGACGTCATCGCCCACCGTCTCGCCGACCTGCGGCTCGTTCATCCGTCCCGCGAGATCGCTCTCGGCAAACATCGCTAATGCCCAGGAGGATGTGGACTCGCGCGGAACCTCGCCGGCACGGCTTCAGGCAGCTCGATCAAGGCGATTGTCGTCGCACGGTTCCACGCCGACTTCGCCAGGGAAGCCCGTGCCAGCGCAGCCCGGTCCTTGACCGGCCCGCCGGCCAGGGCGGACTGCCCCGGATCGAAGCGCCTTGGCGGGACCAGTTCGAGGACGGCGACGAAACGCCCGCAGCTTCTCGGAAGAGGGTCGATCTCGGCCTTTCGTTCGAGGAACAATTCATCCGCAAACCGGCACCAGTGATTGCGCAGGTTCGAAAGGACGGACACGGGGGGCGCCCTCCAGCATCTTGTGGTGTTGGCACTCCAACTTGCCGGACAGGCCTCGTTCCCCGGGCACGTAGCAATGTGATCAGCCGCTCAGCGCAGGATTCCGCTCAACTCGGGGAGTCTTGCAAGAGGCTCGGCCTATTGTTCTCGGATTTCGGTCAAACGTGCCTTGATGCTATCCACAATGGCGGCCTCTTCCGAGGACACGCCATCCGCCAACAGGTTGACTGCCTCGCGCGGGTCGGCGGCCAGGTCATATAGCACCGGCTCAACACCTTCTTCGGCGACCAGCTTGAAGTCGCCCTCGCGAATTGCCCAGCCGTAGACATCGCTGCGAGTAGGTTCTTCTGCCGAGAAATGCTCGACATAGATGTAATCGCGTGAAGTTTCCTCGCCGGCAAAGGCCGGCGCGAAATCGTGCCCGTCAACTTCTGGCGCATCGGCGCCGGTCAGACCGGCAATGGTGGTGAACAGATCGACCGTTGCGACAAAGGCTTCGCTGCGACCGCTTTTGACACCGGGACCGGTCACGACCAAGGGCACATGGGTGCCGCCTTCGAAGATTGTGCCCTTGGCGTCATGGTCCCCATAGAAGCCACGCGTGACCTGGTTGGGCGTGCCGTTGTCCCCGATGAACATGCTCACGGTGTTGTCGCGCGTCTCCTCGTCCATCGACGCGAACAATCGACCGATTTCCGTGTCGAGAGCTTCGAGGGCCGCGTTGTAATAGGGGAGCCGATTGGCCGTGATTGACTCCTCACCTTTTGGCAGGCCGCCCGCGCTGTGCAGATCAGCCGGTGGCAGGTGGAAGGGCGAATGCGGTGCATTGTAGGCGAGCCACAGGAACCACGGTTGATCGGTATCCCTATCATCGATCCAGTCGATGGCCCGGTCGGTCAGGGCGGTGGTGGCATACTCGGTGACCCGCACCTGTTCGCCACCAGACACGGCCGGAAAGTCCGAGTAGTCCCTCGCACGCCCCCGGAAAATTCCGAAGTAGTCGGACACGCCCATTCTCTCGGGGTGGTCCAGGCCTTCGCCATCGCCAGCAAGGTGCCATTTTCCGATCAGATTTGAGCTGTAATTCGTACCCGAAATGACGTCGAACAGACTGGCTTCTTCCGCCGAAAGCCCTTTGGTGCTGCCGGGCGGGATCGCTGCGCCCACGACAGTTCGGAATCCGTACTTTCCGGTCATGATCGTCGCGCGGGTTGGAGAACACGCCGGTGCGGAATAGGCGTTTTCGAACACCTGCCCCGTGTCGCACATGGCTTCGATGTAGGGAATTTTTGCCTGCTGATCGCCAACCGAGTAGCAGCGTGAGGCTTCAAACCCCATGTCTTCTGCGATGATCAGAAGGATGTTCGGATCGTCGGCAGCCTGAGCCAGTGCAGGCATTGCGGCAATGCATGTCGTTGCAAGAAAGGTGCGGAATTTCACTTCGGTTCCTTGGCGCTGGTCTGGGGAGTGATTTCCCTGGATTGGGTGACCTGATCACTTGATTTATTCCGCAACGAGCGCAACATCGTCGCCCGCCGCCCGAAAACGGCCCAAGTTGCCGTAGAGCGCGCGAAGCATGATGCC
>JAPPCV010000014.1 GCA_028824715.1 Boseongicola sp. | reverse complement strand
GTGTCGTCGTCATCCACATATCGAGACTTGCCAGATGTTCCTGTATTGTTCAAGAAAGGATGCGCCAAATGTTGCGTTCGTTGCTAACAAGTAAAGCAGTCAAGCTGCAAAGTGCCAAGCCCGATGCCAGGAAGGGGTGAGCGTTTCCCGTTTCCTTGTGCGTTCGTCCTTCTATGCGAGCCGGTCAAGCACATGATCTGCAATCATGGCACTGACACGGATGTTGCTGTCATTGGTGACGCCGGCGATGTGCGGCGTCAGGACAAGATTTTGAATTCCAGCGAAGACTTGTGCTGCGGCTCGTGTCAAAGGCTCGGTCTCAAACACGTCAAGCGCTGCGCCTGCGATCTGCCCTCGATGCAGGGCTTCTGCCAGCGCGGCATCATCGACCACGCCGCCTCGGGCGGCATTGATCACCACGGCGTCGGCCTTCATCTGTGCCAGCCGGTCTGCGTTGATCAAGTGGCGGGTCTGGTCTGTTAGCGGGACGTGGAGGCTGATCACGTCCGCCTGCTCCAGGACTTCGTCCAAACTGGCCGCTTGAGTGCCCTGCCATGCGGGGTGTTCACGCGGGAGCATCGGGTCGAAGGCCATGACCTGCATGCCCAACGCCCGTGCAAGTCGCGCGGTCTCCTGTCCATTGGCGCCGAAACCGATCAGCCCCAGCCGCCGCCCCGAGGCCTCGCACCCGGAGCACTCTGCGCGCGGCCAATCGCCGGCCAACATGCGCGCATTGGCCTGGTACGCGCCCCTGAGCAAAACCAGCGCGTTCGCGACCACGTATTCGGCCACCGACAGGGCGTTGGCGCCGGTGGCCGGGATCACCTCGACGCCCAGCGCCCTGCAGGCATCAAGATCGATGTTGTCGAGCCCCACGCCCAGCCGTCCAACCACTTTCAACCTGGATGCCGCGTCCAGCAGCCGGGAGGTGACCTGGGTACGATTGCGCACGATCAACGCCTGGATTCCGTCCACGCGGGCGGCCAGGTCCTCGGGCCGGTCTGCCAACTGAGGGGCATAGCTGGTTGGACGCGCCGCTTTCAGCCGCTCCACCGCCGTTTCATCCATGAACTCGGTGATCAGGATCATGCATTCAGCCCCGCCACGCACATGTACTTGGATTCGAGATAGTCATCGAGACCCTGGCTTCCGCCTTCCTTGCCCATGCCGCTCTGCTTCAACCCGCCAAACGGCGCCTCGACGGTGGTGATCAACCCGGAATTGATGCCGATCAGGCCGTAGTCCAGTCCCTCGTTCAACCGGAATGCACGACCAAGATCGCGCGTGTAGGCATAGGCGGCGAGCCCGTATTCGGTGTCGTTGGCGGCTGCCATGGCCTCTTCCTCGTTGTCGAACCGGAACACTGCCGCAAGTGGTCCGAAGATCTCTTCGGTGGCAAAGCGCATGTCCTGCGTTGCGTTGGCAATCGTCGTCGGCTCGAAAAACGTGCCGCCAATGCCATGGCGTCGTCCGCCCTGGATGACGGCGCCGCCCTTCCCGGTCGCGTCGGCAATCAGCTCTTCAACCTTCCTGACCGCGGCTTCGTCGATCAGGGGCCCTTGCGTGACGCCCTCTTCGACACCATTGCCCACGACGAGTGCAGCCGTCGCGGCCTTCAGCTTGGAAACAAAGGCATCGTATACGCCTGCCTGCACATAGAACCGGTTTGTGCATACGCATGTCTGCCCGGCGTTGCGGTACTTGGCGATCATCGCACCCTCGACGGCCGCGTCGAGATCGGCATCGTCAAACACCAGGAACGGCGCGTTGCCGCCCAGCTCCATCGACACTTTCTTTACCGTGTCTGCCGACTGCCGGATGAGTGTCCTGCCGACCTCGGTCGAACCGGTGAAGGTGACCTTGCGCACCGTCGTGCTGTTCATCATCGCCCCGCCGATCGCGCGGGCGGAACCGGTCAGGACATTCAGCACACCATCGGGAAAGCCCACGTCCTGGCACAGCTTGCCCCAGGCCAGACCGGAATACGGGGTCGCGGTAGCCGGCTTGGCCACGACCGTACAGCCGGCAGCCAACGCAGGCCCAAGCTTGCGGGCGAGCATGGAAGACGGGAAGTTCCACGGGGTGATCGCGCCAACGACTCCCACGGGATGGCGCGTCACCAGCAGTTGCCGGTCACGCATTGGCGAAGGCACGATCTCGCCCTTGGCACGTCGGATTTCCTCGGCGAACCAGCGGATATAGGCTGCGCCTATTGAAATCTCGGCCCGCGCTTCGGGCAGGGGCTTGCCCTGTTCCGAGGTCAACAGGAGCGCAAGCGCCTCCTGGTTGTCCATCAGCGCGTCATGAAGGCTCTGAAGCAGACGCACGCGCTGCGAAAGATCGCTGCGGGCATAGCTGTCGAATGCCCTTGCCGCGGCCTCGATCGCGCGCCCTGCTTCTTCGGCACCGCAATTCGGCACGGTTCCGATAACCTCGCCCGTCGCTGGGTTCGTAACATCGATCGCCGAACCGCCTTCGGCACCGGTCCAGGCCCCGTCGATCAAGTTGGCCTCAAGCAGCAAGCCGTTGAATTCGCTCATGTCGTTTCCTTTGAGAAGTTAAGTTGCGTGTGCTGGCGACAGGTATTGCCGGGCACAGCATTGCCCATCCGAATCCCTGGTGCAGGCTTGCGCCGGGCCAGATCTGCGGCTTCGGACGCGATGCCGCCAAGTGCACGCATGGGCTGGCCGCAAAGCCCCGGCAAATCGATGTCGATCCTGGCATCATCATGCCTGAACCTTTCAGGCCGTTTCCCCTGCTCATCTCAAAGCTCCAATAGCGGCAGACCCATCGCGCCGGCAACTCCGCGCAAAATCGCGCGGTGATCGCCGTAAGCCAGCGCCATATGGTGCTCGAGCCTTGAGGCGATGATGTCGTCCAGCACCGCGCCAGCCTCACGCTCGAACCGGACCACGCCCGACGTCCCGGCAAACGCCATCGGGCGGCGCAGCATCTCGCCATGTCCCAGCACCATGTGGGGGCGGCCCTTGGCCTGACTTATCCGCAGAAAGGTCACGGGGCCGGGCTTGAGCGTGAATTGGAGGAGCAGCGGCTGCTTTCGGTTTGTGTGGATGGTTGCCTCGGCGGGACGACCCTCCGGATCGCGCATGGACAGCGGTGCCTGCCCGCAGTGCCAGACCACGCCGGTATTGTCGCGGACATCCATGTCGACCAAATCGGTCAGGAACACGGGCGCCTGCGCCGTTTGCAAGAGGATCAATTGGGTCAGTGCGCCGTAGACATCGGCTTCGCAGGCACAGGGCACGCGGGCCGCGCCCATCATCGCCGCTGGCCCGCAAACCGCGCCGCCATATTCCGTGAAGGTCTCGGGCCAGCACCGGATGGCCAAGGCGTCGTAGCGCCCCTTGCATCGCAGATCGTCCAGCCCGGCCTTCAGACGCAGCGAACGGTCGAGCTCGTTCTGGTCCACATCGTCCAGCCCGTCCAACTGCCCGGCCACTTCGGCGCGAAGGGCGCTGGCGGTCCCGGATGTGGCTGCACGGGCGGCGGCAAACAGGGCATCGAGGTCCAACGCATCAACCTCGACGCCGGCCAGGGCCTTGAGCGAGCCGGGGTCATAGGCGCAGGTGTCGAACCCGACGGGGTGTTCGCCGATCCGGGCGATACGTCGCCCCCGAATTGCCTTTGCAATGGCTTCGCCCTCGCGCGTCGCCGCAGGCACGGCGCCCAGAGGCAGATCTCTTGCCCGGCGCGCACCACGAAACAACGCATTCAAGTCTTCACCGATCTCTCCCGAAGGATCGGCAAAAAGCCAGCCGAATTCCCGGTCGTTCAGCCCCAGCGCATGGGCCGCCAGGTTGAGCCCGCAGAGGGAATTGAGCCTGAGTCGCCCGCCGCCACGCGGCTCGGGGATGGCCCAGATCGACATTGGCTGATCAAAGCTCGCGCCAATCGCGACGGTCAGCGAGGCATCGGTGAAGGTCACTTGAAGGATCAGCACCTGGTCCACGCCGGCCGACTTCAACTCGGCCATCGCCGCGCGCGTGGCTCCCTCGTCAAGCAGCATCTTGCGGGGACCAACGATCTCGTGCCTCGTTGCATCCAGCGCTGACAGCATCGCGAGGAGGTTGTCTTCGGCAAAGGGAACGTCGAAGGTCGGTCGGCCAAGCGGGAGTATGCCGAGTTTCATCCCGGCCCCGATGACGCGCGCAGGAGCGGGGCTTGTTCAATGCCGTGACGAGCCGCGAACGGACACTTGATCGGCGGGCATGTGTCCGCCACCGTCACTTTGAACGTGCCGCTTTCGTCGGTCATGCAGCGCAGGCCACGCTGCTTGCCACGGGTCGAATCCGTCACGTGCTCTCCTTCAGAAATCGTTCCAACGCATCGCGGTCGGGGCAGCCCCTGCGGCCCCCAAATTCAGTGCATTTCAGTGCAGCTGCCCCGTTGGCAAACCACACCGCATGTCCTTCGTCCGATGTTTCCGCAAGCGCGAGCGCGAAGGCTCCGTGCCAGATGTCGCCCGCGCCGAGCGTGTCCTTGGCCTCGACAGGGAAGGCCGGTGTATGCTTCACCCCGTGAGCGCCCACATGGAAAGCCCCGTCCGCGCCGTCAGTGACCGCGACCCATCCCGGCAGGCGCTCGTCCGCGGCACGCAATGCCGCCTCGATCTGCTGGCCGCCGGCAAATGACAGGAGCCCATCGCGAGAGAAGGCGACGTGACTAGCCTGCGCGAGTATGGATTCCTCGGTCGAAGCTTCGGCGTCCACGATGCCAGGCACATCCCATGCGCGTGCCAGCTCAAGTGCGCGAATCGCGGCCGCGGGCCAGCGGGCATCAACCAATACGGCGTCTGGCATGGGAGCGTGTTCCGGCCAGTCCGGCTCCTCGGCCAATCCGCTGCCGCGGAAATTCACGATCTGCCGTTCACCTGCCTGGTCCACGTAGACCGAACTGAACGGGGACTTGGCACCGGGATTGCGGTGCACCAACGTCGTGTTGACGCCCTCGAGTCCAAGATCCGACAGGATCAGATCGCCTAGAAAGTCATCTCCCAGCCGTGCGCACAACAGGGCATTGCCTCCAAGTCGCGCTACGGCGACGGCCGCGCTGGCGGCACAACCGCCCCCGACGAATTCAGCGGCACTTGCGCGGTACTTGGCGGCACGCCGGGGAAGCGCATCCAGTGCGAACACGAAATCCACGACCGCCATGCCTACGACGAGAATTTCACTCACAGTACGCCACAACGAATTTCCGACTTGGCCGCAACTGCTCACCACTTCTCAGGGGCGGACTGGGCATGGCGCAGCCCTATCATTTTGGCGGCCAGTCCGGCAAGCGCGATATTGCCGGCGACGAGAGCGGAAAATCCGTGATCCAGCAATGACAAGGGATGCCGGGAGGCATGTCCTGGCCCGGCTCGCCTTCAGCATGTCAAGCACGTGCTCGCCGAACCGAACGCACTCTCTTTGGAATGATCCCGTTGACTGAAACGTGGTCGTTCCAGCCCCGGCTGATTTCACGGGTCGGTGAGGTGGACAACCCCAACGCCTCTGGCCGTGCAGGTGCGCCAATCCCGGACGCCTCGTCATGTCATTCCGCCCACCCGGCGGTCATTCACGGGGCCATTGGCCCGAATCCTGATGAAGATCGGCGGGAAACCCGCCCTTCCGGATAGCCCCGGACTTGGCACTTTCCGCAGTTTCAGTCAACGACATGGTCCCCCTCACTTTCCAATTCCTGACAAGTGCTGTAAGGCCCGCGCATCTGAGACGTGACGCTCTGACCCCGGCGTGATGCGTGAGGATTGGGGTCGGCGGCAATGGGGCCGCCAATTCAACGAGACGGGAGGAGGGCCTCCTGATCTCACACAGGATACCAAAATGTTCAACGAAGTGAAGAAATCGATCCAGTGGGGCGATGATACGCTGACGCTGGAAACAGGCAAGATCGCCCGCCAGGCAGATGGCTCGGTGGTCGCCACCTACGGCGAAACGACGGTCATGGCAAACGTGACATTCGCCCGGGAACAGCGGGAAGGACAGGACTTCTTTCCACTGACCGTCCACTACAACGAGAAATACTACGCTGCCGGCAAGGTGCCCGGCGGGTTCTTCAAGCGCGAAGCGCGACCGACCGAAAAGGAGACGCTGACCTCGCGCCTGATCGACCGTCCGATTCGGCCGCTGTTCATCGAGGGATTCAAGAACGAGGTCCTGGTCATCTGCACCGTGCTTTCGCATGACCTTGTCCACGATCCCGACATTGTCGCCATGATCGCAGCTTCAGCCGCGCTGACGCTTTCGGGCGCACCGTTCATGGGGCCGATCGCCGGCTGTCGCGTGGGTTTCGAAAACGGCGAATACGTTCTCAATCCCACGGTCGAGAACATGGAAAACCTGCGCAACAATCCCGAGCAGCGCCTCGACCTCGTGGTCGCCGGAACGCGGGAAGCGGTCATGATGGTCGAATCCGAGGCCTACGAATTGTCGGAAGCCGAGATGCTTGGTGCGGTGACTTTTGCGCATGGGCAGTTGCAGCCCGTCATCGACATGATCATCTCGCTTGCGGAGGAAGCCGCCAGCGAGCCGTTCGAGTTCACGCCGCCGGACATCTCCGACCTGCTCGGCACGGTGAAGGCCGTCGGCGACGGGCAGATGCGAGACGCATATGCCATCCTCGACAAGCAGGAACGCGTGGCGGCCGTTGGCGCGGCAAGGGCCGCGATCAAGGAGAGGCTGACGGACGAGCAACTCCAGGATCCGAATCTCGGAACCGCTCTCAAGAAGCTCGAGTCCTCGATACTCCGAGGCGACGTCGTCAAGAACGGGCGCCGCATCGACGGAAGGAAGACCGACGAAGTCCGCCAGATCGCCTGCGAGACGGGACTGCTTCCCCGCACCCACGGCTCCGCGCTATTCACCCGAGGGGAAACGCAGGGGCTCATCGTCACGACGCTGGGCACCGGAGACGACGAGCAGATCGTCGACGCGCTGCACGGGAATTTCCGTTCGAACTTCCTGCTGCACTACAACTTCCCGCCCTATTCCGTCGGTGAAGTGGGTCGCGTCGGACCGCCCGGACGCCGGGAGATTGGCCATGGCAAGCTTGCCTGGCGCGCCCTCCAGGCCGTCCTGCCCAGTGCAACCGATTTCCCTTACACGATCCGCCTTGTGTCGGAAATCACCGAATCCAATGGCTCGTCCTCAATGGCAACGGTCTGCGGCTCGTCGCTGTCGATGATGGACGCCGGTGTGCCGGTGAAGGCGGCGGTCGCTGGCGTGGCCATGGGCCTCGTCCTGGAAAGGGACGGCTCCTACGCCGTCCTGACGGACATTCTGGGCGACGAGGACCACCTCGGCGACATGGACTTCAAGGTCGCGGGAACCGAAAACGGGATCACCTCGCTGCAGATGGACATCAAGGTGGCGGGGATCACGCCCGAGATCATGGAAAAGGCGCTCGATCAGGCCAAGGCGGGCCGCATGCACATCCTTGGGGAAATGAACAAGGCCCTGTCGTCGGCAGGTGAATTCAGCATCCATGCTCCGCGCATCGAGACCATGAGCATCCCGACGGACAAGATCAGGGAAGTCATAGGTTCCGGCGGCAAGGTGATTCGCGAGATCGTCGAGGTCTCCGGCGCCAAGGTCGACATCAACGACGACGGCGTCATCAAGATCGCCTCGCCCGACGGGGAGGCCATCAAGAAGGCTCATGAAATGATCCATGCGATCGTGGCCGAGCCGGAAGAGGGCAAGGTCTACAAGGGCAGGGTCGTGAAAATCGTCGACTTCGGGGCTTTCGTGAACTTCTTCGGAAAGCGCGACGGGCTCGTGCATGTCAGCCAGATCGAAAACCGTCGCCTGGGCCATCCGTCTGACGTTCTCAAGGAAGGCCAGTCGGTCTACGTGAAACTCCTGGGCTTCGACGATCGCGGCAAGGTGCGCCTGGCCATGAAGATGGTCGATCAGGAAACCGGGAAGGAATTGGCGCGCGAACCGGCGAACTGACGCGCGTCAGGCGAACGGACGGCCATCGCCAGGCCATTGGCCGTCCGCTCCATCGAACGCGTGATGGGCATCGTGTGGAGAATTGCGCTTCGCCAAGGAAGCCGCAGCGCCCGCACACGTCCCGAACTCACTCAGAAGTCCAGGTGCTCCACGCGGAGCGCGTTTTGCTGG
Organism: Boseongicola sp.; assembly: GCA_028824715.1. Taxonomy (GTDB): domain Bacteria; phylum Pseudomonadota; class Alphaproteobacteria; order Rhodobacterales; family Rhodobacteraceae; genus JAJEFO01. Next base: position 7,348 of record JAPPCV010000014.1, on the reverse strand, counting down.
ATGAACTCCCGACGCGGCTCGACGACATCGCCCATGAGCTTGGAGAACAGATCGTCGGCCTCGACCTGGTCCTCGACCTTCACCTGGAGGAGAGTGCGTGCCTCCGGGTCGAGGGTCGTCTCCCAGAGCTGGTCCGGATTCATCTCGCCCAAGCCCTTGTACCGTTGCAGGCTCAGGCCCTTCTCGCCCTCGTCAAGGATCGCGGCCAGAAGATCGAGCGGCCCGTGGACAGGAGTGTCACGGTCACGCCGAGCGAGCGTCGCGGGTTCGCCATAAGCTTCCTGCAGCGCCTTCGTGAACTTGCCGAGCCGACGCGCCTCGCCGGAGCGCAGCACGGTGCCGTCGAGCGTGTGGACCTCCTCGACCCCTCGCAGCATGCGCGTCAACCGGATGCCGTGATCCTGCGTGATCCGTCCGCGCCAGCCTCGCTGGTATTCGACCGCCACCTGGTCAAGACGCCGCGCCACGGCATCCGCCGTCCCCTGGAGGTCGGTATTGACCCGATCTTCCAGAAACGCTCCGGCGACGGTCGCCTGTTCGAGAATCGTGTGCGGATAATGGGCCGGAAAGGCCTGGAGGACACGGCGAACCTGGCGAGCCTCCTCGACGACTCGAAGCAGGTCCTTCGCCACGATTTCCTCGCCGCTTGCCAGCCGCAGGACCGCGCCGTCGGCGCCCAGTTCAATCAGGTGGTCATCAAGCGCGGCCTGGTCCTTCAGATAGACCTCGGACTTGCCGCGCGTAACCTTGAAGAGCGGCGGCTGCGCTATGTAGAGGTATCCGCCCTCGATGGTCTGCGGCATCTGCCGGAAGAAGAAGGTCAGGAGCAGAGTCCGGATATGGGCGCCGTCCACGTCCGCATCCGTCATGATGATGATCTTGTGGTACCGCAGCTTCGAGATGTCGAACTCGTCGCGTCCGATGCCCGTGCCGAGGGCGGTGATCAGCGTCCCGATTTCCTGGCTCGAGAGCATCCGGTCGAACCTGGCACGCTCGACATTGAGGATCTTGCCGCGCAGCGGCAGCACGGCCTGGTTGGCCCGGGCACGGCCCTGCTTTGCCGAACCTCCTGCGCTGTCGCCCTCGACGAGGAATATCTCGCGCTTTTCCGGATCCTTTTCCTGGCAATCGGCCAGCTTTCCCGGCAAGGACGCGACATCGAGCGCCGACCGCTTCCGCGTCATCTCGCGCGCCTTCCGCGCCGCCTCCCTGGCAAGTGCGGCCTCGACGATCTTGGTGACGATCAGCTTTGCCGGGCCGGGATTCTCCTCGAACCATTCGGCAAGGCGCTCGTTCATCAGGCTCTCTACGGCGGGACGCACCTCGGATGAGACCAGCTTGTCCTTTGTCTGGGACGAAAACTTCGGATCCGGGACCTTGACGCTCAGGACGCAGGTGAGGCCCTCGCGAGCGTCGTCGCCGGTGAAGCTGACCTTTTCCTTCCGCGCCACTCCCGAAGCGCCCGCATAGTGATTGAGCGTGCGTGTCAAGGCCCCGCGGAACCCTGCAAGATGGGTGCCGCCGTCCCGCTGGGGAATGTTGTTCGTGAACGGCAGGACGCTCTCGTGATAGCTGTCGTTCCACCAAAGCGCCGCCTCGACAGAGATGCCGTCGCGTCCGCCAGAGATGAAAATCGGCTCGCTGACAAGTGGCGTCTTCGACCGGTCGAGGTAGCGGACGAACTCGCGCACGCCGCCCTCGTAGCAGAATTCGCTCTCCTGGGTCTCTGCCGGACGTTCGTCGCGAAGCCGTATGCGAACGCCGGAGTTCAGGAATGCCAGTTCGCGCAGGCGGCTTTCCAGGATCTTGAAGCTGTAGTCGAGATCGGAAAAGGTCGATCTGGAGGCCAGGAACCGCACTTCCGTGCCGTGCCGACCGTCGGCGCTTCCAACGACCTTCAGGTGCTTGCTGGTTTCACCCCCTTCGAAGCGGGCGAAGTGTTCCTTTCCGTCTCTCCAGATCCGTAGCTCCAGCCACTCCGAAAGCGCGTTCACGACACTGACGCCGACGCCATGAAGGCCGCCGGACACCTTGTAGGAATTCTGGTCGAACTTGCCGCCGGCATGGAGCTGGGTCATGATGACCTCGGCCGCAGACACGCCTTCCTCGGCATGTATGTCGACCGGTATTCCCCGTCCGTTGTCCGTCACCGAAACGCTCGCATCGGCATGCAGCGTGACCGTCACCTCGTCGGCATGCCCGGCAAGCGCCTCGTCGACGCCGTTGTCCACGACCTCGTAGACCATGTGATGCAGGCCCGAACCGTCATCCGTGTCCCCGATATACATTCCGGGACGCTTTCTGACTGCCTCTAACCCCTTGAGAACCTTTATTGATTCGGCACGGTACTCTTCCGTTGCCTCTGCGGCCAGTGCCATGCCGTCCATCCTTGCTGCCCTGGAACAAGATATAGGCGTTTCGGGGCCGGATGTCACCACTTTGGCAATATATTTTGTGGCATTGCGCATTCCAGGGTCCCTTGCGCGACAGCCATCCCGAATCACGGAATTCCCGACCAGGTGACCGCCGTTTCAAGGCTTGGTCCGCTTCCTCGGGGCTCCCGCAAGGGCCTCGACTGTTTCGCGGCAGCAACGCACCGATCGTGAAATTGTCGCCGGTCAATTGTCCATGGCCGCTCACTTGGGTTAGGAGGGCTCATGGCGAAGACGATCCTGATCCTGAACGGCCCGAACTTGAACATGCTCGGTGCGAGGCAGCCTGAAGTCTACGGGAGCGATACGCTTGACGATGTCGCCCGCCTCTGCGCCGAGACTGCGGCACGGTTCGGCTACGGGGCCGAACTGCGCCAGTCGAACCACGAAGGCGAGCTTGTGGACTGGATTCACGAGGCCCGCGACAGTTGCGCCGCCATCGTCATAAATCCCGGTGCCTATTCGCACACGTCCATCGCCATTCTCGATGCGCTCAACATGTTCGACGGTCCGGTTGCGGAGGTGCATATCTCGAACATCCACGCCCGCGAAGAGTTCCGGCACAGTTCCTACGTTTCCGGGCGCGCCGACGCGGTCATCGTCGGTTGCGGGACGGCAGGCTACGGGTTCGCCGTGCAGCGGATCTGTGCTTGCCTGTCCGATGCGGTGACTTGAATTGCCTGAAGACCAGGCCCTGATTCTCGCCATTTTTGTCGTGCTCTTCGCGTTGCTGGCCTGGGGGCGCATCCGGTATGATCTCGTGGCCTTCGGAACGCTGGTTCTGGCTGCCATGATCGGACTCGTGCCGAGGGAGGAGATGTTCTCCGGCTTCGGGCATTCCGCGGTGGCAGTCATTGCGCTGGTCCTGGTGATCTCGCGCGGCCTCATCGGATCGGGCGCCATCGAGAAGCTTGCCGCCGGGCTCCTTGACAGCGAACGGCCGCTGCCGATGCACATTGCGGTCATGGCCATTGTCGGTGCGGGGATTTCCGCAGTGATAAACAACGTTGCCGCGCTCGCGCTGCTGATGCCGCTTGATTCCGAGACCGCGACGAAGGCCGGACGCGCCCTCTCACGGTCCCTGATGCCCCTGTCCTTCGCCACGATACTGGGCGGAATGATCACGCTGATCGGCACCCCTCCCAACATCGTCATAGCCGGATATCGCCAGGAGGCGCTTGGCGCGCCGTTCGGCATGTTCGACTTCGCGCCTGTCGGGCTGGCCGTCGCCGCCGCTGGAATCGCGTTTGTGTCAGTTCTCGGCTGGCGGTTGCTGCCCCAACGGGACGGCGCATGGGGAAACGAGCGCGAAATCGCGCAGGGCCGTTACGTTGCAGAACTGCGGGTTGGAGAAAGGTTCGACGAGAAGGACCAGACTGTGGGAGACTTCTATCCGCTTGCCGACGAACACGACGTGCACGTGCTCGGCATCGTCCGCGGCGGGCGGCGTCAGCCCGGCTTTGCGGCCAGGCAGGAAGTCCGGCCCGGCGACTTCATCGTCGTTGAGGGTGAGCCTGGTGCCATCGAGGCGTTCATGGGGCAGGGCGAGCTTGAGTTTGCGGGTTCGGAAAAGCACACCGGGACCGTGACCTCCGGCGGCCTTGTGTTCACCGAGGCCATCGTGCCGGAGGGGGCGCGGATCGCGGGTCGGACGGCGCGCAGCCTGAAACTGCTGCACCGGCATGCGGTCACGCTCCTGGGCGTGTCGCGCAACGGCCGACGTTTCCGTGATCGCGTTCGCCTCCTTGCCGTCAGGCCAGGCGACGTCCTCCTGCTTCTGGGCACGCCGGAACGGAACGCGGCGGCGGCAACCTGGATGGGCGTGTTGCCGCTCGAAGGCCGCGAGACGCCAGTCGTTCAGCGTTCGAAGGCCTGGCTTTCGGTAGGCATCTTTCTCGCCGCCATTGCCTGCGCCGTGGCAGGCTGGATGCCCTTGCCGGCCGCCCTTGCCGCAGCGGTGGTCGGCCTTGTCGCCGTCGGGCTCGTCACGGGCCGCGAGGTCTACGAGTCAATCGAGTGGAAGGTCATTGTCCTTCTCGCAAGCCTCGTGCCCCTCGCCGAAGCGTTCGAGGCGGTTGGCGGGGCAGACTTGATCGCCGGGCAAATCCTGACGGCGACGCAAGGGTTCCCGGCTTGGGTCGCCCTAGTTGTGCTGATGATCGTGACCATGACCCTGTCGGACTTCCTGAACAACGTCGCGACGACGTTGATCGCTGCGCCGGTTGCGCTGGGCATTGCAGCGGCAACGGGAACGAACCCGGACGCGTGGCTCATGGCGGTCGCGGTCGCCGCGTCATGCGCGTTCCTCACGCCTGTCGGTCACAAGAACAACACGATCATCCTTGGACCGGGCGGATATCACTTCGGCGACTACTGGCGGATGGGTCTGCCGCTTGAAGTCCTGGTCATGGTTGTCGCGGTTCCGATGATCCTGATCGTCTGGCCGCTGTGAAGGCGGCGAAAGCGATGCGGAACCCGGCGGGCTGCGTTCGAGACGCGCTGAGGCCGCGACCTCGGCAGTTCGGTTTCGCTGCCTTGCCGACGCGATGCCGCCCTGCATCAAGCGTTCGCCCGCTTCAGGACTGACCGCTCGCCCGCTCAATGTACGCCCGAAGCTCCTCTGCCTCGCGCCTTGAATCCCTGAGGCCATCCATGGCCGTGTTCAGTTCCGCCAATGTCTGGTTCATCTCGGTCCTATGGTCCGTCTCACGCTTCGCAAGCAGCTCCTGTGCAGTGTCCCGCTCCAATTCGGCCTCGTGCAGCGCCTGCACCAGCGTTTCCACTTCGTTCATGTCGGACAGCGTCGACTGCGTGAGCCGCGTGACCAGCCAGCGGGTGAACCAGCCCGCAAGGAATGTCACGAACAGGATGACCGCCGTGGCGGCAATGAACTCGTTTCCACTCATTCCGTGCCTCCTCCGTCGCTTGCTTCGTTGACTTCATCAGCGTCCAGGATCTTCGCCTCGGGCCCGGACGAGTCCGCCTGGTCCACTGGTCCGCCGATCAGGCGGAACTCGATCCGACGGTTCGCTTCCCGCCCTTCTGCCGTGTCGTTGTTCGCTACGGGCCGGCTTTCGCCATAACCCTTGGCAACCAGGCCGGCACCCAGCACGCGCCGCGCCAAGATTGCATTCAGAACCGCGTCCGCGCGTGCCTGGCTTAGCCGCTGGTTCATGGTCTCGCGACCCTGGCTGTCGGTGTGGCCACTGATCTCGACCCTGATGCCCTGGCACTCGCGGAGAACGCCTGCAATTGCATCTATGGTCTCCACGGCATCGTCCTCGAACGTGCTGGATGCCGGATTGAACGTGATCTTCTTCTTTTCGGTCGCCGCGTTCACACGCGCCATGCATTCCTCGGGCGTCGGCAACTCAATCTGTGGTTCGCTGACCTCAAGATGCGCGACATCAAGTTCGTAGGACGCGGCAACCCCCAACTTTTCCGAAAGAACGCGCGCAATTACAGATTGCGCGCCCTCGAATGCCACATTGCCGGAGATCGTGACGTTGTCGACAGTCACGCTGGCGACTCCGTTGCTCAGAAACCGCATCGCCTCCAGCGCCGCCAGCACGCGCTGCGTCCACCCGCTCGGCAGGTCGTGGTCCAGCACGGTCGCCGAGTAGATGTGATCGCTCCCGAAATGAGCGGCAGCAAGACTCTCGACTGCCGCGCGGGTTGAATCGCTTCCAAGCTTGCCGCGAAGCTGAACATGCCCCTCGGGTGAAAGGATCGCCATGAATTCCGGCAATGGGCCCTCTTCGTCCTGCTTGACCTCCTCGGGCAGAATCGCCTTCAACGAGAACACCGGCGGCAGGGCCTCCTCAAGCTCTGCCGAGACACGTTCGAATCGTGGAAGCGGCGCGCCAGCCGCCGCCACCAGCGTGACATCGGCATTGGACATGGTGAACGTGCCTCCGCCAAGCTCGGCCACGGCAACGATTCCTGCCACTGCGGCCTCGCCCCACCGGGTCGAGGGCGTCCCGAGCGCCAGAATGCATGCCGTGCCATCTTCAAGACCCGCGCTTCGGGCCGCTTCAAGGATCGTGTCCCGCGCCACTTCGCTGTCGGCGGCGCAGGCATCGAAGCGCGCGCCGTTGCCGTCGATCAGGAACCTGAGCGTGAAAGGCGCTACTACCGGGCGCGGCGCAGAGATGCTCAAGGCAAGCTCCAGCCCAGCCGGCGCATCCCGACGCAGCAGCCGTTCCAGCCTCTGCCTGTCATCGGCATCCTTGGCCACGGCATTGATTGCAACCCGCGACGCCGTGATCGACACTTTCGAGTGTGGCAAGGCCGCGAGCGCCTCAACGCCGAAAGTCACGGCACGATACCATCCGTCAGCCGGTTCGAAGTCAACGGTTCCAAGCAGGTCCGAGACCGGCGCGTCATCCACGTGTTCCCGGACAAGCGACACGACGCTTTCGACATCCATTGACGACGGCACGAGGCCGACAAGCGAAACGCCGTCGTCGTGCCGCAGGATCTCGATCGAGAACTCGGGGGGCTGGATTGTCACCGGGCCGGCAACTTCCATTTGGTCCGTGATGCGCGCGGAACTTGCGGCACGGCCTGCCGTCGACAGCGCCGCAAATCGCGTTGCGTCGTCCGGGGCAATGCCGCTCAAGACGACGTGCAGGCCATCGACCTGGACAACTGCCCACTCGTGGCCCGACTGCGACAGCCCGGCGTCAATGCTGCTCAAGGTTCGTGCCTCGACGAGGTTTCTTGTCCAGACCGCTGCCGCAAGACACAGACCTGCTCCTGCAGCCAACGCCAGCAGATGCGGAATGGCGCGCAGGCGAGGGTCGGTCCGCCGGAAGGTCATGGTTCCTTGTAGTCTTCGGGCCGGTCACGCGCAATCATAGGGGATTATATACCTAAGTGACCATTGGCCAGAAAGATGTTGCTGTTTCGTTCTG
>JAPPCV010000153.1 GCA_028824715.1 Boseongicola sp. | reverse complement strand
TCGTGATCGCCGCCGTCAGCGTCGTCTTCCCGTGGTCCACGTGGCCGATCGTCCCAACGTTCACGTGCGGCTTCGTGCGGTCAAACTTCTCCTTCGCCATAGTGGCCTCCTTCTCGTGTGGGAGCAGGTCTCGCGCTGCCCTCCGGTTATGCGAACTTCGCCTGGATCTCTTCCGAAATGTTCTGCGGCACCGCTTCGTAGTGGTCGAACTGCATTGTGAACTGGGCGCGCCCCGAAGACATGGACCGCAGGTTGTTGATGTAGCCAAACATGTTCGCCAACGGCACAAACGCGTCGATCACGATGGCATTGCCACGTGACTGCTGCCCCGAAACCTGCCCACGACGGCTTGTCAGGTCGCCGATGATGCCGCCAGTGTACTCCTCGGGCGTGACGACCTCGACCTTCATGATCGGTTCAAGGAGCTTCGCACCCGCCTTCCTGAGGCCTTCCCGCATTCCCATCCGTGCGGCGATCTCGAAAGCCAGAACGGACGAGTCGACGTCGTGGTACTTGCCGTCCACCAGAGCCACCTTGAAGTCGATGACCGGGAACCCGGCCAGAGGCCCGGAATCCATGACCGACTGGATGCCCTTCTCGACGCCCGGAACGTATTCCTTCGGAACCGCGCCGCCGACAATGCGGCTCTCGAACGAATACCCCTCGCCTGGCTCCGTCGGCGCGATGATGAGCTTGATCTCTGCGAACTGCCCGGCTCCACCCGACTGCTTCTTGTGCGTATAGGTGTGCTCGACTTCCTGCGAGATCGTCTCACGGTAGGCCACCTGCGGCGCACCGATATTCGCCTCGACCTTGAACTCGCGCTTCAAGCGGTCGATCAGGATGTCGAGATGCAGTTCGCCCATGCCCTTCATGATCGTCTGGCCTGACTCCATGTCGGTCTCCACACGGAAGGACGGATCCTCGGCCGCCAGGCGCCCTAGGCCCTGGCTCATCTTTTCCTGGTCGTTTTTCGTCTTCGGTTCGACCGCAATCTCGATTACCGGGTCGGGGAACAACATGGTCTCCAGCACAACCTGCCTGCTCGCGTCGCAAAGCGTATCGCCCGTCGTGGTTTCCTTGAGCCCCGCCAAGGCGATGATGTCGCCCGCGAACGCTTCATCAATTTCTTCCCGGTCATTCGAGTGCATCATCATCATCCGGCCGATGCGTTCCTTCTTGCCCTTGGTCGAGTTGGCAACGCTGTCGCCCTTCTTGATCACGCCAGAATAGATGCGTGCGAAGGTCAGGGAGCCGACAAAGGCGTCATTCATGATCTTGAACGCGAGGCCGGAGAAGGGCTGCGAGTCGTCCGCTGTACGTTCGATGTTCCGCGTCTCGGTCTCATCGCCGGGCGCAAAGCCCGTGTACGCGGGCACGTCCAACGGACCCGGCAGATAGTCGATTACCGCGTTCAGCAGCGGCTGAATGCCCTTGTTCTTGAACGCAGAGCCGGCAAGCACCGGAACGAAGTCAAGCGACAGCGTGCCCTTCCGGATCAGCTTCCGCAGGGTGTCGACATCCGGCTCTTCGCCCTCAAGATAGGCCACCATCGCGTCGTCTTCCTGCTCGACGGCCAGTTCGATCATCTTCGAGCGCCACTCCTCGGCAGCCGACTGAAGCTCGCTGCGCACCGGCTGGCGGGTCCAGGTCGCGCCCAGATCATCGCCCTTCCAGGTCCATTCCTCCATCGTGATCAGGTCAACAACGCCCTCGAACTTGTTCTCTGCACCGATCGGAATCTGGATCGGCAAGGGCAGGGCTCCGGTGCGATCCCTAATCATGCGGACGCAATCCAGGAAGTCGGCGCCAATCTTGTCCATCTTGTTGACGAAGACGACCCTCGGCACGCTGTAGCGGTCGGCCTGACGCCATACGGTTTCGGTCTGTGGCTCCACACCGGCATTTGCGTCCAGAACGCAGACGGCGCCGTCCAGAACGGCAAGCGAACGTTCGACCTCAATCGTGAAGTCCACGTGCCCGGGCGTGTCGATGATATTGAACCGATGCTGCTCGGTCTGCGCATCGGTTCCGGATTCGGTCCGTTCCCAGAACGTGGTCGTAGCGGCTGACGTGATGGTGATTCCGCGCTCCTGCTCTTGTTCCATCCAGTCCATCGTCGCGGCGCCGTCGTGAACCTCGCCGATCTTGTGGGACTTGCCGGTGTAGTAGAGGATGCGCTCCGTGCACGTGGTCTTGCCGGCATCAATGTGGGCCATGATGCCAAAATTGCGGTAGCGCTCGAGAGGATATTCGCGGGCCATCTGCCTGTTCCCTGAAGTGGTTTACCAGCGATAATGGCTGAACGCCTTGTTGGCGTCGGCCATCTTGTGGGTGTCTTCGCGCTTCTTGACCGCGGCGCCACGACCGTTGACGGCGTCGGCCAGTTCGCCTGCCAAGCGTTCTTCCATCGTGTTCTCGTTGCGGCCACGGGCCGCTGCAATGAGCCACCGTATCGCCAGCGCCTCGCGCCGCTCGGTACGAACTTCCACGGGCACCTGGTAGGTCGCGCCGCCGACACGTCGGGAGCGAACCTCGACCGACGGCTTGATGTTCTCAAGCGCCTCGTGAAAGACCTCGACCGGCGCCTTCTTCAGGCGGTCCTCGACCCTGTCGAACGCGCTGTAGACGATGCGTTCTGCAACGGACTTCTTGCCGTCGACCATGAGGCTGTTCATGAACTTGGTCAGAACGACGTCGCCAAACTTGGCGTCGGGCAGGACTTCGCGCTTCTCTGCTGCGTGTCGGCGGGACATGTTGCCTTCCTCTGTCTATCTGCCTGCGTCCGGCAACAGCACGACTTCGCATCCAAGCGACGGCGTGCCGATACAGCGCGCCAGTGGCGCCCGTGCCGAAGGAAAATGTGTCATCAGGCAGGTCATTTCGGGCGCTTGGCCCCGTATTTGGAGCGGCGTTGCTTGCGGTCCTTGACGCCCTGCGTATCCAGCACGCCACGAAGGATGTGATACCGGACGCCAGGCAAGTCCTTCACGCGGCCGCCACGGATCAGGACGACACTGTGTTCCTGGAGGTTGTGGGCTTCGCCAGGGATGTAGCTGATCACTTCGTAGCCATTGGTCAGGCGGACCTTGGCGACTTTCCGCATGGCCGAGTTCGGTTTCTTCGGAGTCGTCGTGTAGACACGTGTGCATACGCCACGCTTCTGCGGGCACTGCTCGAGATGCAACGACTTCGAGCGTTTCACTTTCGGCTGCCGTGGCTTCCGGATCAGCTGCTGGATCGTGGGCATTGCGTCGTTTCCCCGTATTTCGTTTTCATCCGGCGCGTGCGCCGGTTCATCTTCACGTCAGCGTCTCTTGCGGCCAAGAAACGCCCAAGACCGCGAAGCTCCCGGCCGTTCGAGAGCCTGCGGCTGGCTTCCAGAGGATCGAGGCGAAATGCCTGGATCGTGACCACTTCCGATCTGTTGAGGCCGGCATGCCAAGGCGGCACCGACCGAGTAGCGCGGCGTATAGTGCGACTCAATTTGCCTGTCAACAGGGGCGGTGAACGGAATTTCCACGATCGTGACCAGAGCATCGATCGCCTCCCGTCCCCGGCTCAGCCGGCCCCGTCAATGCGACCGATTCACTCCCGCCGGCTGCAGCTGCCGCAGGCATCCGTCAAGACCCTCCTTGCCTGCGCAACGAAAAACCGTCGTTCCGGTCGCAACGGCAGACAACGGGATGCGCGGCATTCGCGAAAAATGGCGTCGTGAGCCTCACGAAGCGGCGGCCGGCAGGCGGTCATGATCGTGGACAAGGGGCGCGGCGGGACCGAATTCAGATGACCGGGGGCGGAATCTCCCGACAAAGGCCATTCCCCAGCCTGGGGTCTTCCCTCGCTGGGGAAACGGCCGATGACGCGCGCCGGACTTGAAGCGGGGCCAAAAGGGGAATGCCAGAAAGGCGGTGGCCCCGCACTTGCGCCTGATCAACCTGCGCCTTCCGCCGCGTCCACAAGATCCGATTCGGCCGGCCCGCCTGCAAAGTCTTCGGGCGCCGCAAGCGCTGCCGCCGCTGCCGCCTGGGCCTGGGCCTCCTGGATGAGCTTGAGGTCACGTTCAGCCGCGATGCGCCGGGCGCGCTGCGTTGCGCCGCCGGTCCCGGCCGGGATCAACCTGCCGACGATCACGTTCTCCTTCAGCCCGACCAGCTTGTCGCGCTTGCCCTGCACCGACGCCTCGGTCAGAACCCGCGTCGTCTCCTGGAACGAAGCCGCAGAAATGAACGAACGGGTCTGAAGCGATGCCTTCGTGATGCCTAGCAGAATCGGTTCGCCGCTTGCGGGACGCCGGCCCTCGGCCCTTGCCTTCTCGTTTGCCGCTTCCAGCTCGCCCTTGTCGACATGTTCGCCCTTCAGAAGTGTCGTCTCGCCGGAATCCTGGATCTCCCACTTCTGGAGCATCTGACGAACAATGACTTCGATGTGCTTGTCGTTGATCCTGACTCCCTGGAGCCGGTAAACGTCCTGCACCTCGTTGATCATGTAGCCCGCCAGCGCTTCGACTCCCAGAATTGACAGGATGTCATGGGGCGCCGGATTGCCGTCCATGATGTAGTCGCCCTTCTGAACAAAGTCACCTTCTGCCACCGGAATGTGCTTGCCCTTCGGCAACATGTACTCGACCGGCTCAAGACTCTCGTCGACGGGTTCGATCGAGACACGGCGCTTGTTCTTGTAATCGCGACCGAACTTCACGTACCCGTCCACTTCGGCGATGATCGCATGATCCTTCGGGCGCCGCGCCTCAAAGAGCTCCGCCACCCTGGGCAGGCCGCCAGTGATGTCTTTCGTCTTGGCACCCTCGCGCGGAATGCGCGCCACGACATCGCCAGCCCTTGTTGCAGACCCGTCCTCGACCGAAAGCACGGCGTCAACCGACATCGGATAGGTGATTTCGATGCCCTGGCTGTTCTTCACCGGCACGCCGCTCTTGTCGACGATGAGGATTTCGGGCTTGAGATCGCTGCCCTTCGGGGCGGCGCGCCAATCGGTCACGATCTTCTGCGTCATGCCGGTCGCGTCGTCCGTCTCCTCCCGCACGGACACGCCCGTGACAAGATCCACCAGCTTGGCCGTGCCGGCCTTCTCGGCAATGATCGGCAGGGTGTATGGATCCCACTCGAACAGCTTGTCGCCGCGCTTGACGCTTTCTCCCGTCTTGGGGAACACCTTGGTGCCGTAGCCCAGCTTATGCTTGAGGCGCTCGTTCCCGTTGCTGTCGAGAACGGCCAGTTCCATGTTGCGTCCGACGACGATCTGCTCCTCGGCGGAATTCATGATGATGGCCGCGTTCCTGAACTCGACCTCTCCGTCCGCGGAGGACTCGGTGAACGACTGCTGGCCGCCCTGCGCAATGCCGCCGATGTGGAATGTCCGCATCGTGAGCTGCGTGCCGGGTTCGCCGATCGACTGCGCAGCGATGATGCCAACGGCCTCGCCGATATTGACGAGCGTGCCGCGTGCAAGGTCGCGGCCATAGCACATTGCGCAGACACCGTCTTCCGCCTCGCAGGTCAGCGGCGAGCGGATGCGCACCGACTGGATCGCCGCGGCTTCAATGGAATCCGCAGCCCTCTCGTCGATCAGTTCCCCCTTCTTGGCCAACGTCTCGTCGGTCCCCGGAACAACGACATCCTCGGCCGCCACGCGACCAAGCACGCGCTCGGAAATCGACGCCACGATCTCCCCTTCGCTGACCGCCGCCTCCGCCGTGATCGCCGCGTCAGTGCCGCAATCCTGCATCCGGACGATGCAGTCCTGCGCCACGTCCACGAGACGCCGCGTGAGGTAGCCGGAATTCGCCGTCTTGAGCGCGGTATCGGCAAGCCCCTTTCGTGCGCCGTGGGTGGAGTTAAAATACTCGAGCACCGTGAGGCCTTCCTTGAAGTTCGAGATGATGGGCGTCTCGATGATTTCGCCGGAAGGCTTTGCCATCAGGCCGCGCATGCCGCCCAGTTGCTTCATCTGGGCCGGCGAGCCTCGTGCACCCGAGTGCGACATCATGTAGACCGAGTTGGGCTCCATCTCGGCTCCCGTGTCGTCCTTCCGCATCGCGGAGATGTCGTCCATCATGGCGTTCGCAACGTCATCCGAGCATTTCGACCATGCGTCGACGACCTTGTTGTACTTTTCGCCCTGGGTGATCAGGCCATCCATGTACTGCTGCTCGAACTCCTTCACCTGTTCACGGATGGATTCGACGATGTTCCACTTGGCGTCCGGAATGGCCATGTCATCCTTGCCGAACGAGATGCCCGCCCGGAATGCCTCGCGGAAGCCCATCGTCATGATCTGGTCGCAGAATATGACGCTCTCCTTCTGGCCGCAGTACCGGTAAACGGTGTCGATTACGTGCTGCACCTCCTTCTTCCGCAGAAGCTGGTTCACCAGGCCGAACGGCGCCTTCGCGTTCAACGGCAGGAGTGCGCCCAGCTTGACACGACCGGGCGTTGTCTCGTACCGCTTGAACATCTCAAGCCCGTCCTGGTCGATCTGCCTGATCCGGGCCGTGATCTTCGCATGAAGATGCACTTCGCCCGCGTCGAGGGCATGCTGCACTTCGTCCGCATCGGCGAAGACCATGCCTTCACCCTGCATCCCCTCGCGCTCCATCGAGATATAGTAGAGGCCTAGGATCATGTCCTGGGACGGCACGATGATCGGCGCGCCGTTGGCAGGCGACAGCACGTTGTTGGTCGACATCATCAAGACACGCGCTTCCAGCTGGGCCTCAAGAGACAGGGGCACGTGAACGGCCATCTGGTCGCCGTCGAAGTCGGCATTGAAGGCCGAGCAGACGAGCGGGTGAAGCTGTATCGCCTTGCCTTCGATCAGAATCGGCTCGAAGGCCTGGATCCCAAGCCGGTGGAGCGTTGGGGCACGGTTCAGAAGCACGGGATGCTCGCGAATGACCTCGTCGAGAATGTCCCAGACCTCGGGCCGCTCCTTCTCGACAAGCTTCTTCGCCTGCTTGACGGTCGAGGAAAGGCCCTTCGCCTCAAGCCGGGAATAGATGAACGGCTTGAAGAGCTCGAGCGCCATCTTCTTCGGCAACCCGCATTGATGCAACTTCAGTTCGGGACCGGTCACGATGACCGAACGGCCCGAGAAGTCGACGCGCTTGCCGAGCAGGTTCTGACGGAACCGGCCCTGCTTTCCCTTCAGCATGTCGGACAGCGACTTCAGCGGCCGCCTGTTGGCGCCGGTGATCACCCGGCCCCGACGTCCGTTGTCAAACAGGGCATCGACCGACTCCTGCAGCATCCGCTTTTCGTTGCGGACGATGATGTCCGGCGCACGAAGCTCGATCAGCCGCTTCAGACGGTTGTTCCGGTTGATGACGCGGCGGTAGAGATCGTTCAGGTCCGACGTGGCAAACCGGCCTCCATCAAGAGGAACAAGCGGGCGGAGTTCAGGCGGAATGACCGGGATGACGGTCAGAACCATCCATTCGGGCCGGTTTCCGGACTCGATGAAGCTCTCGATGATCTTCAGCCGCTTGATGATCTTCTTCGGCTTCAGTTCCCCTGTGGCCTCTGCGAGCTCGGCACGGAGATTCTCCGCCTCGGCTTCGAGGTCGATTGCCGCCAGCATCTCGCGGATGGCTTCGGCGCCGATATTCGCGGTGAAAGCATCGATCCCGTTCAGGTCCTGGGCCTCGAGATACTCTTCCTCCGAAAGCAACTGGCCGTACTGCAAGTCGGTCAGGCCAGGTTCGATCACGACATAGTTTTCGAAGTAGAGGATGCGCTCAAGGTCCCGGAGCGTCATGTCAAGCATGAGGCCGATGCGGGACGGCAAGGACTTGAGGAACCAGATGTGGGCCACGGGAGCCGCCAGCTCTATGTGGCCCATCCGCTCGCGCCTGACTTTCTGCAGCGTCACCTCGACGCCGCATTTTTCGCAGACGACGCCGCGGTACTTCATCCGCTTGTACTTGCCGCACAGGCACTCGTAGTCCTTGATCGGCCCGAAGATGCGGGCGCAGAACAGACCGTCCCGTTCGGGCTTGAAGGTCCGGTAGTTGATGGTCTCGGGCTTCTTGATTTCACCGTAGGACCAGGAGAGAATCCGCTCGGGGGACGCCAACGAGATGCGAATCTCGTCGAACGTCTGAGGCGTGGCGAGCGGGCTAAACGGGTTTGTCGTGAGTTCCTGATTCATGTCTTGTCCCTAAAGGCTGGCCGTGGAGTCCGGAGAATCGCCGAGCAAGGCGCGTCCGCAGCGAATCCCGCTGCGAAAGCACCTCACCCTTCCTCCTCCACGGTTTCCCTGAGTTCCATGTTCAGTCCGAGACCGCGAACCTCCTTGACGAGCACGTTGAAGCTCTCGGGCACGCCGGCCTCGAAATTGTCTTCGCCTTTCACGATCGACTCGTAGACCTTGGTCCGGCCTGCCACGTCGTCCGACTTGACGGTGAGCATCTCCTGGAGCGTATAGGCGGCGCCAAACGCTTCCAGCGCCCACACTTCCATCTCGCCGAAACGCTGCCCGCCGAACTGGGCCTTGCCGCCAAGCGGCTGCTGAGTGACGAGACTGTACGGACCGGTGGACCGGGCGTGAATCTTGTCATCCACGAGGTGATGCAGCTTCAGCAGGTACTTGATGCCCACGGTCACGGGCCGCGCGAACTTCTCGCCGGTCCGGCCATCGTAGAGCTCAGACTGGCCGCTTTCGGAAAACCCGGCCCGCACCAGCGCGTCGTTGACATCCGCCTCCTTCGCGCCGTCAAACACCGGCGTCGCGATTGGCACGCCACGGGTTGCATTCTCGGCAATCTGGACAAGGTCCTCTTCGCCCAGATCCTTGATGCCTTCGCTGAAGACGTCGTCGCCATAGGCGAACTTCATCGCGTCCCGGACAGGCTTCATGTTGCCCTTGCGGCGGTATTCCTGAAGCGCGTCGTCAATCTGGATGCCGAGGCCGCGAGAGGCCCACCCCATGTGGGTCTCCAGGATCTGGCCCACGTTCATCCGCGACGGCACGCCGAGCGGATTCAGCACGAAGTCGACGGGCGTGCCGTCCGCGAGGAACGGCATGTCCTCCATCGGGACGACCTTCGAGATCACGCCCTTGTTGCCATGGCGTCCGGCGACCTTGTCTCCGGGCTGAAGCTTGCGCTTCACGGCGACGAAGACCTTTACCATCTTCATCACGCCTGGTGGCAGGTCGTCGCCACGGCGAACCTTTTCGACCTTGTCCTCGAAACGGTGCTCGAGAGCAGCCTTCTGGGAATCGAACTGCGCGTTCAGCGCCTCGATGGCCTTCGCGACCCTTTCGTTGCCGATGGCAAGTTGCCACCATTGCCCTCGCGACAGCTCCGCAAGCAGGTCTTCGGTGATCTTCGAATCGGGCTTCACGCCCTTCGGGCCCTTGGCCGCAATCTTGCCAAGGATCATTTCCTTGAGGCGCGCGTAGGTGTTGCGCTCGAGAATCGCGAGTTCGTCGTCCCGGTCGCGGGCAAGCCGCTCGACCTCCTCGCGCTCGATCTGCAGCGCCCGCTCGTCCTTTTCGACACCGTGGCGGTTGAAGACCCGCACTTCGACCACGGTCCCGAAATCGCCGGGCGGCAACCGAAGCGACGTGTCACGCACGTCGGAGGCCTTTTCGCCGAAAATGGCGCGCAAGAGCTTCTCTTCCGGCGTCATCGGGCTTTCGCCCTTGGGCGTGATCTTGCCTACCAGGATGTCTCCGGAGCCGACCTCAGCGCCGATATAGACGATGCCGGCCTCATCGAGGTTGCGAAGCGCCTCCTCGCCGACATTCGGGATGTCGCGCGTGATTTCCTCCGGCCCGAGCTTGGTGTCCCGGGCGGACACCTCGAATTCCTCGATGTGCACCGAGGTAAAGACATCGTCGCGCACGATCCGCTCGGAAATCAGGATCGAATCCTCGTAATTGTATCCGTTCCACGGCATGAAGGCGACGACCACGTTCTTTCCGAGCGCAAGCTCGCCGAGTTCGGTCGAGGGACCGTCGGCAATCACCTCGCCCTTGGTGACGCCGTCTCCGACCTTCACGAGCGGGCGCTGGTTGATGCACGTGTTCTGGTTCGACCGCTGGAACTTCCGCAGACGGTAGATGTCGACGCCGGGATCGCCCGGCTCCAGGCCCTCGGTCGCGCGAACGACGATCCGCTGCGCATCAACCTGGTCGATGACGCCCGCGCGCCTTGCCATTATGGCAGCGCCCGAATCCCGCGCCACGACCTCCTCGATGCCGGTGCCGACGAGAGGCGCTTCCGCCTGAAGCAGCGGCACGGCCTGACGCTGCATGTTCGACCCCATGAGCGCCCGGTTCGCATCGTCGTTCTCCAGGAACGGGATCAGCGATGCCGCGACCGACACCAGCTGCTTTGGCGAGACATCGATCTGGTCCACCTGCTCGGTCGGAGTCAGGCTGTACTCGCCGGCGCGCCGCGTGTTCACCATCTCGTTCTCGAACCTGCCCTTGCTGTCCAGCTTGGCATTGGCCTGCGCCACAACGTGCCGCATTTCCTCGGTCGCCGACATGTAGGTGACCTCGTCCGTCACCTGGCCGTCCTTGACCTTGCGGTACGGCGTTTCGATGAATCCGTACTTGTTCACGCGGGCGAACGTCGCAAGCGAGTTGATCAGGCCGATATTCGGACCTTCCGGCGTCTCGATGGGGCACATCCGGCCATAGTGGGTCGGATGGACGTCGCGCACCTCGAAGCCTGCACGTTCGCGGGTCAGGCCTCCCGGCCCGAGCGCCGACAGGCGCCGCTTGTGCGTGACCTCGGAGAGCGGATTCGTCTGGTCCATGAACTGCGAGAGCTGCGATGAACCGAAGAATTCGCGCACGGCCGCCGCCGCGGGCTTCGCATTGATCAGGTCCTGCGGCATGACGGTATCGATCTCGACGCTGCTCATGCGCTCCCGGATCGCGCGCTCCATCCTGAGCAGGCCCACGCGGTACTGGTTTTCCATCAATTCGCCGACCGAACGGACGCGGCGGTTGCCGAGGTGGTCGATGTCGTCGATCTCGCCCTTGCCGTCCCGCAGCTCGACCAGGGCCTTGACGCAGGCCGCGATGTCTTCCGTGCGAAGCGTGCGCACAGTGTCGTCGGCGTCGAGATCAAGCCGCATGTTCATCTTCACGCGGCCGACGGCCGAAAGGTCGTAGCGCTCCTTGTCGATGAAGAGCGTGTCGAAGAGCGCGCTGGCGGCGTCCACGGTCGGAGGTTCTCCCGGACGCATGACGCGATAGATGTCCATGAGCGCGGTGTCCCGGTTCCAGTTCTTGTCCACGTCCATGGTGTTGCGGATGTAGGGGCCTACCGTGACGTTGTCGATGTCGAGAACCGGGATTTCGGTTATCCCGGCATCCATAAGGTCCTTCAGCGTGCCGCCCGTGGCCTCGCCGTCCTTGTCGACTTCCCAGGTCAGTTCGCCCCCGGCCTCGACGTAGATCGCGCCGGTTTCCTCGTTGATGATGTCCTTGGCGACAAAGCGGCCCAGGATCTGGTCAAACGGCACCAGGAGATCGGTGATTCTGCCTTCGTCAATGATCTTCTTGACGGTCCTTGGCGTGACCTTGTCACCCGCCTTGGCGAAGGTCCGGCCGGTCTTGGCATCGACCAGATCGAACGCCGGCCGCGTGCCGCGCACGCGCTCGGGGAAGAACCTGGTCACCCAGCCCTTGTTTTTCCGGTACTTGAATTCGACGGTGTCGTAGTAGGCATCCATGATGCCTTCCTGGTCCATGCCCAGCGAATAGAGCAAGGTCGTCACCGGAAGCTTCCGGCGACGGTCGATGCGGGCATGAACGATGTCCTTGGCGTCGAATTCGAAATCGAGCCAGGATCCGCGATAGGGAATGATCCTGCAGGCAAAGAGCAGCTTGCCGCTGGCATGGGTCTTGCCCTTGTCATGATCGAAGAAAACGCCCGGCGAGCGGTGCATCTGGGAAACGATCACGCGTTCGGTGCCGTTCACGACGAACGTTCCGTTCGAGGTCATCAGCGGCATGTCGCCCATGTAGACGACCTGCTCCTTGATGTCCTTCACCGACTTTGCGCCAGTATCCTCGTCGGCATCGAACACGATGAGGCGAAGAGTGACCTTGAGCTGCGCCGAGTAGGTCATGTCGCGCTGCTGGCACTCCTCGACATCGTATTTCGGTTCTTCCAGTTCGTAGTCGACGAACTGGAGTTCCGCGGTTTCGCCGAAATCCTTGATAGGGAAGACCGACTGGAAGACACCCTTGATGCCTTCGCCGTCCATCGGCTCGGGCTGGTCACCCGAATTCAGAAACAGGTCGTAGGAGGACTTCTGAACTTCGATGAGATTCGGCATTTCCAGAACTTCGCGGATCTTGCCAAAATACTTGCGGAAACGCTTTTGACCAATAAACGTCGTTGCCATGGATGATGGATCTCCGGTTCAATCACGGGAGCGAGGCTGGGTGGGGGCGCCGCTTCGCACCTGATCTGGATAGTTCCGTTTCCATACCTGAGAGGCCTCCCACGGCCCCTCGCCCGAAACAGAAGACTACCCCGTCAAAGCAGGATGCATCCTGCTTTGAGAGGGTGGCCAATCATGAACTTTGTTGACGTAGTGCCTGTTGATCGAATCACGTCGCCGCCTCCCTATCAACCGAAGCGCCTTCTTTCAACCGATTCTTCGCGGCAAGACGAATGAACTTTGCCCTTGGAGAGTTCTGGCGCTCGCCCGCCTGAAGTCCCCTGAAACAAGCGCGACCGGCTCCCGATCCATGTACGTCCAGGCCGATGAGAAAACAAAGAAGGACGTGTGGTCATTGGCTGCAGACGAGGACGGCGCACGAAAGGCCGCCTTCGGTTTCCGAGTCAGAGAAGCTGGCCGACAGTGAGCGCCGAGATGCCGAACGGATGGAAGACCTTGCCATCCGCTGGGACTTGTTCCCAGGTGAGTGGAACGATGCCCCGTCGACACGGACACAAAGTGACCGTCTCCTGGCGAGAATTCTCACAGCCCGTTCGAGATGGTCCCGTCAGGGATACGCTGCCGGCACGAGTGTCTGTTCGGAGAATGGAGGCCGGACATATGCACCGGCATCCTCTCGCTTCGGAAGCTCGATCGATTCCGGTGTCAGATCCTCGTATTCCACCATGCTCAAGAGGTGGCTGATGCAATTCAGCCGCGCGTGCTTCTTCACGTCCGCATCCACGACGTACCAGGGCGCCTGCTTGATGTCCGTGTGCGCGAACATCGCGTCCTTGGCCTTTGAATAGGCAACCCAGCGCCGCCGGGACTCGAGGTCCATTGGGCTCAGTTTCCAGCGCTTGTGGCTCTGATGAAGGCGTGCCTGAAACCTCTTTTCCTGCTCCTCGTCCGAGACCGAGAACCAGTACTTGATCAACCTAATGCCGGAACGCACCAGCATGCGTTCGAACTCAGGGCAGGAGCGCATGAAATCGCGATATTCCTCTTCGGTGCAAAATTCCATGACCCTTTCGACACCAGCCCGGTTGTACCAGCTCCGGTCGAACATCACCATCTCGCCGGCGGCGGGAAGGTGCGGCACATAGCGCTGGAAATACCATTGGGTCCGCTCGCGCTCCGTGGGTGCGGGCAGCGCGACGACCCGGCAGATGCGTGGGCTCAGGTGCTGCGAGATCCGCTTGATGACCCCGCCCTTTCCGGCCGCGTCCCTGCCTTCGAATATGACCACGACCTTGAGCTTCTCGTGCTTGATCCACTCAACCATCTTCACGAGCTCAAGCTGCAGCCGGAACAGTTCGCTTTCGTATCGCTTGTTGCTTATTCTCTCTAGGTTGTCTTCGCGCTGGCCGTTCTCGGATCCGGAACTTGCCACGCTGCCGTAACCGGTGCCAGTCATGGACATTGCTCCCGCCTCTTGCGACGTTCAAGCAGCAATCTTCTGACTATGTAGCTTGAACGCAGCAACTAGTCCACTCCCAAAGGAAGGACTCGGTTGGCATCCACGTCTCGAGTCAAGCCCGGATTCCGCCCCATTCGGCGGCATCCGGAGCCCGGGGTCCGGGCACTCCACATCTCTTTCCGCAGATGCGACTGTCAATGCGAACGAAATCTCGGTCGATGACCGGTCCGCCTGATTGCCGAAGACGAATCCAGCGCTTGGTCGCCGTTCCGGTCGACCGAGACAATCCGCGCAGCCTGACGCGGCGCCGCGCACCTGGCGATCGCGCCGCTCCTTGCGTCTTCGACGGTCGTCGCAATGCACTCGCTGAAACAGGTCGGCCGGTTCTGGCCGACCGGCCCGCAGGAATCACTTGAGCTCGACTTCGGCTCCCACCGCTTCGAGCTTTCCCTTGACCTCCTCGGCCTCGTCCTTGGCAACGCCCTCCTTGACGGCCTTGCCGCCAGCCTCGACCAGGTCCTTGGCTTCCTTCAGCCCGAGGCCGGTGATTGCGCGCACTTCCTTGATCACGTTGATCTTCTGTGTGCCAAACGACTTGAGGATGACATCGAACTCGTCCTTTTCCTCCGCTGCGTCTGCACCGGCATCGCCGCCAGCGGCCGGTCCCGCCATCATCACGGCGCCTCCGGCGGCGGGCTCGATTCCATATTCGTCCTTCAGGATTGTCTTCAGTTCCTGCGCCTCGAGAAGCGTGAGACCCACGATCTCCTCTGCAAGTTTCTTCAGATCAGCCATTTTTCAGTTCCGTTCCTAGTTTGCTGCGACGTGCGAACATGATCCACACGCAAGTCTCATGCGGCTTCCGCGCGTTCTTCCACCGTCGAAAGGATACCCGCCACGTTCGATGCCGGGGCTCCGATCGCGCCGGCAAGGTTTGCCGCCGCGGCACCGATGCCGCCGACAATCAAGGCAAGAAGCTCTTCGCGCGACGGCATGTCCGCGACAGCTTTCACGCCTGCCACGTCCAGCACCGTTTCGCCCATTGCGCCGCCAAGAATGACCAGCTTGCCATTTGCCTTGGAGTACTTGTGGACGACACGCGCAGCGGTTGCCACATCCTCCGAATAGGCGAATACCGTCATCCCCGTCAGCAGTTCGGTCAGATGTTCATTCTGCTTTCCTGCCAAGGCAATCCGGGCAAGCCTGTTCTTGGCGACACGCACCGATCCGCCAGCCTCGCGCATCTGCCTGCGGAGATCCTGCATCTCGGCGACCGTGAGACCCGCGTAGTGGGCTACCACCACCACGCCAGAGCTTTCGAAGATCTGGCCGAGTTCCTCGACCACTTTCTCTTTCTGGGCTCTATTCACAGTTTCACTCCAAATCTGGAGGGTGACCCCTCCGGCTCATCACGAGGCCTAAGCCCCAGAAGTCCTTACGGGTCCATCGTGAACAGAGCTTCAGGGCAGACCTGAAGTCAGCATTCTTCCGTTCCCGTCTCAGGCAGGAATTAACGGCGTTCGCCAACCCACCGTCTCGGACGATGCCAGAGAACCTGCAGGGCACGCTCTCCGGACAGGCGGCCTATATGGCCCCGACGGGAACCGCGCAAGAGAAAAGTCGCAACCGTGATGCGCTTGTCGCTCGAAGGACCTGCCACCCGAACCCCGATGCTGCCCGCGCGGTGTTCGACGATGCTCGACGATGCCCGGATCGCGTTGCACTCATAGAGGAGACGACGCGCCACATGGAATTGACGTGCGTGAACACTCCGTCGCCTGAAGGCGACGGCTTCTCGGCCAAGCTACGCGGCAACCCGCACGCTTCGCGACCGAAGGCCGGTTCCCGGCCCCTTGACAAGCTGCAGAGATGTTGCATGCAACATCTCTGCAGATATGTTGCGGCCCGGGATATGTTGCGGAGCGGTCACATCGGCCTGCCAT
>JAPPCV010000109.1 GCA_028824715.1 Boseongicola sp. | reverse complement strand
GAAGACGGCAAGGACTACAAGGGCCTCCAGGTGAACTGGGGCCAGATGGCCAAGACAATCACCGACGGGTCTGCGGACGCGATGATGCTTCCGGTCACGTTCCCGGACACCCGCATCACCCGGTCCCTGGCAGCCGGCGACATGACGCTTTGGTCCATCCCGAAGGAGATCTGGGAAGGTGAGGCGATGCAGAAGTACATCAAGAGCCCCGGGACCGCCGGCATCGTGTTTGATCTCAAGAGCATCGCGCCGCAAAAGGGCCTCACGATCGTCAGCGAAGACGGAATCTGGCGCAGCCCGACGACCGTGGGCGCGGAAGTCGTGCACAAGGGCATGGACGATGACACGGCCAAGGCGCTGACGGCAGCCATGCTCGCGAATGTTGACACGTTCCTGACCAAGGCGCCCTTCATGGCGACGACAAACATGGGCACCGTCGGCTTCGGGCTTTGCGGCGCCGTACCGCTCAAGTACCACCCGGGAGCCGTGGCTGCATATGAAGAGGCTGGCCTTGTGGTGCCAGACTGTGCAAGGCCTGAGTCCTAAGGATCCGAGGACGCAAGTTCCAGGTGGGGCCGCGGCAGCGTCGCGGCCCCGGCAAGGTTGAAGGCGGGCGAGCCAGGATGCCGGAAGCTGAAACCGCAACCAGAGAGTCAATGAGCATCGCCGGCCGGCTGGTCTTCTGGCTCTCGGTGTTCTTCGTGGTTCTTGGCATGATCAACGCCATGCCGGGCATCCCGGGGCTTGATCAGCTGGCGGTCGAGATTTCCGGCAACCCGGAATTCATCATCCGAAAATTCCCGTTCGAATACTACTACCCGTTTGCCTTTGCAGTGATGATGCTGATCGTCGCGCTTCACCACTCGATCTGGCGGGCCTGGAAGGACAAGGGTGCTGTCCGCCGCGGGCTTGGCCTGGCGATGGATGTCGCATTGGTGACCATGGCATTGACCATTTCCGTCACCTACCTGGCCGAAATCGAGTCCGTATGCATCATCGACCAGTTCACGGGCGACCGCGCCCGACTGATCGCGGAAAGCCTGCAGATCGAGAAGGACAACGCCGCATTGTTTGGCTTGCCGGAGCCAACGACGGTCGACGACCCGCAGTGCCTGAACACCACGGGCCCATGGCTTGTGCTCATCATCGGCTTGGCGGTCGTCGTCTTCCTGGCCTACAACGTCAAGGTCTGGGGCCTTCCGTTGGTTCTCGTCGCCATTCTCGTGGCCGCCTACACGATCGGAACGGTACTGGTCTGGTACTTTTTCGGCGTGGAAGACATCAACAAGTACCTGGTGACCAAGATCGGCGGCGAGCCGCGATTGCTGTCGGACGGACGGCCCCGCGTCCATGACATCCTGGTCAACAATGCCTCCGGACTGCTGGGCCGCTTCATGGACATCATCCTGAACGAGATCTTCCCCTACCTGATCCTGGGATCCCTGTTCGGCGCGTCGGCGGGCGGAAAGTCGCTGATCAAGGTTGCGTTCCGCTGGACAAGGAATCTCAGCGGCGGGCCGGCGCACGCGGCCATCGTTTCATCGGCCATGTTCGGAACGATCTCGGGCGGGCCGATCGTGAATGTCCTGTCGACCGGCGTGCTCACGATCCCGATGATGATCAAGAGAGGCTTTTCGCGAGTCTTCGCCGGCGGGATGGAGGCGGCCGCCTCCTCGGGCGGGTCGATCATGCCGCCGGTCATGGGCGTTGCCGCATTCATTTTGGCGGCCCTTACGGGCGTTCCCTACAGCGAGGTGATCATTGCCGCGGCGCTGCCTGCGGTTGCCTATTTCCTGTGCCTGTTCCTTTCGGTCGTGTTCCAGGCACGCAAGCAGAAAATCAAGCCGATCGGCAAACTGACCGACGACATGCACATGGACCGCCAGGATGTCCTGAACCTGGTGATGATATTCCTGCCGATCCTCATCATTCTGGTGCTCTTGCTGACCAGCAAGGAAAGCGTCGGTTGTGGCATCCTCGGCGGTCTCCTGGGCGCCGAACGCGTCTTCATCGAAGGCGGCGGGTGCCGCGTTGAAAGCCTGTCCTGGTTTCTCAAGCTCGTTCAGAACGCCGCCGGCGACGCGGGCAGTGCCGGCTGGTGGGCCGTATTCGTGCTGTGCTTTGCCCTGTTCCTGGATCCGGAGATGCGCGCCAAGCCGGCAAGGCTGCTGCACTCCTTTGCCGAGGCGGGGACCTTGATCGCAACCCTCTACCTGATGTTCCTTGCCGTCTCGATCATTGACTTCTGCCTGAAGTTCACCGGCATGCCGTTCTTCATCTCGCTCGACGTGCTGCAATGGCTCCAAAGCCTGGACCTCGGCGCTGACGGCTCGGTCCTGTTCCAGTTCGCGGCACTTGTCGCGACCATGTTGCTCGCGGTACTTCTCGGCATGGGAATGCCGGCGGTTCCGGCCTACATCAATGTCGCCCTGTTGATGGGGCCCATGCTTGCGGGCCTGGGAATCTCTGTCTTCTCGGCACACATGTTCATCTTCTATTTCGCGGTTGCCTCGGCGATCACGCCGCCGGTGGCACTCGCAGCCTTCGCGGCGGCGACAATCACGAAGGCCGAGCCGATGTCGACCGGCTTTGCCGCCGTCCGTGTCGGGATCGTGATGTTCGTGATCCCGTTCGTTTTCGCACTCTATCCGGAAATCCTGCTGATCGAGGCAGCAGTGATCGATCCGGGCACAAGCGTTGGCAGCGAATTGAGGTACTTGCCCGGATACACCGGCGAGGTGCAGTGGGGCCCGCTGGGCTGGTTGCTGCTGCGCTTGTTGCTCGCCCTTTTCCTGCTGGCGAGCGCCCTGGCGCGCTTTGATCGTGCATCGCTTCCAATTTGGGATGTCGCCATCCGGCTGGTTCTGGCCTTCCTCGTCCTGACAAAGGATCCGGTTGTCTACGGCGCGGCGGTCGTGGTGGCTGCTGCATGGCTGGCCCTGCATTTCGCCAGAAACCGACACACGGGTGCCGAGCACGGCGCATAGTCCACGCATGCGCGGGACGAGGGAACAACCCGGAGGAATGTCGCGTTGGGCTCCTCAGCAGTCGGGCCCTGGTACCTGAATCGACCCTGGAAGCAGGACGTGCGGCGTTGCCGAGGAACGCGGAGACGGCAGGGACTGCCGTGCTTGCCGCGGAACCAGGTCACGGCAGCGCGTTCCGGCTGCAGCCGCTCGTGCATGGGTCTTCGCATTGGCTCTGCTTCTCGTTCGGGCGGACCGCGCGCGGCTACGGGCATCGACTCCGGGAGCGGCGTGCGCCGTTCAACCGCGGTTCGGTGTCATGGCGGACGTCGTCCCCGTCGAAGGCGACGACGAACGGATCCATGTCGGGTCGATCTGGCGGCACGACACCGACCTTTCCCTCCGCCTCCTGGCGGCCTCCGGCGATGTCGAAGAGACCGTTTCCGGCCTTGATATGGACTTCTGGAGCCATTTCGGCATGGACGCCGGCTGGAGGAGCGAGGAGCCACTGGTCATCGTGCAAGCGTGACGGCTGGCCACTCCTTCCGGCGCCGTCCCTTGACACCGGGCCGCGGAACCCGGCACATGGCAGCCGTCCTGGGCAGCTATCGCACGATCGATCGGGAGCCATGAGCAAGACATTTGACGAGTCAGGCGCTGACCACGCCGTTCGCAAGGACGTCGAGGCGGCATTGAGCGCCGGCATCCTGACCGAGGTCCAGGCATCGCGGTTCCTTGCCCTCGTCGCCGACCGGAACGCTGCGGCGGGTGACGAGCCCTTCACCGTCTTCCGGGGCATGAACGAGATCTTCATCATCGCCGGGCTGATGATCCTGTCCTTCGGATGGACGGTTGGCGTCAGCGCCCTGGCAACCGGTTCAGGTTTCCAGGATGAAGAGGTGATCCCCTGGGCCTGCACCGCCGCGCTCCTGCCCCTGCTGTTTCTGTCGGAGTACTTCATCCGACGCCGCCGCATGGTCGGTCCGGCAATCGCGCTGGCACTGCTCTTCGCCATCAACGCCCTGATCGGCATCTGGCCCCTCGTGGAAGGCGACGCACCCTCGATCTTCGGGAGCTACGAAAACCTGCCGGCGACGTTGCTCCTTGCCGGCGGCGCCCTGTGCCTCTGGTGGCTGCGCTACCGGGTCCCCTTCGCCATGGCGCCGATCGCCTTGGCGATCGTCACGGCAGCACTGGTGTTCGCGGCCGACAGGGCCGAGACGCCGACGGGCTTCCGGGACATCTTCCTGTTCTCCGCCACGGGCCCGTTCGCCTGGATCACGCTGGCGGCCGGACTGGGTGCGCTGGCGGTTGCGCTCGCATTCGATGTCAGCGACCCGCACAGGGTGACGCGTCGAGCCGCGCATGGGTTCTGGCTGCACATCGTTGCCGCCCCCGCGATCGTCAACACCGTCGCCCTTTCCCTGCTCGATGCCGGCCATCCCGCCGCGCTGTTCCCGGTCCTGGCACTCTTTGCCGCCTTTGCGGTGATCATCGACCGCAGGTCGTTCCTGCTGGCCTCCTGCCTTCACGTCGTCGCTCTGGCGAATGCCGTGACCGAAGGCGAGGGGGCGTGGGCCGCGATCCTGGGCCTGGGCGTCGTCCTGCTGGCGCTGGGATCATTCTGGACGCAGGCTAGGTGCCGGCTGGTCGGGATCTTGCCCGCCTGGCTCCCGAGGCATGTCTTGCCGCCCGTCCACCCTGGCTGACGATCAGCAACCCCGATGTCCGCACCGTCCCGCTTGGGCAGTCACATGCCGTGCATGCCCATCGCCCGTCAGTCCGGGCGCGGCATCCTTCGGACTTCCAGCGACAGCATGGGCAACAACCGACGTTCCGAAGCGACGTCCGGGAAGTCAACGCCCGGTCGGTCCGGTTCCGCTCTGGCAATGGTCATGTTCAATTCGTCTCCTGATGATGATCCACGATATCGGCATCCCAGGCATTGGAGTCGCGCCTGACGAAGCGGATGCGCCATTGATCGCGGACGCGAACGCTGTGCTGCCCGTCCGGGCACCCAAGCGAGTCCCAGGACATGCCAATTGCTTGAAGCCGGGTGCTGGAGTGGTCAATCCTCAACTTCCACGGTTCAATGTCCTCTCGCACACGGCCAGACCGTCCCTCTGGCCGTCATTCTTTGGGAACTATGGCCGAATCTGACTTCTTCAGATCGTTCATCTCTGCTTACGGAATCCTCCTTTGCGTTGCGGCCCCGCACGACAGCGGGGCGACCTGAAGACCTCCCAGGTCCCGGTGGACTGCTTCGATGCGTGCCTTGGTTCTCCGACCCCGCGAAGCCCCCTTCGCCTCACCAAAGCGGCTCGGTGGGTGTTGCATTCGGCCCATCTGACAGCCTCGGCACTTCGTTTGTTGGGTTTCGAGGCTCGATAGCCCGGCCCGCGCCTGCCGCTTGCCAACTCTTCGCCTGCTGCCTCGCGACGACCGGCGCATGGTTCGCGGAGAAAGTGGTTGGTTGGCCTTTCTTCCTGCCGGGACTTTCACCCGGCGACATTCCACCAGTTAGCCTGGCACTCCAGATGCGCCAATCCCGGACGCCTCGTCATGTCATTCCGCCCACGCGGCGGTCTTTCACGGGGCCATTGGCCCAAATCCTGATGAAGATCGGCGGGAAACCCGCCCTTCCGGATGGCCCCGAACACGGCACGTTCCGCAGTTTCAGTCAACGATCCCCATGACTTTCACGCAAGGTTCATGGCCTTGCCCGCCGTTTCGACGTTTTCAATTGCGTGTTGCAAGGACCTTGGCATCTTGCCGGAACATGCAGCCTGGCCATCACTTCGTGTCGTCTGCCGAAGTCGTGCCTTGGGGAGGCGGCAAGGACAGGAAGGCGCCGACGCCTTCGCCGAGCACGGTCTGCGGCAGAACCCCGTCCCACCTCTTTGCGCGCACGAGGTCGACATAAAGCGGGCTGCGACCCAGCTGCTCGTTGATCAGCCGGATGGCGTCGGCTTCCGCCTGCGCCTCCGTGAGAACGCGGTACGCCTCGGCGTCGGCCTCCAGGCGCTTGGCCTCCGCGTTCGCCTCGGCCGAATTGACGGCCTGCTGCGCGATCAGCCGTTGCTGGTCGAGCTTGTGCTTCTCCTTTTCGGCGTCCTCCCTCGCCTTCTCCTTCTCCTCCACCGCCTGAAGGTAGGCGTTCGGAAGCGACAGGTTCTCGATCTGCGGCGAGTTCACGGTGACCGGGAACCCTTCGAGCTCCAGGGCCATGCCGTCCATGATCGCGGCGACCGCGGCCTGCCGGTTCCGGATAAGCTCGTCCGCCTGGAACCGCGCGATCGCAGCCTTTGCCGCGCTGCGCAGTTTCGGGTCCAGGATGCGGGTTTCGAACTGGTCGAGCCCTCCGTAGTGTATGAACAGGTCCATCGCCGAATTCCGGTTCACCGTCCAGTTTATGGAAACGGTTGCCGTGGTCGGAAGCTGGTTCTTCGTGGCCGCCGCGAGGTCCTCGACGTTCTTGCGCTGGCGAACCTCAATCCTCTCGATGCTGTCGGCGATCGGGATCTTGACGTGCAGGCCGGGCCCGACCTGGTCGACGGCCTTAGACCATCGCTTCACGATGCCGACATGGCCTTCCTCGACGGTGTAGACCGATCCGAGCAAGAGAAACAGCACGAGCAGGCCTATGATCGTCGGCGTGATCGCCCGCGCGATGTTGACTTTCATGATCGAACGCATTCGCGTCTCCCTGGAAGGCATGTCATGACCTGATCATAAGACGGGCAGCGGCGGCGCGCCAGCGCATGCACTGTGGACCCGTCGGAGGGGACGGCCCGGGGCCTGCCTGCGGTGCCGACCGCTCCGGCCAAGGGTCACACGAGGGCCGCGCTGGCAATCAACGCGTTTCGATCCCTCATGGGCTGACTTCAGCTGAACGATCTCTCGATCCGGTCCAACGTGCGCATGGCGTCTAGAGTGTCATGCACCGACCCGTTCGGCTCCCGACCTTCCTCGATGGCCGAGATGAACTCCCGGTCGATCAGTTCGATGCCGTTGCTGGACATGGCCACATCGCTCAGATCAATCTGGTTCTCGCGCCCGTCATAGAGATCGTCATAGCGGGCAATGTACGTGCCATTGTCACAGATGTACCGGAAGAACGTCCCAAGCGGACCATCGTTGTTGAACGACAGCGACAAAGTGCAGATCGCGCCGGACGGGGTCTTCATGCCAATGGACATGTCCATCGCAATTCCCAACTCGGGGTGATGCGGACCTTCAAGGCCAAAGCACTCGGACGCAACCTCGCCTGTCTGGTATTGAAACAGGTCTACCGTGTGGCATGCGTGGTGCCAGAGCAGGTGATCCGTCCAGCTTCGCGGCTCGCCCTTGGCGTTCATGTTGGAGCGGCGGAAGAAATAGGTCTGCACGTCCATCTGCTGGATCTTCAATTCACCCGCGTCGATCTTGTTCCGGATCCACTGGTGCGATGGATTGAAGCGGCGCACTTGCCCAGCCATCGCCAAGACACCTGTCTGCTTCTGCACGCGGCAGATCCCTTCACTGTCAGCAAGGGAGTCCGCCATCGGAATCTCTATCAGCACCGGCTTGCCCGCGTTCATGCAGGCGATGGCCTGCTCGGCGTGCATCTGCGTCGGCGTCGCCAGAATGATCGCATCAACGTCTTCGTGCGCGATGCAGGCTTCAAGCGAGGTCGAGGCAAATCCAATGCCGCGTTCTGCCGCCAATGCATCGATCTTGGCCTGCGTCGGCCCCATCACGGCCGTGACAGTCACGCCGTCAATGCAGGCAAGCGCTTCCAGGTGCTTTGTTCCAAAGGCGCCGTAGGCACCTGCGACGCAAACTCTCATTTTGGTGCTCCCGAATCTTTCCTGTTTGCCAGAATTATGTGACCCACGGCCGTGTTGGAGGCGGGCACGTGGTAGTGACGATGCACCTCATCCACCTCGTCATCCAGCGCGCCGCGCATGATGTGCCACATGACCAGTTCCACCCCTTCAGAACCTGCTTCGCGCAGATACTCAACATGCGGTGTCTGCGACAGACCGACCGGATCTGACGTCAACCG
This sequence comes from Boseongicola sp., assembly GCA_028824715.1. Lineage (GTDB taxonomy): Bacteria > Pseudomonadota > Alphaproteobacteria > Rhodobacterales > Rhodobacteraceae > JAJEFO01. The sequence goes on along the minus strand of JAPPCV010000109.1, from coordinate 78,397 downwards.
GTCCATGAACTGGGTGTCCCACTCCTCGTTGATCAGGCCAGCGCGCTTGTACTGCAGCTGATGGCTCATGCCCCCGGTGCCAAAGATCACCACGTTAAGATCCTCGTCAAAGCTCTCCACCGCGCGGCGGACGGCCTTGCCCAGGTTGTAGCACCGGTTGCCGGTGGGGGCCGGGTATTGCACGACGTTCACGCAAAGCGGGACGACGAGGCAGGGCCATTCATCATCCACGCCCAAGTTGCCGAACATGAGCGAGAGCGGCACGGTCAGGCCGTGATCAACCTCCATCTCGTTCATGATCGTAATGTCGAATTCATCCAGTATCAGCGACTGGGCGACATGGCTTGCCATGACCTGATGGTTCCGGACCACCGGGACCGGGCGCGGCCCCCAGCCTTCGTCAGCAGGCGTAAACTCGGCAGCGCATCCAAGTGCGAACGTCGGAATGAAGGACGCGTCAAACACGGTGCAGTGGTCATTGTAGACAAGAAAGATGACATCGGGCTTGGCTTCCTTGATCCACTCACGCGACTTCTCGAACCCGGCAAAGCAGGGCGCCCAATAGGGCTCGTCCGTTTTGCCCAGATCCATTGCCACGCCAATGGCGGGTACGTGGGAGCACCCCACGCCTGCAGTGATGCGGGCCATCAGTTCTCCCCCTTTTCGTCCCACTCGTGCTGGTAGCGGTTCCCTTCGGGAGACCTCCCGCCATCAACCATCATCTTGCGATAGGCCTCGTTGCCCATGCCGGTCATCAGGCCAGCCAGTTGCTGGAAGGTGATCCCGTCATTCGCGCCAAGCTTGCTTGTGTAGTAGATGTTTCCGCCCAGTTCGAGCAGCCGGTTCCAATCGCGATCGACCACCGCTTGCCGCTGTTCCGCCGTCATCGGATAGCGATCCAGGTAGGCCCCCTCGTCAGCGTTGAATGCATCCCGGTTCCTTTGCAGCCGGAGCGAGATGCAAAACTGATTGAGGTGATAGCCCTCTCGCCCGCGGTCGGCATCGAAGACAAGTGTGCCCGGAATGTCCTCGTAGTCCTTTTTCAAGGCCATGTGCCATTCCTCCTTGTTGGCTGGAATCATCTCGGGTCGCAGTCCGCCCAGAATGCCATCACCTGACTTGATCCGCAACGCGCGCGCCGCCTCCGTCTTTCGCCTGAATGCGGCCCAGGTTGCCGAAATGCGCGCGCTGCACGATGCCGCGCGCACCGTTCATGTCCCGGTCAACGACGATCATGCCCCATGGGCGGAAGGCCCGTCCCCTGGTCCCCGGTCCGACATGCCCAGGCAATGGGCGCAGACAGGACCCGCGGCTTCCTGGTGCGGGTGTTTCGCGTGCCGGAGATGTCGTCAGGCCGGCTTCTCGAAGGCGATGGCGTCCAGCATTTCAAGCACCTTCGTCTCGATGTGCCCAGCGTTCAGCGCTGCCGCATCATACATTTCACGCGGCGCTGCCTGATCGATGAAGGCGTCAGGCAGGACCATGGACCGGAACTTCAAGCCTGTATCGAACACGCCTTCCTCGGCAAGAAGCTGAGCGACGTGGCTGCCAAACCCGCCGACCGAACCTTCCTCGACCGTCAACAACGCCTCGTGGGCCTTGGCCAGGTCAAGAACCAGCTCACGATCCAGCGGCTTGGCGAAACGGGCATCGGCGACCGTTGGGCTGATGCCCCGGTTGGCCGCCAGGACCTCCGCCGCGCCTTCCGCCTCGGCGAGCCTGGCTCCAAAGGAAAGGATTGCAACGCCGCTTCCCTCGCGGACAATGCGGCCCTTTCCGATCTCGAGAACCTCGCCACGCTCCGGCATGTCAACGCCCGTGCCCTCACCCCTTGGATAACGGAAGGCAATTGGCCCGGTGTCGTGGGCCACGGCTGTTGCCACCATGTGCACGAGTTCAGCTTCGTCGGCGGCAGCCATCACGGTCATGTTCGGAAGGCAGGACAGATAGGCGACATCAAAGGCGCCTGCATGCGTCGCCCCGTCGGCGCCCACGAGTCCAGCACGATCGATGGCAAACCGCACGGGCAGGTTCTGGAGCGCGACGTCATGCACCACCTGGTCATATCCGCGCTGAAGAAAGGTCGAGTAAATCGCGCAGAAAGGCTTCAGGCCGCCCGCCGCCATGCCAGCGGAAAACGTGACACCATGCTGTTCGGCGATTCCAACGTCGAAGCAGCGCTTGGGAAAGCGATCGCCAAACAGGTTGAGTCCGGTTCCGTCAGGCATTGCCGCCGTGACGGCGACGATCCTGTCATCGCGGGTCGCCTCGTCCGTAAGCGCCTTGGCGAAGACGCTCGTGTAGGACGGCGCATTGGGCCTGGACTTCCTTTGCTCGCCAGTCTGCACGTCGAACTTGGAGACGCCGTGGCCCTTGTCGCGGGCATCTTCCGCAGGAGCGTATCCCTTGCCCTTCTTCGTGAGGGCGTGGATCAGGATCGGGCCGGTCGCACGCATCTTGACGGTTCGCAGAATCGGGAGGAGCTGGTCGAGATCGTGCCCGTCAATCGGACCGACATAGGAGAAGCCGAGTTCCTCGAAGAGGGTTCCGCCCACCACGCTGTGCTTGAGGACGTCCTTGGCCCGTTTCGCGCCTTCGCGGAATGGCTGCGGCAAAAGGCTGACGGCGCTCGTGGCGGCAGACTTCAGCTCCTGGAACGGAACGCCTGCATAGAGTCTCGTGAGGTATGCGGACATTGCGCCGACCGGCGGTGCAATGGACATCTCGTTGTCATTCAGGATGACAATCAGGCGCCGCTTGAGGGCACCGGCGTTGTTCAACGCTTCATAGGCCATGCCAGCGCTGATCGCCCCGTCGCCGATGACGGCAATGGCGTCGCCGAGACCGCTTTCGCAGGCCCCGCCCAGTTCGCGGGCGACCGTGAATCCCAGGGCCGCTGAAATCGAGGTCGAGCTGTGCGCCGCGCCGAACGGATCGTAGGGGCTTTCGGTCCGCTTGGTGAATCCCGACAATCCGTCCTTCTGCCTGAGCGTCCTGATCCGGTCGCGCCGGTCGGTAAGGATCTTGTGCGGGTAGCACTGGTGCGACACGTCCCAGATGAGCTTGTCCTTCGGGGCGTCGAACACCGCGTGGAGCGCGACAGTCAGTTCGACAACGCCCAGGCCCGCGCCGAGATGCCCGCCGGTTTCGCTGACCGCGCTGATCGTCTCCGCACGCAGTTCGTCCGCAAGTATCCTGAGCTCGCCGTCCGAAAGGCGCTTCAGGTCAGAAGGCAGGGAAATGGTGTCCAGAAGTGGTGTCTGCGGCCTGTCGCTCATGATGACTCCGACCCTTCAAAACTCCCGTGAGATAACAAATCTTGCCGCTTCGCGCAAGGGTTCCGCTCCGTCGCCGCATTCGGCAAGCGCGGCCATCGCCTCGTCGACCAGCTCCCGCGCCTTCTCGCGGGCTCCGGACAGGCCCAGATGGGACACGAAAGTCGCCTTGCCCATGCCCTCGTCCTTCCTGAGACGCTTCCCGGTCCTTGACTCGTCTCCCGCGACGTCAAGGATGTCGTCGGCAATCTGGAAGGCGCGGCCAAGGCACCTCGCAAAGCGCACCATGATTGACGGATCCTTGCCCGCCAATACCGGACCTGCGGCACAGCTCCAGACGATGAGCGCTCCAGTCTTCCCGTCTTGCAGGCTTTCGATCTCGGACAGGGGCAGCGGCGTGTCAGCGACTTCGGCCGCAATGTCCATGGCCTGGCCGCGGACAAGTTCGCGCCCACCGGCCACGCGTGCAAGCGAAAGGGAGAGCGCCAGCTTCACTTCGTCCGGTGGCGGACCCAGTGCAACAAGCTCAAAGGCGAGCGCCTGCAATGCGTCTCCAACAAGGATTGCGGTAGCTTCATCCCATTGGACATGCACGGTGGGATGGCCACGCCGCATGTCGTCGTTGTCCATCGCCGGCAGGTCGTCATGCACGAGCGAATAGGCATGGACCGCCTCCACTGCCGCCGCCGCCCAGATCGCCGACGCGCCGGGGACGCCGTGGAGCGCGGCACTTTCCAGGACCAGGTATCCCCGCAACCGCTTGCCGCCGCTCAAGGCATGAACCATGCCATCGCGAATCCTGTCCGCGGGGAACTCGGAAACCGCTTCCATCAGGCAAGCGTCGATCTCGCTTGCCCGCGCATTCATGCGTTCCAGGAAGGTCACTCGGCGTCGACCCTTTCGGTCCCGACCGGCCGCCCTTCCGCATCTAGCGTGATCCGCGCGACCTTCTCCTCCGCCTGCGCCAGCTTCTTCTGGCAGTGCTCCTTCAGGGCGGCGCCGCGCTCGTAGAGCTTGACCGAGTCCTCCAGCGGCACCTCGCCTGCCTCAAGCATGCCGACAACGGATTCGAGTTCCTTCATCGCGTCTTCGAAGCTCATCTTTTCCACGGGTGTGTCACTCATCCCTCGTGCTCCCTCAATGCAATGACATGAGCCGCAGCGCTGGCGGCAAGCGCGTCAAGATCATAGCCGCCTTCCAGCGTCGAGACCACGCGGCCGCCGGCATGCGCCTCCGCGACCTCGCAGATCGCGGCGGTCACCCAACCGAAGTCCTCTTCCGTCCAGTTGAGATTTGCCAGCGGATCCGATGCGTGCGCGTCGAATCCGGCCGACATTATGACAAGTTCCGGAGCGAAGTCGTCGAGAGCCGGAAGAATGATGTCGCCCCAGGCGCGCCGCATGTCGGCACTCCCGGTCATGGGAGCCAGCGGCGCGTTCAGCACGTTGTCATGGGCGCCGGTCTCATGCGCTGCTCCGGTCCCGGGATAGAGCGGCATCTGGTGCGAGGACGCAAACAGGGTGCGCTCCTCGTTCCAGAGCAGATCCTGCGTGCCGTTGCCGTGATGGACGTCGAAATCAAGAACCGCGACTCGGCTGAGGTCGTGTTCGTCGAGCGCACGCTTCGCCGCTATGGCTGCCGTGCCGAACAGGCAGAAACCCATCGCGGTCTCCGTTTCGGCATGATGACCGGGAGGGCGCATGGCGACAAACGCGGTCCGCGTCTCGCCCGCGATCACGGCATCCACCGCGGCGGTGCAGCCCCCGACGGCGTGAAGCGCGGCATCGAGCGAGCCGGGCGAAACATGCGTATCCGCATCCAGCGCCACAAAGGACGACTCCGGAATTGCCGCCTTGATCCGGTCGAAGTAACGTGCCGGGTGGCACCGCTCGACCTCGGCGCGCGGGGCGCGCGGCGCGTCGTGCCACTCCAGGCCTTCCAGTTCCGACAGCGCGGCGTGCACGGCTTCGGCTCTCGCCACGCGTTCGGGATGGCCGGGCGGAGTCACATGCCTGAGCGCGGATTCATGCCAATAGATGTCAGTCATGTCCCTTAGGTCGCAATTCGCGAGCGAATGCGCAATCACATCTTCCCCAGCGGCGGCACGTTTCTGCAAAGCCGATGACGGGCGCGTCGCGCCATCCCGGGCCGTGCGGCGAACGCTCAGTCCGGGGCCAGCATGTATCCGGACCCTCGCACCGTCTGCAGATAGCGCGGCTGCCTGGGGTCAGCCTCGATCTTGCGGCGAAGCCGCGTGATCTGGACATCGACGGCGCGCTCCTGTGCCTGGCCTCCGTCCCGGCCAAGGTCCTCGACAAGCCTGCCGCGACTCAAAGGCTGCCGCAGGCTGGACGAAAATATCCTCATGAGACGCGATTCGGTTGCCGTCAGCCGAACCGGCCGGTCGCCGCTCCACATCGTTCCCTTTTCGACGTCGTATCTCAGTTTGCCAAGTGAAAGGAACTTCGGGGCGAGCTGAGCAGGTTCGGTCGGCGGCACGCGCCTGAGTATCGAGTTGATGCGGAGAAGAAGCTCCTTCGGCTCGAACGGCTTCGCGAGATAGTCGTCTGCTCCCGCCCCGAGACCGGCCAACCGGTCGTCGATCTCGTTCTTCGCCGTAAGCAGCAGAACCGGAACGTCATGGCGTTCCCTGATTCTCTGGCAGAAGCTCACGCCGTCTTCGCCCGGCATCATCACGTCCAGGACGATCAGGTCGAACTGGAGTCCGCGCAGGATGTGATCGGCATGGGCCGCATCGCGCGCGGCCGAAACGAGGAACCCGTGCCGAATCAGGTACTTTTGCAGCAGGCCGCGAATGCGCTCGTCGTCATCGACAATCAGGAGATGTGCGTCCGGATCCGTCATCACTCTTTTCCTCTGCCCCTGCGCCCGATCAGGTCCCCCCGGCTATGGACGGCGCACAGCCTGTGCGCGACAGCCTGTTGCCGCCTGTTCCAAGGCATGTGCGCTGCGTTCGAGACGACGTGCTCATCGGGCTTTCGCGAGCGGCCTGCGGGCTGGTGGGCACCGGAGTGGCGGAATCCAGGCAAGAACGGGACAGGATTGCGGACCGTGCGCCAGGCAGCACCAACAGGCTTCGCGATCTTCGGGGCGTTTCCGTTGATCATGATTCAGATTCCCTGAACCGCATATAGTGCCGCCGCATGTCGCCGTCCATCATGGCTTCCAGCACCCTGCGGAACCCGGCCACGGCCTCAGGTCCGGCCTGGCGAAAGGCCGCGCGCATGCGGTCGCGCTGGGCCGTCGACAGCTCGCGTTCCAGCGCCGCCCCGGCTTCCGTCAGGTAGAGATTGCGTTCCCGCCTGTCGCGTGTGCCCACCTCGCTCCGCACCAGGCCGTCGTCGATCAGCGTCCGCAGCACCCGGTTGAGCGACTGCTTGGTCACGCCGAGGATCGCCAGGAGATTGTTCACTGTGGTTCCCGGCGAACGGTTGATGAAATGGATCGCGCGGTGGTGGGCCCTTCCGTAGCCCTGGACGGCGAGAATGCGATCCGGATCCGCGGTAAAGCCTCGATAGGCAAAGAACATGGCCTCGATGCCCTTCCTGATCTGGTCATCGGTCAGGAAGAGCAGGGTTTCGTCGGCCGCTGGTCCGGCGCTCTCTGCCATGAACAACCTCCGTGCCTCAAACACAATTTATGTCAGCCTTGTTGACATTCCAAGGGCCAACTGGTAGCGATTCTCGAATTTTCCGCAATTTTATGTCCGGTTCGGAACAATTCGCGCAACTTTTGCAAATGGGGATGGCCAATGGCTGGGTATGACGATCGCGACGGAATGATCTGGATGGACGGCAGGATGCAGCCGTGGCGCGATGCGAACGTGCATGTCCTGACCCACGCGCTGCACTATGCCTCCAGCGTGTTCGAGGGCGAACGGGCCTACCGCGGCAAGATCTTCGAGAGCCGCAAGCATTCCGAGCGCCTGCACTTCTCGGCCAGACAGCTCGACTTCGAGATCCCCTACAGCGTGGACGAGATCGAGGCCGCGAAGCTTGAGGTCCTGAAAATGAACGGTCTCGGCGACGCCTACGTCCGCGCCGTTGCCTGGCGCGGCGCCGGCGAGGACATGGGCGTGGCGTCGGCGCGCAACCCGGTGCGGCTCGCCATCGCGGCCTGGGAATGGGGCAGCTATTATGGGGCCGCCAAGTTCAAGGGCGCGAAGCTCGACATCTCGGACTGGAAGCGGCCTTCTCCTGAAACGGCCCCCTTCCAGGCGAAGGCCGCGGGTCTCTACATGATCTGCACGATCTCGAAGCACAAGGCTGAGGCAAAGGGATGCTCCGACGCCGTCATGTTCGACCATCGTGGCTACGTGGCGGAAGCGACCGGGGCGAACATCTTCTTCGTCAGGGACGGCCAGGTGCACACGCCCATGCCCGACTGCTTTCTGAACGGCATCACCCGGCAGACGGTCATCGGCATGCTGGAAGAGCGCCAGGTCAAGGTTCATGAACGCCACATCATGCCGGAGGAGCTCGAAGGCTTCGAGCAGTGCTGGCTGACCGGCACGGCGGCAGAGGTCACCCCGGTCGGCCAGATCGGCGACTACAACTTCGAGGTCGGCGCCTTGACGCGTGACATTGCGGAGGGCTACGAGGCGCTGGTGCGGCGGTAGCGCCCCAAGCACGGGGATGCGGCGCCGTGGGTGCCTGAACCGAAGCGACAAGCGTTATTCCGCTTCGCGGCGCACGTGTGCGGACCTCCCAAACGGCCGCACTTCCCGTTCGTCGACGTGAATGTCCCGGGGAATGCATCGCTGACGGAACTGCGGAATGTGCCATGCTCGCGGCTATCCGGCAGGGCGGGTTTCCCGCCGATCTTCATCAGGATTTGGGCCAATGGCCCCGTGAAAGACCGCCGCGCGGGCGGGAAGACATGGCGAGGCGTCCGGAATCGGCGCATCCGCACGGCGAGGCATTGGGGTTGCCCACTTCGCCGACCCGTGAAGTCAGCTGGAGACTGCAATGCACCGCGTTTCAGTCAACGGTATGATTCCCAATGTCCCTGATCACATCTGTCGGTGCCTGAATCCATTCAGGCAGATCGCCTTTCCTTCCCTGCTGCTCAAGTTGCCCTTGCTACCAAGATCTTGAGCAAGACTTCCCTACGCCATTGAGTCCGCACCAGTTGTGCCCTCCGTCTCTTCCGGCATCCTGACCAGCCGGCAGCCAAGCTGCTTGGCACGCCGGCCGAGGTTCGAGGCGGTGCGGTCCACGCGCCGCCGCTCGCAGGTCTCGATCCCGCGCTCCACGTATTCCTCCCCTCGCGTGACCAACGCGTGGATCAGGTACGCAAGCTCGCGCGCGGTCGCGGTGATCGCCACCGGCGCATCCTTCCAGGCGAGGCGCCCACGGTGCCTGGCCCCGACGAACGTCTGGCTCCTGCGGGCGGACGTGGCGGGCATGCGCAGGGCCGGCGCCACCTTGTCGACGACCTTGGGCGAGCGCCCGGGCAGGGACGCGCCGCAGCTGATCCGGGTTCCCGGCGCCAGTCGCTTGCGCGAGGTCCATGGAACGGTGCACAACCTGTCGGGTCGGACGGACGGGGCGCACGACGCGACCAAGAGCGGCCTCGGAAGTTCACGGTCGTCGACACGCCCTTGATTGCGGGGCATGGCCTGATTGAGGTGAGCGCGTTGCAGAAATTGTGATTTCCATTGGAAATTGAATCCGGGCGCAGATACCGATGTGCCTGCAAGGAAGTCAATCCTTGCAATTCTGGAATGAACTGCCATATTTGCAAGGATGATTGATCGCCGACTGCTGCAAACCGTAATCGCACGGCTGGACCAGTTTCCTGCCGTCGCGCTGCTTGGTCCGCGCCAGGTCGGCAAGACAACGCTGGCCCAGCTGATAGTTGGGCACCGCAAGGGTGTCTATCTTGACCTGGAAAGCTCAGGGGACCGCGGCAAACTGTCTGATCCTGCGCACTATCTCTCTGCGCACGAGGACAGGCTGGTCATTCTGGACGAGATCCAGTTCATGCCAGCCCTGTTCCAGGAGCTGCGCGGCGTGATCGACCATGGGCGACGGCAAGGCAAGCGCACCGGCCGCTTTCTTCTCCTCGGCTCGGCCTCGATGGAATTCCTGAAACAGTCGAGCGAGACCCTGGCCGGACGCATCGCCTTTGTCGAACTCAACCCTCTTGACGTTCTGGAGACCGGAGCGAATGACCGCGAGCGGTTGTGGATCCGTGGAGGGTTTCCCGACAGCTTTCTGGCGGAGACGGAAGAAACCAGCGTGATCTGGCGGGACAACTTCATCAAGACCTACCTGGAACGCGACATACCACTGCTTGGGCGACGGATTCCGGCGCAGACCTTGCAAAGGTTCTGGACCATGCTGGCGCATTCGCAAGGTCAACTTCTGAACGCGGCGCGGTTGGCACGCAGTCTCGCCGTCGACGGCAAGACCGTTGCCCGGTACCTTGACCTGATGGTTGACCTGCTGCTGGTTCGCAGGCTGCCGCCCTATCACGGCAATTCGGCCAAGCGGCTGGTCAAGTCACCGAAGACCTATATCCGTGACAGTGGCCTCGTCCACGCCTTGCTCGGCCTCGACCGCCGGGAAGCCGTGCTTGGCCATCCGATTGCCGGCGACAGTTGGGAAGGGTTTGTGGTCGAGAACATCATGCGCGCGGCGCCTGAAAGAACACGCGCAAGCTTCTATCGCACCGCTGCCGGCGCGGAAATCGACCTGCTCCTGGAGTTGCCGAGCCGAAGGCTCTGGGCGATAGAGATCAAGAGTGGTCTCAGCCCGAAGCTTGAGCGCGGCTTCTATCACGCGCGAGAAGACCTGAACCCGGAACACTGCTTTGTCGTCCATTCCGGCAACGAGCGCTATCGGAAAACGGAGGGCGTCGAGGCGATCGGGCTGAGTGATCTCTGCCGCGAAGTGAGCCTGACGTAGTTCGCCCATCGGTCGACGAACCTGTCCCGATTCGATGCACCGGTTCGGTGACTGGCTTGAATTGCGTGGACCGGACACGGCGCTGGCGTGCGGGGTTGCAGCTGCGCATCCTGCGGCCGCCACCTTCGCCCTGCGGGATGGCCGGCGCCAGGATGTCCGAAAGCGACGTGAGCCGCTCCTTCCAGCACGGCCACGACAGCCCGCGGCGCCTGCTCACCGGTCACGTTGAGTGACGGGAGTCCGATTTCGAAGTGCTGCCACGTCCCCGTCAATGACACAGCACTGGTTGGCGGCTCGTTGTCTGCTGGTGCGTTGCTGTTTCCTCACCCTGCCAGCGCGATAACTGCGGCCACGACGATCACCATGACCAACACCAAAATCAATGCCGTGGTGACGTTTTTCATCTGGACTCCGTTCTCTTCATTCTGCGTTGTTCGCCTCGCATTGTTCGTCCTTGTGACCATCATGCCTTGCCGATGAGATTGTTCTGATCATCCGGCTCAAACGCGGGTCCTGACTCGTCCCCGCTGCACATGCGAATGCCCGAACTCGCGAAGGCGGTCGTCGGACCTGTTGCGGAGCCTCTGGAGCCAGGCCGCGCTTCTCTTGCACGGCTTGGTCGCGGACGCCGCATCGATGCCGCCTTGTCACGTTCCGGGAGCGAGTCGCGCACTCCTTCGATTGCCGGCCCTGCGCAAGTGCCGGCACTGAAGCATTCCGAGAATTGCTGAACCGCCCGTTTGCCACGCTTTGCAGTCCCGCCAAACCAGAGGCCCCGGATCAAGGGTTGGCACAGGCACTCGCTTCGACATTCCCGAGGCACCGACATTCTGCACCACGAGGCACAAGTTTTGTGTAAAATATTCGTGTCAAATTGGAATATTTCGTGCCATTTCTGTTAACATTGGGCGAAACTGGGAATTTCCCGCCCACGCACCGCCGAAGCGGACTCCCCGCAGCAGGTCCAGGACGCCGTGACACGTGTCGGAGTTCACAAGCGCTTGCGGTTGCTTCGTGCACTTTCCAGAGCCGTTGGCGGCCCGTCTCCACTGAAGCGCCGCCGAGACCTTTCAACGGCTTCGCTCAGCATGGCGTCATCGAGGTGAAGATCGTGGTTGTTGGTGGAAGCGCACCGCTGTCCGGCGACGTGCCGGCTTGCGTCGCTCATGGACGCGTGCGGGGCGTGCGCATGACGCTGGTCACTCAGCCATGCATCCGCCACGATCCCGGCCATGTCGCACCGTGACCCAGAACGAATTGAGGTCGATCTGCAGTGCCAACTGGCTGACCGCCCTTGTTTCGGCCGTCCCCCGCGCTCCCGATTCGGGGACACTTGCGACAGGGCATTGCACGATTTCAGGAACGCTGTGAGGGATCCGGCCATCTTCGTGACCGACGTGATTGACCGATCATGCGTGCGGCCCAGCGCGCCGCGTCCGCGACGGCCGGATCTGCATCGGCCGCAAGATCCGTCGCGACTGCCAGCAGCGAAGCATCTCCAGAATTTCCAATTGCATAGAGCACGTTTCGGACAAACCTGTTGCGCCCGCTCCGCTTGACTGGCGAGCCGGCGAACTTCCTGCGAAACCCCCGGTCGTCCAGGCGCGCGAGCTCGCTCAGCAAGGGCGCGTCAAGATCGTCCTTCGCGTTGTAGCGCGCGTCGCGCGCCGCATGGGCAAACTTGTTCCAGGGACAGACGGCCAGGCAGTCGTCGCAGCCATAGATGCGATTGCCGAGCTTGGGACGAAGGGCCTCGTCCACGGGACCGTCGTGCTCGATCGTGAGGTAGGAGATGCAGAGCCGTGCATCCAGCTGGTAGGGCGCGGGAAAGGCGTCGGTCGGGCAGATGTCAAGGCAACGACGGCAGCTCCCGCAATGATCGGCCTCCGGAGAGTCGGGCGCGATTTCCGCGGTGGTGCAAATCACCCCGAGAAAGAACCAGTTGCCGAGGTCACGGCTGAGAAGGTTCGTGTGCTTCCCCTGCCAGCCAAGTCCTGCCGCCTGCCCGAGCGCCTTTTCCGGAACCGGAGCGGTATCGACGAAGACCTTGACCTCGCAATCGGCCTCGTCAACCAGCCAGCGGGCCACTCGCTTCAAGCGCGTCTTGACGACGTCGTGGTAATCGCGGCCTCGCGCGTACACGGAAATGACGCCTCGCTCGCGCCGTTCAAGGTCATCAAGGGGGTCATGATCCGGGGTATAGACCTCGGCAAGCATGATGACCGAACGCGCATCCGGCCAGAGTTCGGCCGGATTCCCGCGCCATTCCACCCGCCGCTCCATCCAGTGCATCTGGCCGTGCCGACCCTTGGACAGGAACTCCGCCAGCCGGCCGGGAACGTCGGGCACGGCGTCCGGGCGGCAGACGCGTGCCGCCGCAAACCCCTCGGCCAGGGCCATCCTGACCAGTCGCTGCTTGAGCGTATCTCGCACGCTCATCTGGCGAGGGGCGGCGTGAAACCGCTCCCGCCGGCCGCCAGGCACGGATCAGAAATCAAGATCGGCATAGTGAGCCGAGGGACGGAATCCCGGAACCGTGTCAGCCAGCAGGCTTCGAAAGGCCGGGCGGGACTTGATCTTTGCATACCAGTCACGCACCGTCTGGTTCAGGCTCCAGTCCACATCCGAAATGTAGTCGAGCGCGGAGAGATGCGCCGCCGCCGCAAAGTCCGCGAGCGTCAGCGCGGGACCCGCAAGCCAGTGCCGCTCGTCAAGCAGCGAGCCCATGTACGCGAGATGCGCCTTCATCGCCTTCGCGCCCGACTTGATGCGGGCGCTGTCCGGATGCCCCTGCTGGGCAATCTTCTTGGTGACCCGTTCATGGAGCAGTTTCGAAGTCACCTCGGCGTGGAACTTGTCATCGAACCAGCCGACGAGGCGACGAGCCTCGTAGCGTGCGGCGGGGTCCGCTGGCAGCAACGGCGGCTCGGGATTGCGATCCTCCAAGTATTCGCAGATCGCGGCGCTTTCAGCCAGGAGCAGCCCGTCAATCCTGAGAACCGGAACCTTGCCGGCCGGATTGCGGCGCAGGAATTCCGCGCTGCGCTCCCAATAGCGCTCTTCGATCAGCTCGACTTCAAGCCGTTTCTCGGCGAGCGACAGGCGCACCTTGCGGCAATACGGGGAAAGGGGAAGGTGATACAGTCTGATCATTGGGCGTGCGTGTCTCGATGTGCGCAACCTCAATGCCGCGCACCGCGCGGAGATTCAAGAAGGGCCGGAAGAACAGGCCCTCGAATTGAACTCCGGGCCGGAATGCGCGGGAATCCGGCATCGCCCGAGGCGGGACGATCGCCCGTCGAGCCGAAGCGCGGATTGCCGTTCCTTGAGACGCCGCCCGATGCCGTCCCGGGCCTGTCGGGAGTTCCTCCTGGCCAAGGCTCGGTCTCAGGCGGCAGGAGCCGCCGGAAATCCGGCTTTCAAGGAGGATTTGCGTCGGCTGGCCCTCACATGCGGCTATCCTCGTGCGCGTTCAAGGCGCTCCATCCCGAAAGCCCGGATCGAACCTGCGCGCCCGAATTCCGATCTGGTCCCTCTTGCGTCGCGCGCGATCGACTCCTTGCGAAGCCTTCGCCTCTCGGCGCGGGCCGATTGGCGGCACTGCATCGCGAAAGCGACCCTAGTTGGCTGCGCTGCCGGATGAAGGGCATGCACCCGTCGGCGGTTCCCACGAGTCAATCTCGTCGCCATGGTTGAATTCAACGAATGTGCAGGACCCGACGGCACCATTGTGCATCAGCCAGCGGCCGTGCTTCTTCCCTTCCGCAAAGGATCCTTCGAAAACCGTTCCGTCGGTTTGGCGCCGGACCCAGTAGCCGTGCCGCTTGCCGTCCACAACCGGGCCTGCGGTCACCGACCCGTCGGCCTTGCGCCAAATCCAGTGACCCTGCATTTCGCCGTCCACAAAGGTTCCTTCCATGACAAACCCGTCGGCCGCGCGCGATACCCACGGGCCATGCCTTCTCCCGTCCACGTAAGGCCCTTCGGCAACTTCTCCATTGGCGCCGTGACTGACCCATCGACCGTGCCGCTTGCCGTTCTCGGCCGTACCGGTTTGCTCCAGGGAACGTCTGTCCGACGTCCAGGTCAGGGTCCCTTCCCCGACGATGACGGCACCGGCGCACTGACCGGACCAATCCACGGCCCGTTCGGGATCGTGTCGCGAATCCCATACGTGACAACCGGGCTTGGCAGCGAGTTCTTTCCAGCACTCAGCGCCCAGGTTGACGGCGGAACACTTCGGTTCGAGCGTTGTCCTGGTTCCGTCAGCATCGGCAAGCGAACCAAAACTGACGCAAGCGAGAATTCCCCATGAGAACAGGGCAATCGCGCCAACCCGCATCCAGGAATCACGCCCAGGGGCGACGACCCTGCGCCGACTGCATCGTCCTGCCGCTCCCGAGTCAGTGCCCCCGACCATGCCCTATCGTGCCTCGTCGCCTGCACCATTGGAAGTCACGACTGGAGACGGCAATCGTCGCCTTCTTGAAACGCGGCCTTCGTCGACAAGCCAACGAACAACAATGCGCAACGTGTTGATTGCGTCGCGCATCGCGAGCGTCACATGGACCGACCGTCACGACCCCACCCTGCCCGGGCCAGGGACGGACCGCGTCTGACGTGGCAAGGGGCGGTCCCGCCACCCGCGGTCACTTCGATTCCGTCCTTGAATTTCGCACCTTCAATCATCTTGGCCAGCGGCCCGCATGGATTCCTCCGGGATTCCTCGGGGCGTCGTCTCGTCTCGTGCGACTTCGTGAACATCGTCGGGCTCGCCATCCGCGTCCGCAACTTCGCCGACGACCTGCACAGGCCGGTTGCCCACGACCTCGTGCAGGCCTCCGACGCGATCCTGCTGCCGCTTGTTCGAGACGAAGTAGGTGCGCGAGAGGATTGCCGGATCAGGGCGAAGACCGTGCGCTCGATGCTTGGGCCGGCACACGACCGGTCCCGGGGGACACTGGAGTGGACTTGTCGCAAGCACGGCAAGCGGCTCGTCCTCGTGGACCGGCACCTTGGCGGTGCGAAGACGGTCTCGGACGGCGACATCGTCGCCGACCGGGACATGAACGGCGCAGGGGGGGGGCGTCATGCTTCGCGCGCTCTACGGCAGCCTGGGCCGTCTCCGGGCGGCAGGCGACGAAGTTGCGCTCGTCGCGGAGTGAATCAAGTGTCAATCCCCGTCCGCAATGCCGTCTTGACGCGCCTTCGCGCGACGTGCGCGATAGCTTGGAAGGGCAACGAGAATGACGGCAATAGCCAGGAGTCCCAGCGTCATCGGCCGCTCCCAGACGAACGAGACGCCGTCATAGAGTTGCATCGAGCGTGCAAAGTTGTTTTCCATCATCGCGCCGAGGATGAACCCGATCAGCAGGGGAGCGAGAGGGTAGTCGGCGAATTTCAGCGCGGTCGCGCAGATCCCGAAGCCAACCAGAATGAGCAGCTCGGTTGCATTGTTCTGCCCGATGTACGCGCCCATCAGCGTGAAGAACAGGATGAAGGGGATCAGGTAGTTGCGGGGCACCGTCAAGATTTTCGCGATGTACGGAATGAGCGGCAGGTTCAGGACCAGCAAGATCAGGTTGCCGATGAACATTGACATGATGACGGCCCAGAAAATCTGGGGCTCGTCCACCATCAGGCGAGGCCCGGGTGTCACGTTCAATGCGATCAGCGCACCAAGGAGAATGGCCGTCGTGCCCGAACCGGGAATGCCCAATGTCAAGAGCGGCACGAACGACCCCGTGCATGCGGCGTTGTTCGCCGTTTCCGGAGCTGCGAGGCCCTTGACGGACCCTTTCCCGAATTCGTCCTGTTCTTTCTTCGGGGCGATGTTGCGCTCCACGGCATAGCCAAGAAAGCTTGCAATGGTTGCGCCTGCACCGGGCAGAACGCCGATGAAGAAGCCTTGCAGTGACTGACGCCCGATCACGGGCGCGATGGCCTTCGCCTCCTTGCCGGTAATCCGCAAATCCTTGATTTCGCCATCGTCGCCCTGCAGGTCCTTCGGCTTCAGGACGAGGAACAGCGCTTCGGGCAGTGCGAACATTGCCATGGCGAGCGTAATGAAGCCGAAGCCCGACTGCAGGTCCATGATCCCCATGGTAAAGCGCGGCAAGTTGAACAGGGCGCCTTCGCCGACGGTCGCCATGATCAGGCCGAGAAGTGTCATCACCAGAGCCTTTGCAACCTGACCTGTGCCAGCGAATGCCGCGATGGCGGAAAGGCCGACCACCATCAGCGCAAAATACTCGGCCGAGTGGAACAAGAGCGCCACGGAAGACAATGCAGGCGCAAAGACCATAAGCAGCAACGCGCCGATGGTGCCGCCCGCAAAGCTCGCGATAGCGGCAACGGTGAGCGCCTTGCCGGCCTTTCCCTGGCGTGCCATGGGATAGCCGTCAAAACTGGAGGCGACAGTTCCCGCGACGCCCGGCGCATTCAAGAGGATCGACGAGGTCGAGCCACCGAAGATCGCGCCGTAGTAGACACCCGCCAGGAGGATCAGCGCCGCTGAGGGGTCGCCCATCGAGATGGCGACAGGGATCATGATGGCGATGATCGACATCGGTCCCAGACCCGGAAGCATGCCGATGAATGTGCCTATGAGGCAACCGCCGATGACCATCAAGAGGTTCTGGACGGAAAGCGCTGTCTGCAAGCCAATCAGGAGTCCTTCAAGCATGTCAGCCTCCAAGAATTCCAGGCAACGGTCGCATGTAGATGCCCAGGACCACCTGGACGAGGTACCAGACCGAAACCGCGGCAATCAGGGCGACGGGCAGCATGATGTGCCACTTGCGTTCGCCCAGGATGAAGGAACCGAGGATCAGGAGGGCGGATGTCGAGATCAGGAAACCCAAGGGGCGAAGGCAGAGCGCGTAGGCAACCATGAGCGCGAGAAGCAGGAGCGCCTGGCCGAGGTTGTACTCGCCCAGGCGTCGGTAGTCGATGTCGGCCGCTTTCGGCTCGGCCTTCTCGATGCCCAGGAGGATGACCGATGCCGCGATGATCCCCAGGACCGACAGGACCTTCGGGAAGGTGCTGGGCCAAATCGGGTTCCGCTTCATGAACGGGGCCAGGCCGGCATCCATGGTAAACCAGGCAGCGTATCCATAGGCCAGGCAGATGCCCAAAAGAACAAGCGCGAGCCAGCGATCCAAAGCCATGTCGTCCCCTCCTCAAAATGTGGCGCGGCAGAGCGAATGATCGCTCCGCCACCTGGTCTGTCAAAGGAATCCGAGCTTCCTCATCAGGTCACCGATGACCATTTCCTGGTCTTCCAGGAAGGCCTTGAAGTCGTCGCCTGAATTGTGAATGTTGACCCAGCCGTTGCGGGCGCGAACTTCTTCCCACTCGGACGTGTCGTACATCTTGGCAAGGACGTCCTGGTACAAGGCCAGCCTGTCGGCAGGCAAGCCGGGGGCGGCGAAGAACCCTCGCCAATTGACGAATGTGGTGTCGATACCCTGTTCCTTCATTGTCATTGCGTCTGGGGCCGCGTCCACGCGCGCATCCGACGTCACGCCGATGATCTTCACTTCACCGGCACTCGCGAGATCGACGGCTTCCGAGAACCCGGTCGAGAGGGCGGCGATTTCACCTGATAGCAAGGCTGCCATGGCCTTGCCGCCGGCATCGTAAGGGATGTATTTCACGCCTAGCGCGTCCTTGCCGGCCGCTTCCATCACCATGGCTGCCACAAGGTGATCCATGCCGCCGGGCACCGAGCCGCCGCCGATGGCAGTCGCGCCGGGATCGGCGTCAAAGGCCGCAATCAGGTCGGCCATGGAGTCGATCGGGCTGTTCTTGCCGACGACGAGCGCGGCGTAGTCTCCTATCGTGCCCGATACCAGCGTCAGGTCGCGGAAGTTGTGCGGAAAGACACCGGTCAGCGATCGGATCACGATGGGGGTTGAGTTGACCATGAGCGTGCCGTGGTTGCTTTCGGCATTCTCGATCAGGAAGCCAATGGCCTTGCCGCCGCCTCCGCCGGACATGTTTTCGTAGGATGCGGTTCCGACGAGGCCCGCCTTTGTGAGTGCCTCGCCAGTACCGCGAGCCGTGCCATCCCAGCCACCGCCGGCACCGCCAGGGATCAGGAAGTGGACGCTGTCCAAGACCTGATGACCATCGGCTGCGACCGGTCCGGCGAGGCCGAGGGCGGCGACAGTCGCGATCACGGCGCGACGGTCCAGTTTCAATGTCGTCATTTTCTTCTCCACGTGTCGTTTTGCATAGTTGTTCACCTTGAGGACGAGGTTCGCCCACGGACGGCGATACAATACCGGCTGAAACTGTCGCGAAGCTGTCAGGCGAGGTTCCGATGTCATCCACATCCACAGCGGTTGCAGTTGCCAAATGCTTGCGGCTGGCCAGGCCACGGATCTCCGCAAAGAACGAAGAAAGGACGTGCTGACCTGAGACCTCTTGACAGACTGCGGCCTGTCAAAGGCGACCATCTGTCGCTGCTTCGTTCCCATGAATGCCTGAATCCAGGTTTTTGCAACAGCACCGGATGTCCCTCGCGACAGCGCGTTCGTCCACGAGCAGAGCCCGAACAGCGCGAGTCTGAAGCTTGTTCCGCTTCACGCATGTCGATGGTTGGGAGAGAGGGCGGAATTCCGGCAATGCGCCGCTTTGCGGACGGCCTTTCGGGGCCTGTCCGAATCCGTCCGTTTGCGGTACGTCTCCCGCGCGGGTCGCGTGTCTGGCCATCCGAGGCCCCCTCCCGCCTCTTTGCTCGTCCCCGTGTGGAATCGCGTCCCGAAACGCGCATGGGCCCTTTCAAAACGTCGGCCTTGAATTCCCGGCAAGCCGGGGCCACCTGTTTGGCGAGGGGCGCCATGATCGACCGCGACAGACTCCATGACATCCTTTCCGCCATCGGAAAGGAGCTCCGCAAGCCGGCCAGGCTGACGCTGATCGGGAGCGCGGCCTCCATTCTCTCCGGACAGGGCGGCAGGCAGACGCCGGACATCGACGTCTGGCGGCCCGCCTCGGACTTCGATGCGGAAGACCTCCGGAACGCCTGCGAGAAGGCAGGCATTCTCTACGATCCCAAGGGATTGATTGGCGATGAGGATCAATACATACAGATCGTCCGCGAGGGAATCGTCTCGCTCCCCCACGGTTTCAGGACTACGGAAATCGATCGCTATGGCCATCTCGTCGTGGAAAGGCCGCCCGCCGAGCTGATCGTCGCGTCCAAGCTGTCGCGCGGCAGCGAAACGGACCTGGAGGACGCTGCGTGGTGGGTCGCGAACGCCGGCCTGTCGTTGCAGGCGGTCGAGAAGGCGATCGGGGAACTCCCCCGGAAGACGGATCGCGAGACCGCGGACGAAAACCTGGTCTTCCTGAAGCTCAGCCATTCCGGGAAGGGCTGATTCCGTGGGCCGCAGCAGGAGGACACTCCGCGTCATGGCGGAAGACGCCCTGGCCAGGGGACAGGTGTTCTCCGTCATGGAGCGGCGCGACTGGGAGCTTCTCCACGAGATCGCCCGCTTTATCAGGGACGACGTCGACCCGGCCTTGGCGTTGACGGACCCTTCGAGGTACCGGCTGCTGCGCGAGGCCGTGACCCGCTGTCACGTGCAAGGCCTCACCCACATGACCCCGGAACGGGTCCGAACGGTCACCGGGTGGACACCCGGAGACGTCCGACAGCCGGCTTCGCCCGCCGGACGAAAGCCGAAGCCTTCGAAACAGCCTGGATCCCTTTCCGTTCCGTCAGCGAACCGTCCCTGAAGAGAGGTCCCTGACGTCCCTGTCAAGCTAGGGTGGCCTGGCCTTGATGCTGCTTCATTCTTAAGCCCAATACTGTTGCTTCAAGCGCAATTCGGGATGATTTCGGGCGTCCAGCCGTGCTGCCGGCGCGGCACCGGGCCGCGCTTGCGGAGGGGTCAGCCGCTCATCTTCTGCCTGACGCCCCGCGGCCTGGCCTGGCCGCGGCGGGAGACGACGCGCTCCTCGAGGATCTCGTCAATCACGCCGGCCGGCCGGTCCTCTGGGGGGGAAGGCGCCGGGATTGATGATCCGGCGGCGCATCACGCGGACGGCGTGCACGAAGGAAAGCCGGTCGGGATCCTCCCCGGCCTTCTCGGCGGCCTCGTGGATCAGGCGGCGCACGGCGTAGTGGGCGAGCATCAGCCCGTCGATCTTCTGGAAGACGAGATCGGGCGTCTTGCTGCGCAGGGCGGCGCCGGGCCCGAGGATGTGGGTCTTGACCTCGTCATATGCGGTCTCGATCTCCCACCGCTCGTGGTACAGCGCGGCAAGCTCGGCGGCCGGCGCGGCGCGATGGTCGAGAAGGGTGGTGGCGAGCATGGTGGTCTCGTCGCCGCCCTCGATCCGGCAGGCGACGATCCGCACCGGCAGCTCGCCCCGGCTGCGCCGGCGGTCGCGGCCGCTGCCGCGGATCACGCTCCGCCACGAGCCGTCGTCGAGCGCCTCGGCGACCGGGAACTTCATGTTCCTCTTGAACCGCCACAACATGGCCGAGATCGCCTGCAAGGAGCTCTTCCCAGGCGAGCGCCTGACGGTGTGCCGCAACCCGCTCCTGGCCGAGGAGCGCACCCGCAGGCGCCAGGACCTGCTGAAGGCGACCGAGAAGGGCATCCGCGAGGTCGAGGCGGCGACCCGGCGCAAGAAGAACCGCCTCAAGGGCGCGACGAAGATCGCCCTGCGGCTGGAGAAGGCGCTGGCGTCGCGGAAGATGAGGAAGCACTTCGTCACCGACGTCCGGGAGGACGGCTTCTCGTGGCGGCGCAACGCGGAGAGCATCGCCGCCGAAGAGGCGCTGGACGGCTTCCACGTGGTCCGGACCAGCCTTCCCGAAAGCGCCATGGCGGCCGACGAGACGGTCAGGGCGTACAAGTCCCTCGCCCGCGTCGAGCGCGCCTTCCGGACGATGAAGACCGTGGACCTGAAGGTGCGTCCGGTCCACCACCGCCTTGCCGGCCGGGTCCGTGCCCACGTCCTGCTCTGCATGCTCGCCTACTACGTGGAATGGCACATGCGGGAGGCCCTGAAGCCGCTGCTGTTCCATGACGAGGAGCCGACGGCGGCGACATCCCCCGTCGCGCCCGCCGAGCCGTCGGACGGGGCCGCGCTCAAGGCGGCGACGAAGCGGACGACGTCCGGACTGCCGGCCCAAGGGTTCCAGGGCCTGATGGCGCACCTGGCGACCCTGTCGAGGCTGCGCGTCAAGCCGAGGTCGGAATCCGCCGCCGAGTTCGAGATGACATCGACGCCGACGCCGCTGCAGGCCGAGGCGTTCCGGCTTCTTGGCGTCCGGATCTCCTGAAACAGCCGTTTCCTGCCCAGTGCCGTGAATCCGGAATCCGGGGTTTTCGTCCCGGAATCAATCAGGTAGCCCTTGAGGCACCCTGAAAGTTCGGCCTAATACTGGCCGGCCATGAACCATCGTCGATCAGGAGCGACATGACGCAGGAGAACCGCAACCTGTCGGTCATGCTTGAGAAGGATCGCGATTCGCTTGAAAGAACATACCGTCCGGCGATTGTCTTCGAGATTGACAACCTGTTGAATTTCCAGGGCGGCCCGGCGCTCAGGCAAAAGTTGGCTCATGGACTGGTCTCGGGCGAGGCGTGCCATGGAGCAGACGCGATCTACGCATGCTGGTTCATGTTTCGGCTGTGCTGCCTGCACGTGTTCGAACGCTGGGACGAGTTGACAGAATGGATGGACGGGAACAATGATTCGGAATGTGATGCCGCGCCGCCTAGAACTGCGGAAGTTGCCTCAGAGTCCGCCGACTCGGAGCCAGGTTCGAGTTGATGGCTGCCAATCCTTCGATTTTCTCGGGCCAATGATGCGCAGCCCTCGGAATCGCCGCTCTGTCCAACGTTGTTTCCACCTTGCCTCCGTCGCGCCGAACGCGACTCACGCCGAAGCAGGCCGCAAACCGACGAAGGCGTCTCGACTCAATGATACACGCCCTTTCTTGCTACCCGCTCTTACACAGAGCTTGCTGCGCTGCATGCAAAGTGCAGGCCGCTTTGCGCTTGCCCATCTGTGATGTTCAGGCGCTCAATGGTGCCCGCCAGCAAGCTGACGCGGATTTACGGATATTCGCCTGCTTTGCGGACAAGGTGACGCAGAACATGCGGGACGCTGCTGCGAGCACGGGCCGATTCATGGATGTGCCGAAGTTCCAAATCTACACGATTGAAGACTACTTTGCCGGACGGCGGCTCATGATGCCGGTGGCAGCATAAGCCATCAAGCCCCTCAGCCAGCTTCATGCAAATTCTGGCTGAGGGGAACACGCACATCTCTTTCAAGCAGTTTGACCGGACTCACGTCAGAAACTCTGGCGATTTTCAGGGGCGGCCTATCGCGAACGAGCCCCTGACATTAATCCATTGTCTGTCGTCAGATCTTCATGGCCCAACCACTTGCCGACCATTCCGTCACGCCTTCACAGAACGCTTACGGTGGCCATTGGCAAACAGAATTCAACACAAACACTTGAAAACAAATAGATAGACGCAGACTGGCGACGTCATGCGCAGACTGGAGTGGACATTATTTGCATGGTTTCGGAACAATTCAAGCGGACGCAATCGGCCAGTTCGAGAACGAGATCCGCGCCGAACTGCAGATGGACGGGATCACGAGGGCCGAAGCCCCGGGCACGCGCTTTGGGACGTGGTCCGCGCTCACGGTTGGCCAGGTCACGGAATTTCGCGAAAACGCAAACAGTGCCTCCTGATCCGAGACCTCATGGCAGACTACGACCTGCCAAAGGCGGCCATCTGTCGCCACCTCGCACCCAGGAACGCCTGACACCAGTAATCTGCAAAAGCGCCCCGGCATGTGCACCGGACAGCCTGCGTCCGGCCGCACCCATCCGGCAGGAAGGTCAGACCGCGGTCATCAAGACCGTCTTCGCAGGATCATGTTCGCCAGGAGCCGGAACGCGCCAGGCACGAGCTCTTCCACCTGGTGATGCAGGGCCAGCGACGTGTGGACGTGCCGCCCCCGACCAATGTCCGCCGCGAGCAACGCACCTTGGTGCGGGCGTTCGCCCGGGTCCGCCAGCTCGATCAAGGGACGATAGGCCCGGTCCCAGGACTTCGCGAAATAAAGGCCCCTTTCCTTGTGCCAGCCTGCCCAGTCATCCGGCCCGATCCGGTTGGGATGCACCAGGACCGGATGTTCCGGCTCGAGATGGGTGACGTCCGAATTCGCGTCGGTCACGCGCCAGCGAAGCGAAGGCTGGCCGATTTCCAGCCTCTTCGGCGGAACGGTTTCGGGATCCCAGTTGTCCCACGGCCGATGGTAGAGGGTCACCAGCGTCCCGCCGTCCCCGATCCAGCGATGCAGTGCCGGCATGGCCCGGGCGAGGCCGGGACGCATTTTCATCGCGAATATCCCGACAATGATCGTGTCGTACGACCGGAGAGCTTCCGTCCTTCGCAACGCGTCATCGGACACCGCCGTGACGTTCGCCCCGAGTGCGGCGAGCCAATGGCCGATCCTGTCGTTTCCGGAACCGATGTAGCCGACTCGGACATCCGGGACGCGAGCCGAGAGAACGCGTACCCGTATTTCAGCCCTGCGAAAAAATGCCGTCGCGGCGATGTGGGGATACGAAATCCGCCGGACGGCGGCAGCGGGTTCGCCATCCAGGTAGAGCGGGATCGAATAGAGCCCCTCGTCGGCATTTTCCGGGGCCGTGAACGCGAATCCTCCATCGGTTCTCTCGAGATCCCACCCCTGTGGCAGGCCGGGTTCCGCATCGGCCGACGCCGGATGCACGCCAGTGACCGCAACCTCGATCCGCCTCGGGTTCGCGGCAAGGTTGACGATCTCGGAGTCCGGCTCGATCCGGGCAGAGCGTCCTGGAAGGATCACCGGCGGGTCGTCGAGAGGAAGGCGGCAGTTCGACCTGACGCCATGGGCCTCGATGTCCAGCGACAGCGCAGGCGCGGCCGGCATCCAGGGATCGAAACGGTCGCGGTACGGATCGGTTGAAGCCGCTTGCGGGCCGACGCAAAAGGTTCCGTCCGTTGCCGTGCAGCCATGAGGGGATTCAATCACCGCGTGTACGCTGCACGCCGTTTCCATCCGTTGCTCGAGCGAAATCGCGGCCCTGCTTCCGGGGTACAGCCATCGTTCCCCGAGGCGCACACGGGCTTCCACGCCGAGCGCGATCCGCCTGACATGTCCAAGCTGCGTTTCCTTGGCAACGAGGCGGTGCAGGATTTCGCCTCTCGCGTCCTCGGGACAGGAATCCCGGGCGGCCCGGATGCACTCGAGTGCATGTGCGGCGGCCTGAGACACGGCATCGAAGTCGGGAAACGCGGACACGGTATCGTCGAGTGCCCGCCCCGCCGATCTCAGCCGATCCGCGACCGGTTCCGCGCCGTCAACGTGCGCGAGATCGCTGACCGTCCCAGGAATGCCGGATGCCGGTGTCCTGTCCGGGCCCGTGACACGGCTCTCGGCCAGGTGCAGCGGCCAGTCCCGTTCCTGACCCGCGGCGATCCACCGGCCCATGCCTTGGGACCGATGGAACGACCGCGACTGCTGTCCGATCCGTTCCCAGCTCCAGCCGCTGACCGGATCGACGCCTTTTCCGGGTACCACGACCGTGGCCGGCGGCGGTCCGACGTCGTCATCATACGAGCGGCCCGCACCGGACCACGCAGGGAGGTAGAGCTTCCTTACCTGCCACGGCGCCAGGTTGCTCGGATGGTCCCGATCGGCTGCTGCGGACATGACCAGCCGCGCGGTTTCCGTCATTGTCCTGTGGTGTCCGTGCTGGCCAGAGACGTCAAGGAAGGTCGGGCAGATGATGTCCGGGCGTTCGGTCCTGACGATCTCGACGAACCGCGCAAGCGTGCGTTCGCGCCCCCACCGGTCAAGAGTCTCGCTTCCGCTCTTCGAGAATCCGAAATCGACGATCGGGTCTTCCGGGCTTTCCGACAGCCAGTACATTTTCATGCCGAGGATTTCGCAGGCTCTTTCCATTTCGGCCGTCCTCAGCGCACCGAGGTCCCCGGATCGCTCGCTCCCGATGTCGTTCTGTCCGCCCTCGCCCCGGGTCGAACATGCAAAGGACAGGTTGAACCCGTCCCGGACACCGAGCGCAGCAAGCATCGCTGACGTCTCGTCGTCCGGATGGGCGCCGGTGTTCATGAAACGGATCACCGATGTCAGCGGCCTGAGCGCCCACCAGAGTTCCATGACGCGCGGTCGTGCGCGGTCCCTCTCGATACGGATCTGGTCCGGCGTCGGCATCACATTTGCCCCGGTCCCGTGGCCGTCCCGCCCGGGCATGCGGCAGGATACGGGTCCCGTGAAAGAGCAAGGCTTGCGGCCGTCTCCCGTCCGGCCTCGTGCTCGACGCATGAGCTTCCCTTGCACGGGCGTGGCACTCGCTCCGCGCCACCGGTGCCATGTCCGTTCACCGCGTCATCCGCCGTCGTTCCTTTGCTCGCCATCGCTCGCACCGCTAGCTGATCCTGCTTGTGATTTCAACTTGGCCGCGCTACGCTCGAAACCGGCAATGTAGCCGGGCTGGACCCGGGCACATTCACTTACTCCAACAAGGGAGGACGTCCATCAAAATGCTTGTGAAACTGACGAAACCTGGAATCGCCGGCGTTGCGACCGCAGTGATGCTTGCGGCCGGATCCGCGCAGGCCGAAGTGGAAATCGAGTACTGGCAGTACTTCTTTGACGCGCGCGTCACCGCAATGGAGCAGCTGATCGAGAACTTCGAGTCGGCCAATCCGGACATCACGGTCACGATGACCCATTTCCCGTACGCGGACTACCGGACAAAGGTCGCTGCCGCGATTCCTGCGGGAGAGGGTCCCGACGTCGTGCAACTCTTCTACGGCTGGCTGAACGACTACGTGGCTGCCGAACTGATCCAGCCGCTTCCCAACGACGCCTTTCCGCCGTCGATGATCGAGGACGAATTCTTCCCCATGGTCGGCGCCATGCGGGAGGGCGACAACTACTGGGCCCTTCCAACCGCCGTCCGCTCGCTCGCCTTGTTCTACAACAAGACCCTGTTTGACGAGGCCGGGATCAGCGGTCCGCCGGGGACGCTGGACGAATTCATCGAGACCGCGAAGATGCTGACGAAGACCGATGCTGCGGGCAACCTCACGCAGGTCGGCATCACGGCCGGCATGAACGCACAGGACCATCACTGGTTCCGGGAAGTCCTGGTGCGCCAGTTCGGCGGTGAGCCCTATCTCGACGACTACAGGACAGTCAACTACAACTCCGAAGCCGGGATCGCGGCGGCCGGGTTCTACACCGGTCTCGTGAACGAGCACAAAGTGTCTGCATTCGGATTCATGGACGAGCCCCAGGCCGCCTTCAAGGCCGGTCGTGCGGGCATGCATATCGACGGCTCGTTCCGCATCGGATCGCTGAACAAGACGCGCGGCCTCAAGTGGGGCGTTACCGAACTGCCGGCGAATTCCGACGGCATGCGTTCGAACTACTCGTCCTACTGGGTGAACGCCATCACGACGAAGGCGGAAGGCGAGAAATACGATGCCGCCGTGAAGTTCATGCAGTACGTGACGTCGGACGAGGCCATGCAGATCTGGCTCGACGTTGTTGGCGAACTGCCCGCGAAACCCTCGGTCGGCCTGACCGAAGCCAATGCGAACGACGAGGTGTTCGGGCCCTTCATCCGTGGCCTTGCCTACGCGAACACGACAAAGTTCGCCAATGAAAGCGCGCAGCGGCAGATCCTGATCGACATGGTTCAGCGCATCGACATCGAAGGCCAGGCAGTCGCAGACAGCATTGCCATCGCCGCCGAGGCCGAGCAGGAACTGCTGAACGAATACCACAACTAGGTGCAGGCGAGCCCCGGACACGGTCCGGGGCTCGCAAACCGCGCTCGGAACACCAGACCAGGATCTCCTGCCCACGAGCGCAACGAACATGTACCACAGGCTCTCAATCCGGCAAAAACAGATCGTCTGGGCCTGGGCGTTCCTTGCCGTGCCCATCGTGTTCTACGTGGTGATCCGATTCTATCCCACGGCAAACGCCATGGTCATTTCCTTCCAGAACTGGAACCTGCTCGGCGACCGGACCTGGGCCGGCTGGGCCAACTACGCGAAACTCTGGAACGATCCTGTCTTCTGGAAAGTCTTTCGCAACACCTTCGTGTACCTGCTGATCGGCACCCCGGTCAGCCTGGTGATCTCCTTCGTGATCGCCTATCACCTCGACAGGCTGCGCTTCATGCACGGGTTCCTCAGGATGCTCTATTTCCTGCCGTTCATGACGACGGCCGTGGCGATGGCCTGGGTCTGGCGCTGGTTCTACCAGCCGGTTCCGATCGGGCTCTTCAACAATGTCCTTGCCACGGCGGGAATTCCCCAGGTGGAATTCCTGCGCTCGACGACGCTTGCGCTTCCGGCGATCCTGGCACCGGCCGTCTGGGCAGGGCTCGGATTCCAGATCATCATATTCATGGCTGGCCTGCGGGCCATCCCGCGAAGCTACTACGAGGCCGCCCGGATCGACGGCGTGTCGACCTGGACAATTCTCTGGGAAATCACGCTTCCCCTCCTGAAGCCCACCATCGTGTTCATCGTGGTCTTCTCGTCGATCGGGTTCCTCAGGATTTTCGATCACGTCTTCAACATGACCACCAATGACCCGGGCGGGCCGCTCAACTCGACGAAACCGCTCGTCCTGATGATCTACCAAAGCGCCTTTACCGACTTCAACATGGGTTACGCGGCGGCGCAAACCGTCGTGCTGTTCCTGATCCTCCTGATCGTCAGCCTCGTGCAGCTGCGCATACTCAGGGACAATTGACGTGGTCAGTGCCGTCGCTGAAATCAGGGCAAGCTCGAAAACCCTCCTGGCCCCCGGGACGCCCCGGAAGCCGGCCAACACCGGCCAGGTCATCCGATGGCTGATCCTGTTCACCGGCGGCGTCCTGATGGTGATGCCGATCGCCTACATGATCTCGACATCGCTGAAATGGCCGCATGAGATCTACAACCTCGCCCTCGTGCCCAACGAACCGCACCTGGAAAACTACACCTACGTGCTGGAAGACGGCAGGTTCTACGGCTGGTTCGTCAACTCGCTCGTCATCGCCACGATAACCACGATCTCCAACATCCTGTTTGACAGCCTCGTCGGCTACACGCTGTGCAAGTTCCGTTTCCCGGGACGTTACATCGTCTTCATCGCCATCCTGTCGACGCTGATGATCCCGACCGAGATGCTTGTCATTCCCTGGTACCTGATGTCGCAGGCGTTCGGGTGGCTCGACAGCTACTGGGGCATCATGTTTCCGGGCCTGATGACCGCCTTCGGCACGTTCCTGATGAAGCAGTTCTTCGAGACCGTCCCCGATGACTTCATCGAGGCCGCGAGGATCGACGGGCTGAACGAACTGGCGATCTGGTGGACCGTGGCGATGCCGCTGGTCCGGCCCGCGCTGGCGGCACTGGCGATTTTCGTCTTCCTGGGAAACTGGACCGCCTTCATCTGGCCGCTGATCGTGACAAACTCCGTCGACATGTACACGCTGCCGGTCGGCCTCTCGAGTTTCGGCGACGAGGCAGACGTACAGTGGGAACTGATCATGACCGGCGCCGCAATTTCAACCATTCCGACGCTCGTCGTCTTCCTGGTGTTCCAGCGCTTCATCATCAGGGGCGTCGTCATGGCGGGGCTGAAGGGATGACCGACAATCCGGCTTTCCCGCACCCGGCCTACAGGGATACGGTTCTCGCCCCTCTCTTCGACGGCATCAGGACGCATTTCGCGGATCACGTGAACGCGATCAACCGGGCGCACCTGGTCATGCTTCACGAAACCGGGATCGTCTCGAGGGACCAGGGGCGCACGATCGCCGCCGCCCTGAGGGACGTCGAGCAGGACATGGACGCCGACACCCTGTCCTACACCGGGGAGCACGAGGACTACTTCTTCCTGGTCGAAGCCGAGCTTGAACGGCGGATAGGCGAGCCCGGCGGGATGCTGCACGTGGCACGTTCGCGCAACGACATGGACCACACCATGTTCAAGATGGCCCTTCGCGAGAAGGCCGGACGTTTCATGGAACAGGTCCTGCATCTCGCCGACACGCTGATCGTGAAGGCCCGTTGCGAGCGCGACACGCTTGTCGTCGCCTACACGCACGGGCAGCCTGCGCAGCCGACGACCTTTGGCCACTATCTTGCGGCGGTCGTCGAGTGCCTCTTGCGGGACGCGAAGCGCCTGGACCTGGCCTGCGACACTCTCGACCTCTGCCCGATGGGGGCGGCGGCGATCACCACGTCCGGATTCCCCGTCGACAGGCACCGCGTGTCCGAACTGCTCGGGTTCGAAGAACCGCAACTGAATTCCTACGGCTGCATCGCCTCCGTGGATTACGTGACCGGTCTCTACTCCGCGATCAAGCTGGTGTTCCTGCATCTGGGACGCGTCGCGCAGGACATGGCGCAATGGTCCGCCTTCGAGGTCGGCCAGCTGCATGTTCCCGACAGCCTGGTCCAGGTTTCCTCGATCATGCCGCAAAAGCGGAACCCGGTTCCGATCGAACACCTGCGGCACCTGTCGAGCGTCACGGCCGGCCACTGCGATGCGATCATCAACACGATGCACAATACGCCGTTTGCCGACATGAACGACAGCGAGGCGGATGTCCAGCAAGCCGGCTTCGCCGCGTTCGAACGCGGCGCGCGGGCGCTTTCCCTGTTCTCGGCGTTCCTGCCGTCCTGTTCGATCAACCCGTCAAGGGTCGAGACCAACAGCGACGCCGCCTGCGTCACGGTCACGGAACTTGCCGACACCCTCGTCCGGGACGAGGGGCTGAGCTTTCGGCGGGCACATGGAATCGCGTCGACAACGTCGCGGGCGGTGGTCTCGCGCGGCGTGGGCCTGGCACGGGGATTCGACGACTTTGCCGACGCGTTCGAGTCGGCAACGGGCCGTGCAACGGTGCTCACGCCCAGCATGTACGCCGCTGCCGTCGCGCCCGAGACCTTCGTCCTTCGCCGTGACCGGCCGGGCGGTCCCGCGGCCACGGCACTGGAACGGGCGATCAACGCATACGAAGGGAAGGCCCGGGAATGCCGCAGCGGGATCGAGGCCCGCGCCGCCCGTCGAGCCCGGGCGGGCGGCATGCTCGAATCCGCCTTCAACGCCCTCCTGGAGGAGTAGCACATGGCGAGCCTTGTTCTTCGCAACCTGGTGAAGACATTCGACAACACCACGGTCCTGCACGGGATCAGCCTGGAAGTGGAGGATGGCGAGTTCGTCGTTTTCGTGGGGCCGTCGGGCTGCGGAAAGTCGACGACGCTCCGCCTCATCGCCGGTCTCGAAGAAACGACGGCGGGCGAGATCGAGATCGAGGGCCGGGTCGTGAATCACCTGGAACCGAAGGAACGGAACATCGCCATGGTGTTCCAGAACTACGCCATCTACCCGCACATGACGGTTCGAAGGAACATCGGCTTCGGGCTCAGGACGTCGAAACTGACGAAGGCCGAGAAGACGGCCCGCCTCGAAGACGTCGCCGCAACTCTTGAAATGACCGAACTCCTCGACCGCAAGCCCTCGCAGCTTTCGGGCGGCCAGCGGCAGCGTGTCGCGATCGGCCGGGCCATGGTACGCGACCCGGCCGTGTTTCTCTTCGACGAACCGCTGTCGAACCTCGATGCCCAGCTTCGCACCCAGATGCGCCTCGAGATCAAGAAACTCCACCAGCGTGTCGGGAACACCATCATCTTCGTGACCCATGACCAGGTGGAAGCCATGACGATGGCTGACAGGATCGTGATCATGAAGGACGGCCATATCCAGCAGGTCGGCAAGCCGGCCGATGTCTACCACAGGCCAGCGAACACCTTCGTGGCCGGGTTCATCGGGGCACCGTCCATGAACATGCTGCAATGCAAGGTGGACGGCGGCGTGGCCCGGCTCGCGTCCGGGCCGGATGTCCGGTTGGACATCGAGGCTGCCCAGGGACAGCCGGTCATACTCGGGGTGCGCCCGGACGACCTGCATCCGTCCGGCGAGAACCCGTTCCTGGAGGGAACGGTGACCGTTCGCGAACCGCTCGGACCCGATACGCTGATCTACGTCGACACGCCTAGCGGCGAGGTCATCGCCAAGGCCGATGGCCAGCATCCGCCCGAAATCGGGGAAACCGTCCAGCTGAGCGCACGCCGCGATCGCCTCCACGTCTTTGACGTGGAAACCGGAAGGTCCCTGGCCTCGAACGCATGACCGCCAGCGAGGGGCCGGGCCTGTCTGTCACGGACCGGAACCGGGCGCGATGGCGGAAGCGATGACGGGATCCTTCGGAACGATCGCCACGGAATTGCACCCTCGGTGCGGGCGGCTCGGGAGGCGCGCGATGGTGAAACGGCGATGTCAGGTTCCGCTGCTTGTGGTTGGATCCAGCACGTCGCGGAGCCAGTCACCGACGATGCTCATGGACAAGGTCGTGAAGAAGATCGTGCATCCCGGCACGCCGGCAATCCACCACGCGTTCAGGAGATAGTCCCGCCCATAGCTCAGCAGGTTGCCAAGAGACGTGTTGGGGGGCTGGATGCCGACACCCAGGAAACTCATGGATGTTTCCAGGATCACGGTTTCCGGAAAGTTGATTGACACCTGAACGACCAGCGCGGCCAGGATGTTGGGCAGGATGTGCCTCAGATAGACGCGCAAGGTGCCCGCGCCGAGCAGCCGGATCGCTGCCGCATAGCCATGGTTGACCGCCGACAATGTCATTCCGCGGCTGATTCTCGCATAGCGCTCCCATCCCTGGAATCCGACGAGCAGGATGAAGAGCAGCATGTTGCCGGTGCCCATGACGGCAATCACCGAAAGCGCGATGAT
Organism: Boseongicola sp.; assembly: GCA_028824715.1. GTDB lineage: Bacteria > Pseudomonadota > Alphaproteobacteria > Rhodobacterales > Rhodobacteraceae > JAJEFO01. The sequence continues at coordinate 46,308 of JAPPCV010000109.1, read as the reverse complement.
GACGAACGGCATCGATGCCTGAAAATCGACGAGGACCATGATGACATCGTCCACCCAACCCCGAAACCTCGCCGCAACGAACCCGATGCAGCTTCCCACGACCGCGCCGAAGAAGGTCCCGAACACCGCCACCAGCATCGTGAGCTGGATGGACGAGAACAGCCTGCTGAGGAGGTCGCGCCCGAGGTGGTCGGTTCCCAGGAGATGGAAGTCTCCGGACACCCCGGTCGCGCCCGGAGGAAGCAGCCGGGACAGAAGCGCCGTCTGCTGGTAGTCGTAGGGCATGATCCAGCGCGCCGTCACGGCAATGAACAGGATCATGACCAGCCACAGCATCGCCAGCTTGACAATGACAGGTGACGCGACGACGTGCGCGATGGCCACCTGGGTCGAGGAGCGGCGTTCGAATGCTTCGCTTGCGTCAGCATAGGCCATTGTCACTCTCCCGTGCCGGACGCGTATCGCCTGCGGGGATCGATCACCAGGTACAGGAGATCCACGGCGAGATTGGCAAACACCATGGAAGCGGCCGTGATCATGACGACGGTTTGCACCACTGCCAGTTCACGCGCCGTAACCGCGTCGATGAGCAGGCGCCCTATGCCGGGCCAGGCGAAGACGGTTTCGGTGACGATCGAGCCGCCGATCAGGGTCCCGACCATGAAGCCCATGATGGTGATCGTGGGAATCGCGGCGTTGGGAAGCGCCACGGTCCAGATTATCGCCCGTTCGGTCATGCCGCGCGCACGGCATGCCCTGATGTAGGGCGCGTTCAGGACTTCGAGCATGGACGAGCGAACGAAGCGCGCGATGACGGCGGCGCCAGCGGTGCCGAGCGTGATCACCGGCATGATGAGGTTGTACCAATGGTCGCTGCCGTAAGCCGGCAGAAGCCGGAGCGTCACCGACAGAAGGAAGATCAGCAGGATCCCGAGAAAGAAGTTCGGCAGGCTGAATCCGGTGACGGAAATGGTCATGATGCCCCGATCGATCGCCGTGCCGCGGTTGACGGCCGCAAATATGCCAAGCGGGAATCCGGCTATGACGATGAACGCGAACGCCGTCAGCGTGAGTTTCAGGGTCGCAGGTATGCGTTCGGCGACGATCTCGATCGCCGGCCTGCCGTCGCGGTAGGCGTTGCCGAAGTCACCCTGCAACAGGTTGAACCAGTATTCGAGATACTGGACTCCGAGGGGCCGATCGAGCCCCCACTGCTTGCGAAGCTCGTCCAATATGGCGGGGTCGGTGTCATCCGGCATCATGGCGGACACGGGATCGCCCGTAAGCCGCAGCACGAAGAACACGAACGTCACGACGAGGAACAGCGTGAAGAGAGTGCGAAGCAGCTTTCGGATCACGAACCCGGTCATTGCATGGTCTCCAAGGTGCGGGAAGCCGTCGCCTCGACATCCGGCATCGAGGCAAGCAGCTGCGCGGTGTAGGGATGCTCCGGCGCCTCGAACATGGGGGAGGTCTCGCCGAGCTCGACAAGCTGGCCGGAGCGCATGACGGCGACGTGGCTGCAGAGCGAGCGTGCGAGTCTCAGGTCATGCGTGATGAACACGATGGACAGGTCGTGCATTCTGTGCAGCTCGCGCAGGAGTTCGATGATCCGCGCCTGGACAGACACGTCGAGCGACGCCGTGGCCTCGTCGCAGATCAGCACCTTCGGCCGGAGAGCCAGTGCGCGCGCGATCACGGCGCGCTGGCACTGGCCGCCGCTGATCTCGTGGGGGTAGCGCATCGCGAGTTCCGGGCTCAGTCCGGCGGACTCCAGGAGTTCGCGTCGCCGGTCCCGCCGCTCCTGCCTGGTGCCGATTCCGTGAATCTCAAGCGGTTCCTCGATCTGGCTGCCGATCGTGGCCCTGGGATCAAGGGACAGGAAGGGATTCTGTGGCACGAGCTGCACGGAACGCGCGAAGGCGACGTGATCGGAGGTGCCGAGAATGGGAACCGGCCTGCCCATGAACGAGGCCGTCCCCTGGCTCGTGGGCTCGATTCCGAGCATGAGCTTTCCGATCGTGGACTTGCCGCTGCCACTTTCGCCGATCACGGCCAGGCGATCGCCTTCATTGAGCGAAAGCGTGATGCCGGAAACGGCCCGGAACCTGCCGCGACGCGTGGCATAGTCGCAGGCAGCGTCGTTCAATGACAGGAGCGTGTCCGGGCCCGGTCCGTCCGCAGGGCGCGAATGCAGGGGCAGTTCCGAGGGTTCGGTCCGGCCGAGATCGCCCGCCAACGGAAAGAAGCAGGCGACGGAGTCGCCGCCATCAGCCCGTGCGCCCAGGGGCAGCTGCAACCTGCACCTTTCCTGCGCCTTGTGACACCGGGGTGCGAACGCACACCCCGATGGCCGTTTGTCAGGTGCCGGAACCTGGCCTTCGATGCCCTCGGGGACATGGCCGGAAAGGGTCGGCATCGATTCGATCAACCCAAGTGTATAGGGATGGCGCGGCGCATTCATGATCCGTTCGACGGACCCGGACTCCACGATTCTGCCCGCGTACATCACCGCGACGCTGTCACACACTTCCTTCACGACGCCGAGGTCATGGGTCACGAACACGACTCCCATTCTCGTTTCGTCCCGCAGCGACTTGATCAGGTCGAGGATCTGGGACTGGACCGTGACGTCGAGCGCCGTCGTCGGCTCGTCGGCAAAGAGCAGCTCGGGACGCCCTGCCAGTGCCACGGCGATCATCACCCTCTGGTTCTGGCCGCCCGACAACTGGAAGGGGTAGGAGTGAAAGCGTTCCTCCGGATCCGGCATTTCGACGCGCCTTAGAAGATCCAGCGCGATCTCCCGGGCCTCGCCGGTGGGCAATCCTCGCAGCCGCGCGACCGTCTTCGTGAGCTGCTTGCCGATCTTCTCGATCGGATTGAGCGAGGCGCTGGCATCCTGGAAGATCATCGCCGCTTCCCGACCGCGCACCGAGACAAGCTGGCCTGCGCTTGGAGCGTCCGTGATCCGCGTTCGCGCGAGGCGGATTTCGCCCTCCGTTTGCCAGGCGGGACCCAGGAGCCCGAGCGCCGCGAGGCACGTCACGGTCTTCCCGCTGCCGCTCTCGCCCACCAGGCCGAGGATCTCGCCGGCCCTCACGCGCAGCGACACGTCCTCGACGATTGCGCATTTCCAGGCTCCGGTCTTCAGGCTGACGGTGAGACCGGCAATCTCAAGGGGCGTAGAGTGGTCGGCCTTCAACCCTTCTGCGGGACCTGCCATGATGTTCTCCGTCATGATCGACGAACGCTTCTCCTCATTGGGCGTCGCTCTCGGCGTGGCGAATTCCGCCAGTCCCGTCATTGCGGACTGCGGAACACCCGGCAAACAGGCTTGGATTGTCCAGCACCTGGACGGATGGTTCGTTCGGGTTGGACAATCGCCAGTTGATCATCGACACGAGGCCCCGGACGACATGCTCGGTCGTGCGCCCGACTGCGGTAAAGCGTGCGTCCTCAGGGTAGGACTCGGTGTCCACGCGCAGGCTCACGACGCTGACGTCCGCCGGGATCTCGAACCCGGCGGATCGGAAACCTTCCTTGATCGACGCCGGCTCGAATCGGCCGGACACGATGAATCCGGTGGGCAACTTGGAGACGTTGGCCAAGTCCTTCTGCAGCGCGTCGCGGATCTCCGATGCAAGAATCCCGTCATCCTGGTCGGCGGCTGCCCGCACGATCAGCGACTCGGCGTCTCCCGGCAGCGAAGCGTGATTCTGCAGGAAGTGGTTCTCTATTGCCGCGTAGCCTGCGGCGGCATCGAGTCTCTCGGTAAGCAGGCCGATTCTCGCATGGCCGAGTTCCCTCAACGCATTCAGCGCCAAGGCCATGCTCTTTGCCCTGTTCCGCACGAACACGTCGACATCGAGGCGTTCGAGCTCGCGGCCTTCGACGATCATGTGCCTGGCCTTCGACTTGAGCATCGCCACGACTTCGACGGGGAGAATCGAGCGTCTTGGCTGGAGCACGCACACGTCGTAGCGCCCGTCGCCGAGCACGTCGCCGAGTTCGATTGCATCGCTGTAGCTGACGGTTATGGCCCTGCAGCCAGCCTGCAGGAGCTCGGTCTGAAGGGAATGGGCAACCTTGTAGCCCCGCATGCTTGGCGTCGAATGGCTCACGATCAGGATCCGCGCCGCGCGCGTCCGTCCAGGGACGCGCGACCGTGCGATGTCTCCTCCCGTCACGAAGGATCCGCGCCCGACGAAGCTCTGTATCAGCCCTTCCTCCTTCAGGACATCGAAGGCCCGCTGGACCGTGAAGACGCTGACGTCATGCCGGCTTGCGACGTCGCGCATTGTCGGCACCTGGCTGCCGGCCTCAAGCGTCTTGAACTCGGCGCGCAACCGGTCCACCAATGTTGCGCTGCTGGAAATGTCTTTCATCGGCACGCTCCCTGCCTGGCATCATGCCGGAGCCGAATCACTTAGTCAAACATTTTATGATTATTGTACGCGACATTCGCATCGCGTGATATTTCATTCAACACTTTGGCTTTCTTACATTTTTTTCGGATATTTGGATGCGTGGGCGCACCAAGCGCACAATCATATTGTAATGATTGTATTGTCTGATAGAATGTGAGCGAATCGCGTTCGCAATGCTGCTTGACCGATGGGAGGACACGGAAATGCTGACAGTTGCCAGGAGAGGACTCCTCAAGGGCGCCGCCGCCGTCGCAGGCGTGACAATGCTGCCGCGCACGATCAGCGCCCAGGAGAGGCGCGACATCGTCGTCGGAGTGCAAAGACTGCCGGAGAACATAAGCCCCGGCCGGGACACGGCTGACTACACGGTCCCGATCTCGTACAATGTCTTCGACAAGCTTATCGAGCCCGATTTCCACAACCAGATGCAGCTTGGCCCGGGACTTGCGACATCCTGGGAAATCGAGGGCCACCGGGAAATCGTGTTCACGCTCAGGCAGGGCGTCAGGTTCCACAACGGTGACGAGATGACGGCGGAAGACGTTGCCTTCACGTTCTCCAAGGAGCGCCGCGAGGGGGACGGGCCGGTACGCCTGGCGCAGTTCTTCTCGAACGTCTCGGAAGCGAACGCCCTTGACGACCACACGGTGCAGGTCGTGATGGATGGCGTCGACCCGATCATCGAGCAGCGGTTCGCCATGTGGAGCAGTGAAATCGTCAACAGGCGCGCCTACCGTGACGCCCCGAGCTACGGGAGCTGGGCGCTGATGCCGATCGGCACCGGCCCGTTCCGCGTGGCCGATCTCAACACCGACCGGTTTGTCCTTGAGGCGTTTGACGACTACTGGGGCGGACCGCCCAACGTGCAGTCGCTCACCTTCGTGGAAGTTCCCGAAGTCGCCGGCAGGATCGCCGCCCTCGCCTCCGGGGACTTCGACGTCATCACCGTGGTCCCGGTCGACCAGATCACGACGATCGACGGCTATGACGACATCGAGGTCGTGGGCGGACCCGGGGCGAAGCTCCGGATCCTCATCTTCAACCAGGGCGACTTTGCCCATCCGATGATGAAGAACGTGCACTTTCGGCGCGCCTTGAGCCTTGCGGTCGACCGGCAGCTGCTGGTGGATGCATTGTTCGGCGGGCGGGCGCACGTGCCGAACGGGCTGCAGCTTCCGAGTTTCGGCGAAACCTTCGATGCAGACTACCCCGTGCCGACATATGATCCGGTGCAGGCAAGGGCGGAGCTTGCGCAGTCCGGCTACAAGGGCGAGGTCATCGACTATCCGCTCCTGCCGAACGTCATCGACACCGAGGTGGCCGTGGCCGAAGTGCTGCGGGAGATGTGGAAGGCGGTCGGGATCAATGTCGACCTTCAGATCCGGGAAAACTGGAAGCAGATCACGCGCGGCCACCATTCGATCAGGAACATGTCCGCGACCATGGTCTGGCAGGATCCGGCAACGATCCTCTGGCGCCTGTTCAAGCCGTCGGTCATGAAGGGCCGCGGCTGGGGCTGGGTGAACGACACGTTCAACGCCAACGGGACCATCCTGGAAAACGAGCCCGACAAGGCGGTCCGCCGGGCCGCGTCCACGGCGATGATGACCGAGTGGGAAACGGCCGATCCCATGGGCATCGTGCTGTTCCAGGAAGTCTGGCTCTACGGAAAGAGGAAGGACCTGGACTGGCAGCCCTACGTCCTGCCCTACATGGACTTCGGGCCGAACAACGTGTGAGCCCGGGCCGTCCGGTACGCATGCCCGCGGTGTCGGCGCGAAGGCCCCTTCGCCCGGAACCGCTCCCGGGAGAACGGACGGCTCGCGTGGTTTCGGCAGGTGCAGGAGCGTCTCCCGCCTGACAGGTCCGATGGAATCCTCCGTGACGGCCGCCGGAACCTTTCCGTCAGCGCGAACGGATCAAGCCAGGCTGGATTCCAGGATCGAACCGGGGCAGGATCGAACCGGGAACTGCAACGGTCATGTCCACGCTGACGGCAGTCTCCCAAGGGACCCGCTGGTGACCGGGAGGATTGTCGCGATCATGCGGCTGCTATTGGTCGAGGACACGGAAGACGTTGCAGATGCAATCGTTGCCAGCTTCGAGCGGCGGGGCGATGCAATCGACCTCGTGACCTCCGTCGACGAGGCGAAGAGTGCCATCTCGGTCCAGGAATACGACGTCATGCTCCTGGACATCGGCCTGCCGGACGGGCTGGGGACCGAAGTCCTCCGGTCCGCGCGCAACCGAGGCAGCCGCACGCCGATCCTGATGCTGACCGCCCGGTCCGACATCGAGGACCGGGTCGCCGCCCTGGACAGGGGCGCGGACGACTACCTCGTGAAGCCCTTCGACCTGCGCGAACTGCACGCGCGGGTTCGCGCCATGCTGCGCCGCCAGGACACGGACCGTTCGGGCATAATCGAGTTCGGCGACATCAGGTTCGACCCGGCTGGCCTCACGGTCGAGGTCTCCGGCAGCCCCGTCTCGCTTGCCCGGCGCGAGTTCAACCTGCTGGAAATCCTCCTCGTCAATCGCGAGAGAGTGGTGCCGAAGGACAAGATCTTCGGATGCATGTTCTCGTTCAACGACGAGGACGTGAACTTGAACGCCGTCGAACTGTACGTTGGCCGCCTGCGAAAGAAGCTCTGCAACAGCCAGGTTGCCATCAAGACATTGCGGGGGCTCGGATACCAGTTGGTCAATGATGGCTGATCCGGCGGCGCGTTCGCGGATTTCCGGTTCCCTGCGGTTCCGGCTGGCGGCCGGAATCATCCTGGTTCTCGCAATTGGAGGCGTGGCCGTCGCCTACGCCGCTTTCACCTACGGCCGGGACGCCGCGCAGCAGTCGTATGACCGCCTCCTCGTCGGTGCGGCGAACCAGGTTGCCGGCGCCCTCAGGCTTCGCGACGGAGAGGTCGTCGTCGACATCCCGATCTCGGCCTTCGAGCTCCTGTCGCTCGCCCCGCGCGACCGGGTCGTCTACGGCGTGTTCGGTGATGACGGCACGCTGATCACCGGTTACGACATCCTGTCGCTCCCGGACGGGGACGGCATGTTCTTCACCGAGAGTTTCGCCGGCGAGACCGCGCGGTTCGTGCGTGTCACCCGCCAGTTCTCCGAGCGGTCGTTTCTCGGGTCGGTCGACGTGATCATCGGCCAGACCACCGAGGCCCGGCGCGAGCTTGCGCAGCAGATCACGCGAAACACGCTGATCGCGGTGGCGGCAATCGGCGTCGGGATGGCGGCGCTGGCGGCACTGGCGGTCCAGTCCGCATTGAGTCCCCTGCACCGGATCGAGCGCGACATCGCTGCACGGTCCAGCAAGGACCTGACACCGGTGGACGTCAACGTTCCCCAGGAAATCAGCAGCCTGGTGCACGCCTTGAACCGGTTCATCGCACGCATCGAACGGCAGCTCCATGTCATGCGGACTCTGATCGCGGACGCCTCGCACCAGCTCCGGACGCCAATCGCGGCGCTTCGGGCCCAGGCGGAACTGGCCGCGGAGGAAACGGACCGGGAACGAACCCTCAAGATCGTCGGGAGAATCCACGAAAGGTCCCGGAATCTCAGTCGCCTCACCGACCAGCTGCTCAGTCATGCCCTGATCATCCATCGCGGCGACACGGTTGACCTGGAGACATTGGACCTGCGAACCGTCGCCACCGAGGCCGTTGACCAGACGGATCAATCCATGCCCGACGATGGCCGGGCCATCCGCCTCGCGCTGCCCGAGGCCCCGGTGATGTGCGACGGCGACAGGCTGTCGCTGGCCGAGGCCTGCAAGAACCTGATCAACAACGCGTTGAAGCATGGCAAGTCTCCGATCACGGTATTCGTCCGGGGACAAGGAGGGCACGCGCGCATAGGCGTACGCGATGGCGGGACGGGAATCCCGGAGGCGATGTGGCAGACCGCGGGATCGCGGTTCGCCAAGGATGCCGGGGTTTCCGCAAAGGGCGCAGGCCTGGGCCTGGCCATCGTGAACGCCGTGTCCGAGGCGCATGGAGGGCAATTGAGAATAGAACGCCCTTCCGAGACGGCATTCGAGGTGTTCCTGGAGCTGCCATTGCTTGCGGAAGACGCAAAATGAGATTCCTCTGCGGCGTGCAGCTGTGCCTGGCCCTCCTGGGGGGCACCGCCGTTTGCGAACCGGCCCCCGAAGCGACCAGGTCCTACGGGCCGGCGCAGGCAGAGGTGCGGCTGACGGTGCGCGGCACGACCGACATCGCTCGCTTCGAACCGGTGCTTGAGAGGTTCCTGGCTCGCTCTGACGGGGTCCGGATCGAGTACGAGCAATGGGGGTCGAACGATCTCTACCTGGCGACCGACGCGGACTGCCGGTCCGGACACGCGGCTGCGGATCTCGTGATCAGCTCGTCCATCGACCAGCAGGTCAGGCTCGCGAATGACGGCTGTGCCGCCTCCCATCGTTCCGACGAAACGACGGGGCTGCCTGCAGTCTCGAACTGGCGCGACGAAGTGTTCGGAATGACATGGGAGCCCGCGGTCATCGTGTACAACAGGACCATGGTCGGGGACGCCCAGGCGCCCAAGTCCCGTTTCGACCTGATTGACCTGCTGCGACCGGACGACAGCGCGTTCCGCGGACGCGTCGCGACCTACGACATCGAGGTGTCGGGACTGGGCTACCTGTTTGCCTTCGCGGACTCGCAGCAGGCCACGACCTTCGGCCGTCTCATCGAGGCCTTCGGCCGGAGCGGTGCCATCGCGACCTGCTGTTCCGCCGCGATCATCGATGGTGTCGCAAACGGCGACTACCTTGTTGCCTACAACGTGCTGGGTTCCTATGCGCTTGCCCGTGCGGACGAGAACCCGGACATCGTCGTCGTCGCGCCCGACGACTACACGCTGGTCCTGGCCCGCGCGGCGCTGATCCCCCGGCACGCGGCGACGCCGGGGCTGGCGGGGGCGTTCGTTGACTTCCTGCTCTCCGAGCCCGGCCGGTCCGCCCTGCGATCGGCCAACTTGATCGTCGACACAAGCGAGAGCGTGCATGCCGCGATGCGGCTGCCCGAGAACCCGGAGGTCAGCCTGCGGCCGATTCCGCTTTCGGTCGCGCTGCTGGTCGGACTGGACCAGCACAAGCGAAGGGAGTTCATTTCGCGCTGGCGGGCAGCTTTCCAAAAGGAGTGAGTCCGCCGATCATCCCGCTTGGCCAGTCACCACGTGCCGACCGCCTCGTGTTGAGATGCGCCGAGCTGATGACGAGGTGGTGCGACGATCCGCACTGCGGCGCGCGCGATCTCGAGTTGCCGGGCTTCGGCGATCCGGGCGAAGGCGCGATGCTGCCGACGTTTCGGGATATGATTGCCCAGGAGAGCCGTCGTCTTCAGCGACGGAGTGTTCACGCCCGGAGACGGCCATCGCCGAGAGGTGCCAAGCCACGGTGGCACCAGGCCCGGAAGGCTCTTCCTCTTTGCCTTGGCGATCCTGAAACGGCCATGCGGCCCGAGGCGGAACCGGAGATGGCGACCTGTTCGCGAGGAGCCGAACGCCACAACGGCGCGCTGAAGGTTCGACGGAACCGTTCGCAGGGAGGAGCATTCGCCAGTTCAGGCCCAATCTCGACCTTGGCGGAAGGACGTGATAGCTTCCGACTTGCTTGGACAGCTCGTCAGTTTTCGTGTCGTGCAAGGGCACCCGAAAGCCCGTGAGAAGGAAAGGCCACAGGAGGGGACCGACCATGACGGCGCAGGCCAGACGCAGGGAAACCGATCGGGCGACCTATCAGGACGTGCTGGACGCGCCGCCCCACATGGTCGCAGAGGTGATCGCTGGAACCCTTCACGCCCATCCGAGGCCGGACATGCGGCATGCCTGGGCCAGTTCCGGACTGGGGATGAAGATCGGTTCGCCATTCAACTATGGCGATGACGGCCCGGGCGGCTGGTGGATCGTCGACGAGCCCGAGCTTCACCTGGGCGAGGACATCGTGGTGCCGGACCTTGCCGGCTGGCGGCGCGAGACGATGCCCGAATATCCGGACGCGGCGTATTGCACGATCGCGCCGGACTGGGCCTGCGAGGTGCTCTCGCCGTCCACGCGGCGGCTGGACCAGGGCGAGAAGCGGGACCTGTATGCCCGCGAGGGCGTCCGCCATCTCTGGTTCGTCGATCCCGATGCACGGACGCTCGAGGCCTTCGAGCTGCGCGACGGGCGGTGGCTGCTGCTGGCGACCCTTGTCGGCGACGCGCCGGTCTCGCTGCCTCCCTTCGACGCCATCGCCTTCCCGCTCGACGCACTCTGGCCCGACGTGATCGAAGGCACGGGAATTGGCGACGACGGAGAAGCATCCTGACGCACGCGCGCGGGGAGCAGGTCGAATCGCGGAAGGCGCTCCTGCAATGACGCGCTCGGGCAGCGGCGCGCACGGCAGGCTGTGCGTTCCTGGAATCGGTCCCCTGGCCATTCGCCGGGAGGGCGGCAGTCAATGCCCCGGCGGGAAGCCGTCTTCGCCGTCCTGAATCGCGTTGGCGGCAGGTTGCACGCGATCGCCTGCCTCTCGGTCGAGGCGCCTGCCGACACCGGCCGCGCCATCGGCCTCGACAGGAACGGCGGCTAGGTCGCGGACAGCGACGGCGAGATCTACCGCTAAATCCGGACATGGCGCGGCTGGAGGCGCGGTCCCGACGGCTGCAGCGGAAGCTGGCCGGGCAACGCAAGGCCAGCCTGCGGCGCGAGAAGGCGAAGCGGCACCTTGCGAGTGTGTGGCGAAAGATCGCCAACAAGCGGCGGAACCGGCATCACGCCGTCAGCCGCAGGCCGGCGGCGATGGCCGGGACGGTCGTGGTCGAAGGGCTGAACGTCAAGGGGATGCAGCGCTCCGCGAAGGGCACCGTCGCGGCGCCCGGCACGATTGTGACGCAGAGGGCGTTTGCGTTGGCAACCTCTGCCGACCCGTGAAATCAATGCTTGCGGCGGTCAGACCTTCAGGCCTGTCAAGCAATTTGCCAAGCTGAATGCAGCTTCGGCAGCCTGTTCACGGACCTTTCCGCGCCGTTCACGCCGCCAGCCATAGACATGAGGCGTTTGCGCATGTCGTGACAGATTGAACCGTAACGGCTTGTCGCGGGCAGTCAAATCCTCTTCACGCCGGAACGGGTGAATCGACGTCCGTTCTGTCGCTCCTCCGAGCCTTCGCGCTTGGCCATCATCCGGCCGCCGAACAGGATCAGTCGGACCGACCCTCCCCGACGAATCGGGACGGGCATGGACCCGGCAAACAGAATTCCCAACCTGCGCCGCGATGTCACGAATCCTTTGGCGCCGTCCCTGCGCGGAGGGCACGGGCGAAGACGCGATGCTGGCGACGTTTCGGGACATCCTGGCTCATGGCATCTGGAGATGGCGTCATGCTTGACCCGGGCCCGTCGCGTTGCGGTTGCATTTGCGATGAGTTCGATCTCGACGGCCTCCGGCTGGGTGCCATTGCCTCGGTCGGCGACGCCCTGATCAATCTGCCTGTCGACGTCGAATTTGACGATGCGCTGGAGCCCGGAGTTGAACTCGTAGGCTATCCGGTCATGCTCTACCTGCCCTGGCCGCCACTACACGCCCATGCCCGGGAGACGGGCATTGCCGAGAAATTCCCAACGATGGTGACGCCGGACCTGGAAGGCTCTTCCGCTCATCCTTGACGATCCTGAAACGGCTACACGGTCCAATGCAGAATTGGAATTGGAGCCCTTGCTGACCACGACGCAGATAATCAACAGTTTCGTGGCGGGAGAAACGTCCCGGGAAGAAGCGATGCGGAGCCTGCACATGGAGTCCTACTCGGAGCTTCTGAACGCCTTGGCGGACCGTGGCATCGCGCCTTCGAAGCCGTCCCTGACGCAGGTACAGGCGGAGCTTGAGGCGGCAATGCCGATCCTGCGGATGATGGAGACGGCCGGCAGTGACTCTTGAGCAGGCAATTCCCGACAGCGGCCAGTTGATGTCATTGGGCAGAATTGATCGACTGGAACTTCTTGACCGCTTCAATTGTCCAATAGTGATCACGGACATGGTTGCGAACGAGGCGTCAAGGGGCATGCCGGGAGACCCCGACGCCAAGATTTTCCGTGACTGGTTCCGAAAAGGCGGCAACAGGGTCCAGACGATCGAAACGAGCATCGGCCTGCTCTGAAATGCGCTGCCCCCGGATCAACAAGCCGTCCGCAAGCGGATCAAGGATGCTTGGGAAACATCCATCTGACAGTTTTCGAACACGTTGAGGGAATCCTTGGCCGCCTTGGACTGCGGGCTCCTGCTGTTCGAGGACAATCAGGTCAAGGCAATGGATTTCGGCCCGCGCATTGCGAAGATCACGACGTGGTTGTTCCTGATCGGCATGGAACGGAAGGGGGGTGATTCCTTCGGCCGAGGCCCTTCATCAGGAACTATCCTCGGCATGCCGGGACATCCAAAGGGATCCCATTGAACGGCAAGCGGCAAGTGCCGAGGCAGACGCAAGCTGGACAGATGTGTACGACATGAACTGAACATGTCATTTGCAGTGCCGGCCCCAGCCGCCGAGCCCCCGGTCAGATCACAACGAGGGGGGCCGACGACTCTCGGCGAGGGTCAAAGGGGACCGCAGAAGGGCGCGATCATGCTCAGCGGGCCTCTCGAAGCCTCTCGGGCCGCCCTCGCGCCCGATCGGACTGGTCGGTGTTGCTGGCAATCTTAGGCCTCCCGCTATTTTTCGGCCAGGATCGGGCACGCGAAACTGGCCGTGGCGTTCAGTTCGTGCCCGATGAAGCGCAGGGCTCGCGAGATCGACGCTGCGCCACGCTGCAGTGAGGCGTTACGGGAGATCCCGGTCGCAGCCGGTCGGGCGCTCGCCTGCGGCGCCCTGACGTCAGTCGATCAGGCCGTGCTCCCGCAGCGCGGCGATGACGCGCTCTGCGGCGATGGAGTCTTGGCCGATGACCACCCTGTTGGTCGGCGTTGCACGCCCGCGTGGAGGATGGACTCCCCCGCTTTCGCCTTGAAATTCGCTTGGGTGACAACTCCGGTTTGCGGGACCGTCGCGCAATGACGCGGATTGGCGCATGCCTTGATCGCCTCGCCTTGGGGCACTTCGGCGATGCCGAACCCGTCAGTGGCGGCGACAAGTCGTCCTGGGCCCGGAACATGCCGCGGGCCTGGGCGTTCACTGTAGAGCGGAAGGAATTGGGCATGGAGAAAGCGACGTACTCTCCCTATGGCACCGCCGACCATTTGAAGAGCGAAAAGGACATCGCAGCCTATCTTGAGGCGGTAGTGAACACTCTGTCGCTGAAGACGACGGCTCCAGGCCGGCCCGGCCGTCATTGCATGCAGGGGCGCGCATTCCCCTTTCGCCTGAAGGCGACAGGGGAATGCGCGAGTCTTATGGGACTGGCGGAGCAATATGGTGGAACTGACGGTCCTTGACCCGGCGGACCGTCAGAACCCGGTTCAAGCCATTGCCGGATTCGCGCACGACGCTGACGGCGTTGCAGGATGCCAGCAGCCAGCGTCAAGCGCCCGGCATTGCCGCCCGCACCTGTGCCGAAATGCGGCGTGTTCAGCCAAGTCCGGCTTGGCTGCTAGCGCACCAGGTCAGCCCGGTCGCGAAGCGATGCGCCCAAAGCACCATCAGGCCCCCACACACTCCGAAAAAGATCCATTTTGGGAACCGCGACTCGATCATCGGACCATCGTTCACATTGCCACTTCCGCCGTCTGCAGGCCGGTAGCTATTGGCAAGTAACAGGCGCCAGGCGAAGGGAATCAAGACGGCCGCAATCAGGTGCCGTCTGGCATGCTGGCGCTCGCGGACTGCTCCAATTGCGGCTTTCCGTTGTGGTCGCGGGCCGCGGCGACTGGACCGGACCTGCTGTGGCGGTTCACGAAGAACATGAAGTTCCCTGTCGTCGAGGCGCTCGACGACGGCTCGTGGCGGAGCATGATCCGCGACAGCGGCCGCGACACCCAGTCCTTCGACGTCCCCGACCCCGTGATCCGTGACGGCTCGGTCCGGCTTAAGGGCATCGGGCGCTTCCACCTGCAGTCCGCATTGACCGGCCGCCGCTCAGGCGGGCGGCGCGCGCCGTTCCCCGGGCGAAGAAGGGGCCCGCATCACGCCGGAAGAAGGTGAGGGCGCTTCAGCGCAAGTGGGGGCGGACAAGGATACGGGAGCGCAACGCGCTTCACAGGGTTTCGGCATCAATCGCAAGGAGCCACAACCGGATCGCCATCGCGGACTTGCAGGTCTCGAACATGATGCGCGATTCGAATTGGCCCGGTCGATGGCCAAACGGCAATGGGGGGACTCGCAGGGCAACTGAACTGCAAGCTGAAAGTGCCGGTGGGGAAGTGGTGCGGGTCTTCCCCCGGCACACGGCACTGAACATTCTCCTGCGCGGAATTGCGTTGGCCGAGAGGGACATCGGTTCGTCGAGCCGTTCCGGCGGGTCCGAAAGTGTGCTCGATCCACATGTCTCCGGGTTGCCGGGGCAGGACGCGGAACGGTATACGGCTGACTGATGGTTGGTCACGGGTACAATTCCCCGACTCTCAAAATCCCAGGAACTGGATGTGACGATGACCTTGTCCGAAGAGATCGCCTCCTGGGACGGCAAGTCTGCTGCCGCTCTGCAGTCGACCTAGGAGCGCCACTGCGCCGAAGAGGGTTTCGTCGCGACGATCCTGGGCCATGTCGCAGATGCCGAATTGCAACGGGCGGCAACCTGGCTGCTGAAGAAACATCTGGAGGCCGGCATTTCCCTGAGCCCATCCGGTTGCCGCGCCGTGTTCGGCGCGCTGTCCGTTCAAGATCATTGGGAAAGCAAGTTGCACATTCTCCAATGCCTTCCCTACCTGGACATTCCCGAAGACGAGAGCGCCGGGCTCGAGAGATTTCTGGAAGCCTGTCTCGAGAGCGACAACAAGTTCGTGAGGGCGTGGGCCTACAGCGGGTTCAACGAAATGTCGCTGCGCTTTCCGCGATACCGGGACAGAGTGGGCAGAATGCTTGCGCTGGCCGGCGTATCGGAAGCAGCGTCGGTTCGGGCAAGGATTCGCAAAATCCAGAAACGTCGCTGAGATGCCGACTGCCGATCACCCGGCTCGGGCATCCGACATCCGAGGCCACACTTTCGGAGGATGCTGCGTCGGTTGCGGGCACCGTCGCCGAGCTTGGGGAACCACCAAGATCCGTGGGGTCAATAGGAATGCGCATTCCGAAGCCGGAGGCGGTTGCGGCAATTCCTGCTTGAACAAGACGGAACGGAAACAAGATCGGTCAGTCGCGAGACCCCACGGATTCTGGTGGTTCCCAGGATAGCAGAAGCGGCATCAATCGTTATCATCTTGTCCAAACCAGAAATGTCGCCAAAACCTAAACTTCGCACAGCAAAAGACATCTCACGCACCCATCGGGAGCGATTGGTGAAAGCTGCCTTCCTGAAGGAAGTCATGAAGGGTTGGTACATCCCTTCAAGACCCGATGAAAACATCGGCGAGAGCACCGCGTGGTATACGTCGTACTGGGGGTTCTGCGCCCAATATCTATCGGGCCGTTTTGGAGATGACTGGTCGCTATCTCCTGAACAGTCCCTCATCCTGCACGCTGGAGATACAACCGTTCCAGCACAGCTTTTGGTAAGGGCGGTAAAGGGGGGAAACTCCAAGACCGATCTGCCTCACAACACGTCGCTCTCCGAAACGCGCGCAACGATCGCGTCGGATGACACGCTCGAAATCGTCGATGGCTTGCGCCTTTTCTCCGTCGACGACGCTCTCATCCTCGTTCCCGAAGTCATCTTCCAAAACCATCCGACAGAGGCGCGCACCGCACTTGCGATGATGCCGGATGCATCGCGGCTTCTTGGCAAGTTGTTGGACGGCGGACACACCCGAGCGGCAGGACGGCTTGCAGGCGCATTTAGAAGCATAGGATCCGACAAGGTCGCGGTTGGGATACTCGCCGCGATGAAAGCGGCATCGCATGACGTACGGGAGACAAACCCCTTCGAGCAATCGATTGTCGTGCTCAACGCCGGACGCGTGACCTCACCCCATGTGCATCGAATTCGCTTGAAGTGGGAAAGCATGCGCGCCGATGTGATTAAGGCATTCCCGAAGGCTCAACCCATTGCCAACGACATAGAAGCCTATCTCAAGCAGATCGACGAATTCTATGTCACCGATGCGTATCATTCGCTTTTCATCGAGGGATATCGGGTCTCGCCCAAGCTCATTGAAAAAGTGCGTTCGGGGACATGGAACCCAGAGGCAGATGAAGAAGACCGTGCGCTGAAAGACGCCCTGGCCGCACGGGGCTATTGGGAAGCCTTTCAGAGAGTGAAGGAGAGCATCCGGGCGGTTCTCGAAGGTGCTGACGCCAGTGAGGTTGCCGAGCAAGATCTGAGCGACTGGAATCGCGCCCTGTTCGCTCCGTCGGTCACCGCCGGGATCCTTAAAGCTTCTCAATTGGCGGGTTACCGATCCTCTCCGGTTTACATTCGGCAATCACAACATGTGCCAATGAGCCCTGAGGCGGTTCGCGACTGCATGCCGGTATTGTTTGAACTGCTTAGGGAAGAAGACAATCCCGTTGTCCGGATCGTACTGGGGCATTTCATCTTCGTGTTCATACACCCATTCTTGGATGGAAACGGCCGAATGGCACGCTTCTTGATGAATGTGATGATGGCTGCAGCCGGCCAACCGTGGATGGTCATCAAGGTTGAGCAGCGTAGCGCATACATGACCGCGCTAGAAGCAGCGAGTGTGAAGGGAGACATTCGCCCTTTTGCAGCCTTTCTAGCCGAGACGAGGGCAGCGCAATGATCGACAAAGAATTGAGAGCAGCGTCGGCATGAGCAGCGGTGAAACACCAAAGAGATTTATGCGAATAGCGGCGCACGACCATCTCGGATGCAATCTGATGGGGATGAACAAGCTCGATAGCAAGACCCGCAAACTCATTCTGCGTTGTCTTGTCGAAGGCATGAGCATTCGCGCCACCGCTCGCACCGCCGAAGTGTCAAAGCTGACTGTTTCGCGATTGATGGTCGCTGCCGGCAAGGTTTGCGCCGACTTTCAGGCCAATGCTCTCGTGAACCTTCCCTGCCAGCGCATACAGGTGGACGAGACTTGGTCGTTCGCCTACTGCAAGGACAAGAACGTGAAGCGGGCCAAGGCCGCGCCAATGGACGCTGGCGACGTGTGGACATGGACCGCGATCTGCGCGGAAACCAAGATTGTCCCTTCGTGGCAGTTGGGAGACCGCACGAGCGCCACGGCAATCGAGTTCATGGACGATCTGCGTTCGCGCTTGGCACACCGCGTTCAGCTTGCCAGCGACGGCCACAAGGCTTACCTGGAAGCCTTGGAAGGCGCGTTCGGGGGTGACATTGACTATGCCATGCTCGTGAAAGTGTATGACGTGCTGGACAAGGCCAAGACCGCCGACAAGCGGTGTTCCCCCCCGAATGCACCGGCATCAAGAAAACGACTTTCGAGGGAGACCCCGACGACGACCACGTTTCGACCAGTTATGTTGAAAGGCAAAACCTGACCATGCGCATGTCAATGCGGCGTTTCACTCGCCTGACCAACGCATTCTCGAAGAAAGTTGAGAATCACGCCTGGAGCGTGTCCCTGCACTTCATGCACTATAATTTCTGCCGGAAGCACATGAGCCTCGGAAAGACGCCGGCGATGGCGGCTGGCGTGACGGATCGCGTGTGGACGTTGGAAGACATTCTGAATTTGGTTGACGATGCAGCGCCGAAGCCCAACCGCCCGAAGACCTACAAGAGGCGAGATTCAGAGTGACCCACCACCGAAGTGTGCATGCGTTCCATGCGCCATCGGCCGGTCGAGGAATCCGAGAATGCGGTGAACGCCCAGGGAGCATCGCTCCGCCACGCTCTGGATCGTCTGCGAAAGATCTAACAGATCTCAAGCAGGCGTCAGGGAGAGGCAATTGCGCAAAATGAGCTCCTTCAGCGCATGTACTGAATGGCTCCAAGTTTGCAGAACGCTGTATTCGGAGCACTCAGTTGCGCTTTCGCCCTATCAAGATGGCAATCGTCAGAATACACGACAAGCAGTTCAAATTCGTCACCGGCAAGATCAGCGAGCCGCGCGATCTCTGAGTCGTACGAATAGTCGGATGCAAGGAGCGCACTCCTTTCTTCCTCGCCAAAGTTCGGCAGGGTCGGGAAGTTGCAAAGTCCCCTGAAATTCGCGTCGCGAAGAAACGGCTCAAGCTCCGCCCAGTTAAGGAGCGGGTCAAGCGTGAAAATGCCACAGAAACAGTTCTCCGGGGCCAATCCTGCACCGTTTCGCAATCGCTCCATGACGACCTGGTTTGGGTTGCAAAGTGGCAGAAACGCCGCTTCCTGGGCAATCTCCCTTGGGAAGAGCGCCAATGCAGGCGAATAGACAATCACTTCCCCGGATGTGGAAGCCGGTGGTTCCAGATCGATCGATACACGCGCCGAAAGTTCTGACATGCACTCCGTTACCCAAAATTTCCCAAGTGCTCAAGCAATCCGTGTCTCTGCGCAGCGGCTCTGTGCGACAAGAAGACAATGGCAAATGAGGAGACTGTCTTGAGCAACCTGGGTCACAAAGTTGTTCTTCTTGCCACCTTGGATTCAAAGGGGGAGGAAGCGGCCCATCTGAAGAGCCTCCTGGTCGAAAGATCCCGTCGCTGCGTCTGTGTCGTGGATGTGGGCACTTCCGGGTTGCCAGCATTCCCTGCCGATGTCAGCCGTGAATGCGTCAGTCGATCGGGAGGCGGACTCTCCAGTGCAAGCGGACCGGCAGACGCCATGGATGTCATGGCCTCCGGTGCGGCCAGGATTGTCCGCGCGATGTTTGACAAGGGTGAAATCTCGGCAATTGCGGGGATTGGGGGAGGCAAGGGTGCAGGCGTGTTCCACCGCGCCACAAAGGACCTGCCTTACGGGTTCCCGAAACTGCTTGTGACAAGCGGGCGTCCCGCCCTGCTGGCCGAGATTGCAACCACGACCGATACAATCCTTCTGCCAACGCTGGTGGACCTGTTCGGCATGAACCAGTTCACGCGCGCTACGTTGGGCAACGCCGCTGACATGCTGGCTGGGCTTGCATGGAAAGGTGTCGAGGAGAGGACAGGCAAAACGGTTGCGATTACCGCCTTTGGTGTCACGACGCCAGCTGTGCAAACCATCAAGTCGTCGCTTGAATCGGCCGGAATCACCGTTGTTGCCTTTCCCGCCAACGGTGCCGGAGGCCGCACGATGGAATCGTTGATCGCCAAGGGCACGTTTGACGGAGTCATTGACCTGACGACGACCGAGATGGCGGATTTGCACCTCGGCGGAACGGCCAGTGCGGGCGAAGGCCGCCTTACGGCGGCAAGTCGTGTTGGCATTCCGCAGGTCATTGCGCCAGGCGCGACAGACATGGTGAACTTTGGTGCGCCAGATACTGTGCCGCCGAATTTTGCGGACCGCGTCAAATTTCAACACACGCCGATGACAACACTCGTACGGACAATACCGGAAGACACCGCTGAAATCGCGCGCCAGACGGCCGAGCGACTCAACGAGGCAACCGGACCTGTGGTGGTGCTCTGGCCCGGCGGTGGTGTTTCGGACTATGACCGTCCAGGGCAAGCGTTTCACGATCCATCCGCCAACACGGCCTGGCGCGACAGCATGAAGGAAACGCTGGTCCCCTCAATTCCGGTGACCGAAACGGTGCACCACATCAACGATCCCGAATTCGCAGCGCTTTGTTCAGATTGGATGATTGCGCAAATGGAAGCACGGCCATGAAGAACTTTTCTCGACAGGAGATACTTGCACGCCTTGACACCGAAACCCAGGCGAACCGACCCATTCTAGGCGCAGGCACGAGCTGTGGCCTGATTGCAAAATGCGCGGCCCTGGGCGGTGCGGACCTGCTGATCGTCTACAGTACCGGGCGATCCCGCCTGATGGGGCTACCAACAAGCCGAATCGGCGATTCCAACACGGCAACCATCGAAATGGCCGCAGAGATCCGCAACGTCGTCTCGGACACGCCGGTCATCGGGGGCATCGAGGCCTGGGATCCGACCCGAATGGACCTGGACCGGCTTCTCGATGATTTCCAGGCGGCGGGCTTTTCGGGGATCATCAACTACCCGACCATATCCACAATGGGCGAAACATGGCGCAAGCGTCGGAGCAAGGTCGGGCTTGGCTGGAATCGCGAGGTTGAACTGATCGAACGCGCCGTGGCGCACGACGTCTTCACCATGGCCTACGTCGCAACCGTCCAGGATGCGCTGGATGTCGCGGAAAAGGGCGTCGACTGCCTTGTACCGCATGTTGGCGCTACCGGTGGCGGCTTGGTCGGCCACGAGACCGGCACCCGGATCGACGATGAAATCCGCAAGATCTCGGAAATGCTCGACGCTGTCACCGCTGGGGGCCATTCGCCGATCTTTCTCTGCCACGGTGGACGAGTCGCCGAACCCTCGGACACGCGCCGTGTCTATGAAGAGACCGGATGCGTGGGCTTTGTTGGTGCGTCATCCATTGAACGCATTCCAATCGAACGCGCGGTCAAGTCGATTGCGGAAGAGTTCAAGTCCATTCCGATTTCAGAAGGCCGGTCCGAATGAGCACCGAGCGATCCGTCGACTTTCTTGTCATCGGAAGCGGTGCCGCTGGCGTGAGCGCGGCACTCTACGCCTCGTCCCGGGGCAAGTCCGTGATGCTCTGCGAAAAGGCAAGGAAAGTCGGCGGCACGACCGCGCTGTCCAACGGAATGATCTGGGTCCCGTGCTCCGACCATGCAAAGGAGGCAGGAATCGACGACACGCTCGATCAGGCCCGCACCTACCTCAAGGGCGAGTTGGGCGACTTCTATGACGAGGTCAAAATCGACACCTTTCTGGAACGCGGGCCCGAAGCCGTGCGTGCGATCGAGGATTGCTCGGAAGTCAAGTTCGTCCTGGCCGGTGCACCGGACTATCACTCGTCCCGCGAAGGCGGCGTAGACAAGGGGCGTGCGCTCAGCCCGGTTCCCTATGACGGCCGCAGGCTCGGCCATGACTTCGATCTGATCGGCGACCCGATCCGGGTCATTCTGGGCGGCATGATGATCACGTCAAGCGAGATCAAGCACTTCCTGAACCCGTTCAAGTCGACGACGGCCATGGGCCACGTTCTCCGTCGTGCAGTCCGGTTCGCGAAAGACCGGCTGAGACATTCGCGCGGCACGGAACTCAGCGGCGGAAATGCATTCCTTGCGGCGAGCCTGGTGAGCCTCCGCAAGTTGGGTGTCGACTTGCGAACCAGTTGCCCAATGAAGGAACTGATCATGAATGACAGGGGCGTCGCGGGCGCCAGGGTGCTGCATAACGGGACGGAAATCGAGGTCCTGGCGCGCGAAGGCGTGATCCTGGCAACCGGCGGATTTGCGGCCAGCGCGGAGTTGCGCGCCGAGATTGGCGCGAAGCACCGCCATCACGTCACGCTCAGTGCGCCCGAAGCCCAGGGTGACGGGATCGCCGCCGCGCGACAGGCGGGCGGCGCCGTCGATGCCGATGTTGCCAGCCCGGGCTTTTGGACCCCGGTGTCGAAGCTGAAGAACAGGGACGGATCCACGACAATCGTGCCATATGGCTGGCTTGACCGCGGTCGGCCCGGCGTCATTGCCGTCGGCCCTGACGGCACGCGTTTCGTCAATGAATCAAACTCCTACCATGACGTGTGCATCGGGCTGTTCGAACACGGCTATCCGGATGACGAGAGGTTCTTCTTCATCTGCGAGGAAGCCTTCGTGAAGATGCGTGGAATGGGCGACATCCTGCCCTGGCCCTGGACACCGAGCCTTGGGAGCTACATTCGTCGAGGCTACATTCAACGAGGGCAATCGCTTGAAGACTTGGCGAAAGAGATCGGCATAGACCCCGCCGCCTTGTCAGCCACGGTCGCCCAGCACAACAGGAACGCCGAAACGGGAACAGATCCGGAATTCGCGCGCGGCGAGTCCGCATTCAACAGAACGCTGGGAGACGCGACCCTCGGCCTGAAGAACCCCAATCTGGGACCCATCAGGAACGGGCCTTTCATCGCGCTGCGCATCGTGCCCGGCACGCTGGGTACCGCCGCCGGCCTGAAAACCGACGAAAGCGCAAGGGTTCTGCGGGAAGACAGAAGCGTGATAAAGGGGCTCTATGCCTGCGGCAATGACGCCACGTCGATAATGGCCGGCAAATATCCGGGCGCGGGCATCACTATCGGGCCTGCAATCGTGTCAGCCTATCTGGCGGTGGAGCATGCACTTGAAGGTCATGGCAAGGCCGCCGCATGACTTTCTGACGGCTGTCAGGTCAGGATCTTGAATTTCTTGATCTGGTTGTAGAGCGTCTTGCGGGTCACCCCAAGGTGGTCTGCGGTTTTCGTGCGATTGAGGTTGTTCAGCAGCAAGGCCTGGATGATCCTGTCACGTTGGGAAATGGACGCCGGTCCGGCTTCGGTAACGCTGTCCCGAAGATAGGAGATCAGATCATCCTCGCTGCACTGTTCCCTCTTCTCTTCGATCAGCCAGCCCACCGTCTTCTTGAGTTCCGCGAGGTTGCCCGGCCAGTTATGCCTGATCAGCGTTCGGATGATCGAAGGCGAGAATTCACCTGGCTCTTCCTTGAAGTCAGCCATGAACCCTTTCACCAGAAGCGGGATGTCCTCAATGCGATCGCGCAGCGGCGGAACCTGAACCGCCTGCGCCTTGCAGCCGTTATCCGGTTCGCCCGGCAGCAAGCTGCCACCGGCTCCGCTTTCGTTGAGCACCAGGATGAACCGTGCATTGCATTGCCGGATCTTTGCCTCTTGTCCAACCTGGTATTCGCCTTTCACAAGGGCTTGCACGATCCTGTTGCGTTCGTCCAAAGGCAGGCTTTCGAGCCCGCCTGCCGTAATGACATCCGCCTCGCCAGCAAGCTCCAGCACGCCGACTTTCCGGCGAAGACTGGCATCCCTTTGGGCACCGAAGAGCTCTTCAGCACCACTGCTCGAGGCGGAGAATTCCAGTTTCCAATGATTGCCCTTTTTCTTCTGGAACATCTGCCTTGCGGCCATTTCAGCGACCGTGCGCCGTCCCGTGTCCGCTTCGCCGTGAAGAAACAGGTGCTTGCCGTTCCTGACAGCGCTCTCAACACGATTCAGCATCTGATCCATCGCGTCGGAACGGCAGACTATTCCGTAGCGCTTGCTGTATCTGTTCAGGCGACGTTCCAGCCGCTCGACGCGGTCCTGCAACACTTCGATTTCGCGAAATGACGCAACGCTGTTCAGCAGCGACTTTTCAAGGGGGGCCCTGTCCATCGCTGAACCGCCGATGAACCCGTCTATGCCCGCCTTGCGACAGAGTCTCCCGAGATCGGCCCCCCCGGAAACCGGACCGCCGCCCAAATGCACCGTCAGCGGCTTGTGAGGACGGCGAACGCTGTCGACGATGTCCTTCGCGGCCAACGCCAAGTGATCAAGAGTCTCTTCCTTGACCATCTCGTCGTGGTTGTGCGGATTCAAGCCAAAGTTGATGCAGAGCGACGTCAAGCCCGCGTCGACCATCTTGCTGGCCTCGTCACGATTGCGAACATATCCGATCGTGTCAAATCCCTCTGACATCGCGGCGGTCAGGAAATCGATCTCTCGCTTGAACCCCAATCCATGCGCGTCCAGAGCCGCCGCCCGATCTCCAAAGTGAAAGACAGCCGGAAAATTGGTCAGCCCAACGATCTTGAGCGATTTCAGGCGAGGCATCAGCTCGTCGATTCTCAGGCGCGGATCGAAGAGAGGCAGTCCAACGTAAACCGGCAGCTTGACCCGAGGCACAAGTTCCTGCGAGGCAAATTGCAACGTGAATTCCACCGAATCGTAGATCGGCAGCAAGGACGCCGGAGACGGAACCCCCATGGAGCGCAGCTTGCCGGCACCGAGCGCAAGTATGAAGTCCGCACCGGCGATTTCGGCCGCCCGCGCAGCCATGCCTGAACCGACCGCGGCCCCGACACGAAACCTTCGACCACTTGGCCTCATTGTTGACCGATCGACCCCGAACCGCGGCATCGCGGGCCGGCTCTTTCCCAAATTTACCCAACTTGCAAAATAAAGCAGTCTCCGTTTCCGGTCCAGAGCCTAGGTTGATGGTCAGGAAGCGTGCCACAATGGCGCACAAACCAAGGAGGAAAGACGTGAGACTCACAAGCAGACTTCTTGTATCAACGGCAGTCGTCGCGCTCATGGGCCCGGCAGCCTTTGCCGAGGAATTTGACTGGCGGAAGTTCGAAGGCACGGAGATCACTTGGGCCTATGACATTCACCCGTACGCGGACGCAGTGGTTGCGTATCTGGACGAGTTTGAAGAGTTGACCGGCATCAAGGTCAACGCGGAACTCTATCCCGATGACACCTACTGGGGAAAGCTGAACATCCAGCTTTCGACCGGATCCCCTGACTGGGATGTCGTCGGAACCGGCATTCAGCCTGCGTGGGACGTGACGCCGGCAGGGCAGCTTGAGCCGCTTCGCGGTCTTGTCGACGACCCGAGCATGACCAATCCGGACTATGACTATGCGGATTTCTTTCCGGCACTGACGCGGGCCTGGACCTGGGACGTCGCCGAGGAGAAGATCATCGATACGCCGGACGGCGAAATCTGGGGCATTCCACACGCATTCGAAAACATGCAGCTCATGTACCGGATGGACATTCTGGAACGTCTTGGCGTCGAGCCGCCGAGCACGCTCCCTGAACTGACGGCAGCCTGCGAGCAAATAACGGCGGCGGATCCGAACGTCACGCCGATGGCCGTTCGTGGCGTCCGCTTCTGGTCGTCCATCCACACGGCGCCGATCTCGATTGCGCAGTCATATGGCGTCAGCGACTTCGTGGGATCCGGTGATGATCTCGATACCGCTCTCGACAGCGCGGACTCGATCCGCTTCCACAAGGACTACGTGGCGATGATCCAGGCCTGCGCACCAGACAGCTGGGCCAACGACAATTGGTACCAGGTGGTTGACGGCCTTTCGACCGGCAAGACCGCGATGGCAGTCGACGCCAACATGTTCGGATTCTGGAACAACATCGAAGGCGCATCCGACGCGTCCGGGCAAATCGCCTTTGCGCCGCCACTCACGGCGCCGGACAATGACGAGTTCGCGTCGAACATCTGGATCTGGTCGCTTGCGATCAACGCCGCATCGGAACACAAGGGCGCGGGATGGTACTTCATACAGTGGGCCACGTCCAAGGAGATGAACGTCCGCGGCGCGACTGACGGCAAGCTGGTCAATCCGCCACGGGCGTCAGCATGGGAAACGCAGGAGTGGATTGACTATGCCAACCAGCCTGAGTTCAACAACTTCTACGACACGTTCAACGCCGTCCAGGAAAAGACTTCGCTGCTGTTCACGCCGCGTTACGGTTTCGGCACGGCGATGAACGCCTGGGCTGTCGCCATGCAGGACATGGTTGGCGGGGCGGACGTGGAAGAGCGCCTGGCCGAACTTGCCGAGGACATTCGCGACGAACTGAACTAGGTTCTCCCTGGCGACAAATCGTCGACACTTGCCGGCGGCGTCTCGCCGCCGGCTTTTTGGGCCGCCGGGCCCCGGGAAAGTTGGGATGGCACACAGAAAAGCCAGATCAGGGAACGCGTTCCTGCTGGTCTCCCTGCTGCCGGCGGTCCTGATCCTGGGTGGCTTTGTCCTTCTGTTCTTCTGGGGGTTCTATCAGTCCCTGACCGACATGCGGTTTGGCCGCACGCGGGTCGATTTCGAAGGCCTTGGAAACTACACGCGTCTCTTCGGCAGGGGACGTTTCTGGGATTCCGTTTCGGCGACCGCCATCTATGCGTTTTCCGCTGTCGCCTGCGAAGCCATTCTCGGTCTCGCAATCGCCAAGTTGTTCAACACCAGGGCGCTGCTTGCCAGATGGTTCCGTCCGACGATCCTCTTGCCTCTCGTGTTGCCGCCCCTTTCGGTCGCGCTGATGTGGACGACCATGATGAACCCGGAGACCGGGGTTCTGAACTACTTCCTCAGCTTCATCGGAATCAGCAACTTCTCGTGGACGTCAAAGTCCGAAACGGCGATGTTCGCCGTCGTCTTCATCGACGTCTGGACATTCACTCCATTCTTCGCATTGATCATATTCGCAGGCCTTCGAGGGATCGCTCCTGAAATCATCGAAGGCGCCAGAATGAGCGGCGCGAAGGCCTGGGGCATATTCTGGCGCATCGAGCTGCCGATGGTATTGCCATACATTCTTCTGGCGTCCCTGTTCAGGCTGATCGACTCGCTGAACCAGTTCGACATCATCTTTGGCACCACGCAAGGTGGCCCCGGAAACGCGACTGACGTGCTTTCGGTATCCGCCTACTTCACCGCATTCCAGAACCTGTATTTCGGTCGCGGCGCGGCGATCATGATTGTCAACTGGCTGATCGTGTTGATCAGCGCCATAGTCTTGGTGAAGCTCTGGCAATTCACCAGAAAGAGGGTGATTTGATGCAGAGTCGCGGGCTCGCCTCGGCAATGCTGAACGCACTGGTGCTTCTGGTCGTCATGGCTCTGGCGTTTCCAATCATTTGGATTGTCATGAACTCCTTCAAGGAAGCAGCGGACATCAACGCCTATCCGCCCGTCTTCCTGTTTGATCCCACGCTCGAGAACTACAAGGTCCTCTTCGATCTCGCGGATGCCGAAGCGACAAACTATGGCACGCTGAAGATCGAGTTCTTCAAGCCGGTCATCAGCAGCGTCATCATCTCGATCGGTGCCGTGCTCCTGTCGGTGATCGCCGGCGTTCCCGCAGGCTATGCACTGGCGCGGTACGAGTTTCGTGGCAAGGAGGACCTGGCATTCTTCATTCTCAGTTTCCGCTTTGCGCCGGTGCTTCTGGTCATCATCCCCATGTTCCAGTTCTTTCAGGCCGTGGGGCTCTACGACAGCTATCTCGGGATGATCTGGGTCTATCAGATTGTGACGCTGCCAATGATCATCTGGCTGAGCCGGTCCTATGTGGAGGACATTCCGCTGGAGATGGAAGAGGCCGCGGCCATCTGCGGCGCCAAGCGGCCTCAGATCATGCTTCAAGTCGTGCTGCCCCTGCTGCGGCCCGGCCTGGTGGGGGCGTCGCTGCTCGTGTTTCTCCTGGCCTGGCACAATTTCGCGCTCGGACTGATCCTGACGGCCAAGAACACGCCTGTGACCGTGGCGCTTCTGAAGCTTCTGAACCCGGGTGTCAGTTTCTATCCCGTCGTGTCAGCGGGACTGGTCGTGTCGATGATCGTGCCGATCCTCCTCATCATGCTGGGCCAGCGCCATCTGGAACGTGGTCTCACGTTTGGGGCCCTGAAGTGATGCGGCCGCTCGTCTTCATCGGGACAACCAATCTCGACATCGTCTTCTACGCCGAGAACCTGCCAACCGTCGGCCAGAGCCTGATTGGAACCATCGAGGAATTCGGCGGCGGCAAGGGTGCGAACCAAGCGGTCGCTGCCGCGCGGCTGGGTGGTGACCCCTATTTCGCGACGATGTTCGGCGAGGACGATGCAGCGGATGCGCTGGCGCGCGGCTTGGCGGATTTCGGTGTCAAGACCGGCAAGATGCAGAGAAAGCCGGGAGCGGCCTCGGGCAAGGCGCTGATTTTCGTCAGTTCCAAGGGCACCAACATGATCGGGATCGACGCGGGTGCGAACGAGAAATTCAGCCCCGACGATGTCCGGGCCGCGCTGGACGACGTTGCGCAGGACGCGGTTGTGGTCGTCGAAATGGGATTGCCCGTCGAAGCGTGCCGCGCGGCATTCGAGGCCAAGGGCAACCGGTTTCTCATCTTCAACCCCGCGCCAGTGCGCGCTCAGATCACCGAGGCAGATTGCCGGTCCATCAACATCATTACGCCCAATGAAACGGAGGCTGAGAAACTGACCGGTCTTCCGGTCACGACGGTGGAGGAGGCCTTCGCTGCCGCAATGCACCTGCACGACAAGGGCGTTGCCGGGGTGGCGATAACGCTTGGCGACAAGGGTGCCGTGTATCTGGACGCCAATCGACGCATCCACCAAAGCGCCTACCCGGTGAACGCCGTGGACACGACTGCCGCCGGCGATGCGTTCAACGGCGCCCTGGCCACCGCGATTGCCAAGGAACGACGCATTGACGACGCTTTGAGCTTCGCGGTTGCGGCCGCAAGCGTGAGCGTCACCCGCAAGGGCGCCCAGCAATCCATGCCAACAGAACCGGAGGTCAGGGAGTTCCTGGCCCAGCAAGGAGCATATTGAATGGGAATTTTCGACCTGACCGGGAAGACGGCGCTTGTCACAGGGGCGTCCGGCGGCATCGGTCTGGCGCTCGTCAAAGGGTTCGTCGACACTGGGGCGAATGTCGTGGCAGCCGATCTGGACCCGGCCGCGGTTGAAAGCGCGATGGCAAGCAATGACCGTGTGATGCCGGTTCGCCTGGACGTGTCCGACGAGGCGGGAATCAAGGACGTTCTTGCCCTGGTACGCGAGCGCTTTGGCCCCTTGGACATCCTTGTGAACAATGCCGGAATCAAGTCGGCGGAACGCCTGATGGACGGGGACCGACAGAGAATCCAACGTACTTTGGCCATCAACACGGATGCGGTCCTGGACCTGACACGATTGGTTTATGAAGACAGCCTCAAGGACCGGGGCGGGCGCGTCATCAATATCGGATCTTCCATTTCGTCGCGCGGCGCGGTGTTCAACTACCAGGCTGGCGGGGCGGACTACTGCTTTTCGAAAGCGATCGTGCACGACCTGACACAACTGCTCGCCTACGAGACCGCGCCACACTGCGTGACTGTGAACGCGGTGGCTCCAGGGATCGTTCACACGCCAATGCATGGCAGGCCGGCAGAAGAGACAGAGGCCCGCCACGGTGGCCTCATCCCCCTTGGCCGCATTGGTCAACCCGAAGACATTGTCGGCGCGACTGTATTCCTGGCATCGGACGCAGCGTCATACATTACTGGACAAGTGGTGCATGTAAATGGCGGAATGGTGATGAGCGATTGAGAGTGACATGGATGACTGGCCCAGAGTGTCCGGCATCATCAGCGATCTGGATGGTGTGACCTACCGCGGGGACGACCCGATCGACAGCGCCGTTCACGCCTTTCAAAAGTGGCACGACAGCGGCTTTCCCTATGCATTTGTCACGAACAACTCCACGAAATCCGCCGTAGAGTTTGCCGACAAGCTGACTGGCATGGGCATTCCCGCCGTGCCCGAGCGGATCATCACGACCTCGGAAGTTGCCGCTGATCGGCTGGCGTCCCTCGTTCAGCCGGGCGCGCGCGTCATGGTCATCGGCGCACGCGCACTCACCCGTGCAGTGGAAGGTCGCGGGTTTGAAATTGCCGATGAAGGCGTGGCCGCGGTGGTGGCTGGACTGGATCGCGAGTTCACCTATGCGAAACTGGCCAAGGCCCAGACAGCCCTGTTGAGGGGTGCACGCTTCATCGGAACCAACCCGGATCACATGCTGCCCCGCGGCCGCGGCTTTGAGCCCGGAGCGGGTTCGATCCTGAAGGCCATAGAAACGGCGTCTGGCGTTACGCCCATCATCATCGGCAAGCCACAACCGGATATTGTCACAATGGCGCTGTCCATTCTAGGAACGGACCAGAAATCAACGTTCATGCTCGGCGATCAGATCATGACCGACATCATGGCGGGTCACAGAGCTGGCCTTCCCACCATTCTCGTGCGCACCGGAGTGGCCGAGAAAGGCCCGTTCCCGATCGAACCTGACTTCGAAATTGAAACGCTCGCCTCCATACCCGCTGCGGCGACAAGTTCTTGAAGGGGACGCGACATGGCAGAGGTAAGCACATCGAAGCTTGTCAAGACATACGGCGCCGTCACTGCGCTGCATGGCATCGACCTGGACATCAAGGACCGAGAGTTCATCGTGTTTGTCGGCCCGTCCGGTTCCGGCAAATCCACGCTTCTGCGCAGCATCGCGGGGCTGGAGCCAATTGCAAGCGGTTCGGTCCGGATTGCAGGGCAGGACGTCACGGACGTCGACCCGGCAGACCGCGACCTGTCCATGGTGTTCCAGAACTACGCGCTGTTTCCGCATATGAGCTGCCGCGGAAATCTCGAGTTCCCGCTCAAGTCGGAAGGCGTGGCGAAAGCGGACATCGACAGTCGTGTCGAAATTGCCAGCAAGTTGCTTCATATCGAGCAACTGCTCGATCGGAAACCGTCCGAACTGTCAGGCGGCCAGCGGCAACGCGTGGCAATTGGCCGCGCAATTGTCAAGGAGCCCAAGGTTTTCCTGTTTGATGAACCTCTGTCGAACTTGGATGCGAAGCTGCGCATCAGGATGCGGGTGGAAATCACCAAGCTGCATCGCCAGCTCAAGAACACAATCATCTATGTGACGCACGATCAGGTCGAGGCCATGACCATGGCGGATCGCATCGTGGTTCTGCGCGACGGCCGGATTGAACAAGTTGGAACGCCTCACGAACTTTATTTCAATCCAGCCAACCAGTTCGTGGCAACCTTCATCGGTGCACCGCAGATGAACCTTGTTCCCTGCCGTTCGGTTGGCGCGGCCGGGGATCAAGTGACAACCATTCAGGTTGGCGATGGCGCACCCACGCCACTGCCAATTGAAAGCGCAGGGCAGAGAGAGAGCCTGACCCTGGGATTCCGCCCCGAGCACGTCCTGTTCCAGGATCCAGAATGCACAGCAATCCGGTTCGAGCTGAAATCAGACGTTGTGGAACACCTTGGCGCCGTAACGAACATATACGGCCAGATTCCGGTGGAGAATGGAGAAGAGGTCGACGTGACAGCGTCAAGCCATTCCGATGTAACGCTGCGCGACGGCACGACGCTGTCAACCTGGGTGGCTGCGGAAAACTGCCACTTGTTCCGGTCCGATGGAACATCCCTGACGCGCAACGTGATCGCACCCGAATGGAACTGACTTCAGGCTTTGCCTGTCCGGGCGCAACGTCCAGTCCGAATGCCCCATTGGGAGAAAGGCCTGTCCCCTTGGCGAAGGCGCCACAAGGTGGCGTGGCGACGCCCACGCGGCACGGTCCCCGAATCCATTGCGGAGAACGTGCCCGCGCCGCCGCAATGCGACCCTGACGGCGGGAAGCTCCACGGCTCCGGCCAGGAGGACCCCGCCCTCCACGCTGCGGCCCTTGCCCGACCCGCCCGTCTTCTTCCGCACCTCCGCGTCTCAATCGCCGAAGAAGCCTGCGCCTGAGCGGGTTCCAGGGCGTGCGAAACGGTGCATCCGGCTGAAATCCGTCGTCAACGCGGCACTCGACGGTGCCGGCAGGATCGAATGGGGCTTGTACAGGGCTGCTGCATGCAGCTGCACGAAAGTTACGGCACGGCAGGCCAAACGACGAAAGTTGACTCCGTGGTGCGCGCGCATCGACATGGATTTGCCGACAGCGCCGTCTGGCGCGGTGCCCGGCCGACAAAGATTGCGCCGCCCAAGCAAGCCCGTCTCTCTGCGGCAGGCTCTTCCGGTCTGGCTTCGAAGTGCAGCACGCAACAACGACGGCCGTCGCGACTGGTGCCGCAACTCTCCCTTTCTGCCTTTCATCGCCGGCGCAGAGCCTTGCATGGCACAAGGCAATGCCAACCTTGAAGAAGGGGAACGGGTTGACGTACCGAAGGATTGATCATTTAATACGTATACGTAGCAATGAGCGGTTCCCATGGCATCACGAAACCCTGGGCAGGGGCGCAAGACGTCCATTGGCGTGATCGGGTACGGGTTCATAGGGCAGAACCTCGTGCGGCGCATCCAGGCCCATGCCGACCAGATGGAGCTGGCCTTCGTGCATGCGCGGCGGCGTGAACAGGCGGCCGACATCCCGGAAGAGACCTTCCTGAGCCACCTGTCACAGGTTGAAGCGCACGGCGCGGACGTCATCGTGGAGGCGGCGCATCCCCTGTTCACGACGGATTTCGGCACGCGGTTCCTGCGGCATTCGGACTACCTGCCCCTGTCCACGAGCGCACTGACTGACGAGGGTCTTTGCGACCGGCTTCTCGAGACCGCCCGACGCAACGGCACGCGGCTGCTGCTTGCCGCCGGCGCGCTGATCGGCGGCGAGGAGCTGGTCAAGCGGAGCAACCGATGGGATCGGGTGCGCATCACCTTTCGCAAGAATCCAGGGAACATCGATTTCTCGGGCGTCGACTTCGACGCCGGCGACGTCACCAGTGCGCGCACCGTCTTTGACGGTCCCGTCCGGGAAATCGCCGCACGCTATCCTCGCAACGTGAACACGATGGTCACGGCGGCGCTCCTGTCGACGGGCGTAAATGCGTGCGAAGGCGTGCTGGTGGCCGATCCGTCGCTTGATTGCGCGATTGCCGAGGTCGAGGCCTGGGGCAGTGACGGCGGCTATTTCCGCACCGAGAAGCGGCAGCCCGCGAGAGGCGTGTCCGGGACGGAGATGATCGATTCCGTCTGGCACTCGCTCCGGCAAGCGGGCGGCCTGTCAACAGGCGAGTTCGAACTGGTCTGAACGACTGCAACAACTAGCGGGAGACATGACGATGAAAATCCAGATCCTCTACACGGCGGCCTTGGCCATGGCGCTTTTCGGCTCTGCAGTGCAAGCGCAGGACAAGACAGTGGCCTTGGCCAATCTCGGGCCTCACCCTGCGCTGAACGCGGTGATAGGCGGGTTCAAGAAGGGAATGGCCGACGGTGGCTATGCAGAAGGCAGCGACGTGGCCTTCGAATACCAGGACGCCAGCTTTGATGCCGCCGTCGTGGCGCAGATGATCGCGACGCTGGAGGCCTCCGGCCCGGACCTGTTTCTTACGGTGACGACGCCGATCAGCCAGGCCGCGCGCCGGGTCGTGCAGGACAAGTCGATTCCCATCGTCTTCGCCCCGGTGACCGACCCGGTGGACGCTGGTCTCGTGCCCGGCTGGGACGGCGGCAGCGACCGGTTCACCGGAGCATCGAACCTGCAGTCCATGGAAACGGTGTTTGCCTTCGCCAAGGACCTGCTGGGCGATGCGGACACGGTCGGGATCCTGTTCAACCCCGGCGATGCCAATGACGTGGTCAATGTCAGCTATGCCGAACGTGCCGCTGCCGAGATGGACATCGAGCTCGTCACCGTCAGCGTCGAGGCCACCGCCGACATTCCGGTGCGCGTCGATGCGCTGAAGGACACGGACGTCATCTACCTGATCCCCTCCAGCATGCTGCAGCCCGCCCTGCCCGCAGTTGCCGCCGCGGCGCGTCGGAACCGGGTGCCCGTGATCAACGCCTCGCCTGTCGGTGTCGAGGACGGGCAGATCCTCGCGTCGATGTCCGTCTCGTGGTTCGAGGTGGGCCGTCAGGCGGGACTGCGGGCGGCACGCATCCTGGACGGCGAGCCGGTCAGCGCGGTCGATGTCTATCGCCCAAGCCCGGAGGATCACTCCGCCACGATCAGCGCAAGGTACATGGAGGAATTCGGCATGATGCTGCCAGAGGCGCTTGCGGACTGCGGCTGCGTAAGGTGACGGATGCGCATGGGCAGGCCGGAGTTCATGTCTCCGGCCTGCGCAAGACCTTCTTCCCCGGCACCGTGCAGGAGAAAGCGGCGCTGAACGGCGTCGACCTGGATCTGGCCGCCGGGGAATTCGGAATCGTGATCGGCAGCAACGGTTCCGGGAAGAGCACGACGCTGAACGCGATCTCCGGCGAATTGCAGCTTGATGCGGGCAAGGTCGTCGTGGCGGGCCAGGACATGAGCCGCCTGCCTGCCCACAAGCGCGCGCACTTCATGGCTCGCGTGTTCCAGGATCCGATGCAGGGCACTGCCGCTTCGCTCACCATCGAGGAGAATCTCGCCATCGCGGCCCGGCGCGGATCCGCGCGCGGCTTCCGGATGGGACTGAAGCGCACCGAGCGGGACGGCTTCCGCGCCGCATTGGAGGTGCTGGGGCTGGGTCTGGAAAACCGGCTGTCGGATCGGGTGGCGCTTCTGTCCGGCGGGCAACGGCAATCCCTGACGCTGGTCATGGCAACATTGAAGGCACCGCCGCTTCTCCTGCTGGACGAACACACCGCCGCCCTCGATCCGCGCGCCGCCGAGCTGGTGCTTGGCGCGACCCTTCAGGCGGTCGCGGGCAGGAACATCACCACGCTGATGATCACCCACAACATGGAACAGGCCATAACGCATGGCGATCGGCTGATCATGATGCATGACGGCCGCGTGATCCTGAACCTGGACCGCACGGAAAAGGCGAGCGTGACCGCCGCCGATCTTGTGGCACGCTTTCACGATGCGGTCAGCGATCGCATGTTGCTGAACTGAGGGGCGGGCATGATCGATGTCCTGAACACCTACTTCAACCTGATCCCGGTCAGCCTGGCGCAGGGCGGGGTGTACGCATTCGTGGCGCTTGGCGTGATGATCCCGTTTCGCCTGCTGAGCCTGCCGGACCTGACCGCCGAGGGCAGCTTCCCCCTGGGCGGTGCCGTTGCCGCCGCGATGCTGGCCGGCGGTTCTGGCATCGTCCCCGCTATCCTCGCGGCCATTCTGGCCGGGGCCCTGGCGGGATGCCTCACGGCGCTGATCCACCTTGCTTTCAAGGTCACGTCGCTGCTCGCCGGGATCATCGTGCTGACGATGCTCTTTTCGATCAACATCCGGGTGATGGGCAAGCCGAACACGGCGTTGTTCAGCCATGACACCCTGTTCACGGCTTTCCTTGGCCCGGATGGCGGCGCGCCGCTGACGCAATTCGCCCTGCTTGCGGTCCTGCTCCTCATCGTGTGCGGCGCGCTCCACTGGTTTCTGCTGACCGAGCTGGGGCTGGGCCTGCGCGCCGTAGGCTCCAACCAGATGATGGCGCGCGCGCACGGGCTCTCAACCCGGGCCTTCGTCATCGCGGGGCTGGGGCTTGCGGGCTGCCTCGCGGCCCTCGGCGGAGCGACGATGTCGCAGTATCAAAGCTATGCCGATGTCAACATGGGCGTGGGCGTGCTGGTGATCGGCCTTGCGGGCACCATCCTCGGGGAGGCGATCCTTGGCCGTGACAGCCTGCTGCGCCAGATCGCGGCGCCGGTCGTGGGATCGCTCTTCTACTTCCAGTTCGTCGCCATGGCGCTGAGCCTCGGATTCAAGCCCTCGGACCTCAAGCTTCTGACGGGCCTTTTCGTGCTTGCCGCGCTCGGCGCGCCAATTCTCAAGGCACGCCTTGACAAGCATGCAGGACCGTCAAGGCCATGATCGACAGTGATGGCGCCCGCCCCTTCCAGGGGAATCCGGCTGACAGGCACCGCCGGATGCCATGGGTGCTGCCCGTCCCCGGGATCAGCAAGCAGCGGGGCATCGCGTGACACTCCCGGCGAAGGATCGCCTTGTTCCGCTCGAAGGTGTCACGTACCTGGATGGCAATTCGCTGGGACCGCTGCCGCGTGGCGTCGGTGACCGTGTGCCGCGGATGTTCACGGACGAGTGGAGACCGAAAACGACATCCAGTGCGTCGAGAGGGCTTCGAGGATTCTGGCACCGAACCTGCAGGCCGTTGGAACGCATTGGGAGGATCAGGGCGGCTTGACATGAGAAGAGTCTTGGGGGTCGCTCGCAGGAGAGTGTCGATCCCTCGTTGGTGTCTTGGCAGCCACGCGCGCCGCTTGAGGCGCATGGTGGCAGAAAGCCCATTGCCGAAGTCCCGAGTTCATTCGTAGCGCGCTCGTCGGTGCCGCCATCGAGATTTTCAGGATCATCGCCCACGACCGGCATGTCGAGTAGCCACCTGCACGACAGAACCGGTGAACGAAGCGATACGGCGCCAGGCGAATTCAGTTCACCCAGCATGCCATGGTGCCGGAAACCGTTCGACACTTGGAACACTGGCGCGGATGAAATACCAAGCGTACGCGATTGGCCCTGAAACCTGGTTGAGGTGGCATTGGCATGTGCAAGAGCGATCCAGGTCCAGCCTCCGGGACGACGGAACCATATGACCTGCTCGACACTTTGTCGCACTTGTTGCGGCGGTCGCATTTCCATGCCGAGAAACTGTTCAACCAGTCTCTCGGTCATCATGGCATCACGTCGCGGCAATTGGCTCTTCTGGTTGCGATTTCGCAGAACCCGGATGTGTCGCAAAGGCGCGCGGGAGAGCTGATAGCCCTCGACATGAACACGGTGAGCGATTTGCTGCGCCGCATGGAAGAGAAGCAGTTGGTGGAGCGTCGCAACTCTCCCGACGACGGCCGGTCCGTGACCATTCGCATCAGCGAAAAGGGACAGGCAATGCTGGAAGCGGTCCACCTGGACAACTTGCAATATCAGAAAGAACTGACCGAACGTCTGAGCGACCATGAGGGCGCTCAACTGAAGGCGCTGCTGCGCACTCTGCTGGATCTTGAAGGTGACACTTGATTCATTCCGCGCGTGAGTCCGGGCTCTTGCAGCGGACCGGCATTGATTCCCCTGTCTGACCCGTCCTGCAGGTTTTCGCCGGAATCGACCGGATCAGTGGCACTCCCGGCGCGTCACCAACCTTTGGATTCTGCCGTCTTCGCGGATTTATCCGCCGTTCATTCACGGGTTGGCGTACCGGGCTTTTTTCAATGATTGCAGCATTTCAACGCTTCGCATTCATTCACGCACATTGCAATGGGGCCCAGATCTGCGCTACATGGATAAATCATGAATAAACAGGAAGCCACATGCACGCCATCCTTGAGGTCCGGAACCTGAGCTGGCAGGAACGCGCCGTCATGGAGACGCTGCTGCGCACTCCCGACCCTGTCAGCCAGCGCGAGTTGATGTCCCGCATGCGCGACGCGCCCAGCCAGGCCACGATGTCCCGCATCATGAGCGGTCTGATCGTCCGCGGGCTCCTCGCCAAGGAGGGGCAGACCCGCGGTGCGCGGTTCTTCCTCCCGTCCGACGTGCGGCGGGTGGCGACGGACCCGCGACGTCGCGCCCCGATCCCTTACGACCCTGACCGGATCGGCGGCTACGTCCCTAACGAGACCCGCTGGCTGCCGAAGGAGTCGGCTGAACGGATGCAGGCCGCGGTTGACAGGGCGGGCATGCAGCGTCTTGACGCCTCGACCTGGAGCCGGGCGATTGCAGAACGGTTCCTGATCGACCTGTCCTGGGCCTCCTCGAACCTGGAGGGCAACACCTATGACCACCTTTCGACGGAGCTCCTGGTCAAGTACGGCCAAAGCGCCTCGGGCCGGGACCTGCTCGAGACGGCCATGATCCTGAACCACAAGGCGGCCATCTCCGCCGTGCTTGACGGAATCGAGGACGCATTCCCAGATGCAGAGAACGTGCGCCGTTGCCACGTCCTGATGATGCGGGACCTAGTGGATCCGGCCGATCTGGGCACGGTCCGGCGCAGCGCGGCCCGGGTTTCGGCGAGCAGCTACCGTCCCTCGTCTGATCGCGTCATCCTCGCTTCCGCGCTCGGCGACCTCATGGCCAAGGCCAGGAAGGTCGAGAACCCGTTCGAGGCGTCCTTCCTCCTCCTGGCGGGACTCTCCTACCTGCAAGCGTTCGGGGACGGAAACAAGCGGATGGGCCGGCTCCTGTCGAACGAGCCGTTGCTGCGGGCCGGCCTGCCCCCGCTCACCTTCATCGGGATTGACCAGACGCCCTACGTTCTCGGGCTGATCGAGTTCTACGAGACGGGGGCAACCGGCCTTCTGGGGGAGGCGATCTCGCTCTCCTACGAGACGACCGTGAATGACCATGTCCATGCCATGTCCGGTCAGCGGGTCCCGCACGCCCTCGAGATCCGGGAGCGGGCGCGGATCTCGGACGCGCTGGAACGGGTGTTCCGTGACAGGATGCCAGATGAGGGGGTTCCTGGCCTGGTCGACGTGCTCTTCGACGATCTTGTTGAGGAGGACCGTTCAAGGATGGTCGAGATCCTGGCCGAGACCGCCAGTCGGGCCTCGCCTGTCTCCGCATTCCTTTACGGCCTGACGGAGGAGGACATCCAGGAAAGAAACGTCGCGAACCGGCGCTCGGGCGTCTGTCGAGAATGTCGTCGGACCCCGTGCGAATGCACGGACGGCTCCGTCACGCCCGGTTTCTGACGCCCAGCAGCCGGCTTCGGCCCGCATCCACGACAAGGCTCTTTCGCCGGTTTCGTGAATCCCACGCCGGATTCCGGCGAATTTTCGCGAATTCGCGCTCGCTTGTGCCGCATCCGGATTCGTCTACGCGAGCGCCGCAGATGTTCCCGCGGCAACGGCCATCCGAGGCAACTGACAGACGCCAATGATCTCCCACGCCGGCTTGGTGCCGGCTGGCCTCGAAGCGGCAAGGATGAAAGCGTGTTCCGCCGGCAGATCAACTTCAGACGACATGTGCGCAGGCCGAGGCGGGCGTGCGCGTATCCATGTTCCGCCCCCGGTTCAGGTGATCATCGATTTCTGCCGCCGAACCGATCACGCGACCATAGAGGAACACGGTGAATGCCGCATTTTCGAGATCGCGCCTCGTGAGGGACCCGGACTGGAAGTCCTTCCAGAGCAGTGCAAGCAGCAGCGCGGCAATGACGGCATCAACATTGACGCAGAACACGTAGCGGCTGACACCGGCATCGTAGAGCGCCTTCACCAGCTCGCAATAGAAGGCGTGGAAGACGTTGTAGTCGCCGCGCTTCTCCAGGAATTCTGCGACAAACCGCTCGCGAGGGTCGAAATTGACAGGCCGGCCCTTGAAGACGGGGTGGTGGACACCGGGCAGCGCACGCACCTCCGCGCCGATTTCTTTCGCGCCGGCTTTCTCGCGCCTGTATTCGATCGCGAAGTCACGGGCCATCCGCTTCAGGTCAAGCCCGTGGTTCGGGTTGGCCGGGTCCTTCAAGCCCGTGCCTGCGAACCGGTCCAGCAGGAAGGCCATGCCTTCAAACCCGTTGCCGCCGTGGCTGTAGCCGCAATGGCTGAGGAAGCCCAGCATCGCCTTGTTGATCTGGACGCGATTCGGAGTCTGAGGCCCGTCCGCAGCCACGGCGCCTTTCGCGCCCTGGGCCGAAATCGAGCCAGGGCCGTTCGAGATGAGCAAGCCGACGAGAATCTGCAGGGGCAGGGCCTCCGCAGCAGCCGGCTTCTTTCCGGTGATGGCGAGGAAGCAGAGGTCTGCCATGGTCCATGTCGAGAAGCGTTCCTCGCGGGGAATGCCGCAGAGGGAGCCATGCCCGTGGTGCTTGCCGGGGATTGTTGCGCCGACCATGACGCCATAAAGCCGCAGGTACCACGGCAAGGTTCGTGCGGTCAGCCTGGTGATCCGCTTTCGCATCAACGGACCCCAGGAGATCGTCAGGGCGATGGCGGCGAGGATGGCGTCGCGGTTCAGAGGTGCCCCCAACGTGCCCAGGAATTTCAGGAACGCCGACTTTCCGCCGCGGGCCTTCACAGCGGTGAGCATGGCCTCTGGCCGGGGATCGTCGGCGTCATCGGGCCCGGCCAGGAACAGGGCGCGGGAGTCCCCTTCGATGGCGATGGCACCGGTGTCGAAAGTTTCGTCCCGACCGTCCGCAAGCCCCGAATGGCAGAACATCTCGATCAGCACGTCCGTGCAGGCGAGCGCCCGTTCGACCCTGTTCGGTCCGACGATGGCCGCCGCGGCGGCCATCACGGCGTTCGGCGCATTGCCGGCTTCTCTTGCGGCGTCTGCCGCCACCAGGATCGGGTCACCGACCAGGTTGACCTCGGCGGCGACCGCTATGTCCAGCAGCGCGCGGTCGTTTTCGGTCGCAATCTCATGGACAAGCGGCAGCGCGAAGTTCGCCTCGAGCGGCTCCAGTGCCAGGTCGAGCACGGAATGTCCGTGCACGCTGGTCACCTGGGTCTTCGGATCCATCACCGAGGCACCGGACCTGTCCTTCATGTTCTGGCGCGCAACGACCGCACCGACCTGGTCCTTGAGCGCTTCGACCTGCTCGTCGTAGGGTGCCATGGCACGAACAGGCGGCAGCGCGAGACTGGCTGGCATCGCAAGACACCTGTCGTTCGCGAGCCAGGGCTTCAGCGACAGGCTGCCCGTCGAGTCAAAGTCGGGATCAACCCCCGAGAGATTCATCACGGCGGTGAGGGCTGCCGGAATGTCGGCGATGTTCGTCACGACGGCGCCCTTCCTTGAGACAGCCGGATTGCCGGGCTCATAGAGTCCGTCGACGCCGAACGCCTCGACAAGCCAGCTTTCCTTGTCCTCGGCGCTGTCGCCGCTGCCGGCCATCGCGCCGGCGTGCCCGACCGCGCGGGTCAGCCTGGATTTCCAGCGCCCAACCACGCATGCGACGACGGGCTTGCCGAAATCCACGTCACGCTCGTAGTAGCCGCCCGGCTCCACGTAGAGCACGGCGGCCTTGGTCCTGTCGTCGGCTCTCAGCGCATGTGCGAAGTCGCGTGCGGAATAGTGAATGTAGACGTCCTTGCCGGACGAGATCAGCGCGGTCGTGCCCCAGCCTTCCGTGGCGAGATACTGGGCGATGGTGGTGGTGAACCCGCCGGAGTTCGAAAAGATCGAGACCGAGCCCTTCAGGAGCGACTCCTCGGGGTGATCCCCGCCAAGCGCTCCGCCGATCCGCACACGGTTCCAGCTGTCCGCGACCCCAAGGCAGTTTCCGCCAACGATGTCGATTCCGTTCGCCTGCGCCATGGCGCGGATTTCACGCGCGTCGTGAACCGCGATCTTCTCGGTGATGATGACAATCCTGGCGAGACGCTCATTGACCCGGATGAGTTCGGCCACACCGTCACGCACGCCCGACGGCGGCAGGTAGACCACGCCGACGTTGAAGGCATGTCCGGCATCCAGCCCTTCGCGCACGTTATTGAACACGGGAATGTCGCCGACAGGGGTCTTCAGGACGCTGCCCGCGCGGCCGGGCGAGGTCCCGAACACGACGTTTCCGCCGGAAAACGCATGGCTGGTCGGCGTGACCTGCCGGGATTCACCGCCGAGCAGGTTCAGGACGCAAACACGGTCCTCGCGCGTCGCGACCTCTCCCAGCGACCGGATGCCCAGATAGTACGGGAATCCCTCGATGCCTTGCTTATGCATTGTCTTCATTCCTCCTGCGCGGCAGCCGAGATGCCCAGGAGCCGGGCAATCTCGTCCCGGCCGCCGTCGCGCATCCATTGATCGACCTGCTTGGCGTAGTTCACGACTTCCGAGATCGCGCTGTCGAATCCGAAGAACCGGTACGGCAGGCCGAGGCTGTCCAGCGTGTCGGCCAGGTTGCCAAAGCCGCGGACCAGGTTCGGACCGCCTCGCCCGGCGACGACGTAGAGCGGCACCGGTCCGTGTGCGGCAATGTGTTCGCGCAGTGCATCTCCCATGCCACGGAAGGTTTCCAGGATGTCGGTGTTGTTCGACTTGCCGCCGATGATGAAGAGCACGTTGGACTGCGACAGGAAGTGCTTGTAGCAGATCGATGCCACGGCCTTCATCTTTTCGTAGGGCGGATTGCCGCCGAAATCCGAGGAAATGATCGCCGCATCCCCAAGCACTTCGGTGACAAGGCTGTTTGCGCCGCCGCCGAAGGTCGGCGCGAGGATGGTGCCGTTCTCGTTGATCACGAACACGTCCGACTGTCCCTGGTGGGTGCGGAGCTGGTTCACCTCCTGTTCAAACGCCGAGACGTCGGACGCGAAGAGCTGATCCGGAAGCCCAAGGCGCAACACGCGCGGATCATCCCGATCGAACCCGCACTTGAAGTCGCAGGCGACCGGCGCAAGCCGACCGTTCCTGCCGGGCTGCATCCTGATCGGGTTCAGCTCCAGCGTGGTCATGCCGTAGTGGTGCATCAGCTCCCAAAGCTTCGGCAACTGCTGAACCAGCGGCGAGATGATCTCCTTCGGCGCACCGATGTCCGAAAGCGCGTTGGCGACGACAAATGCCTTGAGCCCAGTCAGCGCGTCAAACGGAACCGTCGCGACCTCGTCCTTGCCCAGGTCTTCGATGTCGACGCCGCCCCGATGAGTCAGCGTCATCGTCGGTGCGCGAAAGCGGCTGTCGTCCGTGATCGAGAAGTAGACCTCATGCTCGGCCGGCACTCCCGCCTCGAAGGTGACGCCGTTGGCCTTCGCGACTGCATTGCCATGCCTGTGCTTCGCGAAATAGAGCCTCTCCTTTTCGGCCAGTGCCGACTTCAGGTCGCGCACCTTGGCGACGAGGCCCGCCTTTCCCTTCTTTCCGATGCCGCCCTTGAACACGGGTTTGACGAAAACCAGCCCGTGCCTTTCAATCAGTGCCTGAATCTCGTCTTCGCTTGCACCGGGTCCCAGCACTTCCGGGCATGGGAAACCCACATGCCTCAACAGTCTGGACCCGTGCAGCAGTCCGGTAACCTGCATCTGACCGCTCCTCCAATACCCGCGACGGGGCGACGGGATTTTGGCATCAGGTACTCGGTGAAGCTGTCATGAGCCTGTCCAGCCGGATCCTCGTTTCCGGTTTTTCGCGAATCCCCTTGTCATAAGCACGATGGCTGGGCGGACCGTTCCCTTTCCCGGGCGCGGCCCGCATCCTGGCACCAGTGAGCGGACGCGCCCCGGCACCGGCTGGCGACCGGGCGACGGGGCGCCAGGATTTCTTGCCGCGAGGAACGGTTGCAAGCCCGTGCCCGGGACCGCGGTTTCCCGCCTGAACGCTGCCATGCCCGAACCCGGCCATGGCGCGTCGACACCCGCGTCGCCCAGGCTTCGTCGGGCGACGCGACCTTGACCTGGCAGTCTGAAGCGGCAGGATCCGACTGTTGCCGGCGGCAGGCGGCAATCGATCTTCAGCAAGGAACCGTGCCTGAACCGGGGGCGCCCCGCACCGGATGCGCAACCGGGAGATTCCGAGATTCTCGTGATCCGGGCCGTAACCGGAAGCGGGCATAGGAAAAGGCGCGCGACCTTTCGGCCCATCGGCATTGCGCCGGCAGCGAACTTAGTTTAGGCGGTGGACTAAGGAGACTTCCGATGAAGACCGTGAACATGCATGAGGCGAAGACGAACCTGTCGCGGCTGGTGGCCGCTGCGGCGAGGGGCGAGGCATTCATCATCGCGAGAGCCGGAAAGCCCCTCGTGAAGGTCGAGCCGATCGCGCCCGAGGGACCGCGCCGCCTCGGCTTCTTGGCCGGCCAAGGGGCCGTCCCGGACGATTTCGACCGGATCGGAGCCGACGAAATCGCCGAGGCGCTCGGTCGGTGAGCCTGCTGGTGGACACGCATCTGGTGCTTTGGGCCGCCTACGCCCCAGAGCGCCTGAGCGGGATTGCGCAAGCGCGGCTGACGGATGAAGGGCAACTTCCCCATGTCTCGGCGGCAAGCATCTGGGAGATTGTCATCAAGGCGAGCCTCGGGCGGGCAGATTTCCGGATCGATCCGACCGCCCTGCGAGCCGGGCTCGTGAAGAATGGCTGGGCAGAACTGCCGATAACTGCGAGCCACACATTGGAGGCTGCAG
Organism: Boseongicola sp.; assembly: GCA_028824715.1. Classification (GTDB taxonomy): domain Bacteria; phylum Pseudomonadota; class Alphaproteobacteria; order Rhodobacterales; family Rhodobacteraceae; genus JAJEFO01. The sequence goes on along the minus strand of JAPPCV010000109.1, from coordinate 2,391 downwards.
ATCTGCCGTTGCACCATGCCGATCCGTTTGATCGCATCCTGGTTGCCCAGGCCCGGCAGGAAGGCTGGCCGCTGCTGACGGCTGACCGAGCGCTGAAGAGATACGGCTCGCCCGTGGAACTGGTGCGAGCGTGAGCGCTCCCCCGCCCGAAGAATGCGGCGCCTCGATCAAGCTTTGCGGACAGCCGCTTGCCATGCAACCGCGGACCGGTTCCTGGCTCCGGAACGCGATGCGGCATGCAGTTTCCGCGTTGCGCTTGTGTCACGGCCGAGAACCCGGCCGCGGCCGACGCATCCGCGCTTCCTGACGGCGCGGGCCTTCGGCGTGTCAGGAACGCCGCCGCTTCCGCCGCACTCCCGGGACGCTTCGCGCAGACAGGCAGGGACCACGAACCCGTCGGCGCCTTCGACCGCGCAGGTCAGGACGCCGCGCCACCGCGTCCATGCGGCGCTGCCGCATCGTCCGCGAGAAGGAATCCTTCGGGTCCCGCAAGGTCCAGGTTCAGTTTTCGGTCGGGCCGCGGGTCCCGCCCAAATCGGTGCCGGGCCTGCAGGGGAAGCCCCGACACACCCGCCGGTGGCGCGGACGGTCGACGGCCGGCACGAATTGCGCATCCGGCGCCTCATGCCAGGAACGTGCGGCTGCCCGGCAGGTCGCCAGGCGGCGGGAGCGTCACTTGACGTGTGGCGGACCAATGCCGTCCGGCACGGATCGATGCGGGACGTGCGGCGAGACCGGGTCTTGGCCCCTCGTGTGCTCGATCACGGCGCGTCATGCGGCCTCGGCCCTGATCTCGAGAAGGTTTCGCGCCTCGCGTCCGCATGCCACGGCCAGAAGATGGACCGGCGCTCCCTGGCCACGGCACTTGTCCGCGTAGCCGCGCTCCCGCATCTGGGCGAGAGCCGCATCGAGTGCGGCGTCGGCATCTCCCTCGCCATCGGCCATCTTGAACTCCAGCACGAACACCTGCCCGCCCGTCAGCACGACCATGTCGGCGCGCCCGTGGCTCGACGCGTCCTCGGCATGGACCTCCACCCCGATGGCGCGGAAGCACATGTGCAGCAGGCTCGCGTACCAGGCCTCGTAGCGCGCAAGATCGCCCGTCGCATGCCACTGGTAGGGGATCCCCGACAGGTATGACCGGAGCCGCTCGGCGAAGCCCTCGAAGTCGTTCGCCTCCAGAAGCGCGCAGAACGCGCGGCCCTGGTCCAATGGCTCCTTCCCCTTCTTGCCCAGATACGCGAGCAGCTCGTCGTTCAGGCTGACCCGCACCTCGAGATTCGGATAGTCCAGCCTGCAGTAGGTCCTGAACCCTTCCTTCCGCTCCTCGGCGATGGTCAGGTAGCCGGTCTGGAACAGCAGCGCCTCGATCCCGATGTCATTCACGTCGAACTTCGAGACGAGCGACATGTCGGCCATCCGGTTCTCCAGTTCCATCGGGCCGACGGACCTCTCCATCAGCATCCGGAACAGGAACGTCGGGGATCCGGTCTCGAACCAGTAGGGGCGGAACTCTCGGTTCCGCAGCAGCAGCAGCACGTCGCAGGGGTTGTAGACCCTCTCCCCGCCCCGCCAGTGATAGCCCTTGTACCAGGTCCGGACCTCCTCCCGGTCCAGCCCGTCGAGTTCGGGTCCGAACACCCGGTTCAGGTCGTCCTCCGTGTAGCCGCAGACCGTGGCGTAGCGCGGATCGAGGCTGATGTCCCTGAGGTTGTTCAGGCCCGAGAACAGGCTGGCCTTCGAGAACATGCTGACGCCGGTGACGAAGGTGAAGCGGACATGCTCTGCACTTCCCTTGATGATCCCGTAGAAGCCGTGCAGGTAGTCGCGGTTGGCCGTCGCGAGCTCCGGGTCGTGAGGCACGTCGAGGATCGGCTTGTCGTACTCGTCCACGAGGACGGCCACCTGACGCCCGGTGGCATGATGCAGTCGATCAAGGAGATCCAGCAAGCGTTCGGGCCCGGTGCGGCAGGAAGTTCTGGACAGACCCGCGTTGCGCTCAATCACGTCGAGCTGCGTGAGGATGCTGAGCTCAAGATCCCGCGGCTCATTGTACTTTCCGTCAAAGCTCAGCCGCACGACCGGATGGGGGGCCGACCAGTCCCAGTGGCCGTGGATGTCCAGGCCCCGGAACAGTTCCTCGTTGCATTCGAACAGCGACCTGATCGTGTCCAGCAGCAGGCTCTTGCCGAACCGGCGGGGCCGGGACAGGAAATAGTTGCGCCCTTCATCGACCAGCCTGCGGATGAGCGGGGTCTTGTCGACGTAATGGAAGTCCTGCTCCCGGATCGTCCGGAAAGACTGGATTCCGATCGGAAGCAAACGTCGGCTCATGCGTAAGCGGTTAAAGCACGACGTTACGCCCGCGCCTTGATTTTGTCCGCCCTCGCG
>JAPPCV010000138.1 GCA_028824715.1 Boseongicola sp. | reverse complement strand
ACCTGGTGCCGCTCCTCGTTGTCACGCCGCTCGTCTTCCTCGGCGGATCCTTCTATTCGGTCAGCATGCTTCCTCCGTTCTGGCAGAACGTGTCATTGCTGAATCCGGTGCTGTACCTGGTCTCCGGATTCCGGTGGTCCTTTTTTGGTACGGCGGATGTGCCGATCATGGCAAGCCTGGCCGCGATATTCGTCTTTGCCGGACTTTGCCTGGGCATCGTCGGGTGGATTTTTCGGACCGGCTACAGGCTGAAGTCATGAACGTGGCGCGGCCGTTGGGCGCCACGGGCTGAATCACCCCAGGGGCGTGAGCTCGCATGCAGCCCGGTTGCGCTCGGTTGTCTCGGGGTCGCAGAGCCTCGTAGCCTCCGTCGAGACGGCCGCGCTTGCTGCAGCCACGCCCCATCGCAGGCATTCGCCGACTGGCTCGGCACTGGCAAGTGCGAGCGTGAAGGCACCGACGAAGCTGTCGCCCGCGCCGACCTTCGAAACAACCGGCCCAGGCGGGCTGACGGCGTGCCACGCCCCGTCCTTGTCTGCCAGCACAGAGCCATCCGCGCCTCGTGCGACGATGACGACACGGGCCACGCCCTTGTCGACGAGCTCGCGGGCGAACATGGCCGAGTCGGCCCGCGTCGGCAGGGGGCGGCCCGCCAGCTCTTCGCCTTCCTCGCCGTCCATGCGGAGGACGTAGACGGCGTCGTGCGGCTTCTCGGCGAGGTGGAACAGGGCCGGGCCGGACGTGTCGACAATGAGGTGCGCCCCCCGTCCCGCCACATGATCCGCAAGGATGGAAGGAAAGTCCTTGGCGACGCCGGGTGGCTGGCTCCCCGAGAGGACGACAAGCGTGTCTTCGCCGGCCGCCTGGTCGACGGAGTCGAGGGCGCGCGGAACATCGTGCTCCTGCCACACCGGTCCTGGCATTACGAACCGGAATTGCTCGTTTGACGCTCGATCAATCACCGACATGGACTGGCGCGTTTCGCCCGGTCCCTGAAAGGCGACCGTGGGAACGCCTTCGAGCGCAAGCAGCTGCAGCAGATGTGCGCCGGTGGCGCCGCCGATGGCGACGAGCGCCGTGGCCTGGCCACCCAGTAGCTTGACGGCCCGCGCGACGTTGATGCCTCCACCGCCTGGATCGATCTGCGGCTCTGAGCAGCGCAGCTTCAATTCGGACACGATCTCCGGCGCCGTCGTGGAAAAATCGACGGTTGGGTTCAGGGTGATGGTCAGAATGTGGGACTTCATTATCCGATAATCCTTGAGTGGGGCTGCGAGGGAAGGCTGGCATGGTCCCGGTACAAGCGTTCGCCCCTCGGGCCTTTGGCCAGGTGTGGCCATGCCGGACGGACGCTCATGAGGCGGTGCGCAGCCCGGCCATCAAGAACCAGGCTTCTTCTGGAGAAGCGGCATGATGTCTGCCATTTCGGGCCCACGCGACTGGCCGGTGATTGCAAGGCGGAGCGGCATGAACAGGCTCTTGCCCTTTCGTCCGGTCTTGTTGCTGACAGCGCATGTCCAGGTGGACCAGGTGCTCGCATCGTACGGAGGTGCTGGAAGCAGGTCCAGCGCCTCGTTGACGAATTCGCGATCCTCTTCCGCGATGTCAGGTGGATCAGAGCCGCCAAGAGCTTGCCACCAGTCGCCTGCCTCGGACCGCCGTGAGACATTGGCGCGCACGGCATGCCAGTATTGCTCACGCAACTCTGCCGGAACAGCGCTCAAGTGATCCGCGACGTCCCCGGCGGCAAGTCCGTGCACAACGCGCGTCGTGAGAGGATCCAGATCCTCCGGGTCGAATTTCGTGGGTGCGGCGCCGAATCGCGCGATGTCAAAGCCTTCAATCATTTCGTCGTGGCTGGCGCACAGCGTGACCGGGTCGGATGATCCGAGCCTTGCCATGAGCGAAAGGACTGCCATCGGTTCGACGCCTTGCGCACGCAACTCGCGCAGGCTGAGCGCTTGCAGCCGCTTTGCCAGCGGTTCGCCCTTGGCGTCGGTCAGGAGCGAGTGATGGGCGAATTCAGGAGGCCGGTCTCCGAGCGTCTCCATCGCCTGGATCTGGGCAGCGGTGTTCGTCACGTGGTCCGAACCGCGAACCACGTGCGTAACGCCCATGTCGAGGTCGTCGACGACCGATGCCAGGGTATAGAGGATTCGCCCATCCTGCCTGATCAGTACCGGGTCCGACACGCTGGCTGCGTCGATCGACGTGTGGCCGAGGATCAGGTCTTCCCACTCGATTCTTGCGTGGTTCAGCTTGAAGCGCCATGCACCTGCCCCGCGTTCGGCACGAAGCCGGTTCCTTTCGCCGTCCGAGAGATCAAGCGCCGCCCGGTCGTAGACCGGAGGCCTTCCCATGTTCCTTTGCTTCTTGCGCTTGAGCTGAAGTTCGGAGGGGGTTTCCCAGGCCTCGTAGAACCGCCCCATGTCGCGGAGCCTGTCCGCGGTTGCGTTGTAGAGGTCAAGCCTGGCGGACTGGTGCTCGACCCGGTCCCAACCGAGACCGAGCCATTCGAGATCCTCGCGGATGGCGTCGACATATTCCTGCCGGGAGCGATCCGTGTCGGTGTCATCGATGCGCAGGATGAAGGTGCCTCCCGCCTTCCGGGCGATCAGCCAGTTCAGAAGTGCGGTACGCAAGTTGCCGACATGGATTAGGCCGGTTGGCGATGGCGCGAAACGGGTGACGGTCATCGGCGGTTCTCCTGATCGGCAGTGCCTCTTTCACATGAGTTGGGAATTGTCCATATAGGGAGCGTGATGGACCGGCAGGTGGCAGAGGCGCCGGATGCGGCGATTATCGAGGCCATGGCGGTCGCGTCCGTCGAGGCCTTGCCGAAGAGGTTTCGAGACCATGCCCGCGCCGTGGTGGTCCAGGTCGAGGAGTTTGCAGGGGACGACATTCTTGCCGACCTGGAAATCGATGATCCGTTCGAACTGACGGGTCTCTATGACGGCATCCCGCTTACGGAAAAGTCGGTGTCGGACCAGCGTGGGCAACCAGACGCGATCTGGCTCTTTCGCCGGGCCATTCTGGAGGAATGGATTGAACGAGGCAATGTGTCGCTCTCCGATCTGGTGGCGCATGTCATGGTTCACGAACTTGCCCATCACTTCGGTTGGTCGGACGAGGACATCGCGAGCATCGACGAATGGTGGACGTAGCATGCAGACCGACTCCCTGCCTGCTGACGCCCATCGGAATGCTCGATGATGCAGTGCCGGATTTCGTTTTTCGATCCGGAAAACGACCAGATCGTGCGTTCAAGGTTCCCGCGACGGGCGGGTTCCATAGGGAAATCCGTGCGACCAAAGTCGGTGGCAGGAGGCATTGGCCTAGTTCAGGCGCAATCCAGTGTCAGGTGCGAAATATGACACCTTGCCAAGATCGAAGGCCAGTCTTTGGGTCTTCCCGGGCTGGGCGGTCGTTTCCGAATGCAGACGCGCCGTGACGCTCTTGCCGCCCAGTTGCATGACGACATAGGTGTCTGCGCCGGTGGGTTCCACGATGTCGACAATGCAATCCGCCGCCTGGACATTTCCTCCGCCACGCATTTTCGGGTCCGCGATGTCCTCGGGGCGCACGCCAAGGATGACATCGCTCGGCAAGCCGCGATTGACCTGGTCTGTCAGGACGATCGGTTCCCCGTCCTTGCGCAGGATTTCGATATGCGTGCCATCATCGTTCGACTGCGTCCTTGCCGGTATCAGGTTCATCGCGGGACTGCCCATGAAGTCTGCCACGAAGAGGTTTGCAGGCCGATTGTAGATTTCGGATGACGTTCCGATCTGCTGGATTTCGCCGCCTTTCATGACAACGATCTTCGTGGCCAGCGTCATCGCTTCGATCTGGTCGTGCGTCACGTAAACCATGGATGCCCCCAGGTTCTGGTGCAGCGCCTTGATCTCGGTTCGCATCTCGACGCGGAGCTTCGCGTCGAGGTTCGAAAGCGGCTCATCGAACAGGAACAGCATTGGGTCCCGAACCAGGGCACGACCCATTGCGACACGCTGCCGTTGTCCTCCGGAAAGCTGGCCAGGTCGGCGCCCGAGCAATGGCTCGATCTGAAGCTGTTGCGCAACTTGCGCCAGCTTCGTCTCTTGCGTCGACTGGTCGACGCCGCGAACCTTCATGCCAAAGGTGATGTTCTTCGCAACGCTCATCGTCGGATAGAGCGCGTATGACTGGAACACCATTGCTATGTTGCGGTCCTTTGGGCTGACATTCGTCATGTCCTGCCCGCCGATGCTCAGTCTCCCGCCCGAAATCGGTTCCAGGCCGGCGATGCAGTTCAAGAGGGTGGACTTGCCGCAGCCGGAAGGACCGACAAGGACCAGGAAGTCTCCGGAGTCGATGGACACGTTGATGTCTTTCAGAATCTCCAGAGACCCGTAGTTCTTGTAGAGATTCTGGATTTCGAGGATCGGAGCCATCGGAATTATCCTTTCACAGATCCGGCGGTCAGACCGCGTATGAAGTACTTGCCGGCCACGACGTAGACGAGCAGCGTCGGCAAGGCCGCAATGATCGCGGCCGCCATGTCAACGTTGTATTCTTTGACGCCCGTGGTCGAATTTACGATGTTGTTGAGGGCTACGGTAACTGGCTGGGTTCCGGCCTGGCTGAAAGACACGCCGAACAGGAAGTCGTTCCAGATCTGGGTGAATTGCCAGATGACTGTCACGACGATGATCGGCAGCGAGAGCGGGAGAAATATCGACCAGAATATCCGGAAGAACCCCGCCCCGTCGACCTTGGCGGCCTTGGTAAGTTCAACTGGTATCGTGACATAGTAGTTGCGAAAGAACAGGGTCGTGAACCCTATGCCGTAGACAACGTGGACAAAGATCAGCCCCTGAATGGTCCCTGCAATCCCAATGATGCCCAAGACGCGTGCCATCGGAAGCAGAACCACCTGAAAGGGGATAAAGCAGCCGAAGAGCATGAGCGCGAAAATGACGTTTGCCCCGCGAAACCGCCATTGGGCAACAACGTAGCCGTTTATCGCGCCAACCAGTGTCGAAATCGCCACCGCTGGAACCGCGATCAGAACGGAATTCCAGAAATACGGCCTGACTCCTTCACACTTTATGCCCGTGCAGGCACCCGACCACGCGGTCAACCAGGCATCAATGGTCACTTCGCGCGGCAAAGCGACAAGGTCGCCGGTGCGGATTTCCTCCAGGCTCTTGAGCGATGTCGTGATCATCACGAAGAGCGGCAAGAGATAAATCATCACGAAGAATCCAAGCGCGATGTATAGGCTCCATCGCAGGAGAATCCTAACGGACTGGCTTTGCCCACGCGCCGGCGAGGTCGCAAGATCAGTCATCTTTCTGGGCTCTCAGTTCGGAGTAGAGGTAAGGTACGACAATGGCGAAGACGACGGCCATCATGACCATGGCGGAACTTGCCGCCTGCCCGATGTCACCGCGCGAAAACGCCATTGCGTACATGTAGGTCGCGGGAAGATCCGTGGCGAATCCTGGCCCGCCGCCGGTCAGCGCGATCACGAGGTCAAAGCTCTTGATCGCCAGATGCGCCAGCACGATGAATGCGGACAGGAAGATCGGTGCCATCGACGGGATGATGATTGCGGTGTAAATGCGCCAGGTCGGTATTCCGTCGACCTGCGCGGCCTTGATGATCTCGCCGTCGACCGATCTCAGCCCGGCCAGGAAGAGCGCCATCACGAACCCGGAACTCTGCCAAAGGGCTGCGATCACGACGGTGTAAATGGCCATGTCCGGGTCGACGAGCCAGTCGAAAGAGAAGCGCTCGAAACCCCAGCCCTTGACCATTGCCTCCAGCCCGAGGCCAGGGTTGAGTATCCATTTCCAGGCCGTCCCCGTGACGATCATCGATAGCGCCATCGGGTACAGGTAGATCGTGCGGATCGCACCTTCGGTTCGGATGTTCTGGTCCAGCAGGATGGCCATCAAGAGACCAAGCGCCATTGCAATGACGATGAAGAGCGCCCCGAAGATAAAGAGGTTGTTCAGCGCGGTGTCCCACCGCGGGGAGGCAAACAGCCTTTCGTACTGAATGAGCCCTTCGATCTCGTATTTTGGCAACAGACGCGATCTGGTCAGGGATACCCAGGCTGTCCACGCAATGAACCCGTACACGAAGACGAGAACCGCCACGAATGACGGCGCAAGCATCAGCTTGGGCAGGTGGTCTTCAAGCCATTTGGTCATGAACTGGTCCCCAACGCTCGGGGCTCCGCCGCGGGAAAGGCCGCGGCGGAGCCGTCATCCAGTTGATCACATGCTGTTTGCAACGGCTGTCACCAGCTGCTGAACGGCATCTTCAGACGACATGTCGGAGTTGAAGTGGGCAGTTACGACATCGGTGATCGCGCCTGCCTGGGCGCCGCGCAACGCCATGCCATGAGCATAGCTTGGCAGAAGGGAGCCGCCTTCGCTGGACGCGGCCATGTCGCTAGCCGACAAGTGGGCGCAGCTGTCGAACTCGTCCAGCGCGACGTCGACACGAGCCGGGATGGAGCCCTTGTTGAGGTTGAACACCTTCTGGAAGTTCTTGCCGACGATCAGCTTGGCCAGCAGCTGCTGGCCGGCCTCCTTTTCTGCACCGTCAACCGCGAACATCGCGAAGCTGTCAACGTTGTAGAGGAATCCGTCACCGGGCGTCGAGGCGCACAGGAAGTCTTCTCCAGGCGCCTTGCCGGCAGCCAGGAATTCGCCCTTGGCCCAATCGCCCATGATCTGGAACGCGGCTTCGCCATTCATGACCATCGCGGTTGCAAGATTCCAGTCGCGGCCGGGGAAATTCGGGTCAACGAATCCGCGCAAGGTGCGCATCTGGTCAAACACCGCCTTCATCCCGTCAGACTTGAGCGTGGCTTCGTCGAGTTCGACGAAGGCCTTGTGGAACCCGTCCGCGCCCAGGATGCCGAGCGCCACTGCTTCAAAGACAGTCGCGTCCTGCCATGCCTGACCGCCATGGGCCAGAGGAATGATGCCTGCAGCCTGCAGCTTTTCAGCCGCGGCATTGAACTCCGCCCACGAAGACGGCATCGCAATGCCGTTTGCCTCGAGTACGTCTGCGTTGGCCCAGATCCAGTCCACGCGGTGAACATTGACCGGCGCCGCGCACCAGGTACCTTCGCATTTCATGTGGCCGGCAATGGATGCAGGCAAGACATCTGCCCAGCCTTCGGCTTCTGCAACTGCAGAAATGTCGGCAAGCACACCTTCTTCGTACCACTCCTGAATGGCCGGGCCCTTTAGCTGAACGGCTGTCGGCGCATTGCCCGACAGGACGCGCGCCCGCAGTGCGGTCATGGCCGCGTCACCGCCGCCGCCGGCAACGGGCATGTCGGTCCAGGTGCCGCCATTTGCAGCGAATTCCTCCTGCAAGACGGCGACGGACTTTGCTTCGCCACCGGACGTCCACCAGTGCAGCACTTCGGCTTCAGGGCCTGCCAGGGCCGCGCCTGATGCGACCAGGGCAAGTCCGGAAACGGCGCCGAGAACATGGAACTTCATTTTGATTCCTCCCAAAAGGATGCCGCGATCGCGGCCAGATGGGTCGATCTTCTAGGTGCAGGTCAGGGCGATGCAATCTGCGCAAGTCCGCATTTCCGACCGCGGCGCAAGTTTTTCGCCCGGTCCGTTACACGTTGTTACCTAGCGCTCGAATCTGTTGCATTATGTTACATGAACCGGAGCAGGCAAGTCACGGATCCGGACTTCATGGGAGAGCTTGGCGTGACGATTCCCAGAATACTGGTCGTTGATGACGATCCCGAAATGCGCAACATGATGACGCAGTTCCTGAGGCAGAACGGGTCAATCGCTCTGCCTGCCGCCACTGAATTCGAGATAACGAGGCATCTGGAGACCGGTCGGATCGACCTGATCCTGCTCGATGTAATGCTTGGGGACGAAAGCGGGCTGGACATCTGCCGAAAGCTTCGCACGGAACAGGACGTTCCCGTGATCATGGTCTCGGCGCTTTCCGCCGACAATCAAAGGATGGCCGGCTACGAGGTTGGCGCGGACGACTACATCGTGAAGCCGTTCAATCCGAAACTGCTTCTGGCACGGGTAAAGGCGGTTTTGTCCAGGTCCCGGCGGTCGTCTTCCTTGACCCACCGGCGCAACACCAAGACATACAGGTTCTCGGGCTGGACATATGACGCAAAGCGCGATGTCGTTCTTTCGCCGGAGGGTGTTCAGGTCGCACTGTCCCGGCGCGAAATGGCACTCTTGCAGACCTTGCTGGCCAACCAGCACATTCCATTGACACGCGAGGAAATCGCGGAAGCTCTGGACGTCACGGGCGATGCGGCACAGTCTCAGGAAAGGGTCGGGCGTGCAATCGACATGCTGGTCGCCAGGTTGCGTTCAAAGATCGAGACCGATCCCAAGGATCCAAGAATCCTGAAGACGGAGCGAGGCACCGGCTATGTCTTCTCAGTGGATGTAACGGAATCAGAGACTTGAGCAGCAGCCTGCGAACACTGGGAACCGGTCTGGTCCTCGCCGCCTTCGCCGCAGGCCTGCTCTCGACCTGGATCTGGATGCAATCCGTCAACGCCTGGCGTGCGCATCTAGACCGCGCATTTTCGGCGGGCGTCGCCTTGCATGGAGACCTGTTGCGGGGACCGGACAAGGAAGGCGCGATCTCGATCCAGCCGCTTTCGCCCCGCGATCAGCGACTGGCCGACGCCGGCGAATTCAGCCAGCTGTCGGGAGCACCAAAGCCCACATTCGTCACCAACGTGCCGATCACGACCGGGAGCGAGAATCCGCTGGACAGCACGAGGCTCGACTTTGCGGTCCTTTCGGCCGATCTTGTGTATCCGCTCGCCAATTTGCCCCCTCAGGTCGGGAACACGGCGCAATCTGCGACTGGTGACCTGGCGCGCCTGCTTGCCTCCTACTGCAGCGACCCCGTCGTCCTGGCCCAACTTGATGAAGCGCAGTGGGTGCAGATCGACGGCGCGTCCATTTGGGGATGTGGTGCCACGCCCCCTGACAGAAGAGTCCCGGCGGCACTCATTGCTCTGATTGCGTTGGCGATCCTCGTCACCTACGCGCTCAACATTTCATCGGCGTTCACGACCTTCGCCGAACGCCTGCGAGGCCGCAGGGCACTTGGCGGTCCAGCAAGCTACGAGGCCGAAGGACCAGGAGAACTGCAGAAAATCGTCGACGCACTGAACACCTACCTGGAGGTCGAGCGCAACCAGTTGCAAGAAAGAGCAGCCGTGTTGTCGGGGGTGAGCCACGACCTCGGCGCGCCGGCCACGCGATTGCGCCTGAGGGCGGCCTTGATCGAGGACAACGAGCTTCGCGAAAGGCTTGAGGCCGAAATCGACAAGATGACCGGCATTATCGAAAGTGTCCTGACTTACACCCATGCCGAAATGAACGCCGAGCCGCCGCGCAAACTGTCGCTCAACTCGCTGATCGAGGCGATCGTGGCCGACTACCAGGACATGGACCGCCCTGTGACGTTTCGCCAAAGCGAGGACATTGTCGTGCGCGGTGCGAGTTCTGTTTTCATGTCGCGCCAAGGAAAGGGACACGTCAGCGGTGATCGTCAAATCATCATCACGGGTCGACCGGTGGCATTGCAGCGGGCCGTCACCAACCTGGTTGACAACGCGCTCAAGTACGGGCGACGGGCCACCGTAGGGCTCGATGCAGACGCCGACACTGCCACCATCACGGTCGATGACGAGGGGGCCGGAACTTCTGCAGAGGAATTGGAGGCATTGATGGCCCCCTTTCAAAGGGGGAGCAACGTGACCGCCATCAGCGGTTTCGGACTTGGGCTGACAATCGTCTCGGCAATCGCCAAGCTTCACGGTGGAACCCTTGACTTTGAGGACTTTCCGGGCGGACTTCGCGCCTGTCTCAGAATTGGCCGGCAGGCTTGATCCGGCAGGCAGTAGACGATGCCAGGCTGTCGAGTCGCTTCACTCACAGACCGCAGCGCAGAATCGACTGTTCCGTGAAGCGCCGGGCTGCGGCGGCACCGGGCGTCACAAGCGGTCAGGACCGGCGAATCTCGTTTCTGGCCCCAAACGCCGAGAGGTGATCGCCGACCAAGCGGCGCTCCTTTGCGTTCGGCGGGCGATGGCGCCCGTAGATCGGCGCGTCGCGGTCATTCAGGACCGGCGCATCCCAGCCATCGGTCGTCTCAAAGAATTGCGTCACGCCCGCCTCGCCGAATTCAGCCAGATAGCCTTGCACCACCACGTCAAGGTACGAGAGCACAATTGGCGTCGTGGACTGGGCAGGACGGTGCATCCAGTCCGGTGCGTGATAGATGTGGACTTCGGGATTTCGCGGCAACGTGTGTTCAACGTTGCCAGCCCTGGCTTTCAGGTAGCTCTTTTCGCGCAGGTCGAGCGCCGCCCACTCCGTGTCCGGCACTGCCGCGATCACGCCGTCAATTCGGGACTGCCGATCCTCGATGACCGTCAGCAAGGCGCCAGCCCGTCCCTCCAGATGTCGCCACGTGCGCCGCCAGCCAGAAATCCGCGCCTTCCTGGCATCGCGATAGCCATGGGTATGCCGGTTCACGAGCGAGCCGTAGCCGAACACGTACGCATGCGTCATGCGTGCAACCTAATTCGGAAACCGGGGGCTTGCCAGAGCCGGGCAGAGCAGCCTATAGGTTGATTCCAGGAGACGCGACGGGAGAATCCGGGTGTGACCCGGTGCCGAAGGAGCAACCGCCCCGGTAAACTCTCAGGCCAAAGGACCGTCGCGTTGAAAAGCTTCTGGAGAGACCCCGGGCACGGGGCGCCGAAGGGATAACGATCTCAGGCAAAAGGACAGAGGGGGCACGCCACGGGCAATGTGATTGCCCGCGAGGTGCTCGCCGGTTTGCGCGGGCCGATTGAGAGGGACCGCGATGCCGAACCTGAACCGGACACCGCTGCACGACCTTCACTGCGAACTTGATGCCAGGATGGTGCCGTTTGCGGGCTACGAGTTGCCTGTACAATACTATGACGGCGTGCTCTGGGAACACCTCCATACACGGGCGTCGGCGGGGCTGTTTGACGTAAGCCATATGGGCCAGGTTCGGGTTTCCGCTGACTCGCTCGAAGAGGCCCAGCTTGCTCTTGAAGCGCTTGTGCCGGTTTCCGTCCTCGGGATTCCCGAGGGGCGGCAACGGTACGGGCTGTTCACCGGTGACGCGGGCGGCATCCTTGACGACCTGATGATCGCCAACCGGGGCGACGATCTGTTGCTGGTGGTAAACGCGGCAACAAGGGAACAGGACATCGCACACCTCTCGGCCAATCTTGCCGGTTGCTCCGTGACCCCGATCACTGATCGTGCGCTTCTTGCGCTTCAGGGACCGGCCTCAGAGACCGCGCTGGCCGCGCTCGTGCCGGGCGTGGCGGAAATGCGCTTCATGGACACGAGCGTCCTGGACTGGAACGGAACCGAACTATGGGTGTCCCGGTCGGGCTATACCGGAGAGGACGGCTACGAGGTCTCGATTCCGTCCTCCAAGGCCCGGTCCCTGGCGGAGGCGCTGCTTGCAAGCGAGGCTGTCATTCCGACCGGGCTTGGCGCCAGGGATTCGCTGCGACTGGAAGCGGGGCTTTGCCTGTATGGCTCCGACATCGACACCACGACGACGCCGGTCGAAGCCGCCCTTGAATGGGCGATACAGAAGGCCAGACGCCGTGGCGGAGAGCGGGCAGGAGGATTCCCTGGCGCGTCGCGCATTCTGGAGGAGCTGGAGTCCGGGGCTCCGCGACGCCGGGTGGGCGTCCTGCCGGACGGGCGGGCACCAATCCGGGCCGGAGCGCGGATCTTCCGCGAAGGTTCGGACGACCCTGTCGGAGAGGTGACTTCGGGAGGTTTCGGCCCCTCGCTCGGGCGTCCGGTCTCCATGGGCTATGTCGAAACTGGATTATCCGGGACCGGTACCGCTCTGGAAGCCGAGGTCAGGGGCAAGAGGATGTCCGTGACCGTGGCTGACATGCCGTTCCGTCCCCCAACCTTCAAGCGATGAGGAAAGATGACATGAAATACACCGAAGATCATGAATGGCTCCGCGTTGACGGCGACCTTGTCGTCATCGGGATAACCGAACACGCGGCCGAACAACTTGGCGACGTGGTGTTTGTCGAGCTCCCGGAATCTGGAACGCAGGTCTCGTCGGGCGACGACATCGTCGTCATCGAAAGTGTCAAGGCGGCTTCCGACATTGCGGCACCGGTCGACGGCGAGGTCGTCGAAGTGAACGACGCGCTTGCCGACACCCCCGGTCTCGTCAACGCGGATCCGCTTGGCTCGGCGTGGTTCGTGAAGATGAAGGTGGACGATCCGAGTCAGCTCGACGGATTCATGAGCGAAGACGAATACAATGAAATGATCGCCTAGGGCTGTGGCCCGGCAGGACCCGGCAAGGAATGCGCCTTGCCCTTACGGAGATCAGGATGCCCTTCAAGCCAACCGAATATCAGCCCTACGATTTTGCCAATCGGCGCCATATCGGCCCGTCCCCGCGAGAGATGGAGGCCATGCTGTCGGCAATTGGCGTTGCCTCGCTTGACGAGTTGATCGACCAGACCGTTCCGGAATCGATCCGGCAGGAAGAGCCGCTCACGTTCGAGCCGGCGCTTTCCGAGTGGGAACTGCTCGAGCGGATGCGCGATATCGCCGAGAGCAACGACGAGTTCACGACGTTGATCGGGCAGGGCTACTACGGCACGGTGACGCCGCCCGCGATTCAGCGGAACATCTTCGAGAATCCGGCATGGTACACGGCCTACACGCCCTACCAGCCTGAAATCTCCCAAGGTCGGCTCGAGGCGCTTCTCAACTACCAGACCATGGTCTGTGACCTGACGGGCCTGGACATCGCCAATGCCTCGCTTCTCGACGAAGCCACCGCTGCGGCCGAAGCAATGACAATGGCGCAGCGTGTTGCCAAGTCGAAGGCTGGCGCGTTCTTCATCGACGAGAACTGCCATCCGCAGAACATTGCTGTCATGCAGACCAGGGCGGCACCGCTTGGCATCGATTGCATCGTCGGCGCACCGGTGGACATGGAGGCCGACAAGGTCTTCGCCGCCATCTTCCAGTATCCGGGCACCCTTGGGCATGTTCACGACTTCTCGGGCGAGATCGCGGCGTTGCGCAAGGGCGATGCCGTGGGCATCGTGATCGCAGACCCGTTGGCGCTCACGCTTCTCAAGGAGCCGGCCGCGATGGGCGCTGAAATCGCCGTCGGCTCGACGCAGCGTTTCGGCGTGCCCTTGGGCTTTGGCGGGCCGCACGCAGCCTACATGGCGTGCCGGGAGTCGTTCAAGCGCGCGATGCCAGGCCGCCTGGTGGGTGTGTCCGTCGATGCACGCGGCGGAAGCGCCTATCGGCTGGCGTTGCAGACCCGCGAGCAGCATATCCGTCGCGAGAAGGCCACGTCGAACGTCTGCACAGCCCAGGCGCTGCTCGCCGTGATGGCAAGCTTTTACGCGGTCTTTCATGGACCCGAGGGCCTGAAAGCCATTGCGCAACGCATACACCGCAACACCGAGTTGCTGGCCAAGGGACTCGATGCGGGCGGCTACAAGGTCGCTCCCGAAGTCTTCTTCGACACGATCACCGTCGAGGTTGGCGAGCGGCAGGCCGCCATTCTTGAATGCGGGCGGGCCGAAAGGATCAATTTTCGAAAGGTCGGGGAAACCGGGATTGGAGTCTCGATCGACGAGACCGTTCGCCCGGACGTGCTGGAAGCGGTCTGGCGCGCCTTTGGCCTCGATCACGACCTGGACGATTTCGAGCCGGGCTACACGCGGTTTCCGGAGGAATGCCGCCGCACCTCGCCGTACCTGACTCATCCCGTGTTCCACATGAACCGGGCGGAGACCGAATTGATGCGCTACATGCGCCGCCTGGCTGACCGCGATCTTGCACTGGACCGCGCAATGATCCCGCTCGGGAGCTGCACCATGAAGCTCAACGCCACGGCCGAACTGATGCCGGTAAGCTGGGCCGGTTTTGCGGACATCCATCCCTTCGTTCCTGCCGACCAGGTCGAGGGCTATGTCGGGATGATAGGGGATCTGGGCGCGCGGCTTTGCCGGATCACTGGCTACGACGCAATGTCCATGCAGCCCAATTCAGGTGCGCAGGGCGAATATGCGGGGCTTCTCACCATCCTGGCCTATCACAAGTCGCGCGGCGACGGGCAACGCAAGACCTGCCTGATTCCAGGTTCTGCGCACGGCACGAATCCGGCAAGCGCCCAGATGTGCGGCATGGATGTGGTGGTCGTGAAGTCGCTCGAAGACGGCAGCATCGACCTTGCTGACTTTCGTGCACAGGCCGAGGCGGCGGGTGATCGGCTGGCAGCCTGCATGATCACCTATCCTTCGACCCACGGCGTATTCGAGGAATCAGTGCGAGAGGTCTGCCAGATCACCCACGACCATGGCGGGCAGGTGTACATGGATGGCGCCAATCTCAACGCGATGGTCGGTCTTTCCAAGCCGGGCGAGATCGGCGGCGACGTCAGCCACCTGAACCTGCACAAGACCTTTTGCATCCCCCATGGCGGCGGGGGTCCGGGCATGGGGCCGATCGGCGTGCGCGCCCACCTGGCGGAGTTTCTGCCCGGTCATCCAGGTGCAGGCGGGATCACGGGTCCGGTCTCGGGAGCACCTTACGGCTCGGCCGGCATTCTTGCCATCTCATATGCCTACCTGCTGATGATGGGGGACGAAGGCCTGACGCAGGCGACCCGGGTCGCAATACTCAACGCGAACTACGTCGCGAAGCGTCTCGAAGGCGCGTTCAATGTCCTTTACAGGGGCAGCAGGGGACGGGTGGCGCACGAGTGCATCCTAGACACAAGGCCATTCGCGGACAGCGCCGACGTCACCGTGGATGACATTGCCAAGCGCCTGGTCGACAACGGGTTTCACGCGCCGACGATGAGCTGGCCCGTGGCGGGCACTCTCATGGTCGAGCCGACTGAATCCGAGACCAAGGCGGAGCTCGACCGCTTTTGCGATGCGATGCTGGAAATACGGGAAGAAATTCGTGACATCGAGGAAGGACGTGTCGAAGCCGCGAGCAGCCCCTTGAAGCGCGCGCCTCACACGGTCGAGGATCTTGTCGGCGATTGGGACCGTCCGTATTCGCGCGAGACAGGCTGCTATCCGATCGGCGCCTTTCGTGTCGACAAGTACTGGCCGCCGGTCAACCGCGTCGACAACGTCTGGGGCGACAGGCATCTGGTCAGTGTTCGCCCGTTGCCGGATGAACGAGCGGCCGGCGCGAAGCAGGCTCCCGCAATGGCACCTGCACCGTGATGTAGGCGCCATGCCGGTCGGCGGATCGCATTGTCATGTCACATGGCGAAGGAACTTGGACTTGACCTTGCCGATAGGGCCGGGCTCAACCTGCCCATCTCTCGAGTTTCGGAATCCCGCGCGTGAGCAGCCAGGCCATGATTCTTGGCATGCCGTTGGCCGTCATCGCGTCAACGCAATGTGCCTGGAACTCCTTGACCGTGACGTCCGGATGACGAAAGGCGCCGTCCGCGTAGCAAATCGAGCAGTACTTTGCGCTGCGGCTGCCGTCGGTTTCGCTGCCACCGCCTTCGGGATCCTTGGAAAACGGCATGTCGCAGCTCTGGCATCTCTTTCCCATGAGTCTCTCCCGAGAATGATCCTGTTTCGTGCCCCGATTTCTTGATGGTGCGTGGCAACATGTCAACGCGCCGAGGCCCGCACGAATCGGCACAGGCTGACGTTCACGGTCTGCCCAGGACTTCGGCGGATTGATCTTTCGAGCCGGAATCGCGTCCCGGACCAATGGCAGGGCTATCGCGTTTGGATTTTGTCGGTTTCGAGGGTCGGTGCGAGGCTTGCTGCGGAACGGAGGAGTTTCAGCAGGAAGCCGTCGTCCCAGCCGGCCTTCTTCAGCTTTCCGCGCATCGACGTCACTCTCCCGCCATCGGTCAGCCGCGCCAGGTTCAGCGCCAGCTTCCGCATCATCGCCAGGTTCTCGGGACCGTTGTCCTTCCGGTTTCGAAGGCCGTCCTCCCCCATGGTCACATCCAGGACCCAGTGGAGCGAGTTTT
>JAPPCV010000164.1 GCA_028824715.1 Boseongicola sp. | reverse complement strand
GCGTCTCGCAAGGCGTGTCGTCGTCAACCACATATCGTGACTTGCCAGATGTTCCCGTATTGTTCAAGGGAGAATGCGCAAAATGTTGCGTTCGTTGCTTAAGAATGAAGCAGGCGTGCCGCCAAGACCCAGAAGAGTCCTGTTGAATGTCACCACTCGGACGAGGATGCCTGCGCCTTTGGGCAATGTGCCAAGGGCCACAGACTTCTTGCTCAGTGCCATGGGCAAGCGTCGGGATCTTGGGCGCGTTGTACGGCTTTGCAGGCCTGCCTCCGGGCGCGTCTTTTCGACCGACGGGTCTCGGCGAAGGTCATCGGAAATTTCGATGCCTGGAAAGGACGCATGATCAAGTCCAGTGACCGAGGCACCCGAATTGCGAATTGGCCCCAAACTGCTGCTACTTGCCGGCGGCAAATTCCAGGTCGCCGATTGGGCGGCGGCCTGGCGCGGTCTCACTCGCGCAATTCGTCGGGCCTGACCCCCCAGATCTGGCCCTTGCGGACCCAACCCCGAATGCCATTCGCGCTGATCTTGCACCAGTCCGGCGCACAGTTGCCAAGCCGTGCGACAACTCCGGCCTCTGCGTAGGCCTTGATCACGGCCTCGGTCGAGGGCTTGGCGTGCAGCGGTGTCAGATCGTCCTCGACGATTATGTGGCGTGCGCCCGACAGCAGAGAGTAATGCATCCAGCCACCTTGTCCGTCCCGGTCTTGAACGCGGCGCCAGTGGCCGTATTCCGCGGTCACTTCCAGCGGCATGTTGCGCCTTTGGAACACCCAGTCGATCCGATGGCTGAGCGACGGTCCGCGCCGGGCGTTGCCCTTCTCGGCCTTCAGGGAAACATATCGCGGAATCGGCAGGTTCGTGACCTTGCCCCGCTCGGCGGCCGGCATCGGGCTCGCCAATGTCAGAGAGAGGAAGACTGCAAGCGTCAGTCGCATCAGCGCCGTGGTCCGTTCCCTATGCACCTTGTACTGGCGTCTTGCGCCCTTGTGTCCGCCTCGGTTCCTTGCCACTTTGCCAGCAACCGAAGGCGAGGGAAAGACGGGAGCGCCACTCGCATGCCAGACAAGTGCCTTACCGTTGTTGTCACGCGACGCCTGCCCGAACCTGTTGAGCGGCGCATGTCCGAGTTGTTTGACGTTTCGCTGAATGCCGACGATGCGCCAATGTCGCGCGAGGCACTGGCAGTGGCAATGAAGTCTGCCGACATACTCGTGCCTACGCTGACGGACCGGATCGATGCGCCATTGCTTGCCCAGGCGGGCGAGCGGCTGAAATTGATCGCGAATTTCGGGGCCGGCGTGGATCACATTGACGTCGCGACCGCGCGCCAGCGTGGAATCCATGTCTCGAACACGCCTGGCGTGGTCACTGAGGACACGGCCGACATGACCATGGCGCTGATCCTAGCCGTCACCCGGCGCATCCCGGAAGGGCTTTCCGTCATGCAGAAGGGCGATTGGCACGGCTGGGCGCCGACCGCGCATCTTGGCGGGCGGCTTGCAGGCCGCAGGCTCGGGATTCTTGGCATGGGCCGAATCGGCCAAGCCGTCGCGCGCCGTGCCGCGGTCTTCGGCATGCCGGTCGAGTACCATAACAGGCGCCGCCTGCGACGGGAGACCGAGGCGGACCTGAATGCGTCCTATCGGGAGAGCCTCGACCAGCTGGTGAGTCGCGCGGACATCCTGTCGATCAACTGCCCTCACACGCCTTCCACGTTCCACTTGATGAACGCGCGCCGGCTGAAGCTCATGAAACCTGACGCCGTCATCGTGAACACGTCGCGTGGCGAGGTCATCGACGAGAACGCGCTGACCCGGATGCTGCGCTCCGGCGAGGTCGCGGGCGCGGGGCTGGACGTCTTCGAGCATCGGCACGAGATCAACCCGCGGCTTCGCGCACTGCCCAATGTCGTGCTTCTTCCCCACATGGGTTCGGCGACGGTCGAGGGACGTATAGAGATGGGCGAAGCGGTGATCGTCAACATCAAGACGTTTGCCGACGGCCATCGGCCACCTGATTTGGTCGTGCCAGCAATGCTCTGATGCGTGCCGCGTTCCAGCCGTTCTTGACTTGCCCGAAACCACTGGCGGAGGAGAGGTGGACCGGAGGAAGCAAGTCCGGTTTGCAGGTTGGCTGATGAGTGGCGCGGCACGGAACATTGCGCTCTACCCATGGTTCAAGTTCTTCCAGAACCTGCTCTTCTGGCAGGCGATCTGGTTCCTGTTCCTGCAGTCTGAGCTTTCCGCGGCGCAGGCAATACTTTTCTACGCGATCTATGACGTCACGACGACCGTGCTTGAGGTGCCCTCGGGGTATTTCTCGGATCGGTGGGGCAGGCGGAAAACGTTGATCGCGAGCGCCTGCGCCGGGTTCCTGTCCTGTGCCCTCTTCGCGCTAGGTGGGGGCTTCTGGGTCTTTGCGCTCGCACAAGTTGCCATGGGCGCCCACATTGCGCTGGCCTCGGGGACGGACAGTGCCATTCTTTACGAATCGCTGGTGGCGGAGCGTCGAGCTGAGGATGTCGAGAAGGAAGAGGTTCGTGCATGGCGCTGCAGTTTCCTTGCACTTGCCGTTTCCGCGGTTGTCGGAGGCCTCATGGCGCTCTCTGGCTTGCGTCTGCCATTTGCCGCCAGCGCTGTCGCGTTCGGAGCGCTGGTCCTGATCGCGATTCAATTCTCCGAGCCAGACCGTACCGGTCGCGTTCGCAGCGAGGCGGAGCGTTTCGAAGCGCTTCGCAGGGCCTCTGTCCATCCGGTTCTGGCATGGCTCCTTGTGCTCTCGATCCTGATCTACGGATTCGGTCATCTGCCATTCGTGTTCGGGCAACCGTTCATTCTGGAAGTTCTTGGCGGCTCGGGCTTCATCGCCGAGGCTGCGGTTGTAAGCGGGGTCGTGACCACGCTCATGATGCTGGCGTCGGTCGCGGTGTCATGGGTGGCCCCAGGGGTGAGGCGCTGGCTCGGATTGAAGAGCATCCTGTTGCTGGCATTCTGCATCCAGATCATGCTCGCCGCCGGGCTGGCATTGTTCGGCAACCTGTCGGCGGTGCTGCTTCTGCTCTTGCGAAAGGTGCCCGACAGCTTGGCGCAGCCATTCATCGCCGCGCGAATTCAGCCCATCCTGGATGACGAGATGCGTGCGACCTACATCTCGCTCAGGAACCTGGTTGCGCGGCTCTGCTTTGCCGCGAGCCTGCTGCTGGTCTCGGTGAACGCGTCCGAGGCGGGTGCAATGGCGATCGAGGAGATTCAGGCAATTCTGGCCGTCTACGCAGGGTTCGGGGTGGTCTGCCTTGCAGGCCTGGCCATGACCGGTCGCAGCCTCGGGTCTGACGGTCGCGACTGAGTCGGCCACCGGGAACCGGTTGCAGCAAGTCGGGGAAGAAGCCGGCGCCTGGCAACTGTCCACGATCAGCGATCGATCGCGTTGTGCATGTGGACGTGAATTGTGGATTTGGCCCATTATGCCATGGTGCATTGCCTCTTGGATTCGAAGGTTGTCGGACAAACTCGGCGGCAAGGGTGCTTGGCAATGTGATGCCAGCCCGTTACGACGGACGGGCTCAGAAGGGAGATCGCTCCGTGTCCGCACCGAGGAAACTGTTCATCAAGTCGTTTGGCTGCCAGATGAACGTCTATGACAGCGAACGCATGAGCGAGGCGTTGGCCGCCGCAGGCTACGTTGCCGCAGAAGGCGCCGATGACGCGGACATGATCCTCCTGAACACGTGCCATATCCGGGAAAAGGCCACCGAAAAGATATATTCCGAGCTTGGCCGGTTCCGCCCACTCAAGGACGCAAGGCCCGATCTCAAGATCGGGGTAACGGGATGCGTGGCCCAAGCCGAGGGGGCCGAGATATTCGCGCGCCAGCCCATGGTCGACTTGGTCGTTGGTCCCCAGAGCTATCACAGGCTTCCTGAACTGGAGCGGAAGATTCAAACTGGCGAAAGGGCCCTGGACACCGATTTTCCGCGGGAAGACAAGTTCGACCATCTGCCCAAGCGATCGCAAGCGGCGCGAGGGCCGACCGCGTTCCTGACCGTTCAGGAAGGCTGCGACAAGTTCTGCGCCTTTTGCGTTGTGCCCTACACGCGTGGCGCCGAATTCAGTCGCCCGGCCGGACGCGTCATGGCGGAAGCGCGTGAACTCGTCGCGCGGGGCGTACGCGAAATCACCCTCTTGGGGCAGAACGTGAACGCCTATCATGGGCATGAGGGCGGCCTGGCCGGGCTGATCCGCGAACTGGCCGGAATCGACGAACTGGCCCGCATTCGCTTCACGACGAGCCATCCGTCAGACATGAGCGACTCCCTGATCGCTGCGTTTGGAGAGGTCGCGAAGCTGATGCCGTATCTGCATCTGCCGGTGCAATCGGGCTCCGACACGGTGCTCAAGGCGATGAACCGCAGACACACGGCAGAGCAATACAAGAGGGTCGTCGAGCGCATTCGTGCGGCGCGACCGGACATTCTCATTTCGGGCGACTTCATCGTCGGCTTTCCGGGCGAAACTGAGGCGCACTTCGAGGACACGTTGGCGTTGGTGGAAGAGGTCGAGTACGGGCAGGCCTACAGCTTCAAGTATTCGCCGCGTGCCGGCACGCCTGCCGCGGAGCTCAAAGGTGTTGACGACGCGGTCAAGGACGAACGCCTGCAGCGATTGCAGGCGATTCTGAACCGTCAGCAGCGCACCGCCCAAGAGTCAATGGTCGGCCGCACAGTCAACGTCCTGTTCGAAAGGCCCGGTCGCCTTACGGGGCAGGTCGTGGGCAAGTCGGAATACCTGCACGCGGTTCACGTGGACGATGGCCAGGCCGGCGTCGGCGAGATCCGGTCAGTGCAGATCAATGCGTCGGGCAGCAACTCGCTTTCGGGCGAGGTCTTGCAAGGCTAGGCGTTGCGATCTCGATTGCATGACCGGTTCATCTCTGCAGGGGCGAGCATGCAAGTTCGAGAGCCGTGGCTTCCTGGCCCGGGCGCGTTCGTGGGGCCGGTGCTCAGCTTCCAGGCTCATTTCGTGCCTTGCGATTCGATGCGGAAATGGCGCTGCCGTCGCGCCGTCCACGGATGGTGCCGGATTTCCCGGGCAACGGGGAAGACCCGATCCCCTTGCGTTGCCGTCGAACCCTTGGCAGCATCAGGGCAATCAGGCCCATCATGCCCGGAGTGACAGCATTTGACCGTTCGTGCGCTGAACGACCCAAAGCCGCAAGATGAAGCTCTTCAAGCGCAACTGGAGTTTCCCGACAACCGCCTGCTCATAGACCTGTTCGGAGAGTTCAACCGCAATCTCGTGCACGTCGAGGAGGCGCTTTCCGTACAAGTCATGCATCAAGGCAACAGGTTGACGGTTTTGGGCGAAAGCGCGGATGTCGACCGTGCGGTCGAAGTTCTTGAGGCACTTCACCGGCGGCTGGAGGCAGGCCGCGAGATCACGCCCGGCGACATCGACGCGGAAATCCGCATGGGCGAGGACATGGCCGTCGGCCCTTCTGCCAGCCAGATGGAACTCTTCCCGCGCGGCAAGGTCGAGATCAAGACGCGAAAGAAGCTGGTTGAGCCCAGGACCGGGGCGCAAAAGGCCTATGTCCGTGCCCTGTTCTCGAACGAGCTCGTGTTCGGCATCGGTCCGGCCGGCACAGGCAAGACGTATCTCGCCGTTGCCGTTGGCGTGAACTTGTTTGTCAACGGCCATGTCGACAGAATCATTCTCAGCCGACCCGCTGTCGAGGCCGGAGAGAGGCTGGGCTTCCTCCCGGGTGACATGAAGGACAAGGTCGATCCTTACATGCAGCCACTCTATGATGCGCTCAACGACTTCCTGCCAGAAAAGCAGCTGACCAGGTTGATTGAGGACAAGCGGATCGAAATCGCGCCACTTGCCTTCATGCGGGGTCGGACACTGTCCAATGCCTTCGTGGTTCTGGACGAGGCGCAGAACGCCACGACCATGCAGATGAAGATGTTCCTCACCCGTCTGGGTGAAGGCAGCCGAATGGCGATCACGGGCGACAGGACCCAAGCGGACCTTCCTCACGGGGTCGCTTCCGGTCTCATGGACGCCGAAAGGCTTCTCGCCGGCATCGACAGGATTGCCTTCTGTCACTTCACTTCCAGGGATGTCGTCCGTCATCCGCTGGTTGCCGAGATAATCGATGCCTATGACGCTCGGTAGCCTAGACTGACTGGCGCCCGGCGTTGTCCCGGAAGCCCACCACGTGTGCAATGGATCCTTCTGTCGGCATCGACGCGGAATCTACGGCCCTGCATTTTCCAAGCTGGCTGCGCCGACCCGTTCCGATGCGTCTGTCGTCTCGAAAGGCCCGTGTCTATCCGGACCCGATCAGGATCCCGGCCGCCAGTACGAGCGCGCCGCCAAGAACCACCTGCAGAGTGGCCCGGAAGAACGGCGTTTCCATGAAGCGGTTCTGGATCCAGACAATTGCCCAAAGCTCGAAGAGCACCACGATGAACGCGATTGTGGTCGCGGTCCAGAAGTCCGGGATCAGGTACGGCAACGCATGCCCGAGCCCGCCAATTGTAGTCATCACGCCTGAAGCCAAGCCGCGCTTGACAGGCGAGCCGCGCCCGGAAATCTGCCCGTCATCCGATGCCGCCTCCGCGAATCCCATCGAGATCCCGGCACCCACGGATGCGGCGATTCCAATCAGGAAAGTGCTCCATGTATCGCCGGTGGCAAAGGCCGCGGCAAAGATTGGCGCCAGTGTCGACACCGAACCGTCCATGAGCCCGGCCAGGCCTGGTTGAGCCCATGTCAGCACGAATTGTCTGTGCGCGGTCCGGCTCTCGCTTTCCCGGGTCTCTTGGTCGACATGAGTGTCGGACAGGTTCTGTGCGACGGCTTCGTGTCTGGCCTCGATCGCCGCAAGATCACCCAATAGCTTCCGGGTCTCGGCATCGCTGGCCCTGCCGGCGGCGGCTTCGTAGAATCGGGCGGCGGCGTGCTCCATGGCAAGCGCTTCCTCGCGCATGCGCTCCAGCCCGAGATTCTCGATCAGCCATACAGGCGGGCGAGCGAAATAGCCCGACACATGTTCGCGCCGAATGAACGGGATCGTGTCGCCGAATCGTTTGCGGTGAAGGTCGATGAGGACGCTGCGATGGGCATCTTCCTCGGCCGCCATTTCGTCAAACACGGTGGCGGAACCCGGGAACTCGTTTCGGAGCTTGCTGGCGTAGGTCCGGTAGATTCGGGCGTCGTCCTCCTCCGAGGAAATCGCAAGGGCGAGGATTTCCTGTTCTGACAGGTCGGAAAACTTGCGGCGTCGATCCAGGCCAGGGATCATGAATCTTCAAGAGCCCGGGACTGAGGAAGCATCCCAGGGTTGGTCTTCGACGCATGGTTCAGGGTGGATTGGATGACTGTCTCCTTTCTTGTGCTGGTCAGCGCGGGCTCCCGGAACTTTCGTCCCTCAAGCCCCTCCCTTCAGGGAGGGGTCGCTGACTCAACTCTCCTGCGAACCTGTCCGAATTTGTGGCCTGGGCCTCGAACCTGCAAGGCCGGTCCGAATTTCGTGAACTGACGCGCCTTTTGGGAAGGGCCAATGGGCGGGGCGCAACGCTTGCCAGGCAGGTCGTCCCGCGACAGGGACGGAACCGTCCCGATTGTCCTCACGGTCGTGCCTCGACCGATGAACGCGAGGGACGGCCCGGGCCTACTGCAGTTCCTTGGCGCTGGAGATCACCTTGCCAAGCAGGCCGTACTTTATGGCCTGGTCGGTGTTGAGCCAGAAGTCGCGCGCGGTGTCGCCTGCGATCGTCTTGGCGGTCTGCCCCGTCGCCTCCGAAAAGATGCGGTGGAAGCGCTCACGCATGATGCGGATCTGCTCTGCCTGTATCTGTATGTCCGAAACCGATCCGCCGATCCCGCCGCGGGGCTCGTGCAGCAGGAATCGCGTGTTCGGCAGGCAGAAGCGGTTGTTCTTCTTTGCGGCCACGAAGATCAGTGCACCTGCGGACGCGACCCAGCCGGAACCGATCGTCCGAACCGTGGGCCCGATGAACTTGATCATGTCGTGGACCATGTCGCCCGATTCCACGTGTCCGCCGGGCGACGAAATGAAGACGTTGATCGGGTCGTCACCGTCCTCGGCCAGGGCGATGAGCCGGGTCGCGACACGGTTTGCCAGCCCGTCATTGATCTCGCCTGTGATCAGGACGTTGCGAGACTTGAAGAAAAGCTCTGAAACCCTGTCGCGCGTGGAGTCGTCACGATCCTTGCGGTCGCTTTTGTCGCCGGGCATCATGGTCGTTCCCTCAAGTGCTTTTGCGGAATGTCGTTGCTGATGCGGCGAATGACAAGGCCAATCGCAGTGCGCGGCACCGCGTCACCCTGCTGCAGGCAATTTGGCTCTCCCGCGGTCTGGTCAGTAGACCACGACCGACCTGATCGACTTGCCCGCATGCATAAGGTCGAACCCCTCGTTGATGCCGGCGAGATCCAGGGTATGCGTGATCATCGGATCGATCTCGATTTTGCCGTCCATATACCAGTCGACGATCTTCGGCACATCGGTCCGGCCTCTCGCGCCGCCAAATGCAGTTCCGCGCCAGACCCGTCCGGTCACAAGCTGGAAGGGCCGTGTTGCAATTTCGGCTCCGGCAGGCGCCACGCCGATGATCACGCTTTCGCCCCAGCCCTTGTGTGCTGATTCCAACGCGGCCCGCATGACGTCGACATTCCCGGTGGCGTCGAAGGTGTAGTCCGCGCCGCCTCCCGTGAGATTGACCAGGAAGGCAACGAGATCGCTGTCAACTTCATCCGGGTTCACGAAGTCGGTCATGCCGAACCTTTCGGCCATGGTCTTCTTGCCGGCATTGACGTCGACGCCGACGATCTGGTCGGCGCCTGCAAGTCGCAGGCCCTGGATGACGTTGAGCCCGATTCCGCCGAGTCCGAATACGATGGCGCGGCTTCCTTCTTCGACCTTCGCCGTGTTGATCACGGCGCCAATGCCCGTGGTCACGCCGCAGCCGATGTAGCAGATCTTGTCGAAGGGTGCGTCCTTCCGGACCCTGGCGACCGCGATTTCGGGAAGCACCGTGTGGTTCGAAAACGTCGAGCATCCCATGTAGTGCAGGATCGGGTCGCCATCGAGCGTCGAGAATCTTGACGTGCCGTCCGGCATTAGGCCCTGGCCCTGAGTCGTGCGAATCGCCTGGCAGAGGTTTGTCCTGGGATGGAGGCAGTACTCGCATTCCCGGCATTCGGGCGTGTAGAGCGGGATGACGTGGTCTCCAGGCTCGACGCTCTTGACGCCTTTGCCAACTTCGATCACGACGCCGGCGCCCTCGTGTCCAAGGATCGCCGGAAAGAGCCCTTCCGGATCGGCCCCGGAGAGCGTGAACTCGTCTGTGTGGCAGATTCCCGTGGCCTTTACCTCGACCAGGACCTCGCCCTCCTTCGGCCCGTCAAGATTGACGTCGATGATCTCCAGCGGCTTGCCGGCGGCGGTGGCGATTGCGGCTTTTGTGCGCATCCCTTGGCTCTCCCTGTTCGTTTCGGAACCGACCTTGCGCGACGGACGAAGCGAAATCAATGGGAATTGCATACGTGACAAACATCCGGCCAGAAAGATGTTTCAGTTTTGTTCCGCCTGTGCATCGTGTGCAAGAGCGCGGACAACGCCCTGTCCCCGGACGCCCTTCACGGGAGCGACCGCGTGTCACACGAGGCACGGGCTTCGGCCGAAACCAGGGGCGTCAGGACAGTGACCTGCACGGCATCCGTCAATGCGGCGAGACACAGCCGGCTGGACGCATTCCTGCGGCAGCAAACCGTCCTGTGACACGCCGCGCTTGAAGAACGCATCGACTGCCATCGCAAGACCGGAAAGACAGTCACGGCGTCCCACCGGTTGAAGTCCCTGACCGTCATCCGGGGTGAGGATGATGACTTCCGGCAGTTCCGCGTTTCTGCCCAACGCTCCGCCCTGCGCCGCCTCGACTGCGCCTTTCAGGCCGGGATTCCGTCCGGACCGCTGAGAATAGACGTGGACGTCAGGGACCGCGCCATTCTCTCGACGGGCGAGACCGTGCCCGCCGTCCGCATCGACAGGCCGCCGCTCAGGCGGGCGCAGCGCGCGGTGTCGTGGGCAAAGGGGGTCCGCGACCCGCCGGAAGAAGGTGAATGCGCGTTGCCGAGAATGGGAGCGGGCAAGGATGCGGGAGCGCAACGCGCTCCCCAGGATTTCGGCATCGATCGTGAAGAGCCGCAACCGGATCGCCGCCGAGGACCTGCAGGTCTCGAACATGATGCGCTATCCGAACCTGGCCCGGTCGATCGCCGAACAGCAATGGGGGAGACTCGACGGGCAGCTGACCTGCAAGCTGAGAGCGTCGGCGGGGAAGTGGTGCGGGTCTCCGCCAGGCACGCGGGCACGGACTGCCATGCCTGCGGCGGCTGCGGCCTGGTGCCGGATCGCGACGTCAACGCGGCAGGGAACATTCTCCTGCGCGAGATCGCGCCGGCCGGGCGGGACGTCGGCCCCTTGGGCCTTCCCGGCGCGTTCGAGGGTGTTGCTGTATCACGTGTCGCCGGGTTGCCGGGGCAGGATCCGGAACGGGTACGGCTGATTGATGGTTGGCCATGCACATAAGTCCCAAGTCAATGCAATTTCGGGCTCTTGATGCCGATCTCGGCACAGAAGTCTGCTGCCCGAAAGTGCTTTACTGCGTGAAGTGGTGCATCATCGCGTCCGGTCTGGATGCAAGGACTCGACATCAGGCAGGGTTTGGCATAGCTTGAAACAAAACAGGAACTTGTGTTCTGCCGTGATATTGTCCGATCCATGAGACAGCGACGGATCATGTCGCTCTGGTTTCCTCGTCTTGCTGCCGAGCATTCAGTGCGGCAAGGCCTTGGCATGCCTGGCATGCCTTTTGCGGTCGTGGGGCAGGAGGGGCAGAAGCAGGTGCTGGTTTCGCTTTCGGCCGAGGCTGAGGCGGCGGGGTTGAGACGAGGCCAGCCATTGAGCGATGCCTACGCCATGTGTTCCATGCTTCAGACGCGGCTCATGGACCCGCAGGTCGACCATGACGTTCTGACTGCGCTGTGTCGCTGGGCAGGAAAGTTCAGCCCTTGGATTTCCGAGGAGCCGCCCGAGACGCTTGTGGCCGACATCACGGGGTGTGCGCATCTCTTTGGAGGCGAAGCGACCCTGCTGGACCAGGTGACAGCCGAATGTGCGGGGCTGGGACTGACGTTGCGGGCGAGCATCGCGGATTCGGTGGGTGCGGCCTGGGCCCTTGCGCGGTTCTCGGGCAAGGAGGTGGCGGGCACGCGTTCAGGGGATGACATCGCTCAGGAAGCGCGGGCGACGCGCTCGCGGGCCGCCAGGCGGCGGCATTGGGAACGGGGTGGTCCGAAGCCCGAAGCGATGGCGCCATCTTCATGCGGGGCACGCATTGTCCCACCCGGACAGGTCTGGGCGGCACTGGCCGACCTGCCGGTTGCGGCGCTGCGTATCGAGGAAGACATGGTTGTGAAGCTGAACCGGCTGGGATTGCGCCGGATCGGCGATCTGGCGGGTCAGCCGAGGGCGGGGCTCAGGCGTCGTTTCGGGCATTCCCTGCTGCAGAGGCTGGATCAGGCGCTCGGCACGGCGCCCGAGCCCGTGAACCCCGCGCGTCCGCGCCATCATTTCGGGGTGCGCCTTACCTTTCCTGAGCCGATCGGATCGAAGGAGGACATTGAAGCGGCGATCAAGCGACTTCTGCCAGCGCTGGAGGAAAGGCTTCGGGCGGCGGGTCGGGGCATGCGGCAGGTTCGCCTCGAATGCCACCGAAGCGACCGCAAGGCGAGCCGGGTCGAGGTTGGACTGGCGCATGCCGTGACTTCACTTGATCGGGTCTGCGCGCTCTTGATGATGAAGGCAGACGGTATCGATGCAGGCTGCGGGATTGACATGGTCCGGCTTGTCGCCACGGTTGCCGAACCGGTGACGTCCCGTGCGCATGCGACCCTTGCGGCAGCGTCGCAAGATGGCACGATGCAATCCACGCGCGAGAGGCAGACGGAGTGCCTGCTGAACCGGATCGGTGCGCGCATCGGGCTCGAAACGGTAATCCGGCTGCATCCGGCTGAAAGCCACATTCCTGAAAAGACGTTCAATGTGCTTCACGCCGCATGGTCGGAGCCGGCCAAGGCATGGCCGCGGCCGCGCACGCTCCGGCCGCTGGAACTCTGGCGACCGGAAATCGTGACCGTGCCCAGGGAAGGTCCGGAACTGCCTGCGACCTTCCACTGGCGGGGGCGGGCATTCGAGACCCGTGCCGCTCTGGGACCCGAGCGGGTCGCGCCTGAATGGTGGCTGGACGAGCCCGAGTGGCGTACCGGCGTGAGGGATTACTGGCGGGTGACAACACGCACCGGGGAGCGGTTGTGGCTCTATTTTGCGCATGGCGCCGCCAAGTCCCCGGGCTGGTTCTGCCAGGGCAGCTTTTGTTGAACCGGCATTTCCCGGCAGCGACGGGCGTGTCAGGGGTGCATGACGGTGACCGGACGACGCAGCAGGCACGGAACTTCCCGCACGCCTTCGCTGTGCGTGGGTCAACCACCTGACGCATCACGGCAGGATTGAAAGAATTCGCGCGGCGAATGACGAATCCGTGAAGCCGATTGCCCAAATGCCGATCAGCCGCCATTTTCTGAAACACCCGCAACGGAGGACAGCATGGCAGGACGATACAAGAGCGACTTGAACTGGTCAGACGTGACACCCAAGGACGTGTGGCTGAACCGGCGGAAACTGATGGCGGGTGCCGGTGCCGTGGCCCTTGGCTCGATTGCCGGGCCCGCGGCAGCGAGTCTCAATGCTCGAAAGACGGCATATGGCGAAGCGCTTGAGCCGAACACCTGGGACGAGATCACCAGCTACAACAACTTCTACGAGTTCGGTACCGACAAGGGCGATCCGGCGCGTTACGCCGGCGAACTGACGACCGATCCTTGGACGATCGAGATCGGCGGTCTGGTCGACCGGCCCGGCTCCTACGGGCTGGAGGACATCCTGAAGGACGTCACGCTCGAAGAGCGCATCTATCGTCTGCGCTGTGTCGAGCGCTGGGCCATGGTTGTCCCTTGGGTCGGATTCGAGCTCGCGGACCTTCTCGACCGTGTCGGTGTCCAGCCTTCGGCGAAATACGTGGCTTTCGAGACCGCACTTCGACCCGAGGAAATGCGCGGAGTCCGCTTTCCGGTCATTGAGTGGCCGTACAAGGAGGGCCTGCGCCTTGACGAAGCGATGCACCCGCTGACCATACTGGCCACCGGGTTGTACGACGAACCGATGCCAAACCAGAACGGAGCGCCGATCCGGGTCGTCGTGCCGTGGAAATACGGCTACAAGTCGATCAAGTCCATCGTGAAGATCACGCTCGTCGAGGAACAGCCGCCGACCGCGTGGAACGAGTACAGCGCGCACGAGTACGGCTTCTACTCGAACGTGAATCCGGAACGCGACCACCCGAGATGGAGCCAGAAATACGAGCGTCGCGTAGGCGGCGGCCTTTTCGCCAGGCAGACCCCGACGGCCAAGTTCAACGGCTACGGGGAGGAGGTCGCGCATCTCTATGCCGGCATGGACCTGATCGTGAATCACTGATGATGTCGGGACTTCCAGTTTGCCGCACCGGCCGTTGCCGGGCCAGGGGCTTGCTCAGGTGAGCGTGGTCAAGCGTGTAAACCGGGCCATAGGCCTGGTGCCGCCGCTGGCCATCTACGTGCTGGCGGTGCTGCCACCGGTCTGGTTCCTGTGGCAGGCCCAGACGGGCCGCCTGGGGGTCGAGCCGATCAAGGCCTTGGAGCACGAACTGGGCGAGCTTGCGCTCCAGGTGTTGATCGCGACGCTTGCCGTGCGCCCGGTCAACAAGTGGACAGGGATAAACTTCCTGAAGCTGAGACGCGCCTTCGGCGTGGTGACGTTTTTCTATGTGCTACTGCATCTGCTTGTCTGGCTGGTTCTTGACGTCCAGTTCCTCGACCAGATCTGGGCCGACATCGTGAAGCGACCGTACATCACGGTAGGCATGGGTGCCTTTGCCCTGATGATCCCGCTTGCGCTGACTTCGAACAATCTCTCGCTGAGGAAGCTCGGACCGGTCAGATGGCGGCGGCTGCACAGGCTGATGTATCCGGTTGTGCTGCTGGGGGCGATCCACTTCGTGATGCTCTCGAAGGGCTTCCAGCTGGAGCCCTATGTCTATCTCGGTGTCATTCTCGCGCTGCTCGCAACCCGGATCAGGTGGGCCGGGTGGCGGGCGGCCTGGGCCGGCTCCGCTTCCTGAGCGCCGGAAGCCCTCCTTCGGACGGGGCTTGACGGGACCCGGCCCATGGAAGAGCTGTCTGCCATGCGCGCCACGTTCCTGATCATGGCCATGTTCCTGTTGCAGCCGCTCGTGATCGGCGGGTGGCTCGCGATCATCCCGCTCGTGCAGGAAGACCTTGGCCTTTCGAAGGCGGAACTGGCGCTGGCGTTGATGGGCACGCCGATCGCGCTGATTCCCTGCCTGCAGTTCGCGGGCAGGGTTGTCGCGAGATTCGGTCCGAGGCGCATCTTCATCGCCGTCTTTCCGCTGCAGTCGGTTGCGGGACTCCTGCCTCTCGTAGCTTGGTCGTGTCTGTCCCTCTTCGTTGCGCTCTTCCTGCTCGGCGCGGCCATCGCGTTTCTGGAGGTCGGCATGAACGTCTATGCCGGGCGGCTCGAGAAGCGGGCGGATCTTGCAATCATGAACCGATGTCACGGCTTCTGGGCGCTCGGGCTGGCCTGCGGATCGGCCGTGGTGACATTCCTCGTGGCGAGCCCTTGGCACGCACTGGCGTTGCTGGCGCTCGCTTCCGTTTTGGCCGGCGTCGCCGGCGCACGGGCGATGCCGGCGCTGGGGGACGGGGATGTCATCGCGTCGCCGCCCCGACGCAGGATAGCCGATGTCCCAGTCGCTCTCGTGCCTGTCGCCGCATTCATGTTCTTCGCAACGCTTGCCGAAGGCTCGCTGGCGGACTGGGCAGCAGTCTATTTCGCCGAACGAACGGGCAGCGTGGAGGCGAGCGCAGGGGTTGCGGTCACGATCTTTTCCGCCTTCATCGCCGGCGGGCGATTCGCCGGTGACTGGCTGAAGGTGAGACTCGGGGCGGTACGGCTGGCGCGACTCACAACGGGCTCGGCAATCCTGGGACTGCTGCTGCTGGTGCTGCCCTTGCCCCTTGAACTCGCCCTTTCTGGGTTCGCTCTCGCCGGTTTCGGTATCTCGACCGCCTATCCGCTTGGCGTTTCCGCGGTCGCCGCACTTGACGACCGACACGAGGCATCGAACATCGCCATCATGGCGACGGCTGCACTGGGCGGATTTCTGGTCGGGCCCCCGCTGATCGGCTTCCTTGCAGAGGCGTACTCGCTGCCGGTTGCGCTTGGCGCGCTGGTGCCCGGGCTGGTGCTGGCGCTCTACTTGACTCGCTGGCTAGGGATCGGGCGCCCCGGCCGGGCGGCACGGAAGTCCAGGCCCAGCCTCGCGTCGAGATGACTTCGGGCGTGTCGGCCTGCGCCGCGGCAACCAGGAGCATCCGACGCCAAGACGCTTGTGCGTGCATCGGATGCCGGGAAAAAATTTCCGTTCCGCAAGAAAAAGGTCTTGCAGGTTCCGCCTGGGCTGCGTAAACAGCCCCTTACCGATGGCACTGCGAGGTGTCGGCGGGGCGCCAGACGGGCCGGTGGGCTACGAGACGCAAAAGCAAACAGGAATGAGCGAGGCGGGTCGCGCCACAAGAACGTGGCGCATCCGACGGGTTTGTTTCTGTCGCTCTTTGAAATCGTTGGTCACTGAAGAGATATGTGGGCGGTCTGGTCCATGCGATGACTGGACGTCTGCATATCGGCTCCGCAGGGGTTCGCCCCGATGACCGGAGTGTCAGCTTCACTGTTTGCGGAGACGTCCCTGCGGGAGGTGGCCGCAAACGGAGACGGTTCCTGCGCCGACCGGCGCAGGATCGATGTGCAGGGGTTCGGACGTCAAGGATACGCCGGTAACGGCGTTTCAACTTGAGAGTTTGATCCTGGCTCAGAACGAACGCTGGCGGCAGGCCTAACACAT
>JAPPCV010000052.1 GCA_028824715.1 Boseongicola sp. | reverse complement strand
GGCAGCCATTGAGGCCGAGAGCGACAAGGCCACCGCCAAGGACAAGGCTGACGCCCGGCGCGAGGCGGCCGAGGCCGAGAAGGCCGTCAAGCTTGCGGAGGCGGAGGCTGATCGCGCGCGGATCGAGGCGGAAAACGCCCGCACCGACGCACTCGTCGCCATGGAACTCGAAAAGGCACGGCTCGAAGCCATGCCAAAGATCGTCGGCGAAATGGTCAAGCCGGCCGAGAGGATCAACTCGATCAACGTCAATCACGTGACAGGCCTCGGCAGCCAGGGCGGCGATGGCGCTGCGCGAACACCCGTGGCCTCGGCCATGGACGCCATCATGGACATGGCCGTCCAGCTGCCTCTCCTGAAGAAGGTCGGCGACCAGATGGGCGTCTCCTTTGACGAGGCCGCTGGCAACGATGCCAAGAAGGACAAGTGAGGCTGACGCCAAGCCAGGAATGGGCGGGCAGCGTCTTTGGATGACGCCTCGATGGAGTTCGCGTGGGGGCAGCCCAGTTCTGGCCCGCCAGTGTGGCTTGGTGCTCCGGGACCGGGAGCCTGCCACGGGTCGGATAGCGAGGCAGTTGCCGAGAATCCTGGCCGAGCCGTCGCTTTCAGGCTACGAAACGATTGGCGCGACACTCTGGATGAAAGTCCAGGTTCGGGCATTCTTTCGACGTCTATGCCCGTGACCTTTCAGCCCGCGAGCAGGGAGCCGTCCTTGCAGCCCATCACGCCGGGAGCGACGAGAGCCCCCAGTTCAGGACGTCGATGAAGCACCGCGCGAACATGGCTTGACCCCACGCTGTGCCGTGCGCATTCATTCGCGCATTGCGCGTAAACGCGACAGCCGGAAGATCACCAAGCGGTTGAAGCGCGGCGGTTGGGTTCTTCTCGGCACGAACGGCTCGCACCAGGTGTTCGGGAAGGGCGCTCGACGCGTTAGCATCACTCATTCGAGGAAGGACCTTCCAATCGGAATGGTCCTGGAAATCGAGGAGGCGGTTGGCTGGAAGGGCAGGTAGCGGATGCGGAGGGAAACACGGCAGCCACGGCCTGCAGACGCGCTTGCAAGAGCGCCACAGAGAGGAAAGCGGCGATGACGCACTTCTTTGGAGTCGTGGAAAAGGACCCCGGCAGTGCCTACGGATCTGGTTTCGGACATTCCAGGTTGTCATTCGGCGGCGGACGACGAGGAGGACCTATTTCCGAACGCCTGTCAGCCAATCATTCTTCACCTTGAAGGAGAGGAGATTCCCGAATCGAGGAAGATCGCGGGAATTCGGCGCCTTGAGAAGGTGCGTCGGGTGCACGCTCGCGGCGCATATCTCATGTCGGTGCCGTTCCTGCGCACCGGGGGACGCAAGGGGCGCCTCAACGTCACCGGCGACGAGCAAATGATAAGCGCGATCGCCGATGCGGCCCGGCACCGCGGAATCACTCGCTCGGCGTTTCTCATGCAGGCCGCGCGAAGGGAGATCATGAGAGGCGGCGCAGAGAGCCCGTAAGGGGACGCTCCGATTCAGGGCGTCCATGAAGCACCGTGGAGCCGCGCTGCGTGGCGGTGACGCCCATCTCCGGCGGCACACCAAGACCCTTGAATCCGTGCCATGCGGCGAGGACGCGCGGCGCCGTAACGTCTTCCAAGGCGACATGCGGGATAGCGGGGTCGACTGCACTGTCGCAGGTCAGGACGGACAGGTCCTGAACCCGGAACGCGGCAATCGTGTCAAAGGCGAGGCACACGCGCAGGTCGGCGGCCTCGTCAAGGCGGCGGTCCTCGATGCGGTGGTCCGTCATCGAGATCAAGAATCCCCGGTTCTACTTCAGCCGCGCCGCGCGCAATCCGGCGTGACCCATCCGCGCAGCGCACCGTCTCTCTCCGTCAGATTGCGGGCGATGCCAGGTCACTTCCGGCTTCGCTGCTTGAGCCGGGTGCCACGAATGGTCTCGACGAGAATTGCCGTGAGCAGGCCGAACAGCAAAAGCCCGTTGGCTGCCGCAATCCCGCCAAGCAGCCGCCATTCCACAGGCAGCAGGATGTCACCGAATCCGAGCGTCGTGAACGACACGAGCGCGAAGTAGGCCGACTCCTCGGCGTTCGCGAAGACACCCAGACGATGGAATGCCACGGCCCAGAACAAGACCGCGACAGCAATCATGCAGAGCGTCCACAGCAGCGCAAGAACGAGAATCGCGATGAGCCGTGGCCCATGAGTCGGCTTGGTCGACCAGGCTTGCAGGCGAAGCAGCAGGGCCTCCAGCGCCCACCACGACAGTGCGACAACGAGAACGGTTGCGAGCGTCAGCGCCGCGCCGATTGCGAGTTGAACAAGCATGGCACTGATTCATTTCAGAAATGAGCATGCCGTCAACCGGCCAAACGTGGTTGAATCCGGCGCAAGAGCGAATAGCGTCACGAACATGGCAAGTGCACCGGAATTCCATATCGATCTCGCGAGCTTTGCATCGGATCCCTACCCTGATCTTGCCAGGATGCGAAAGGAGGCGCCGATCGCGCATGTTCCCGAACTGGACGCTGTCCTCTTCACGCGGCGCGACGACATCCATCGCCATGAGAAGCGGATCGACGTCCTTTCGTCCGACCAGCCAGGGGGACTGATGACCGTCCTCATGGGGCAGAACATGATGCGCAAGGACGGCGAGGCGCACATGCGGGAGCGCCGCGCGCTGTTTCCCACGTTCAGCCCGCGCACCGTCGCCGATCACTGGAAACCGAAATTCGAGGCGGCAACGACTCGCATCCTTGAGGGGATCCGACCGCGCGGGCGTTGTGATCTCGTGCGCGACTTTGCCATGCCGGTCTCGGCGGAAGCGCTGAAGGCCATCACCGGCCTCAGCTCGATGACCGTCGAGGAGATGGACGGCAGTTCCCAAGGGATGATCGACGGATGCGCCAACTATGCCGGGGACGCGAACGTCGAGGCGCGCTGCCACGCGGCGACGGCGCTGATCGATCGCCACATCGACCGGCAACTGGACTCCCCTCCCGAAATGTCGGCGCTTGCGGTTCAGCTCGAGGCGGGGCTGCCGATGGAAAGTGTCCGGGCGAACGTGAAGCTGGTGATTTCGGGAGGGCAGAACGAGCCGAGAGACGCGATTGCAGGAACCGCCTGGGCGCTGCTTGACCATCCGGACCAGCTGGAACTCGTCCGGAACGGCGCAGCGACCTGGCAGATGGCCTTCTCCGAATACGCACGTCTTCACAGCCCGATCGGCATGTCGCCCCGACGGGTTGCGCAGCGGGACGAGATCAACGGCATCGTGCTCGAACCGGAGACACGTGCGTTCCTGATGTTCTCGTCCGCGGGCAGGGACGAGGCGCATTTCGATCGGGTCGACTCCTTTGACATCACGCGCAACACGTCCGCCGCCATTCCCTTCGGCGCGGGCCCGCATTTCTGCGCGGGCGCGGCCGCATCCCGCTGCCTGATTTCGGAAGTGGCCTTGCCGATGCTCTTTGACTCGCTGCCGGGCCTCAGGCTCGCGGGAAATGTCGAATTGTTCGGCTGGGCTTTCCGAGGGCCTGTCTCGGTCCCCGTGGCCTGGGACGCCTGACGCGGTTTCTGGACAGGGCCGACCGGACCCACTATCCCGGTCCGGCCATGGCAAAGCCAACGGAAAACCCGAACTACAAGGTGATCGCGGAGAACCGCCGCGCGCGCCGTGACTACGCGATCGAGAGCGACATCGAATGCGGCATCCTGCTCATGGGATCCGAGGTCAAGTCGCTTCGCACAGGACAGTCGAACATCGCCGAGAGCTACGCTGCGGTCGAGAACGGGGAGCTCTGGCTGGTCAATGCGTACATCGCGCCGTACGAGCAGGCCATGTTTGGCCATGAGGACCGCCGCAGGCGAAAGCTCCTTGTTTCAAGAAAGGAACTGTCCGATCTCTGGAACGCAACCCAGCGCAAGGGCATGACTCTCGTTCCCCTAGTCATGTACTTCAATCACAAGGGCATCGCGAAGATCAAGCTCGGACTGGGCCGGGGCAAGAAGCAGCACGACAAGCGCGAAACCGAAGCCAGGCGCGACTGGAACCGCCGGAAGCGGAGACTGCTCAAGGAGCACGGTTGACGCAAATCGGCGAGCCTGAGCACCCGGCCTAGTCGAATAGGCCCTCGATCTTGCCCAGAAGCCTGAACGCCCGCGCCGTTCTCGTGTCCGCCAGCGCCACGATTTCCTTGTCGGAAAGATGGTCGCACATCTCGGAAAACGTCTTGTCGAAGTTGCGCAGAAAGTGTTCCGCGGCGTCTCGGAATATGGAATCCTGTTTCATTCGCCCGCCAACAAGCTCCAGGCATTCGCGATCAAGATCCCCGCCAAGCTCGGCTATCTCGTTCCCGCGCCCGCCCTTGGCGTATTTGCGCCACGTCTCCGGCCGCGTGCGACCCGCGGTCAGGTCATCCATGTACAAGGCATCGCGGCTGAACAGCGTCAGGATGTCTTCGCTGGCGCGGATCAAGCCGCCAATTGTCTGGTCCCTGAGGCCCCGCCGGTAAGCGGCCATCCCCCTCATGTCCTCGGCAGTGTCGGGAAAATTCATGGCCTGAATGAGCTCCGCGACAGTCAGGGGCTTGCCCTCTTCCTGCTCGAGCATCGCATGTTCCGGCTCCTGCCGCCGGAAAATCGTGGGCTTCACCGCTTCCGATTTCGTCATGCCTTCCGCATCGAGAATCCACGCCAGGGTTGCCTCGAGACGCTCCTGACCGTCGGCGAGTTCGCCGACCTTCCGCTGGATGCCGGGATCAGCCGGCTCCTCTCTCCTGGACAGGCTGGCCTGGGCCTCGCGCATTGACCTCACGGCATGAATGAGCCGCTCGTTCTGCCCGCGCGAGATGCGCGCATTCCTCACTGTGAACGCGATGATCCAGATCATTGCTGCCGGCAACCCTGCAACCACTGCAAGAACGACATGGAGGAGCGGAACCTGGAAGACGCTTGCGAGAGATTCCGAGGACCAGAACAGGACCGCACATAGCACGACCCAAAGGACCGTGGCCAGAATCGCCATCATGTTCTCAATGCCGAGCCAGGGTTCAGGCAAGATGCCTGAATGGCGTTCGTGGACATTCGCGGATTTAATGGGCGCCTCAGGCATTGGCTCAGACGAATTCGATCTTGAGGATTTCGTAGCTCTTCTTGCCGCCCGGCGTGTTCACTTCGACGCTTTCGCCCTCGTCCTTGCCAATCAGGGCGCGTGCAAGCGGCGACCTGAGATTGAGGCGGCCGCTTTCGATATCGGCCTCCGGCTCGCCGACGATCTGGTAGGATCTTTCCTCCTCAGAGGCCTCGTCGAACAGCATCACGGTTGCCCCGAACTTCACCGAGCCCGAGAGCGAGGCCGGATCGATCACGTCTGCCAGCGACAAGACCGCTTCAAGCTCCTTCACCCTGCCCTCGATGAAGCTCTGCCGCTCGCGCGCTGCATGGTATTCCGCGTTTTCGCTCAAGTCGCCGTGTTCGCGCGCTTCCGCGATCGCGCGGATGATTTTCGGGCGTTCGACGCTCTTCAGCCGCTTCAATTCGTCGTTCAGCGCGACGTGTCCCGTGCGGGTCAGCGGTATCTTGTCCATGGCGCCCACGTTAGCTTGTTTCGCCGACCCGTTCTAGCAAACCGGCGACCCCGGGTCGAGCGGATGTCCTCGCAAGGGCTGAACCGGAGCACCCGATTGACCACGAGGCGAGGGATCAATAGGCATGGCCACACCAAACCCGGAAAAAGGAAACCTGTCCGTGATTGAGCGCGAGAGCATGCAATACGACGTCGTGATCGTGGGTGCCGGCCCGGCCGGCCTGTCTGCCGCAATTCGGCTCAAGCAGCTGGATGAGGGCCTAAGTGTCGTCGTCCTGGAAAAGGGCTCCGAAGTCGGCGCCCACATTCTGTCAGGCGCCGTCCTGGATCCGAGCGGGCTGACCCGGCTGATTCCAGACTGGAAGGAAAAGGGCGCGCCGATCAGCGTCGAAGTGAAACGGGACAGGTTCTGGCTGCTCGGCGAGGCCGGGAAGATCCGGGTGCCCAATTTCATCATGCCGCCGCTGATGGGCAACCATGGCAACTACATCGTGTCGATGGGGAACGTGTGCCGTTGGATGGCCGGCGAGGCCGAGGCACTGGGGGTCGAGATCTTCCCCGGCATGGCGTGCTCGGAACTGGTGATTGGCGATGTCGGCGAGGTCAAGGGCGTGGTGGCCGGCGAGTTTGGCAGGAATCCCGACGGCACGCCGTCCGAGAATCATGAGCCCGGCATGGAATTGCACGGCAAGTACGTCTTTCTGTCGGAAGGCGTTCGCGGCTCTCTCTCCAAGCAGGTGATCGCAAGATACTCGCTCGACGCCGGCTCGGACGTGCCCAAGTTCGGGATCGGCATGAAGGAAATCTGGGAGGTGCCCCCCGAGGCGCATGACGAGGGCCTGGTGCTGCACACGCTTGGCTGGCCGCTGGGATTCCGGCAGTCGGGCGGATCCTTCATGTACCACCTCGACAACAACCAGGTCTACGTCGGCTACATCGTCGACCTGAACTACCGGAACCCCCACTTGTTCCCGTACATGGAGTTCCAGCGTTTCAAGCACCATCCCGAAATCGCAAGGGTGCTCAGCGGCGGGAAGCGCATCGCCTATGGCGCTCGCGCCGTGACCAAGGGCGGCTTTCAGTCAATCCCGCAATCGGCCTTTCCGGGCGGCGCCCTTCTGGGCTGCTCCAGCGGGCTGGTGAACCTGCCTCGCATCAAGGGCAATCACAACGCCATGCTGTCGGGCATCGCCGCGGCCGAGGCCGCACATGCCGCCATCACCGCAGGCCGCAGCGGCGACGTGCTGGAATCGTATGACACGGAACTCCGCACGGGACCCGTTGGCAGGGACTTGAAGAAGGTGCGCAACGTGGCGCCACTGAACGCAAGATATGGCCCGCTTGGCGGTCTCGCCCTCGGCGGCTTCGACATGTGGTGTCAGACGGTCTTCGGCGGCTTCAGCCTGTTCGGGACGCTGAAGCATGGCAAGACGGACGCGGATTCAACCGAGGACGCATCGCGGCATGCGCCCATCGAGTACCCCAAGCCGGACGGCGTTCTCAGCTTCGATCGGCTGACCAGCGTGAGCTACTCCTTCACCAACCACGAGGAAAGCCAGCCCGCGCACCTGGTGCTGTCCGACCCCGACGTTCCCGTGCAAGTGAACTGGCCAAGGTTTGCCGGACCTTCGGCCCGGTACTGCCCGGCAGGCGTCTACGAATTCGTGGGCGAGGAAGAAGACCGACGGTTCCAGATCAACTTTCAGAACTGCGTCCATTGCAAGACCTGCGACATCAAGGATCCGAGCCAGAACATCACTTGGACGACACCTCAGGGCGGTGACGGCCCGAACTATCCGAACATGTAGCGGGAGAGGGCCTGCGAAACGGTGCACACGGAAGTCAACGTGCCTGACCAGCCGCAGGACA
Organism: Boseongicola sp.; assembly: GCA_028824715.1. Lineage (GTDB taxonomy): Bacteria > Pseudomonadota > Alphaproteobacteria > Rhodobacterales > Rhodobacteraceae > JAJEFO01. The sequence goes on along the minus strand of JAPPCV010000052.1, from coordinate 79,827 downwards.
TGCCGGTCTTCCCGCCGTCGATGAGGCACGGGATTGCGGAGGCGCCTGCCTCACCTTAGGTTCAAGAACGCAAATTCAGGAATCAGCAATGCGTCTCGCCTTCTTGACCCCGTTCCTTCTCGTGTCTGTCGGCACCTGGCCCGCAACTGCCGACGTGGCTGCCGATGCAGGAAGCTACCTTGCCGGCCGGTCAGCCTTCAAAGCAAACGACTACGGCGCGGCCGTGGAGCACTTCTCCGAAGCCTTGGCCAGCGACCCGGCCAATCTTGCGCTTCTCGAAAGCACGGGCGCCGCGTTCCTGAGCCTTGGCGATCTCGAGAATGCCGCGCAGGTGCTGGAGCGCATTGTCGCCGCCGGCGAAAGCAGCCAGATTGCAAGCCTGGTCCTTCTCGGAAAGGCCGCGCAAAGCGAGGATTGGGCAGGCCTTCTCAGTGCACTGGACGACGGTCGCTCTGTGGGGCCGCTGTTTGACAACCTGTCCAGGCCGTGGGCAAACTTTGGCGCAGGCCGCATGGCGGAAGCGCTTGAAGCCTTTGACGCGGTGGCGGAGTCAGAGAACGAATCCACGCGCATCTTCGGATTCTACCACAAGGCGCTCGCCCTCGCTTCGGCCGGCGACTTCGAGGGGTCGGCGCACATTCTCTCGGGCGACGCCGGCATGGTGCTTCGCCTTCCTCGGCGTGGAGTCGTTGCCTACGCAGAAGTTCTCAGCCAGCTTGAGCGGAACGACGATGCGCTGGACCTGATCGCGAAAAGCCAGAATTCTTCGCTGGTCGATCCCTCCCTTGAGGCGTTGCGAGCCCGTCTCGAAGCGGGCGAGACGATTCCGTTCAACTCTGTTCGAGACGCAAGGGACGGGCTGGCGGAGGTCTACCATTCCATTGCCAGCGCCCTGCGCCAGGAGCCGCAGCGGAGCTACACCCTCCTCTTCGCAAGGATGGCCGCGACGCTGCGCCCCGACCACATAGACGCCTTGCTGCTGACAGCGGAACTGCTGGAGCAGCTGGACCAGCACGATCTCGCCACCGAGGTCTATGACAAGGTCCCGCGAGACCACCCGAAGTTCCACGACGCCGAGATGGGACGGGCCGAAGCGCTTCGCCAGTCAGGGCAAGAGGGTGCTGCCATCGAGGTGCTGCAACAACTCGCCGAGAGCCACGGCCACCTGTTGCAGGTCCATGTCGCGCTCGCCGACCTGTTCCGCGAGCTCGAGATGTACGAGGAGGCAAAGGCACCCTACGACAACGCCCTTTCGATGATCAGCGAGGCGATGGAGCAACACTGGATCATCTATTTCACCAGGGGCATTGCACATGAGCGTACCGGCCAATGGGACCTGGCCGAAGCGGACTTTCGAAAGGCGCTCGAACTCAAGCCGGACCAGCCGACAGTCCTGAACTACTTGGGCTATTCGCTTCTGGAACTGCAGACAGACCTTGAGGAGGCGCTTGCCCTGATAGAACGGGCGATCGAGCAGCGCCCGGATGCCGGGCATATCATCGACTCGCTTGGCTGGGGCCTCTATCGCCTTGGCCGATACGCAGAGGCAGTCCCGCACATGGAAGAGGCGGCCGAGCGCTTGCCAACCGATCCTATCGTCAATGATCATCTCGGCGACGTGTACTGGGCTGTCGGACGTCATCGCGAAGCCGAGTTTCAGTGGCATCGAGCCCTGTCGTTCATAACCGACAAGACGGACCAGGGCGACGTCGATCCGGACCGCATCCGCCGCAAGCTTGAAGTCGGCCTCGACGCCGTCCTGGCTGAAGAAGGCGCCCCTCCGCTGAACGTGGCGAATGACGGCGGTTGAAGTCGCTGCCCCGGCCAAGGTCAACCTTACGCTCCACGTGACCGGACAGCGGAAGGACGGCTATCACCAGATCGATTCGCTGGTTTCGTTCGCCCCGGTCCACGACCGCCTGGTCATCAAGAGCGGACCCGCGCTGGAACTGGCGGTGACGGGAACGGAAGCGTCGACGGTTCCTGCCGGGATGCAAAACCTTGCGTTGAAGGCGGCTGCCCTTGTGCAGGGCGACAAGGGTTCATCCGTGATGCTCGAAAAGCTCCTGCCCGTGGCAGCGGGTGTCGGAGGAGGATCCGCGGATGCGGCTGCGGTGCTCAGGGGGCTTGCGGCACACCACGAAGACCTGCCTGCCTTGGCACGGGGCGCCCTCGCGCTTGGCGCAGACGTTCCAATGTGTCTTGCGTGCAGGCCCTGCCGCGTAGGCGGAATTGGCGAGAAGATCACGTTCGTCGACCTGCCGCCGCTTCCTGCCGTTCTGGTCAACCCGCGAACTCCCGTATCGACTGCCAAGGTCTTCGCCAGACTGGCGCGAAGGGACAACAGGCAAATGCCCGGCGACCTGCCACCGGCCCGGGACGTGCCGGGTGTCATCAGTTGGCTGTCGGAACAGCGCAACGACCTGGAACCGGCGGCCCTGGATGAGGCGCCGGCAATTGCCGACGTGCTCGCACTGCTCCGCGCGAGCCCGGGATGCGGACTGGCCCGCGTGTCAGGATCGGGCGCGACGTGCTTCGGGCTCTTTGATGATGAGCGGCTTGCCCGCGAGGCGGAAGTCAGGATTGCGGCACTCCGTCCCGAATGGTGGCTCGCGTCCGGACAGCTCGGCGATCAGTCCGAACTGGCCTCGCCACGCGTCCGCGCAGACTGAGGGCCCGGGGCGTCCGGTCCTTCAGACGAGACGCACGACGACGTATTCCGTGAGGTCATGCAGCATGTCGCGCAACTCGTGGTCGGGCAGGAGTTCCAAGGCTCCCTTCGCTCTTGCCGACCATTCAAGCGCCTGTTCCCGCGCTGCGGCCGCCGCACCGTGCACGGCGATCAGTTCCAGCGCCCGTTCCAGGTCGCCGTCCTCCTGCTCTCCCCTCTCGATCGTGCGTTGCCAGAAGGCGCGCTCCTCTGCGCTGGCATTTGCGACCGCCTTGATCGCCGGCAGGGTCAACTTCCGCTCGCGGAAGTCGTTGCCCGGTTCCTTTCCGGTGGTTTCCGCATCGCCAAAGTAGTCAAGCATGTCATCAGCAATCTGGAACGCGATGCCAAATGCGTCACCGAACTCCCGAAGGGCTTCCACCTGTCGTTCGTTCGCGCCTGCAACAATGCCGCCCACTTCCGCGGCGGCGGCAAAGAGCGCCGCCGTCTTCCCGCGAAGGATGCTCAGGTGCATCTCTTCTGATGTCTCCAGGCTGGCCGCCGCCGACAGCTGAAGGACCTCGCTCTCGGCAAGAATTGCGGCAGCCTGGGAAAGAACGCCAAGCACCGGCAAGGAACCGGTCTCGACCATCAATTGGAATGATCGCGCGAACAGGTAGTCGCCGACAAGAACCGAAGACTTGTTGTCCCAAAGCAGGTTTGCAGACGGGCGTCCGCGCCGCTGCAGGCCTTCGTCCACAACATCGTCGTGGAGAAGTGTCGCCGTGTGAATGAACTCCACCGTCGCGGCCAATCGGTGATGGTCATCGCCCCGATAGCCAAAGAGCCTTGCGACCGCGAGGGTCAACATCGGGCGCACGCGCTTGCCGCCCGCTTCCACAAGATGCGCAGTAATCTCCGGTATGAGCGGTGCATTCCTCGATTGCATCCGCTCCTGGATCAACCGGTCCATTGCGGCAAGGTCATCTTGCAGCGCTTCCGCAAGCAGATGGTACGGCTTTGCCGAGACGTAGGTATCCAGACTCATCACACACCCGTCAGAGGGGTCGACAAACAACTGGGTCTGCCATTTATTCATTTCATGAGAGAGCTCATGCGCACGAACGACCCCACGTTGATCGCTTTCGCGACGGCCCTCCTTGAGGGCGAGGATATAGACTGCTTTCAGATGGACGTCCACATGAGTGTACTGGAAGGCTCGATCGGAGTCCTGCCACGTCGCCTGATGGTTCAAAACAAGGATTACTTCATTGCCAGCAGGATCTTGAAGGACAACGACCTGCCCGTCGTTCCATGAGTAAAATTGTCGCGGACGCCTTCCTTGGGGCGCGTCTGAGAATTCGCCAGCCCGCGACGGGATATCGTGCCGGGTCCGACCCGGTCTTTCTCGCGGCGTCCGTGCCCGCATCACCCGGCGACTCGGTTCTTGAGCTCGGCACGGGTGCCGGAACCGCACTGCTCTGCCTGATGGTGCGCGTGCCTGGTCTGGCCGTGACCGGCATCGACCGCAACCCGGGCCATGTCGGCCTGGCCCGTGAAAACCTCAGTCTCAACCACCTGGCCGGCACGATCGTCGAGGCCGACATCGCGTGCCTGCCCAAGAGCGTCACCTCTCGGCGCTTCGACCACGTGATGTTCAATCCGCCGTACTTCGACCGCAGGACCGGAAGCGCTTCCCCGGAACCGGAGCGCGAAGCCAGCCGAAGCGGGGAGACGGGAACGGCAGCCTGGATTGCCTCGGGATTGCGCCGAGCAAGGCCGGGCGGCACCCTGACGTTCATCCAGCGGATCGAACACTTGCCGCGCATGCTTGCGGAGGTCGGCACACGTCTGGGAAACGTGCGCATCCTTCCAATGCAGCCCAGACGCTCCCGCCCGGCGAAGCTCTTCATCCTGCAGGGCCGGAAAGGCTCGAAGGGCGCGTTTCGCCTGCTTCCGCCGATAATCCTGCATGGAAGCGACCGTCATCTTTCGGACGGTGACGATTACACCGAGGCTGCAAGCGCAATCCTTCGCGACGCCGCCGCGCTCGCCCTCGATGGATGATCGCGCAACGAGGACAGTCCCCTTGAGAACATTGCCCAAGCGGCGACGGCAGGAATTTCGTCGAATGGAATTCAGGCGCCAACCCGCGTCCGGGCTGCCCGTCAACCGAGACCAAAAGGGCACAGGCACGGCAGTGAAAGCCGCCAAGGCGGTCAGGTGCCCGGATCGAGTCCGGTCGGACGCAACCCTGGGCCAGATTCCGCCCTGGATTCGACACATTTTTGGCCATCATGGCGTGACACGAATCGCAATTCGTGCTCGACTGGCATCACCAAAAAGGAAGGAGAAGCAAATGAATTTGAGTTCGCATCTTCAGGAACTCCGCAAAAAACACCAGGATCTCTCAATCGAAGTCGAGACGGCGCAACGCAGCCCGTCGTTCGACGACCTGGCGATCACCGCGCTCAAGAAGCAAAAGCTGAAGATCAAAGAGGAAATCGAGCGGCTCAGTCATCAGACCTAGAGGACGGCGTGCTCCGGAACCCGGAGCGACCTGCCAGCCCTCACAATAGCCGACCTGTCCCGTCTGCCTTTTGGCCGACCAGGCCAAGAAGGCAGGATGTGATCTGGACATGATGCCGAACGGCATTATGCGCCCCTCAAGGAATTGCATGCGATCTTGCAATTCGGACGTCTGGTCCATCCGTCGCGACGACGCACAAGGGCTTGGCCGGGAGCGCGTGAAACCCAGGGCATCCCCCGGCGCGGCCACGTCCTGCATTACACGAAGAATTGCGCGCCGTTGGCGGAAAGGGTCGAGCCGTTGATGAAACCGGCACCCTCCGACGCCAGGAACGCCACGCAACGCGCGATCTCGTCCGGCTCGCCAAGGCGTCCGGCTGGAATGCCCGCGATGATCTTCTCACGAATGCTCTCGTCTATCGCCATCACCATCTCGGTCGCGATGTAGCCGGGGCAGATGGCGTTCGCGGTGATCCCCGCGCGCGCGCCTTCCTGCGCCAGCGACTTCACGAATCCCAGGTCGCCCGCCTTGGTTGCAGCGTAGTTCACCTGCCCGAACTGCCCTTTCTGCCCGTTGACCGAACTGATGACGATCACGCGGCCAAACTTCCGCTCCCGCATGCCAGGCCAGACCGGATGCACCGTGTTGAACACGCCGGTCAGATTGGTGGCGACGACCTCGTTCCATTGCTCAGGCGTCATCCTGTGGAAAGGCGCGTCCCGGGTGATGCCGGCATTGGCCACAACCGTGTCGATCGGTCCGATGTCGCCTTCCACGCTGGCGATTCCGGCGGCAGATGCCTCGTAGTCCGCGACGTTCCATTTGTACGTCTTGATGCCGGTCTCGGACGTGAACGCCGCCGCCTTTTCTTCGTTTCCGGCGTAGGTCGCGGCGACCTCGTACCCGTCCGCCTTCAATGCCTTCGAAATCGCTTCGCCGATTCCCCGGCTCCCGCCGGTCACAAGTGCTATGCGTGCCATCTCTACCTCCAACATGTTCTGGCAATGCCAAGGCGCCGTCCGGCACCTTCAAGTTCGAATTCCGGGCGTTCCGAGGGCGTAGACCGAATTCCGTCCCTGGCCTCGACCTCGGTCACGTCTTCACGGCCGCTCGACGCAGAGCGCGACGCCCATCCCGCCGCCGATGCAAAGCGTGGCAAGGCCCTTCTTCACGTCACGGCGCCTCATCTCGAAGAGCAGCGTGTTCAGGACCCGTGCGCCGGAAGCGCCGATCGGATGGCCAATGGCGATCGCGCCGCCGTTGACGTTCACGATGTCCGGATCCCAGCCCATGTCCTTGTTGACGGCGCAGGCCTGCGCAGCGAATGCCTCGTTCGCTTCGATCAGGTCCAGGTCGTCAATCTTCCACCCCGCCTTTTCGAGCGCCTTGCGGCTTGCGTAGATCGGTCCGACACCCATGATCGAGGGATCCAGTCCGGCCGTTGCGTAGGACACGATGCGGGCCAATGGCTCGATGCCGCGCCGTTCGGCCTCGTCCGCGCTCATGAGAAGAACGCCGGCGGCGCCGTCATTGATGCCTGAGGCGTTGCCAGCCGTCACCGACCCTTCCTTGTTGAAGGCCGGTCTGAGCTTCTGCATGTTCTCTATCGTCGCCCCGTGACGGACATATTCGTCGTTGTCGACCACGATGTCGCCCTTCCGGGTCTTGACCGTGAACGGGACGATTTCGTCGTCAAACTTGCCCGCCTTCTGCGCGGCCTCGGCCTTGTTCTGGCTCGCAACAGCAAATTCATCCTGCTGGTCGCGGCTGATCTGCCATTTTTCCGCAACGTTCTCGGCCGTCTGTCCCATGTGATAGCCATGGAACGCATCCAGGAGGCCATCGTTGAGCATCGTGTCCACAAGCTTGACGTCTCCCATTTTCTTGCCCGCACGAAGGGCCTGCGCATGTGGGCTGATCGACATGTTCTCCTGTCCGCCCGCAGCCACGATCCCGGCATCGCCCAGCTGAATGTGCTGCGCCCCGATCGCCACGGCACGCAGGCCGGAGCCGCAGAGCTGGTTGATTCCCCACGCCGCGCTCTCGACCGGAAGGCCGGCATTCACGTGTGCCTGTCGGGCCGGGTTCTGGCCCTGCCCTGCATTCAGCACCTGACCCAGGATGGTTTCGGACACCTCGTCCTTTTCGACGCCGGCGCGCGACACGAGCTCTTCAAGAACCGCGGTTCCCAGGTCGTGGGCCGGCGTGTCGGCGAAACTGCCGTTGAAGCTGCCGACCGGAGTACGGGCCGCAGATGCGATGACGACATTGGTCATTGTTGAATTCCTCCTGATTTGCCTGCGGGCAACTGCATCACCCGCGATTTCGCGGGCACATTATGCAGGTGCAGAAAAAATTCAACGGGCGAATCGTCACCCCCCACGCATGCCCGTCATGTCCCAGCGTCCGTAGTATTGAGCCACCACGTGGCGCGCCTCCGCAAAGAACAGCCATCTCTGGATCAAGGCACCCAGAAGATGGCTTGCCGCTGCAGGCACCACAAGAAAATGCGTGAGCGGCATGAGCAGCAGGACAACCGGAATCACGGCGAAGAGCAGCACCGAAATGACCTTCAGGACCAACGCGTGCTTGCGTCCGACCTGATACACCATTTCACTGGTCAGGTAGCTCGCTCCCGTGTGGGGCGACTCGAACGCCCGAACCCTTCCGACATCACCAAGACCCGTCGCCGTCGCCAAGTCGGTGTCGGTGGCCCTCTCCCGCCGTTCCTGATCGATCCATGCGACGACCTGGACGACGGCCAATAGCGGCAGGGCCCACAGCGCCACGGACACGCGGCCCGTCATGAGCGCTCCTCCTGCCAGCGCGAATCCAAGGAAAAGCGCTGGCGGCGACCAATGGTTCCAGCGAGGCACCGTCCGCATCTGGAGATAGATCATGGACGTCGCATAAACGGTTGCGAGGGAAAGAACGCCGCCCGCGACGCCCGGCACGCGCCAGGCCTGGTCCAGAAAGACGAGTCCGAACCCATATGGCACCATCGCGGTCAATGCGAGCAGCGACACCCAGGCCTCGCGGCTCAGCCAGGATGATCGCCATTGCGTGAACGCCTTGAGTGCGCGTTCGGGATGGCCCAGATGAAATGTCGACGCGAGGAGACCGCTGACAGCAAGTGAATAGGCGACGAAAAGAAAGGCAAGCGCGGACCAGCCCAATGGAGGCGTGGCATCGAGCCCGAGAAACGCCAGCATGCCGAAGCCAAGGCCTGACAGCGTCGTGAACAGGATGATGGACGGTGCTGGATGCATCAGGACAGCCCGGACAGCGCGCGATCAAGCCAGCCGACGAATCCCTTGAAATCTTCCGCAACCGGTTCAAGGAAGGGCGCGAGAACGTCCAGTTCGGGCAATTCGTCCCTTGGCCGGGGCGGCAGATAGCGGTTGACGGGCGCCGTCCCCTGCTCCGGCATGAGCTCGATTCCTCCACGCTCGGCGACAAGCCTGGAGACATCGCTCTCGGGGTCCGAAAGGTCTCCGAAATGCCTCGCGCCGGCCGGGCAGGTGCGGACGCAGGCTGGCTGGCGATCTTCCTCGGGCAGGTTCTCGTTGTAGATGCGGTCCACGCACAGGGTGCACTTCTTCATCACCTGCTCTTCGGGATCCATCTCCCGGGCGCCGTAAGGGCAGGCCCAGGCGCAGAGCCCGCAACCGATGCAGTCGCTCTCGTTCACGAGCACGATCCCGTCTTCTGTACGCTTGTAGCTGGCACCGGTCGGGCAGACCGTCACGCAGGGCGCGTCGGCGCAATGAAGGCAGCTCTTTGGAAAGTGCACGACCTGCGCCGGACCTGTTCCCGGCTGAATCTCGTAGGAGTGGATCCGGTTGAGAAAGCTGCCCACCGGATTCGGGCCATAGGCGTCGGAGTCGGCGAGCGGCGCGCCGTAGTTTTCGGTGTTCCATCCCTTGCAGGCCGTGACGCAGGCATGGCACCCGACACAGGTATCCAGGTCGATGACAAGGCCAAGCGACCTTTCCGTATGGCCAGGCAGCGACGTCACGCCGGGATCTCGCAAATCACGCCATCCGGTGCCGCGCAATCGCACGGGACGGGCCGGGAAGGCAGGGGGCTTCCGTTTCGACACACAGCCATGACCGCAGGATCTTGAATCATGCGCCGCTCTTCTGGGCGACGAGTTCGGGGGCCTTGGCAACCGGGCTCGCTTGCGCCGGATGGCTCGGTTGCGTTTCGTCGGGCGCGGCGACCTTCTCGATCCTGACGCGCAAGTCGAACCATGCCGCCTGGCCAGTGACCGGATCCGAATTGGCCCAGCGGAGCCCGTCTCCCTGCGGCGGCATCAATTCGTGGATGAGGTGATTGAGCAGAAATCCCCTTGTCGCCTCCGGCGCGTTCTCGTGCAGCGACCACGCGCCCTTTCGCTTTCCGATCGCGTTCCAGGTCCAGACCGTGTTTTCGTTCAACGCCGCCATGTGCGCGACGGGCACGACAATCTCTCCGTGCGGCGAGCTGACGCGCGCCCAGTCGTCGTCCCGAAATCCCTCGGACTCCCAGATCCGTGTCGGGACATAGAGCGGGTTTCGGCCGTGAATCTGTCTCAGCCACGCGTTTTGGGAACCCCAGGAGTGATACATCGCCATCGGTCGCTGCGTGACCGCATGGACGTCGTAGCCACTCTCGCCGGACGAGTGTGGCGCGTACCATACGGGAAGGGGATCCATCACCTCGGCGTAGCGGGCCTTCAGATGCTCCGGTGGAGACAGGCGATGCCGACCCTCCGCAGCCAGCTGGAAGCGGCGCAGCGGCTCGCACCAGAGACTGAAGAGATAGGGGCAAGGTCTGTCGGCGAGACCCAAGGAAACTGCCCAGTCCTGATAGTCCATGTTCCAGGGCTTGTAGAACGTGGCCTGCTCCGGGAGGTGTGCGATCCAGAAGCCGCCGTTCTCGATGTAATTCGAGATCTGGTTCGGATTTGGCGCGCCACGCCCGTGCTCGTCGCCGCTGCCGCGCCAGCCCGCAAGCGGACCGACGCCGGGCGCCCTTTCGTGGCTCTGCATGTAGTCGGCGTAGTCCGTGTACTTTTGCGATCCGTCCGCATTCACGAATCCGGGCAGGCCCAGCCGTGCGCCGAGATCACAAAGGACCGACTGGAAGCCGCGCACATCGCGGTCCGGTTCGACCACGGGCCACCGGACGGCGTCGGCGACCGCCTCGGCTTCGCAGATGGGACGGTCAAGGAGCGAAATGCAGTCATGCCGCTCGAGATACGTGGTGTCGGGCAGGATCAGGTCCGCATAGGCCACCATCTCCGACGAGTAGGCATCCGAATAAATGATTCGCGGAATCACGTATTCGCCGTTGTCATCCTTGTCCGTCAGCATCTTCATGACGCCGGACGTGTTCATCGACGAGTTCCATGCCATGTTCGCCATGTAGAGCAGCATGGTGTCGATCCTGTAGGGATCTCCGGCATGCGCATTCGAGATAAGCATGTGCATGAGTCCGTGGGCACTCATCGGGTTTTCCCACGAAAACGCCTTGTCGATGCGCTTGGGATTGCCGTCTTCGTCGACCAGGAGATCATCGGGGCCATGGACGAATCCGAGCAATGGTCCGTCGAGCGGCTGACCAGGCGTCACGCCTGCATGGGGCTTCGGGTGAACCGTCGCGGACTTCGGGTAAGGTGGCTTGAAACGAAATCCGCCCGGAACCTCTACGCTGCCAAGAATGATCTGCAGGAGATGCAGCGCCCGGCAGGTCTGGAAGCCGTTGGCGTGTGCGCTGATTCCGCGCATGGCATGGAAGCTGACCGGGCGGCCGATCATCCTTGAACGGGTCTCGCCCCTGAAGTCGGTCCACTCCCGTTCAAGCTCGATGGCTTCGTCAAATGCGACGCGGGCAAGCTCCGCCGCGACTGCACGAATGCGGCCCGCCTCGATCCCGACCCTTGATGCCACGGCCTCCGGCGCGAATTCGTCGCCCAGGTACCTGTCGGCCATGTGCTGCAGCACGGTGCGGTGCGAAACGCCTTCGGCGAGGTGCACCGCCGAAAGGTCAGGCTGGATCCCTGGCGCGTCATAGGCCGCGATCTCGCCGGTCCGACGGTCGATGACGAGCTTCTTGCCGGCCTCGTTGGCCAGGAGCAGCCCGAACTCGTCGGATGTCCTGTCGCCGTTCACGAGGCATGGCGCGTCCGTGAAACGCGCGAGATAGTCAAGATCGATCCGGCCGGCCTTCATCAGGCAATGGACCAGCGACAGTATGAACAGCCCGTCCGTTCCCGGCGTTATGCCAAGCCATTCATCGGCGACCGCGTTGTATCCGGTGCGAACCGGATTGACCCCGATGATCCGGGCGCCCCGCGCCTTCAGCTTGCCGATGCCCATCTTGATCGGGTTTGAATCGTGATCCTCGGCAACGCCGAAGATCATGAAGAGCTTCGTGCGATCCCAGTCGGGCTGGCCGAACTCCCAGAAGGCCCCGCCCATCGTGTAGATGCCGGCTGCCGCCATGTTGACGGAACAAAAGCCCCCATGCGCAGCGTAGTTCGGGGTTCCAAACGCCTGCGCCCAATAGGACGTAAGGCTCTGCGACTGGTCCCGGCCGGTGAAGAACGCGAACCGCGACTGATCGATCTCGCGCAATGGCTTCAGCCACGAGACGGCGGTCTCAAGGGCCTCGTCCCAGGAAATCTCCTCGAACTGGCCGGAGCCTCTCGGCCCGGCGCGCTTCATCGGAGCTCGCAGCCTGGCGGGGGAGAGATGCTGCATGATGCCGGCAGACCCCTTGGCGCAAAGGACGCCCCTGTTGACGGGATGGTCCTTGTTGCCCTCGATATAGGCGACCCTGCCCCCCTTCATGTGAACGTTGATGCCGCAGCGGCAGGCGCACATGTAGCACGTGGTCTTGCGGACCTCGTCGGACACCTTGGGCGATGTATCGACATTCGGCGCGTTCATCCCGTCTCGTGGTCCCCAATTGCACTGCCGCAGGTGTCGCCAAGAGCTGGGCGACGCAAGGATCGGAACATGTCGATCCTGGCCCCGGTCGCCGCTTGCCATTTGCGCACAGCGCTGCAACACCTGCGACAGAAAGCGGGGGATCGCAATGGAAATGCGACATGCCGGGCGTCTTCTCGTCGAATGCCTTGAGGTACTTGGAGCGAAGCACGTGTTCGGGGTGCCCGGCGAGTCATACCTTTCGGTGCTTGACGGGATGTTCCAGTCGCCGGTCACGTTCGTGAACTCCCGGAACGAAGGCGGCGCAGGCTTCATGGCCGCCGCCTACGGAAAGCTGACAGGCCAGCCCGGCCTCTGCTTCGTGACGCGGGGACCTGGCGCCACGAACGCCTCGATCGGGGTTCATACCGCGATGCAGGACAGTTCGCCAATGATCCTCTTTGTCGGGCAGATCGAGACGACGGCCCGCGAGCGCGAAGTGTTCCAGGAGGTCGACTACCGTGCCTTCTTCGGGAACCTGGCAAAGTGGGCAACGGAGATCGAGCATGTCGAGCGCATTCCGGAAATCGTCTCGCGCGCCTGGTCCACGGCACTCTCGGGCCGCCCCGGCCCGGTCGTCGTGGCATTGCCCGAGAACGTCCTGGCTGCCGACACGGACGTTGCCCCGATAGCCCGCGCTCCCGCGTTGCCGGCACCTTCGCCGTCCAGCGACACGGTTGGCGAGATCCGGACTGCGCTTGAGAAGGCCGCGCGGCCAGTCATCCTGATCGGTGGCAGCGGCTGGACTTCGACCGGCAAGGACGCCCTTGCGCGCTTTGCCGACGGCGCGGACATCCCGGTGATCACGGCATTCAGGTTCCAGGATCTCCACGACAACACGCTTGACACATTTGCAGGTGAAGCCGGAGTCGGCATGCTGCCGGAGGTCCGGGAGACACTTGCGAACTCCGATCTCGTTCTCGCGCTCAACGTGCGCTTTGGCGAAATGACGACGGACAACTACGCTCTGTTCGACCTTCCGGACATGCGCCAGACACTGATCCACGCACATCCTTCCTCGGCGGAGATCGGGAAGATCTATCAGCCCGACATAGCGGTGCAGTCCTGCCCCAACGCGCTGGCCCATGCACTGGCCGAAGTGCCGCTCAAGGCAAGCCGGTCCGGCTGGAGGCGGGCCGCGCGCCAAAGGTACGAGGCGACCTTCGACCTGCCGATCCTGCCCGGCCCGGTAAACATGGTCGAGGTGGTGCGACACCTGCAGGACCGGCTCGACGACGACGCGATTCTAGCCAATGGCGCGGGGAACTTCTCGATCTGGCACAGCAAGTATTTCCGCTACGGCGCCGGTCACCGACTTCTGGCCCCGCAATCCGGGGCGATGGGCTACGGACTGCCTGCCGCGATCATGGCAAAGATCGTTCACCCGGAGCGACAGGTCGTATGCCTTGCCGGCGACGGCGACTTCCAGATGAACTGCCCGGAACTCGGCACGGCGATGCAGATGGGAGCTGCGCCAGTGATCCTGGTCCTGAACAACCGGAGCTACGGCACCATCCGCATGCACCAGGAGCGGCGCTTCCCGTTCCGCGTGTCAGGCACGGCGCTCGCCAATCCGGATTTCACGTCCCTTGCACAGGCTTACGGGATGCTGGGGGAGACCGTCGAGCGGACGTCGGATTTCGCGCCTGCCTTCGAGCGCGCCCTTGCCAGCCCCGCGGGTGCATTGCTTGAAATCCCGATCGCGACCGAAGCGTTGACGCCCCACGTTACGATCGCCGATCTTCGCGAAGCTCCGAATTGACTGGCCGCGGCGGGTTCCAGCGGAACCCTGGCGCCGCTTCATCGCGTCAACGCCACCCGCCTCTGCCTGCCCTGCGGGCCGCGACTTGCGGGCTTGCCCGTTTCCGTCCTCTCGGGCGGAACAACGTTCAGACGGACGCGGCTGGGAATCCGGAAGACGTGCAAGGGCGAGGAAACCTGCGATTCGGACAGCGGCGCCGGCGGAACGGGCCCGTGGCCAGGGACGCCGTGCAGCATTTGGGCGTCCGCCCTGGGCCCGAAGCGCACGCTTCCGCGCTGTTCCGAGGTCCTCGTTTCAGCAGGACCGAAAACCGCTCCGAGCTGTCATTCAAACCAGCTCCGCAGCAGCCACCGTGGCGGATGGTCTGGATGGTTCTCGAATCCGTCGCGTGCATGCAACATCATCTTGTTGTTCACGACGATGATGTCGCCCTGACCTAGCATCACCGTAATGCGCAGCTCTTTCATGAGGTTGCGCGTTGCATCGATTGCCCCTTGAACCTTGTCGTTCCAGTGCTTGGTGAAGGGGCGTCCGTTCTCCAAGAATGCATGCATCCACCTGAAGTCGAGATTTCCGTTGTCGTCGTAGGACACGATGGGTGCCTCGACCCTTTCGCCGCGCGCCGTGTCGAAGCAGAAGGGCCGCTGGAGCACTTCGACATGGCCGGGATCGATTCCGGCCAAACTGTCCAGCAAGGTGTACGCGTTCACGAATCGGCTCGCACCACCCTTGTATGCGGGATGAATGCTGTGCAGCAGAAACGCTCCGATGGGGTTCGGCAATTCGGTCGACTCGGTGTGCTCAACGGCTTCCTGGTTGGACGAACTGAAGTTCTGGTCCTTGCTGCTCTTGAAACGCACTCCTGCGTCCTTGACGTTCGTCACGAGATCCTGCTTCAAATGCCTGGAATGGTGGACAATGGGTTTGCCAAGGCACGGCGCGAGGCGCTTCGTCATGTGGATGCGCTGGTCAGGGTCGAGGCAAGGATAGCTGCCGCCATCAATGATGAAGAACCCGTTGCGACTGTAGACGTGTCGATCCATGAGCGTTGAAGCCCAGTCTCTTGTGGCAACCGCCACGCACTGATCCTCATCGCCCATCAGATCGTCCAGTATAGCCTCTGGCAACGGAACAATGGCGCTGCTGAGGTCGAAGTGACCGTTTGGCCAATGTGAAAATGTTGATGCCATCTCGGCGGACCCGTTTTTGGCGACCTGCCATGGAGTCGGGATTGCAAGCCTGACCCGACTGAACAGTTCATTGACGCAATTTCTATCAATTCCTGTCCACTTTGGACACTGGTTTTGGATGAAGTCTGGAATGTGCCACTGCGACAGGACAATTCGGCGAATCAATTTTCCCCGTCCGCGACCTTCTGCAAGGAGGTCCCACGACAGAAGGACACCCGAAACACGGCTCTGCGCAGAGGCGCGACGGCTTGAGCTCCCTCTTCTTGGGCGTACGGCACCGGTCGCCATGTTGGTGCTGCCCGATCCCGTGCTCGTTTGCGCTTGCCCAATCGTTCTTGCCAAGCGGGATTGTGACATCGGAAACTCCTTGTCCGTTCTTCACTCCTCTCATGCCCGCATTCGAATTCCTGTAAGCCCGCCCATGTGCAGACGTTGCCGCAAGTGGCGAGAACAGCTATGGTAGACGTATCGTGATTCTTCTACCCGAAAGCCATGGGCCTCAACATCAAGAACAAGGAAACCTGTTCGCTAGCCAGCGAACTCGCCAGTCTGACCGGCGAATCCAAAACGGCCGCGATCACCGTCGCGCTGCGCGAACGATTGGAACACGTGCGTCGACTACGTGGCTTGGAAGCCCGCACCCAAGAACTTCGCGCCATCGCTGAACGCTGCGCGAGGCTCATGGGGCCAAAACCAGCGGACATTGATCACGGCGAATTGCTTTATGACGACCTGGGTCTGCCCAAGTGATCGTCGACAGTTCCGCCTTGCTTGCGATCCTGATTCGCGAACCGGATGCAACACGTTACGAGGAGGCGATCCTGACCGCAACGACGTGCAGCATGTCAGTGGCGAACGTGCTGGAAACATCGATCGTCGTTGAGAGCAGAGGCGGCGTGCAGGCCGGTCATGAGTTGACCGCGTTCCTGGAAGTCGCCGAAATCCGGCCAGCTCCCGTCACTGCCGAACACCTGGAGGCGGCGCGCCAGGCATGGAGGCGATTTGGAAAGGGCCGGCATCCGGCAGCCTTGGACTTCGGAGACTGTTTCGCCTACGCACTCGCTCGAGTGACCTCTGAGCCGCTTCTGTACAAAGGCAACGACTTTGCCCTCACTGACATTCTGGCAGCGATGCCACCTGCGCATGGGCCAGCTGGCTCATCGAGCTGACCGCGTGTGCTGGCATCGGCAGACCATTCCGTACATGACCGATGAAGCAGCCGGCCCGAATCTCATCGGCAGTCACATGCCCTTCCTCTTCAACGTGTCCCCGAACTGGATCTGCGGCGTCAGTTCCACCCTGCGCCGCTCGGAACCCTTTCCCTCGGCGTTGCGCTCCACGATGATCTCGGCAGCCTTGCGTCCGGTTTCCCGGCGACCTGCATCCATGGTAGCGAGCCTGACGAAAATCCCGTCCAACAGTTCCGAGCCGTTGAACCCCGCGAGGCCGATCTGGCCGGGCACGTCGATTCCCCTGTCCAGCAAGTACAGCAGCCCGCCCGCACCGATCATGTCGTTGGAATAGTAGATGAAGTCGAGATCGGGGCACCGGGTCAGGATGCACTCGGTCAGCTCGCGCCCCTTCAGGAGCGACGAGCCGCCTTCGTAGAATTCCTGGGCCGCGACCTCGATGCCTTCCTTTGCCAAGGCCTCCGTAAAGCCCTCGAACCGCTTTCGCGCACGGTGGTCCATTGGCATCTTCGTGCCAAGAAAGCCGATCCTTCGATATCCGTAACGTGCGATCTGGGCCGCCATTTCGCGTCCCGCCCTTCGATGGCTGATGCCGACAACCGAGTCGATGCACTCGCCGTCGGTGTCCATGATCTCGACCACCGGTATGCCCGACGCGGCCAGCATGGCACGCGAGGCGTCCGAATGCTCGATCCCGGCGATGATGACTCCGGACGGTCGCCAGGACAGCATCTGGAACAGCACCTGTTCCTCCTTCTCCGGCAGGTAGTTGGTCACGCCCACGACCGACTGAAGCGGTGTTTCGTCGAGGACCTCGGAGATTCCGGTCAGGACTTCCGGGAACACCATGTTCGACAGGCTTGGGATGATGACCGCCACCAGATTGACCTTGTTCGACGCGAGAGCGCCCGCGATCCTGTTCGGCACGTAGCCAAGCGCCTTTGCCGCCCGCAGGACCTTTTCCCGGGTCGCGTCCGAGACGTCGCCACGGTTCCTCAAGACCCTGCTGACAGTCATTTCGGAAACGCCCGATGCCGAGGACACGTCCTTCAACGTCAATGGCCGCGCCCGGGAGTCCTTCGTCAACGGAATGATCTTGTCATCGCTCATCTCATCGCCTCGCTGCAATGGCCCTCGTGCCGTTGCCCGAAGGCAACGGCGCAAGCCGCTTGATCACACCGCCGGAACGAGAGAAAAGCGATGGAGCGGCCTCGTAGCTCAGAGGATAGAGCAACCGCCTCCTAAGCGGTAGGTCATAGGTTCGACTCCTATCGGGGCCGCCACTCACCCGCCTGTTCACGTCCGGACCCGCGCGTGCATGGACGGAAGCGCCGGCCCGCCCGAGAATTTCACGCAACCACGATTCCGGCTCAACGAACCGGCAACGCGCGACGGTCTCGCGGACTGCGGAAGCCCGTGTCCAGCATCGTGTCGGTGTCCGGCCTGTCGAGTGCGTCGGGCCGCGTCAGGCCACGCGAATCGCGTTCCGGTCGACGTCCAGCACGTAGCCTTGCCTGGCGACGGTCTTGATCAGCAACTCGGCCACGATCTGGTTGCCAAGGGCGTCTCTCAAGCGCTTGATCCGCGTGGCGCCGGAAGCTTCCTCGCAATCTGCGGGCGGCCGGCCGGAAATCACCGCCTCGATTTCGGCACCGCTGAGAACTTCCCCATCCATGCGCGCTTCCGCGAGCACGGAAATCGTCTCGACCGCCGCACTCGTCAACTTGAACTCCATGTCGTTGATGATCACGAAGTTCCCTTCACGGTCTATCGTGAGCGAAGACACCTGGATGCCCTGCCTCTCGATCATGCCGACCCGGCGGTTGAGGAGGATGATCGTGGCGACGAATGCGAGGCAGGCAATGAGCAGCCCGGTTGCGAAGAGCATGAGAACAAAGATCACGAGGCGATACCCGGCAAGAACGTCGGAAAACGCGGTGCCTGACCCGGCGAGGACTTCAAGAAGCTTGATCTCCGCCGCGGAAGTCAGGTCTGCATTGTCAACGAAGAGCTGTTCAACACGCGCATTGAAGGCGTTCGCGTCGGGGAGGTTCAGGAGAAGGAACGCTCCTGCACCGCCGAGTATCAAGACGATCGCGACAATGCCAAGGACGACGACGCGCGCGCCCGCGACCCTCGCTTCAGAAGCGGAGGAAGTACTGTCCTGCATCCTTCCTCCTTTGCTCCAGCCCGCTGTCGTCAAACACCGACTGCACTTGCAGCAACTTCCATCCGGACGCTTTCAGCCTCTCCGCAACGTCGTGCAGCACCTGATCCGACATGGTGCAGGGTTCCACGTCGATTCGGACCACTCCGTAGTGAAGCTTGAACGGATTGTCGCGGCTGGCCTTGTAGTCGGCGTAGCAAACGGCCTGCGCCTGCCCCGCCAAGCAAAGAAGTGCCGCGAAGGCGCAGATCATGGAACGGGCATACATGCCGCCAGTGTTTCCGCGCACCAGCCAAAAATCAATATCATCCCGCCCTTGGTCACTCGTTATCCAATATCAACGGACCGATATTGGGTGTCCCGATCAATGCGTTCCACCCTGCATTCATGAAGCGGCAGCATGAGTCGCCGCACGACATTCAGGATTGGAGAACGCTCATGGCCAACAGAAGAGCCCTTGCCGCATCAGCCGTCGTCGCACTCGCCCTGACATTCCCGCCAATCCCGGTGCAGGCCGACTCCGAGGACTTTGGCAAGATTCTAGCGGGCCTCGCGGTGTTTGGGTTGCTTGCCGCCGCTCTCGACGACATGGACGACGGGGTGGAAACGACCAAGCCGCAATCACATTGGAAGAGTCACGGGCGCCGCAACCCCGACAATCGCGACCATGCGTCCAGGAAACCGGAAGTCATAAACGGACGGATTCTCCGGCGAAACCCGACTGGACGCTACGGCTACAGGAATGCGCCCCTTCCCGACCGCTGCCGGCGCATCGTGCATTCCCGCCAAGGGCATCGGGCGGTCTACCTGGCAACCTGCCTGGACCGGAAGTACCGCCATGCTTCACGTCTGCCCGAAAGATGCGAACGCGTTGTCCGAACTGCCCGCAAGGACTTGATCGTCTACGGCGCGCGCTGTCTTGCGCGCGAAGACTGGCGTGTCCGCCTGCGTTGAGGAACGGCACGCGCTGGAAATCCGGTTGCCTGAAGCTGCAGAGGCGTGGCGCGCGCGAAACGCGCAGGTCCCGCCGTTCGCGTCGACGGCTCTTGCGCGAATGCCGCGACGGCTCGGGACATCGGACCAGGCCGCGATGCTTGGCGGGGCAACACGATCGCGCCTGTCTGACGGCGCCCGGACGCGACCTTGCAGGAACGGCGGCACGCAACTTCGCGCCGCTCGCGGCGGATTGTGGCAGGGCCGGTCCAGAGCCTACTGAAGATCGGAAAACGCGCGCTCGATCCGGTCGATCGCGGACATCAGTGTCGGACGCGGCAGAGCCAGATTGAACCGCATGTGACCTGAGCCACCGGTTCCGAACTGGGTGCCGGGGCTCGGCGCCACCTTCGCGGCGAGCAGACGTTCCAGCAGCTCTTCGTCGGACATGCCAAGGGCCGTGAAGTCCACCCATGCCAGATAGGTTGAGTCCATCTCCATGACGCCGACGCCAGGGATCGAGGCGACCCGCCGGGCAAAGGCGCGGAAATTCTCGGCAAGATAGGCCCGCGCTGCCTCAGACCAGTCACCGCCTTGCGCGAAGGCCGCGGTGAGCATCGCCATGCCGAAGCGGTTGGGCGAGGACTCGCGGTCGGTCAGTACCTTGTCGATGCGTGCGCGAATGTCCGGATCGGGGGCAATGAGAAGTCCCGTCTCGCCGCCGGCAATGTTGAAGCCCTTTGACGCGGCGGTCAGCACGATCAGCCGGTCGATGTGCTCCGGCGCCGCCACGGCCGTCGGCACGAATTCCGCACCGGGGAAAACAAGATCCATGTGAATCTCGTCGGAGATCAGCATCAGGTCGTTTGCCTGGCTGAACCTTGCCAAGGCCCTGATTTCCTCCGCATCCCACAGCCGTCCGCCCGGATTGTGCGGAGTGCAGAAGGTCACGATCCTCTCGCGGCCGGTCAAGGATGACTGCAGGGCCTCCAGATCCATGTGGAACCGGCCGTCTTCGACTTTCAACCGGCTTTCCAGGATCTCCCGACCCATGTTCCGCACTTGCCGATAGAACGCGTGGTACACCGGAGAGAAGACGACGATGGAATCCTCCGGCTCGCTGAACGTCGCAAGCACGTCTCCAAAGCCGCTGACAACGCCATGGGTGTAGCGAACCCAGCCAGGATCGATGTCATCCCATCCGTGGCGGGACCTGTACCATGCCGCTACGGCCTGACCGGCAGCGCCTGCATTTCCGAAATACCCGCAGTACCCCAGGTCCACTTCGGCCTGAAGCGCCGCGCGGATGGCAGGCGCGGCGGGAAAGTCCATGTCCGCGACCCACATGGGAATGATTTCCGGATCGTCCACGCCGAAGGCCTGCCCAAGGTTGTCATACTTGGCTGCATGAGAGCCACGGAGCACGAGCTGGGAATCAAAGTCATGAGTCATGCCTCGGACTAACCACTCCGTCACGGACCTGCAAGCAAGGTCGGCTTGCCGCTGACCCCGCCTTCTCCTAGATGGAGCCCATGGCCATTAGGGAAATCCTGATCCACCCGGACCCTCGCCTGAAAGCGGTCGCAAACCCTGTCACTGAATTCGATGACAGGCTGCGCACCCTTGCAGATGACATGCTCGAAACCATGTACGCGGCTCCTGGGATCGGACTTGCCGCACCACAGGTTGGCGTATTGAAGCGGCTTTTGGTGATGGACTGCGTCAAGGAAGAGGATGCTCCGCCCAAACCGATGGTCCTGATCAATCCCGCGGTGACCTGGACCTCGGAGGAACGCTCCACGCAGGAGGAAGGCTGTCTTTCGATTCCCGAACAATTCGCCGAAATCGAACGGCCCGCCGAAGTCGAAGTGACCTGGAATGACTGCAAGGGCAATCAAGAGGTCGAACGCTTCCTGGGCCTCTGGGCAACCTGTGTCCAGCACGAAATCGACCACCTGAACGGCAAGCTCTTCATCGACTACCTGAAACCGCTTCGGCGCCAGATGATCACCAGAAAGATGAAGAAGCTGAAACGCGAGCGGGCACGGGCGTAGGGCGGATTGGGTGCGGCGATGAGGCTTGCGTTCATGGGCACACCAGAGTTTGCGGTCCCTGCGCTCGACGCATTGTTCGAGGCCGGGCACGAAATCGTGGCAGTCTACACCCGGGCTCCCCGACCGGCCGGGCGCGGCATGAAGGAACGGCGCTGCCCCGTCCAGGTTCGCGCAGAAGCGCTCGGGCTGCCCGTCCACGCGCCTGGAGACCTCCGGTCGGCCGAAATCTGCGACCGCTTTCGCGCACACCGCGCGGATGCCGCCGTTGTCGTTGCCTATGGCCTGATCCTGCCGGAATCCATTCTGGCGTGCCCGCGCCTCGGTTGCCTCAACATCCATGCTTCTCTCCTGCCGCGCTGGCGCGGCGCCGCCCCGATTCACCGGGCGATCATGTCGGGAGACAACGAGACGGGAATCTCGATAATGGCCGTGGACACGGGGCTGGACTCGGGACCTGTGCTGCTCAGCGAGGCCATGGCCATCAGGCCCGACGACACGACCGGGCGGCTTCATGACAGGCTGGCGCGGCTGGGCGCCCGGCTCATCGTCGAGGCCCTCGATGGCATTGACGGCATTGAGCCCACTCCTCAGCCGCAAGACGGCGTGTCCTATGCTCGGAAAGTGAACAAGGCGGAGACCCGGATCGACTGGTCAAGGCCCGCCGACGAAATCGACCGTCACATCCGTGGCCTGTCTCCGTTTCCGGGGGCGTGGTGCAAGGTCCATGGCGAGCGCACGAAACTCCTCAATTCCCGCCTGGCCGATGGCGAGGGGGCGCCCGGCGCGCATCTTGGCGGCTGTCGCGTTGCCTGCGGGGCGGGGGCGATCGAGATGACGGAAGTCCAGCG
Source organism: Boseongicola sp. (assembly GCA_028824715.1). GTDB lineage: Bacteria > Pseudomonadota > Alphaproteobacteria > Rhodobacterales > Rhodobacteraceae > JAJEFO01. The sequence continues at coordinate 57,529 of JAPPCV010000052.1, read as the reverse complement.
CGAGGGCAGGAAACCCGTGTCCGGCAAGGAATTCCTTCGAGGCATTCTGGCTCCGGACAGTTTCGAATGAACGTCGTGCAGGTCGGCTGCGCACGAACCCTCGCGCCAAGCCGCCCGGGCATGCAGCGGCGCCTGGAACTGCCGGCGCCGGTCCGGTTCCAGGACCGACCGCAGCAAGAGTGCCTGCGTCACGCCTTCCGGTCCGGAAAGGCGTCGAGACCGGCTCGCCATGGACAGGATCCTAACCCATCAGCGCGGGGTCGAAGGGATAGGATGTGAGGTTCTCGTAGCCGTCTTCGGTTATCAGAACCTGGTCTTCCAGCTTGATCGAAAAGTCGCCGCCCGTTTCGCCGACCAGCGCTTCGACGCAGAGAACCATGCCAGCTTCCAGTTCGTAATCGAAGGCGCCAGGGACCATCTTGTCGGGATAGGCAACGAGCGGCCACTCGTCGCAAAGCCCGACGCCATGCATCATGCAGCCGTATTTCTGCTCCTGGTACTTCTCCGCCAGCCGGTGACCGTTCCGGCTCAAGTCCTCGATCCGCACGCCGGGTCGAAGAAGTTCCATGTTCGCCATGATATGCTCATGCGCGTGCCGCATCGCCTCGACCATGTCGGGTCTGGGAGCATGATCGCCGATCCACAGCGTCCGGCTGATGTCGGTGCAGATGCCGTAGCTTCCCACCAAGTCGGTGTCGAAGGCGACGATCTCGTTCATCCGGACGGTGCGTGGCCCGCACTCCTGGAACCACGGATTCGTTCGCGGGCCGCTGGCCAGCAGCCGTGTCTCGATCCACTCTCCCCCGCGCCTGATGTTCTCCGCATGCAGCACCGACCAGATGTCGTCCTCGCTGACATTGCCGCCGGGCACTTCGTTCCGCGCGAACTCCTCCATTGCGCGAACGGCGGTTTCGCAAGCGTGGATGGAGCAGCGCATGGCCTTGATCTCGTCCGGACCCTTGACGGCGCGCGACTTCTCGGTGACCTCCTCACCCTCCATCACCTCGAAGCCCTGTGCCTCCAACGCCTTCAAGGCATGCAGCATCGCCTTGTCGACCGCGAGGCGCATGTTGCCGCCGCCATGCGCCTTGATCAGCTCCCGAACCTGTTGGGCAAAGACGGCTGCCGCGTCGTGCGCCCTGTCTCCCCTGTCGAAATAGAAGAAGTCTGCACCGGAATGGACCTCGCGAACATGCGGATTGAACGAGGAGAGAAACGGACTGTTCTTGTAGTCCCAGAGCACCATGTACCCGTCAGCGCACAGCAGCAGCGCCCGAAACGGGTTATGAGCGTTCCAAAGCTGCATGTTGGTGGAATCGGTGGCATAGCGAATGTTCAGGGGATCGAAGACCAGCAAGCCGCCATAGTCGCGCGCGACCACGTGTTCCGTCAGCCGCTGCCATCTGAAGCGCCGCATCTCCAGCAGGTCGGGCAAGGCAAGTCCGGCTGCCGCCCATTCCTCGAATGCAAGCCGCGTCGGGCCTATCTCGATCCGGTCTCCATCATTCGGCGTGTTGTCCCCGAGAAGCGTGCCGCGCGCCGGATCGATCTTTCTTGCATCGCGATAGTGGTCTTCCATGGCGCAACATTCAGCCTGGCACCGTTCGCATGCTCGTGCGAAAGCGACATTTCCGGACTTCGGCCGCGACATCCATGGATTGGCGTTTCACGTTTCCTCTCGCGAGCGCCGGGCCCGTCCCGACCCGAAATCTGGGGAACGTGGAGCATTCATCGACATTCGATTGCGCCAGTTTCTGAACTCGCCTCCCATGGGTTGATGACCTCAACGCCCGCCGCCTTGAACCGGGAGACATCGCGCGTGGCAACCGCGGCCTTGCGACGGACGGCGATTGCCGCGATCAGGCCGTCCTGAAGGCCTGTGGCGCATCCCCTGCGGCGCGCAACGGCAAGGACGTCACCAAGCAGAAGCGCGGCGCCAAGATCGAAAGGGAACAACCGGCCAGAGAACAGTTCGACGGTGTCCGTCAGCCTGAGATCAAAACCGTCACGACGCCTGCCTGCGTCCTGCTTGTGAACGCCCGCGCTGATCTCTGCGGTGGTGGCCGTCGTCAGTTACAAGGCATCCTCGGCCTGCCGGTCGAGCCATGCGAGCAAGGACGGCGAGGAGTCGGGCTTCGTCACTTCGGAAATGACGTTCGTGTCGAGAATGATCATTGCAGATCCGACGGTTCGTATGGCGTCCGGTGACGTTCCAGGTCGACGTCCGAAAGATTGGCTCCGTCCCATATGGCCGCGATGCGATTCCCAAGACCGGTGCGCGATTCCGGCACCAGGGCGCTTTCGAGAATCTCGCGCGCCAGGGACTCCGCGCTGCGATTTTGCTGTCGCGCGTGCGCCTTCAATGCGTGGTGCGCTTCAGAGGTCAGCTGGCGGACCAGGATCTGCGGCATGTCGCTCCTCCTGCAATGACAAAGTGCTGTAATGCGCCCGATCCGTTAGCAAGATCTGCGGCGACGCTCAATGGCATGCCTTTGTTCCCGGCGGGCATCAGCGTCGAGCGGCAGGCACAACGAGGCGCGAATCGCCTGCCGGCTGCATTGCCGTTTGGATCCCGCTGAGGTCGCGGCGAATCACGCCGTGGCAGCACAATTCATCAATGGCCGGAAACGTCACGTTCGCGACATGGACGCAGGCAGCGGCGGGCAGCAAGCGCTACTTGCCGCGCACGCCCGGGCGAAAGGTCTTCTCGATGCGGGCAATGTCCGACGGCTCGACGCCTGCCTTCTCCGCGTGTCCTTGCCACTTCTCGACGGAGTCCACGACTTCCCCGACTGCCTGTCTTGCCCTGGCGGGCTTGAGACCGGCGTTCGAGGCGAAGTCCATGAGGTCGTCATGCGCAAAGCCGTTTCGCTTTCCCGCCAGGCTCATCTGGTGATCACGTGTCCAGGATCCCTGGGGGTTGTACGAGTAAGCCACGTCGTAAGCCGGCGACAGCCGCCAGGAACCTGACCTGTCCATGAGGAAGGAGATGTTCTTGACGTGGTCATCCTGATTGCGGGCCACGACGTTGAAGACCGCTCGCCTGCATTGTTGCTCCACGACGTCCATCCCCAGCCCCAGCTCCCGGATCGTCAGGACGGCCTGCTCGTAGGAATGGGAAGCCGGGTCGTTGAAGTCGAAGTGTTGCATCGCGCCAAGCGACTGCATGTGGATCTTGCGTCCCCGCCCGTCCCTGTCGAACCGGCGGGTCATGAAGTGGCTGCGTCCGCCCTCGTTGTGAAGTCTGCACTCCGACATGTCGATGCCCGCTTCCGTTGCCATCAGGTGATACGCGTACTCGATCTTGCCGAAGCCCTGCGGGTCAGCGAGTTCCCTGTCGCGGTTGTTGGACACGCCGTCGAACTTCAGGAGCCAATGCTCGCAACCCTCGTCAACCTTCACTTGCCCGGACCTGAACTCGCCTGTCTCCCTGTTCCAGGCGAGCACGGCCTTGGCGCGCGCACCCCCCGCCGAGGTTCCGACGCTCAGGATGTCTTCAAGCGCCTCCGCGTCGTCCGCGCCCCCGAGCGTCCCGGAAAGGTTCTCGCGTTCGTCCAGCACCCTGTTGGCCAGGTCTGCCAACCGGGCCACTTGCAGCTTCTTCGATCGCGTTGCCTTGCGGATGGCGGGCTCGAACTCCAATGCCCCGATCCCGCGGTTGCCTATGTAGCAAAGCCGGTCAACCGGGCTGAACCCGTCCGCGCGTCGGCCCGTTTCGGCAAGCCAGGCATCGATCAGCCGGTTGCCAAACCTGTCGGGCAGCGCGTCGGCCAGCATGCCCGGCAGCCCCCTGAAGGTCTCCCGTTGAAGGGCCGGAAACTCGTAGGGCGCTTCCCGGACCGGCATTTTCAAGGGTGCGACCTCTATGCCCGCGTCCACGAATTCCGGATCGTACTGAAAGACCCCGAGCGCGCGCGCCTCGTCCCAGCTCACGGCGCCGATGCGCCGCCCCCACAACGTGACGCTCGCGTCAGTCATCCTGCCCGTCACCCCATGTCCAGGTTGATCTCGCCCGGGGTTTCGAGGTCGGGCTGGCCCTCCTGCGCTCGCTTCCCTTTCTTGACACGCGTTCAATGGGCCGGATGCACCCTTCGGGCAGGGCGGAGAGGATGGCCTCCTCCAGGTCAAGTGCCATGGCGACGCGAAGGAACGTGTCGAGGGTCGAGGGTTCCCCGGCCTCGAGGCGTCGCAGGGTGCGCACGCCGATGCCTGCCTTCCGGGCAAGGGCGGCCTGCGTCACGTTTCGAGACAGCCGCAGGCGCGCAAGGCGTTGCCCGATCTCCAGTTCTGCCTGCCTTGGTGTCGCCATGTCGTCCTTGAAGGCCAAAAGATGCCGGTTAAGAGTTGATTCGTCATTTGTGGGTCATATCTGACCTTTTGTCATTTGCATTGTCAATAGGCTTTAAGTGACCTCTTCTGGTGGCATTTTGGATACAGTAGGTCACATATGGCCTTTTAACGGCGTCTTCAGGTCACTAAGCACCCACGCCCTTGGGAATGTGAATCCCGGCGACTTCCCGGATCCCCGAGATTTCGTCACCAATGCTCGCGAGCGGCAAGGCGCCGGCAGAGGCGGCCGCACGCGTCATGCGCCCTTTGACGGCACCTGTCGGGCCTGGAAGAGGTCCATGAAGGCGGACCAGGCCTCCGGGTCGGCGACGGTCTTGTCGCGGCAGAACGGATTGCAGAAGCCGAAGATCCGGCCGTCCAGTTCAAGAAAATGAGTGACCGGCCTTCCGGAATACGGACACTTCTCGTTCTCGGAGCGACCGGAATCCGCCACCACTGCGGGCAACGGCACGGGTCCGGGCCAGGCGCACCGTGCATGGTCACGCGAGATTCGAGCCAGGTCGGGACCGTCGACGAGCCCCATGGCACGCCAGCGTCGGAAGGCGGGGTCAGCCAGATGGGCTTCGACGTACGTTCTTGAGCAGGACCCGACCGGGAGACCGTAGCCGGCAATGCGTGCCGCCACCGGGGCAAAGAATGCATCCGCGACGGAATAGCCGCCACAGAGCCAGGGACCGCCAAAGGCGTCAAGCGCATGAGCCCAGATCGTCTCGATCCGGGCAAGGTCGTTCAGGACATCTCCTGACGGAGCGTAGTCCCGGTAGGCGCAACGCAGGTTCATTGGACAACCTTCGCGCAGTGCGGCGAAGCCTGAATGCATCTCGGCGGAGAGACTGCGCGATACGGCTCGAGCTCGAGGAATGCCGGGCCAGAACCCCGCGTCCGGATGCCGCGCCGCCAGTTCCTCCGCGATGGCAAGCGAATCGCAAATTGCCGCGCCGTCGTCCGTAACGAGCGTCGGGACAGAACGTGCCGGCTGGTGGGCGGCGAGCTGTTCGGCAACCGTGCCGTCGCCGAGCCTGACAATGCGGACATCCGCCGGGATGCCGTAGCGCTCAAAGAGCAGCCAGGCGCGAAGGGACCAGCTGGAATATGCGCGATCACCCAGTATCAGCTTGTACGCCATGCCAGAGCCTCTTGCACAATCGGCGACTGGTGCCGCATTCCGGTGCGCCTCCCCGTTCGAGATGCGACGTGTTGGATCGCCGGTCAGTTCAGGTCGACCGCCCAGGCTCAGATTCGACAGGCTGGCGTTGCAGAGCAAGTCAACGTGGCACGAGGAATCCCTGACGGCCCTGTCCGGGGCCCTATCACCTCCCGACCGAGGCCTTCAACAGGAATTCTGGTCCTGCTGGGGACGACACCGAACCGTTTCTGATGCGGCGTCGGAAATCACGACCAGTTCCCTGTCCGGGCACAGGACGATCCATTCCGCTTCCCGTTTCACAGGCTCGACGTGGCGAGGGACGGGCCTGTAGAGCGGCTCCCGGCCAAGTGTTGGGGCAGAGATCGATGCACTCCAACCCGGACGGGTTCGCTTGGGCTACCGGATTCCTGCGATTCCCGGCATAGGAGTTCCGCAGGCCACGAACGGAGAGACAGATGATCAGCCGCGGCGTTCCGAATCCGGATACGTGGGCAGGCTGGCCAGCTGGCAGCCGAGCCGCTTAGCCCTCCGGCCGAGCATCCAGACCGTCCGCGAGTTCGCGTTACCGGGACCGTGCCGGCAAGAGCCAATGTTGCTTTCGCGACAGTGTCGGCGCCGTACGCCAGTGGGGTTGCCTGGGAAAGCGACTCCGAGCGGGCTTGTCCCAAGTCACGCCAAACTTGGCCGGCAGGAAATGTGAGACAAGTCGGCCTTGCCCGAAACGGCCCGAGGACCCTCACATCCCGTTTCCATGATGATCGTCCTAGCCGAAAACCGCCCTGCGCACGAGATTCAGTCCGGCAAGCACAAGGAGCGCAAGAATGACCGTCCGGAATCTCTCCTGATCCAGCCGGTCCTGAACGGCAACTCCCACTGCCACCCCTGCCAGTGCCGGAACGACGAGGACAATTGACAGGTTCAGACCCACGCCGGACAGCACGCCGGATTGCAGATGCGCCAGCGTCAGCATCAGCGCACCGGTGCCATAGACGGCACCCTGGACACGGACATGCTCCGTCCTCGGCACACCCAAGGCGGTCAGGTACAGCGCCGTGGGCGCCCCCCAGGTTCCGGTCAGGCCGCCAAGGAAGCCGGCCACGGCTCCAGTGCCGATTTCGGTCGGTCGCCGATGCCGCGCCGACACTTGCGGTCGCCAGCCAGCCAGCTGCAGCGACGCAAAGAACGTGATCGTGATTCCGAGGATCAGGAACAGCAGCCCTGCCGGAATGCTCAGGACGATCTGGCTGCCGAGGATCAGGAATGCCAGCATCGTTGCAAGATAGCGCCAGTGCGTCCGCACTGACTGGAATGCGGCCCGGATCCCCTGCCGGAACGCCTGGAAAAGATTGGTGACAAGGGCAGAGAGAATCATGCCCGCCAGCGCCAGTTCCGGAGAAAGAAAGGATCCAAGCCCGGAGATCAGGATCATCGGCACGCCAAACCCCGTCATGCCCTTCACGACACCCGCCAGAAGGGCAAGGACCAGGGCCGCAGCCAACGCGACCGTTCCCATCGCTGCCAGTTCCGCAATCATTGCCGCTTCGTATCGGCTCGGCCCCTCGTGAGAAAGAGAATTCGCAAGCGACATTTTCATTCAAAATGCCGCACTCCCTTGAAATCTTCTTGCGCTGCACTTGCAAACGCCCTAGCGTTCGCACGCGCAGAAACCCCGGGGGCGAAATTCCGCGATTTCGGCAAGAGCATGACTGAACCGACTGTCCTCGAGAACCTCTCGCAGCAGACCAAGGCCGCCACGGATTCCGTCGATGCGCTCCTGGCCCGGGCGATCGGGCGCGTATGGTGCCTGGCGAGCGAGAACGACGAGGTCAGTTCGGCTCTCCTGGACCGGGAACAGACCGCCGCGCACGGGCTGGCGTGGTTCGCGACCTGCGCGCAGGCCTTGCGGCAGATGCAGGGCTGGGCTGAACGACTCGAGAGCAAGGGACGGTTCGGCGAAGTGGAGCGGCTGACTCACCAGATCGCGTTCGGCGAGTACCTTTCCCAGATCATCGGCGGGATTCCGATGAGCCAGCACGAATTCGTCCGGCCCTGGGATCTGGGCCTTTCGCCGGAAGACCTGCAGGAAACCCTCACACCCGACACGCTCGCCCTGGCCCGGAACGGAAACTCCCAGGCCGCACGGATGCGGCTGGTGGAACTGATCCGGGCAATGGCCGGCGACATCGTCTACGGCGCCACGGGACTCGATGACGAACTTGAAATGATCCGAGAGCAGTTTCGCCGCTTCGCACGGGACCGGATCGAGCCGTTCGCCCATGACTGGCACCTCAACGACGAACTCATCCCGATGGACGTCATCGAGGAACTCGCCGGAATGGGCGTCTTCGGACTGACGATTCCCGAGGAGTATGGCGGGGTCGGCCTGTCCCGGACGGCCATGGTCGTGGTCTCGGAAGAGCTGTCGCGAGGCTACATCGGCACCGGCTCGCTGGGCACGCGTTCGGAAATCGCTGCCGAACTCATCCTCACGGGCGGCACCGAAGAGCAGAAGGCCCGGTGGCTGCCGGGCCTCGCGTCGGGAGAGATCCTGCCGACCGCGGTCTTCACCGAGCCCGACACGGGATCCGACCTTGGCTCTCTCAGGACGCGGGCGGAACGCGACGGAGCGAACTGGGTGATTTCCGGTAACAAGACTTGGATCACGCATGCGGCGCGCAGCAACCTGATGGCGGTGCTGGCGCGCACCGATCCGGATTCGTCGGACTATCGCGGACTGTCGATGTTCCTGGCCGCAAAGACCCCGAGCACCACCGGCGCACCCTTTGTCGATGACGGCCTTTCCGGCGGAGAGATAAAGGTTCTCGGCTACCGCGGCATGAAGGAGTACACGATCAATTTCGACGGATTCCGAATCAAGGACGAGAGCCTGCTTGGCGGTGCGGAGGGTCAGGGATTCAAGCAGCTGATGCAAACATTCGAAAGCGCGCGCATCCAGACGGCGGCGAGGGCGATCGGCGTCGCGCAGTCGGCTCTCGACGCAGGCCTTCGATATGCCGAGGACCGCAAGCAGTTCGGCCGTTCCCTGATCGCGTTTCCGCGCGTTGCCTCGAAGCTCGCCATCATGGCCGTCGAGATCACGATCGCACGGCAACTTGCCTATCATGCCGCACGGCAGAAGGACGCGAACAGGCGCTGCGACCTCGAGGCCGGCATGGCCAAGCTGCTGAGCGCGCGGGTCGCCTGGGCTGCAGCGGACAACGCGCTGCAGATTCACGGCGGCAACGGATTTGCGCTCGAATACGGGATCAGCCGGATTCTCTGCGATTCGCGGATCCTGAACATCTTCGAGGGCGCTGCCGAGATACAGGCGCAAGTGATCGCGCGGCGATTGCTGGGCTGAAAGCTGCCGCCAATGCCATACCCTGCGCACTCTCTTGCTGCGCAGCAAATATTGCCGAATGCCCGAACTTCACGTCCGAACCCGTCGTGCGTCGCGTGTTCGTCCACGTCCCGGGGCGTGCCGGCAGCGCCTTGCATCGGTTACCTCGTCTTCAGGACGCTGGCCGCCTTCCCTCCCGGCGTTCGCCGTGCCGCAACCAGAGAGTCGCCGGATTGACTCGATCTCCGCGCCCGGCGGCGCCACCTGGTCTTCCTTCTGTCACTCGCCCGCCGAAATCGCATCCTCTCCGGACTGGGCGCGACGGTCCGTTCCGAGCCCCAGCGACCGGGCCCTTGACCCTCGCCGCTGACACGGGCGGCGTCAGATCGAACATGATGCAGGTTCCAAGGCCGCACCCTTCCGTTTCCTGGCGCGTGACGTCAGGTTCGATGCGCGGGGCTGGCACTTCGGCGGCTACAGACGCCCTTGCGCGATTTCGATGGTGGCAGCCAGAACCCAAGGCAGCGCATTGGCTACGGCTCGGCACTCCCGCACGTTTCGAAGGGCAACACGCCGCACGGGCCATCCTCGTCGTCCACCGTCCGGTGCCAGTCGACCTGCCGAGACACCAGCGCTCTCGGGCAATGATCCTGCCTGCCGGGGTCGCGAAGCACCCACGCGCCATGCAGAAGGCCGGCGACGTTGCAGCCCCCCTCGACCGAGCCGTCGGGATGCGCGATCCGCCACATTCCATGCCTCAACCCGTCGACACATGCACCGCCGGCAACCGGGCGCGTGCCGGCGGCAGTCCCTGAGCCTTTCGCGGCGCTCGCGAGCGTGCCCTTCACCGTCATGACCAGCGAGAGCTGACTCGCCGAGATTGCCGCGCCCTGTTCGCCAGTCGAGAAACCCTGCGCACCAAAGGTGCCTAATCCGCTGCCAATGCTTTCGCCGCTGTTGGAGGCCAGCGTCGTGGCGGTCTGCGCCTCGGCCGCCCCGGCGCCGGACAGACCAGGTTCGCGCCAACCCCGGGTTGTCGGAACCTGCGGGTCTCGCCCCCTCTCACGGCTTCAACATGCATCGTGGACCGGATCAGGATTTCGGCGGGACCGAACATGCCTTGCCGACGAAGCTGCTGCGCGACACCTGCCTTTCCCGGCTGCGAAAGGCAGGTCGGCGCCTTGCCGCCGCCGCAGGCGAACATTTGCCGGGACACGGATTCGTCGGCCCTCGGCAGGCGACGACCGGTTCGCCCGCATCCTGCCGTCCTGCACGCGCACTGCCGTGAGACGTCCGTGCGAAACTTGCGCACTGAGGTGCAACATCTATAAGGTTTGCACCGTTCCGCCCACCCGCGGGCAGTACTGCGGACCGCGAATTCCGTGATTCGAGCGAGAGAGGCCCGAATTGGCGAGACCCGACGACCTGAAACGGGAGAACGATGCGCTGCGCAAGCGCATCGCCATGTTGAACGCGGCGATTCTCCGGATCAACGCAAGCCTCGACCTCGACACCGTGCTTGAAGAGGTGGTCGAGAGCGCCCGGGCGCTCACGGGCGCCCGCTGGGGTGTCATAGCCACCGTCGACGAGGCAGGCGCGCCGCTCGACTTCGTGTTCTCGGGCTTCACAGCAGAGGAACGCGAGGACCTCCTCGCGTGGCCCGAAAGCGTGCGCCTGTTCGAGCACTTCCGCCAATTGCCGGGGCCGCTGCGGGTCGACGACCTTTCGGGCTACGTCCGTGCACTCGGAATCGAACCCGCGCCAGCCTTCTCCCGCACCTTTCAAGGCACGCCGATGCGCCACCGCGACGCCGACGTCGGAAGCTTCTTCCTCGCCGACAAGGCGAACGGGGAGGCGTTCACCCGCGAGGACGAGGAGGCCCTGACGCTGTTCGCCTTTCAGGCCGCGTCCGCGATCGCCAACGCGCGCATCCATCGCGACGAGCGCAGCGCACGGGCGGATCTCGAGGCCCTGATCGAGACCTCCCCGGTGGGCGTCGTGGTGTTCGACGCGAAGAGCGGCCGTCCGGTGTCGTTCAACCGGGAAGCGCGCCGGATCGTGGAGGGGCTGAGGATGCCCGCCAGCCAGCCGGAAGATCTGCTGGAGGTGGTCAGCTTCAGCCGCGCGGACGGGCGCGAGATCTCGCTCGCCGAGTTTCCCATCGCACAGCATCTGGGCGCCGCCAAGACCGTGCGCGCGGAAGAGGTCGTGCTCTCGGTGCCGGACGGGCGCAGCGTGAGGATGCTGGTCAACGCGACGCCGATCAATGCCGAGGACGGCACGGTGACGTCGGTGGTGGTGACCATGCAGGACCTGGCGCCGCTTGACGAGATCGAGCGCTTGCGCACCGAGTTCCTCGGCCTGGTGGGCCACGAGCTGAGGGAGCCGCTGGCCGCCATCAGAGGCTCGGCGGTGACGCTGCTGGATGACGCGGCGGCGCTCGACCCGGCCGAAATGCGCGAGTTCCACCGCATCATCGTCGAGCAGTCCGGCCACATGCGCGGCCTGATCGGCGACCTGCTCGACGCGGGCCGCATCGACACGGGCACGCTCTCGGTCTCGCCCGAGCCCTCGGAGGTGTCCGATCTGGTGGAGCGTGCGCGGGACACCTTCATCGGCGGCGGCGGGCGGCATGGCATCATCGTCGACCTGCCTGTCGGCCTGGCGCGGGCGATGGCTGACCGCCGACGCATCGTGCAGGTCCTCAACAACCTCTTCGCCAACGCTGCTCGGCACGCCCCGGAATCGTCCCCGATTCGCGTCTCGGCGTTGCGGGAGGACTCCCATGTCGCGGTCGCGGTCACGGACGAGGGCCGCGGCCTGGCACCGGAGCTGCTGGCGCGGTTCTTCGACAAGCACGCCAAGGACGGGTCGAAGGCCGGCCATGGCCTGGGCCTCGCCATCTGCAAAGGGCTGGTGGAGGCCCATGGCGGCCGCATCCGGGCGGAGAGCGACGGTCCCGGGCGCGGCACCACCGTCACGTTCACCCTGCCCGTGGCCGGGGAAGCAGACACCAGGACGAGAGCGGAACAGATTCCGAAACCGCAACCGGCCGAACGGGCCCGGATCCTGGCGGTCGACGACGACCCGCACGTGCTCCGCTCCGTGCGCGACACGCTGTCCGCGGCCGGTTACGCCCCGCTGGTTACCGGCGAGCCGGGACAGATCGCCCGCATCATCCGAAACGAGAAGCCGCGGCTGGTGCTGCTCGACCTCATACTGCCCGGGCAAGACGGCATCGAACTCATGCAGGAAGTCCCCGAACTCTCCGACCTGCCGGTGATATTCATCTCTGGCTACGGCCGAGACGAGACCGTCGCCGCCGCACTCGAAGCGGGCGCAGCCGACTACATCGTCAAGCCCTTCTCGCCGACCGAGCTGGTTGCGCGGGTCCGCGCCGCGCTCCGCCGCCACGAGACGCCGGAGCCCCTGGTGCTCGGCGCGCTCGCAATCGACTTTGACCGGCGACGCGTAACCGTCGGCGGCGAGGCGGTCGCCCTCACCGCAACCGAGCACGAACTCCTGCGCGTCCTGGCGCTCGATGCGGGACGTGTGGTGACTTACGACACGCTGCTGCGCCGGGTCTGGAACGGGCGCGACAGCGCCGATACCAACCTGGTGCGCATCTTCGTCCGCACGCTCCGCCGCAAGCTTGGCGACAACGCAGCCAACCCCACGTGGATCTTCAACGAGCGCGGAGTCGGCTACCGCATGGCCGAACCGGGGCGGGAGTGAGCGCCAGGCCGGCGCCGGGCCATTGCTTCGCGCGGATTCATGCGCTCGCCGCGACGGAAGCGAACGAGAAGGTCCTGCATGCCTTGCAGGCGCCAATCCCCTTCGGTCGGACGGTCACGACTCGCTTGCCAAGATGTCTGCCAGCCGGTCGCGGGCTTCGGGCAAACGGCGATTGCCGAGCGCGGGAACAAGCCGCGACTTCAGGAAATGGCAGGTCGTCTTCAGGCCGTCACTGATTTCGGCGGCGGTGCCGTCACCTCGGCCAAGAAGGGACGGCGACAGGGGCAGAAGGTTCGGTTTCCACTCCCCGGCCCCGGCGTCTGAGACAGCACGGCCGGACTTGGGCGAAACGTAGACAAGGCCCTCGGTCGCTCCCGTCACGGCGCACCTGGACAGGTCAAGGCCGAAGCCAAGCTCCTCCAGCAGCGCGAGCTCCCACCGCACGTAGGCCAACGGCCAGAAAGGGCCGTCGCACATCATTTCAAGCACTGCCAGAGTTCCGTCGTACAGCGCCGGATGCGGTTCCCGCTCTGGCAGCGCGTAGGACAGCAGGGACGTGACTGCGTTCAGTCCGGCAAGTGTCCGGCGTTCGCCCATGAGCAATGCGGCGCGGGCCAGCACGGGCTCGACCTGGAAACTGCCCAGATGTTCCGGCAGGCGCGCACGCCATGCAGCCTGGACCTGGTTTCCCGGCTCCAGGATCGGCGCCAGTCGCCGCGACCCGCCGCCCCGCACAATTCCGGCGTGTCGGCCATGGCCGCGCGTGAACACCTCGATGATCAAGGCGTTTTCGCCGTGACGGCGACGTGCAAGGACGACTCCCTCCTCGCGCCACTCCATCAACTTTCCTTCGCTGGCGCGCACCCTTCCGCACCGAATCCACCGACTCTCGCGCCGCGACACCGGCGCCGCAAGCGAACCCCGGGCGCTGCCGCAGCGCATTCGTGCCACGCAGCCGCGTCTCGACCCGAACCGGGAAGCGCGCAGTCTTCCTCTCGCATGGATCCTTCTCGTTTCTGCCCGAAAGCAAGAATGTCGAATCGTCGGAACGACATCAAGCGGTACAGCCCGGACCGACCGTCACCTGGAACCGGATGCGCCATGCACGGCAGACGAGTCTTGCAGGGTGACAAGCACCTGGCGACCCGATAATAGAGCGCCAAAGCAAGCAGCGGGCGCGTCCATGACCCACAAGATATTCGGCCACAAGTCGCCTGACACCGACTCCACAGGATCGCCCATCATCTGGGCCTGGTACCTGAACGAATGCCGCAACACGCTGGCCGAGGCGCGGCTGCTTGGCGAACCGAACGCCGAGGCCCTCTTCGTCCTCGATCGCTGGAATCTCGCCAAGCCGGAGGTCCTTGAACGCGTGGGGCCAGGCGACAGCTGCGTCATCGTCGACACGAACAACGTCGCGGAGCTGCCCGAGGGCATCAACGATGCCGACGTGGTCGAGGTGATCGATCACCACATGCTGCAAGGCGGGCTGAAGACCAGGACGCCGATCACCATCACCGTCCGCCCGCTGGCGTGCACGGCCACGATCATGCACGACTTGATGGGCGACGATGCCTCCAGGATGCCGCATGCGATCAAGGGCGTGATGCTCTCCTGCATCCTGAGCGACACGCTTGAGTTTCGTTCGCCGACAACGACCGATGCCGACCGGGCACTGGCGGAACGTCTTGCCGGGGAACTGGGACTCGACATTGCGGAATACGCGCAGGAGATGTTCGCAGCCAAGTCCGACGTCTCGGGCTATACGGATGCGGAACTGCTGCGCGTGGATGCCAAGGCCTACGAGGTGGACGGCACGACCCTCCGAATCTCGGTCCTTGAAACGACATCTCCATCAAGCGTGCTGGACCGGAAAGCGGGCCTGATGAAGGAGATGGGGACAGTCGCCAAGGAAGAGGGCGTCGACCAGGTCCTGTTCTTCCTCGTGGACATCCTCTCTGAAGAGGCCATCCTCTTCATTACGAATGACGTCGTGCGGGACATCGCCGCCAACAGTTTCGGGGTCGAGGCCGACGGCGACCTGGCCACGCTGCCTGGCGTGGTCAGCCGCAAGAAGCAGATCATTCCGGTGTTGAAGATCTGAGGCATGGTTCCGATAGTCGACAGCCTGTCGGAGATCGCCGACCGCTACGATGCGCTCTTCTGCGATCTTTGGGGATGCGTCCATGACGGAGTGCGTGGCCATCCCGAGGCCATCGATGCGCTTCGCACGTTTCGTGCCGAGGGCGGCAAGGTCGTGCTCCTGACAAACGCGCCGCGCCCGCGCGCGGGCGTGGAACGGCAACTGGAGGTGCTTGGGGTTCCACCCGATTGCTGGGACACGATTTCCACGAGCGGAGACAGCGCACGGGTCGCAATGTTCCGCGGCGTCATCGGCGACCGTGTCTGGTTCATGGGACAGGATCACGACCGGCCGTTCTTCGAGCCGCCGGCAATCGTCTCCGACCCCGTTGACGTGCGCCTCGTCGAACTCCAGGACGCGACCGGAATTGCATGCCTCGGCCCATTTGACGCGCATGCGGACCCGTCGGTGAACCGCCCCGAGTTCCTCCGTGCCAAGCAGAAGGGCCTGAAGCTTCTCTGTGCGAACCCCGACCTCGTGGTTGACCGCGGCGAACGCCGCGAATGGTGTGCCGGCGCGCTTGCCCAGCTCTATACGGAAATGGGTGGCGAGAGCCTGTATTTCGGCAAGCCGCACCCGCCGGTCTACGCCTTGGCGAGGGAAAGGCTGGCGCAGATTGGGGCGCAGGTGCCGGACGAGCGGATCCTGTGCATCGGGGACGGCATTCAGACCGACATCCGGGGCGCCTTGGGAGAGGATCTCGACTCCCTCTTCGTGACAGGAGGGCTGGCGCGCGAGCAAACGGCAACCACTCGCCAGCCGGAACAGGACGCTCTCGACGCATTCATCGCTGAAACCCGGATGACACCGACATATGCCGTCGGCTATCTCAGATAGGGTCGATGTCCCGGCAATTCTTGGTGGTCTGGCCTTTGCCATCATCTGGTCTTCCGCATTCACGTCGGCCAAGATCATCGTCACCAACGCACCACCGCTGACGGCCTCGGCGGTCCGGTTCCTGATCGCGGGCCTGATCGCCTTGGCGTTGGCCCGCATCCTCAGGCAGAGATTCACGTTGAATCGCCAGCAATGGCAGATGACGGTCCTCTTCGGAATTTGCCAGAACGGCCTCTATCTGGGCCTGAACTTCGTCGCACTGAAGACGGTCGAAGCTTCCCTCGCATCCATCATTGCGTCCACGCTACCCCTGTTGGTCGCGTTTGCCGGCTGGCTGATCTCGAAAGAGACCCTGCGACCACTGGGCATTGCGGGATTGCTTGCCGGAATGGTGGGGGTAATCCTGATCATGGGAACGCGGCTGACCCAGGGTGTCGATCCGGCGGGCATTGCGCTGTGCGGAATCGGGGCGCTGGCACTGACCTTTGCCACGCTTGCGGTCAAGGGCGCATCCTCGGGCGGAAACGTCATGGTGGTCGTGGGATTCCAGATGCTGATCGGGAGCGCCGTGCTCTGGGTGCCTGCGTTGGTCTTCGAGACCTGGGCCGTCAACTGGTCGGTCACGTTCGTGGCCGCATTCCTCTACACGCTTTTCCTGCCAGGACTGCTGGCGACGCTGGCCTGGTTCTGGCTGGTCCGCCGCATTGGCGCCACGCGAGCCGCCACGTTCCATTTCATGAACCCGTTCCTCGGAGTGGCCATCGCCGCGGCCCTTCTGGGCGAGGCCATTGGCGTTCTCGACGTCATAGGTGTCGTGATCATCGCGCTGGCCATTCTTGCCGTGCAGCTCTCCAAGTCAGTGACTACGACGTGACGCACTCCGGCATGATGCGACTCGCGGTCGCGGCGCAGCCTGCACATGCCACGAAGCGCTGAACCGGCCCAAGGGCCAACGGGCGCGAACGAAACGAACCTTCATGAACCTGCATCCGGCGTCAAGTCGGTCAGGCGCTAGACGGGCAGGAAATGCCGCCGCGGCAATTCACAAGCTGCTCCGCAAACTCAGGCTGCCCGTCAAGCCGAACTTCCAGCAGGCGTCGTGCGCTACCTGATTGATTCCAGGATGAAACCCCCGGATTCCGGTTTCACGGCACTGGGCTGGAATCGACGATCCCAGGGAGGTCGGACGTCCAGAAGTCGAAGCGTCTCGGCCTGCAGCCGCGTCGACGTCGATGTCATCTCGAACTCCGTGGCCGATTCCGGCCTCGGCTTCACGCGCAGCCTCGACGGGGTCGCCTGGTGCGCCATCTCGCCTTGGAACCCCTGGAACGGCAGTCCTGACGTCGTCCGCTTCGTGGCCGTCCTGTGCACGGCCCCGTCCGACGGTTCTGCGGCCCCGCCCAGGCCGCAGCATCTCCGGCCGAGGGCCGGGCGGCGCTGGACCCGGTGACGGGCCGAATGCGTCCACCGCTTCCTCGCAATCGCCGTCGGGCTGTTCCCGGACCTGCTCCAGGGCGTGGCACCGAAGATCGCCGCCTTGTTCTGCCGCGCGAAGCCCGGCGAGAGGCCGGACCTTCCCCGCTTCCGCGCAGTTCCGCTTTCTCGGCGCCGAAACCCGCTTCGGCGACGGCTTTCCCTGCAGGGACCGGCGACTTCGGCTCATCGGCATCCCCGGCCCCGTCAAGGCCCGGGCGCAGGGAGGCGCCCGACAACATCGCTAGCCGAATCGAGGTTGGACCGATCCAATCGCCGAGCCAGCACTTGAAGGAAGAGGTCAGGTTCGACAATGCCGCCGTCCTGTCGTCGGATTGGACGGGCCATCCGATCCTGACCAGCACCGAGGCGCCGAATCCCGAAGTTCGCCTGATTGTCCGGCGCATCGAGTCCTGTCACGGCACCGGCGAGATCTCGCAATTCAAAACCGGGGCCGTGGTCGCGAACGCGCTGTTCGATGCTGTCGGCGCAAGGGATCGACGGTTTCCGCTTACACCTGATCGGGTGAAGGCTGCGATGAACTCCTGAGACGGACTGCAGCCTCTCCGAACCGCTGTTCCCCCACATTTTGCGACGTGCAGCCGGATGCGTAGCAGAAACTGACTAGGCGAGCACGTGTAATTGTCTTGGTCCAGTCACTGAACACATGAGAGGATGCAATTGCATCGGAAAGGCCTTGGAAGGCCGATGGTGCATTGCGTTGCGCGTCGACGTTGGGGAACTTGCGCCGACATCTGCGACTGCAATGGAGGAGCTCAGTTCAGGACGCGGCCTCGAACGATGAATCACGAATCTGGGGCTGCGCTGCTGGAAATGGAGGAGATACAAGATGCTCATCAACCAACGAAAAGGAATCCTACTGTTGACGGCGATTGCCCTGAGCCTGTCCACGCAGGCAGTCGTCGCGCAGGACAGCCCAATCGACAATGTCACACCCGTGACCGACGAAATGCTCCTGAACCCGCCGGACGGCGACTGGTTGATGTGGCGGCGGACATACGACGGCTGGGGCTACAGCCCGCTCGACCAGATCAACAAGGAAAACGTCGGCGACCTCAGGCTGGCCTGGTCCTGGGCGATGACGCCCGGGCGTACACAGGAAACACCTCTGGCCCACGATGGGATTGTCTACATCCAGAATTCCGACGCCGTGATCCAGGCTCTCGACGGGGCCACCGGCGATCTCGTCTGGGAGTACGAATACGATCTGCCTGATGACGCCGCAATCAGAGGGGTGAGGAACAAGGCAATTTACGACGACAAGCTGATCATCGCGACCCGTCACGCCCATCTGTTTGCGCTCGACACGAAGACCGGCGACCTGATCTGGGACAAGACGGTCGCCAACTACAGGCATGGTTTCGGCTTTTCCAGCGGACCGATCGTCGCCAATGGCGTGATCATCCAAGGCATGACGGGCTGCAGCAGGGCACAACCGGGCGGTTGCTTCTTCACCGGGCACGATGTGAACACAGGCGAGGAGTTGTGGCGCGTTCACACCATCGCCCGCGGCGACACGCCCGAGGGCAACAGCTGGAACGGTGTTCCGCTGGAAAGCCGCCACGGCGCTTCGGCATGGATGGCGGGATCTTACGATCCCGAACAGAACCTGTTCTTCGCAGGCGTCGGCCAAGTCTATCCGTGGAACATCGAAATGGCTGGGCTGGTGCCACCCAGCTCGGATCCCGGAGTCACCAACGAGGCGCTCTATACCAACGCGACGCTCGCCATCGACGCGAACTCCGGCGAGCTGAAATGGTACTTCCAGCATCTGGAGACCGACTCGCTTGACCTCGACTACGTCTTTGAGCGCATGTTGATCGACCTGCCGGTCGACGGCGAGGACCGCAAGATGACGGTGACGGTCGGCAAGATCGGCATCATCGAGGCGCTCGACCGGGTCACCGGCGAATACCTTTGGGATGTCGAAACCGTGCCGCAGAACGTCGTGCTGTCGATTGACCAAGACACTGGCGAGAAGACCATCAATCCTGACGTGATTCCGGTAATCGGCGAGACCACCTTCAACTGCCCGGCCGACCCGGGCGGAAAGTCCTGGCAGGCCACGGCCTATAGCCCGCGGACGCAGGCGCTCTATCTGCCGCTGGTGGAATTCTGCTCGAACACGACGGTCAACCCGCTCGATCCGGGCGAGATCTATACCGGGGGCGGTCGTCAGACATACTCCCGCGTGCCGGTCCCCGACAGCGACGGCAACATCGGCCGCGTTGACGCCATCAACCTGAATGACCGTTCGACGATGTGGTCTTACCGCCAGCGTCCTCCGGTCACCAGTTCGACCCTGCCAACCGGCGGCGGAGTTGTCTTCGTCGGCAGCCTGGACCGCAAGTTCATGGCTTTCGACGACGAGACCGGCGAAAAGCTCTGGGAAAGCGGAAGGCTGACCAATTCGCTCGAGTCCTTCCCGATCACCTACACCGCCAATGGCAAGCAGTATGTCGCGATCACCG
Source organism: Boseongicola sp. (assembly GCA_028824715.1). Taxonomy (GTDB): domain Bacteria; phylum Pseudomonadota; class Alphaproteobacteria; order Rhodobacterales; family Rhodobacteraceae; genus JAJEFO01. The sequence goes on along the minus strand of JAPPCV010000052.1, from coordinate 38,012 downwards.
CGAATTTCGCGTCGGGCCTCGGTCGCCTGGCGTCACTCACGCCGGAGGTGCGGCTGCCGTCGAACGATCCGATCGCGTTGTACGTCTTCGCGCTTCCCGACTGATTGACAAAGCGCTTCTCGAAACGCGGCCGGGCGGATATGGTAGTCTCCAATCCGCCCGGCACGCTTGAGAGGTCCGGACTTGCCCGCTCCGTACACGTTTCTGTGCATCGTCAGCCGGCTGCTGGCGCTGGCGGTCCTGTTGGCCGGATTGTCGCCCGCACCGGGTTCGGCTGAAGAGCCGGAGTTCTATTTCAAGCCTTACGCTCCAAACCACTGGACCTTTGGCCGGCGTCTCGACGAGTCCCGGCTTCGATACTGCGTGGACCAGCGCGACCCCGACTGGGAAGTTGCCGCCGCCATCGCTGACGCCGTCGCCTCGGCCCTGTTGCTTGAACCGCAGCAATACCTGGTGGACAGGAACTTCGTCGCCGAAGACATCACCAAGGTCTACGCGCTTCTGGTGGAGCATTGCGACATGCATCTGGGCTTCAAGCTGATCCCCGGCGGCTATTCCCAATGGGCCACATTGACCCGGCCCTACTATGAGGCCGAGTACGTCTTTGTCACGAACGACCCGGACATCGGCTCGTTGGACGATCTTCCAGCCGGGCGGCCGATCGGAGCGACGCTGGGCACTTCGGCGCATGTGCGGCTGGTATCATACGTGTCCGCGCTGCCGGCTCGGGACCGCTGGCCCGTGCACCCCAAGGGCACAAACGATCTGGCGCTGGAATCGCTTCTGGACGGTTCGGCGGGCTTGGCCCTGGTCTGGGCTCCGACGCTGTGGGCCAAACAACGTACGGAGCCTGCCTTTTCCGGGCTGCGCGGGATTGATCCAGCACCGTTGCCACCCACAGCTCTTGGCGTCGGTGCGATGTTGCTCAGGGACGAGACATTCTTGCGCACCGCCGTGGACGAGGCGATTGCCGCACTGGTTGCAGATGGGACGATTTCGGCCATTCTTGACGCCTATCGGTTCCCCGCGACGGCGAAACGCTGATGTCGGACGCACCAATCTCCGGGCCTGCCATCCGTGTCGACGCGGTTTCCAAGCGCTACGGGCGTACATTGGCGCTGGACGCGGTCAGTTTCGACGTCGACGAAAGGGAAGTTTTCGCCCTGCTTGGGCCCAACGGTGCGGGCAAGACGACGCTCATGCACATCCTTTGCACGATCCTGCGCCCCGACAGCGGCGCTGCGCTGATCTGCGGTCGCGATGTCGTCAAGCAGTCGCTTGCTGCCCGCCGCCGCCTTGGCCTCGTGTTCCAGGAGCCCAGCCTCGATGATCGGCTCACGGTACGCGAGAACCTTGACTTGCACGGATTGGTCTTTGGCGTGCCTCGAAAGCTGCGGCGGCAACGCATCCACGAAATGCTGGCGCTGGTGGAACTGGCCGATTGGGCCGACAAGCCGGTCCGGATGCTGTCTTCTGGAATGAAGCGCCGGCTGGAGATTGCCCGTGCCTTGATCCACGACGCCGAGATCCTTCTGCTCGACGAGCCGACGGTCGGGCTCGACGCCCAGTCCCGCGACCGAATCTGGTCCTACATCCGCCGACTGAGGCGCGAACGCCAGATCACCGTGCTTGTGACCACGCATTACATCGAGGAGGTCGAGGGCTGTGACCGTGCCTGCATCGTAGATCACGGCAAAGTCCTGGCACTTGGCACTCCAGAGGCGCTGAAGCGGACATATGGTCAGCAGATACTGCGCATCGCACCAAGGTCGGAGGAAGATCGTCGGGAAATTCTCGGCCGCCATGCAGATCGCCTTGTGAGCGAAGCGCACGATACCATCCTGCTTGCCTCAGACGACACTTTCGCCGAAACTCTCCTTGCTGACTACGGTGGCCGCGTTCGCTCCCTGGCAGTGGAGCGTCCGAGTCTCGCGACGGTATTCCTGTTTCTGACTGGCCGAGAAATTCGCGACCAGGCCGCCGGTGCCCGCGAGCGCACCTTCGCTTTCGGGAAGCGTGGCGGAGAGCATACGAGATGACCTCCGGAGAAACTGCTGACATCCAGCCCGCCGGCCGCCGGCCGTTGATCCTGGTCGAGCTTGGCGGCCTTTACGGCCTTTGGCTGCGCGAAGTGAAACGCTCCATGCGAGACCGCGGCCAGTTGATCGGCGGCATCAGCCGACCCATTCTGTGGGTGTTGATTCTCGGCATCGGCCTGAATCCCTATTTTCGGGGCGAGGTCTACGGCGAGGTGAGCTTCGTCGTGCCCTTCACCTATCTGCAGTTCATCTTTCCCGCCGTCGTGGTTCTCAACATCATGTACACGTCGGTCCAGTCGGCCGTTTCGGTCATCTGGGACCGCGAGTTCGGTTTCCTGCGCGAGGTACTGGTCTCGCCGATGTCGCGCGGCTCGGTGCTGTTGGGCAAGGTGTTGGGCGGCGCAACGGTGGCGGTTGTTCATGGCTGCCTGGTTCTGCTTCTGGCCCGCTTCGCCGATGTGCCGCTGACCTGGCTCGATGTGGTGAAGGCGCTTGGCCTGATGGCCATGCTCGCCTTCGCACTGACCTCGCTGGGCGTCGTGATCGCCAATCGCGTCCGCAGTTTCGCGGGCTTTGGCGTCTTCTCGAACGCGGTCATCCTGCCGCTGTATTTTACGTCCAGCTCGATCTTTCCCCTCGATCCGGCCTTGACGCAGGCGCAGACACGCGTCGTCTATCCCGAATGGCTGGTCACCCTCGTTCAGTACAATCCTCTGACATATGCGGTGGACGCGCTGCGCGGCACGTTGATCGACTACAACCAGTTCGATCCCCGGCTTGGCATTGCGATCATGCTCCTTGCCGGAGTGGTCCTGTTCGCGATTGCGCTGTTCGACTTCCGCAAGGCATGAGGGGGCGGATCATGCTCACATTGCGTCGACTCGCGGGCGATTTCGGCGGGCTCGTTCTGGTCGTCGGCTTGATGCTGCTGGTCACGTTTCTGCCTCCCGACACTTCGCTTCGCGAAGTCGAGGCGAACGACGCAATCCGGGCCTGCATTCCCAGAAGCTATCCGCCGCTGGTCACCGGAGATTCCCGCCGACCCGGAATAGATGTCGAATTGCTCGAAGTCATAAAGGACCACATCGGCGTCCGGCTGCTGCTCAATCCAGTCGATGCCATGGGCCGAGACTTCAATCCGCGCAACTGGGGCATAAGCCGCGCCAACTGCCAGCTGCTGGCCGGAGGCGTTGTGGACTCGACGCTGACACGTTCGTTTCTCGACACGGGCCCGCCCTATGCCGAAACCGGCTGGGCCGTCATCGCGCCAACGCCGCTTGAGGACATCGGCGGTCTCAGCCTGGGGGCGCTGACCCTTGTTTCCGGTCTCGACCGCATCGAGCTGTCAAGTTACCTAAGGCGCCGGAACGTCACCGTTCGTGTCATGCGCAACGCCGACCTGCTCGTCGAAGGCATCTCGAACGGCGCTCTCGCAGGCGGCATAACGGAGGAACTCCTGGCCAATGGGCTGGCGGCGGAACAGGGCTGGTGGGCAGCGCCCTTGCCGAACGAACTTGCACGTTACAACCTGGTCATCGGCCTTTGGAAAGGCGATCTCACGCTGAAGCGCAAGATTGCCGAGGCATTCGAGAAGATGAAGGAGGACGGCACATTGGCGGCCATTCTGGGCAGATACGGCGTGACCTCCGCGGGCAGGGATGGTCGCGGCGCCTGACCGTGGCCTACTGCCCGACAATGACGCCCGCCAGGAAGGCATGCGCCGGGCCCAGATACCTGTGAAACACGCCGAACGCCACTGCCGCGACCAACGCCGCCGTCAGAATCCACTGAATCCGCGGAGGCACGCGGATGCCGTACGCGCCGAGAATCAGCCCGCCGGCGAGCGGCGGGACCGGCACCAGGCTTAGCAAGGCAAGCCAGATCGTCAGGCTGGCGGCGGCGCGAAGGAAGGCCGCCGTGGTCAGACCTGCCGTGTACGGCAACATTGTCAGGGCCGGCCTGACAAGGGCATCGAAAATCGCGGCGGCAACAAGCAAGCCAATGAAGCCGGTCAGGATGACGATGACGATGCCGATCGGGCCGACACGCATTTCCCGGACGTCAACCGCAACCTGCTTCGTCCAGCCCAGCCCGAACACGATCAGGCTGAACGCTCCGACAAGATCCACGTGGTTCGTTGGAACTATGGTCAGTCGGCCGTCGTGCTTGGGCCCCTTGTCGCCAAGCAGGACCGCCGCCCCTGCGACGAGGCCGCCATGCAGGCCGGCAATGAGCAGCAGCGTCCCGACTCGGAAGCCGACCACCTGAAGCGAGATGTCCGGTGGCCCCATCAACAGGCTCCGGCCTGACGCCGGACGCCTTTCGCATGAAACCTGCGCGTCACTTCTCTATGGTCATTCGGTCGAGCGCATCGAGGTCGGTTGGAAGCGGTGCGCCGGCCCTGAATCCGTTTCGCTTCAGGATGTAGGCCATGAGCTCGGCGTACGTGTTCTCGGAATACCGCCCGGGCGCGTTCGGCGGCATTGTCGCGCTCATGTACTCGAACATCACCGAGGCTGGCATCGCGTCGAAGTATTTCTTCCCGAATGCCAGCCCGCGCAGGGGCGCGCCGCCGTTCAACCCGCCCTTGAGGTCGTCTCCATGGCATTCCAGACAATCCTTCTTGTAACGTTTCTCGCCGCGATCAGCCTGATCCGAGGCGTAGGAAACCTGGATCGTGGCGAGCACCTGCTCCTTCGCCATTTCAGGTTCGGACGTGTCTTCCGATGCGGACTCCGCGGCCCCCCCTGGAACGAGAGCGGCCAGATACGCAAAAATGTTTCGTGCATCGTCTTCCTTGCGCAACTTGAAGGTCATCTTGGAGCGCGCACCAGAATCGTCAAGCGTGGTGCGCAGCCACCCTGTCGGATCCATCACGTAGCCGACGAAGTTCTCTTCGGTCCAGACGAGGCCGGATTCTCCGGCCGCAATCATCGAAGCGCTGTAGCGAAAGTCCGGAACCATGGCCATTTCGTGCATTGCGATGCCATATAGATTGGGGCCCGTCTTGCTCTTGCGGCCCGCGAGCGTCTCGCCGGACTCGTTGACAACCATGTGGCAGGTGGCGCACCGCCTTGCGAAGGCAACCTCGCCAGGGGCCGGGTCGCCGGTCGCGTTGCTCTCTGCGAAGACCGGTGCTGTCATCAGCATGGCCGCGAGCGGCATTCCGAACATGATCGCGCGCCGCGGATTCGTTGGCCTGCCGGACCGGCGCGACGATCGAATGCTGGTCTCTCCTGGTTCCCGGGGTCCGAGCAATGTTGCCATTCTTCGCATCCCGGCTAACCGCAGCCGACTGCAAGTCTCAGGGGCCCGTTGCGTCCGGCTGGCCGAGATCCCGACCGAAGAATTCGGACGCCGGATCGTTCAGCACGAACTGCTTCATCCGGCTGGAGAGGTGCTGGCGAAGCTCGACGTAGCGCGGTTCCGCGCGGGCGTCGTATGTCCAGCGCGGTCGTTCCAGATCGACCGGAAGGGTTTCGATCACCTTTCCGGGCCTCGGTCCCATCAACGCGATCTCGTCTGCCAGCATGATCGCTTCGTCCACGCTGTGGGTCACGAACAGCACGGCCGGGCGGCGGCGGGTCCATATGCGCATCAGTTCGATCTGCATCAATTCGCGAGTCTGCGCGTCGATGCTGGCAAAGGGCTCGTCCATCAACAGGACCTTGGGTTCCGGCGCCAATGCGCGCGCCAATGCCACCCGCTGCTTCATGCCGCCGGACAGCGCAGACGGATAGGCGTCGGCAAAGCGAGTCAACCCCACCATCTTGACGACCCGGCGCGTTCGCTCTTCCCGTTCCGCGGCGGTCAGTCCGAGGTCGCGCAGAGAGAAGTCCACGTTTCGTGAAACCTTGGCCCAGGGAATGAGCCGAAACGACTGGAACACAAAGCCAATGTCCGGACCAGGCCGAGGAGGCGCACCAAACACGCGCACGGTGCCGCTGTCGGGCTGGATCAGGCCGTCCACGAGTCGCAGCAGGGTGGTCTTTCCGCATCCTGACGGACCAAGCAGGGCGAGAAACGTTCCGCTCCCGACGGACAGCGAGGCGTCGTGCAGGGCCGAGACCCGCTCGCCTCCGCCAGCGGGGACGAAGCTCTTGCAGACGCGGTCCAGAACGACCCGAACCTCCGCATCGCCAGATCGCTCCGCCGGGTCTCCGGCGGACGTCATCGTGACGGAGCGTCCGCATCTTCAACAACCCCGAGCTCAGCGATCACGTCGTCAGCCACGGTGAAATCAACCCAGTCAGCCAGATCGACTGGCGCCGCATCCCGAAAGTCGTCTGTCCGGTACACCCAGTCCTGCGTGAACTGCAGTTCGCCGCGACCCATTCCGCCATTCACGCTCCACCCTCCGGCAAAGCTCTGGGCCAGTTCCTGGAGTGTCTCAGGCGCCATCTGCGGCGCATGCGTCTCCATCGCGGCGGCCCAGAGATCGGGGTCGGCGGCGAAGTCGCGCGAGATCCTTGTCAGCGCGCGCACCAAGGCGATGACATCGTCGCGCCGGGTTTCCAGAACCTCGGCGGTCACCACGTTGACCTTGTTGACGACAGGCGCCCGCGCATAGTAGTCATCCGCCGGAACGAGGATCGCTATGCCGGACCTGTCCGGTATGGAGAGCCACGTGCCAATGGACATTGTCGTCGCATCCACCTGACCAGCGACCAGCGCCCGCGCCCGCACGGCTGGCTGGCCAAGCGTTACCACTTCCATCGCTGCCATTGAAATTCCATTGGCCTCGAGCACGTGGCTGCTTAGCGAATGATCAAGGCTGCCGATCCGTCCAACGCCAAAAACGCGGCCTTGCAGATCGGACGCACTGGAGATTTCATCCTTCGCGGCGATCAGGAACGGCAACGACTTGTTGGGAGAGGTGACAGCTTTGAGCGTGTCGTCCCCCTGGGCGTGCAATTGCAGCACGGCACTGACGCCGACGTTGGCCATGTCGCCTTCTCCTGCAAGAATGGCTGCAACGGCCGAGGGCGTCTGCTGGACGCGGACCAGCTCCACGTCGACGCCTTCGCGCTCGAAATATCCGAGCTCCAGGGCAAGGTCCATGACCGAATTCGGCACCAGCGGCGGCTGCAAGTGGGTCACGATCAGCCGCAGGGGTTCCGCTTGCGCAGAGTGCCCGAGTGCAATGAACGCGGCCGCAAAGGCCGCCAGTGATCTGATGATGATATTTGCCATTCTTGAGTCCTCCGAGATTGACCGCGCGTGGCGCGACTCCTCCGGCCACGGGATTGGCGGCCTGCTAGATGACGCGCCAGCGCGACACGCGTGCTTCGATGTAACGCAAGCTTTCCGTAACAATCACTCCGACTGCCGCGAGAGTCAGGACGACAACGAAATACTCTGCCATGCGGAACGTGTTGCCGTAGATCGCCAGCAGCCCACCCAGTCCCCGCACCGCGGTATAGAGCTCGGCCACGACCGTGTTGATCAAGCCGATCGTTGCGCCGATGCGCAATCCGACAATGACGAAGGGTACCGCACCTGGCAAAACAATGCTGGTGAATATCCGGCCGCGTCGGGCGCCAACGGATCTGGCCATTTCCAGCAGCTCCTCATCGGCTGCAAGAACGCCCGCATAGGCATTGATCAGGATCGGCATCAACGCGCCGAGAAAGACGATGAAAGTCTTGGCCTCAACCCCCAAGCCCAGCAACACGATGATCAGCGGGATGAAGGCGACTCTCGGCGTCGCGGCCAGCGCGAAGACGTAGACCTCCAGCGTCTTTCCGAGAATCCGGAATCCACCCATTATCACGCCGAGGGGCACGCCTACGATGACAGCGATGGCGAAACCGCTGAGGTAGACTGTCAGGCTGTCGCCAACGGCGACGATCAACTGCCCTTCGCCGACAAGTGTCTGCGCGGCCTTCCAGGTTGCAAGGGGACTTGGCAGGACGTTGGAGCCCATTCTGGTGGCCGCGACTTGCCACAGGGCCATCAGAAACGCCAGGAATCCGATCCGATAGAGTCCGATCACCATGGAAGCCGGAGGCTTGCAGAGGTTTCGCAAGGCCGATGCCGTGCGAACGGCTGCTCTTCTGCATGGCCGCAAAACGCCGAACAGCATTGCAAATTCGCGTCTCAACAACGCCATCGCTTCCTCCAAAACGACGCGCGACGACGCCTCAGGGGTTTGCAGGTCGACGACGCCAAGCCGCTTTAGGCCGAAACGTTCGTCAATGCCGCCTCTAGAAGACAATCTTCGAGTTCGAAAAGGATTGCACCGCCTCCTTCTGGTGTCCAAGTCAAAAACGCGCGCGCGGATAGGCAAAATTTTGACAAGGAGGCGGGTCAATCGGGCACCAAGGCGGAAAGTGCTTGCGCTGATTTCGGATGGACCACGGAGGCCAGATGGCCCAGCCGAACCTCGTTCCCCGAGCTTTCGGCGACGAATTCGTCGAGCAACTGGTCGATGAATTGCAGGACCGGCAGCTCTTGCTCACGCGGTGACGCCTGCAACCGGCACACAAAGTAGGCAGTGATTTCAAGCGGCGGCTCGCCGATCTGGTGCGCTTCAAGTTCGCCGCGTTCGATCTCGTCTCGAACAATCATTTGGCTGAAGACCCCGCATACTCCTTCAGTAAGGATCATTTGCTTGATCGTACTGAAGGAATCGACCTCGTACCTGGCCTCGGGCATCAAGCCCAACGTCTTGGCTGCAGTCGCGAGGACACCCGAAATCGCCTGCCTGCCGCTATCGAGCACAAGGTCGCAGGCCAGGACTTCGCGCAGGGAAACCGGACCGTGCGGCAATGCGGTGCCCGGACGGCAAATCAGTTGCACGGACTGGCGCAGCACCGGGGTGGTTCGGCAAGCCATGACATTCTTCGCTTCGTGCACAATCGCCCAATCCAAGGAGCCGTTCTGGACGTCCTCGATCAGTTCGTCTCGTGGTCCCTCCAGAAGGTGAAGATGAAACCCGGGAATGCAACTGTCCTGCTTCACCAAGACCTGTGTGCCGATCGCGCCAATCAGGCTCGCGTCGAGCCCGAGCCAAATGTCCCGGGGTTTCTCGTCTGACCAGTTCTGCAGTTGTTCATTCATGTCATCCACGTCTCTCAGGATCGCGATCGAACGGTCATAGACGAATTGGCCTTTCTCGGTTGCGCGGACACCCTTTGGATGACGCAGCAACAATCTCGCACCAAGGCTTTCCTCCAGTGCACGCACCTGCAGGCCAAGCGCGGTCTGGGCAATGTTCAAGTCCTGCGATGCACGAGATATGCTCCCAAACTCCACGATTCGCGTGAAGTAACGGAGTTGCTTGAGTGTTACCCATTTCGAATGGGTCATTGCGTCTCCTGCATATTGCCGCGGGCCGGATCCTGGATTGGATCACCCGAATCCGGACAGGCCGCGGCCGTTGCGACGGCTCTACTTGTACGGTCCCTGGCGAGTCGTTCCTTTCTGCGTGAACGATCCCGGTTGCAGAGCGCCGAAGGGGCCACGCCCGCGACGGCAAGGCCTGCAGGACCCGCTGCTCTCAACGATACCCGGCAACTTCCTCTTCGGTTGCGATGCCGTGATTGTTTCCGAACGAATTCCGGACAAAGGTGGCGACAGCGGCTATTTCCCGATGTGACAGGCTGTCAAATCGCGGCATATACGAACCGCCCCGGGTGATCAGGACTGCAATTCTCTCCACCGACAGAGGCGCAAGTTTCCCGGCAAGCCGTGGTGCGGCATCATGGTCCTGCCACTGGCCTTCTCCGTTCAGCCCGTGACACTCGGCGCACTCGCTTTTGTAAACGCTTGCGCCCTCTTTGACCAACTCCTCCAAAGATGCCGGGGCAAATGTTTCCACGCTCTGTGCACCGACGTCCGACGCACCAGCGGTCAGGGCAAAAGCAGTCGTGGCAATGCCAGCGCAACAATTCATCTGGGCAGCAACATTCAGCGGTCACCCGCATGTGGAGCCTGCCTCGCAAGCACAATGTAACGGATGATCGTCCATGCGGCAAGAAGTCCTGAAGGCCAGGGGTGCAGCCCGTGCGAAGTCACGCAAACGGAATTGCACAATTCATTTCCATTGCCGTTCAGTTGATGGGGCGCCTGGCTGACCATGGCGAAAGGGATCGAGGATGCCTGGCGCCGCGGTTGACTCGAAGCGTCCTGCTGCTCACAGGCTGATCCACGGCGGAACATGCGCGGATGCGCTCGATCACCACATCGCCCCTGATCCGGACATGCTGGGCGGCATGCCAGCAATTGCGGGTGCTCGCCTCGCGGTCCGTTCGATCATCGGCCGGTTCGAGGACGGCGATTTCGTCGACCATCAGCAGGAAGATTGTCCGGAGAGCGCTCGAGAAGCCTTCATGGCCGCCGAACTGCATGCCAAGGCACGCTTGCCCCAATGCCTGTCCAGCAATTTTGCGACGAGCCGACGATGACAATGGTGCGGCTGGTCTTCACTGCAAAGCAGACAGCCGTCCCTCTCGTCCTCCCTTGACAGCGTTGACTCGATCCTCCGCTCCTTCATGAGTGCATTGAACCGGGTTTCGTAGGTATCCCAACTGATGCGGCCCTGTCGATTTCCGCTCAACAATTCCTTCGTGGGCGCCAAACTCGGCACATGCACGTAGTCGATGCCGCAAAGCTCGCGCGCGAACCAAGCGAGATCGACCCTCTTCGCGAATCCGTCAGGCTGCGACGCGTTGTGGAGCCTCACGTCCAAAATGCGCTTGGTACCCGATTCGCGCAGAAGCTCGAAGAATTGCTGCGCCGACTTCCTGGCAAAGCCTATGGTCAATACCTTCATGGAGCCTCTTTCTCAGCCAGTTCACGCTCATGTTCGACGGCATGGCCGACGAATTTGGCCTGAAGTTCAATGGCCTTCCTGACACGCGCCTCGCGCGGCTCATCCCGATTGATCAGATCGTATTCGTCAAGACCGAACTTCGCGAGCAGGCGATCCATTGCGTCCGCATGCGATTCCGAAGACTTGTCGGGCAATATGTGGGCGACATCGACTCCGAGCCTGTCGAGCTCGTGCCCGACGAGAAGCATTCGATGACAGTCGAGCGGCTCCTGCTCCGCGCACATCAAGGCGATGCGGCAGTCTTCCGCGCCACGCAGAATTCTTTCCAGACCATCGCGAAATCGCGTAGTGTTCGCAAGCCTGTCGTAGCGAATGCGGCCACGTTCGTAGTTTGAACGATCGTCAGAACGTCCGCCCAGCTCCCGTCCAAGATAGACATACTTGATTCCAGAGCCCTTGAGCGATTCAGCAAGCTGCTCACGATTGAACTGCGAATTGAAGCGGCTATATGGCAACGAGCGCACATCGGCGAGGGCGGTTACGCAGTGCGCGTCAAGGAGCCCGACGAAGAACTCCAGGTCATGGTTCGAGTGACCGACAGTCAGGATGGTTCCTGCAATTCCAACCATGACGCCATCATCCATCAGAATCGACTATGGCAGCAATGAACTTGCATATGTGGTCCTCGACCTGTTCCCCAATGCTGACCGTGAGATGGCACTTGCCGCATCGGCAGGTGCCGTGGCGCTCTTCCAGCAAGGGTCACTGGCAAACCGGGCCGGTCTTCAGTATCGCATATTCCCGATCTGCATGAAGGAATCTGCCCTGAACGCGTCTAATGGAGTCGCCGAACGCTTCACCGAGCGCGGGCGGGGATCTCCAAGTCGCACGCCCTTGACGCAGCCTGCTTCTGCAAGACGCTTGCGCTTTCGGGCCGGGACAAGCCCGTGCTTGGGATCGAGGCCGTGGGCCGTGGATCGCATTCGCGCACGCGGGTGGACCGATCCGGGTTTCCCGTCGGCTACCTTGCGGCGCCGAAGTCCGTCAGGGCCTGCCCGACCGGGGACATCATGCGCGCAGGTGTGCCCACGGGCAAGCGGCAGGGCGCCCATGTCGCGTGCGTCGCGGTGCGGGCTTCAGGCTGCTTCAACGCCCAGACCGTCGGCAGCAGCGGCGGTGTCGTCATGGTTTCCCGTGAAGTGTCGTCGTCCGCTGCGCCGGCGGCCCGCCCGCAGGCACGGGCAGGGTCCGCTCCGGCTGCGAAGCAGTCATCGGTTCAGATGGTCGAAGCGCGCGCCTGCCTTCTGCAGGTGCGCGACGAACTCCTCGAGAACGGCAAGCGACGTCCTGGCTGCTGTGACGTCCGCGAGCAGGTCCTTGTGGGGCGGCGTGCAGATGCCGGAAGTCGCGGCAACGGCGTCGCGCGTGGTGATGTCCTCCTCGGGCATGAACGCCTCGACAATCTCGGCCCTGGTCGGGATGCGGAGGCCGGCGATGTCGCTTGCGAATTGCGCCAGGACGGCATCGGGCGGTGTCCGGGACCCGATGACGGCCACGGCCCGCGACCTCGCCGCATCGAGTTCCCGGCGGGCGTCGCGAACGAGATTCCGAGCCGGTCCGATGTCGACGTTCCCGGCATGCTCGAGGATCCCCGCGACCACGCTCTCGGGATCATGTTCCTGCCAGACGCTGATTGCCTGCCCCGCGAACGTGTGGGTGAGACCGAGTTCCGGGTCGAAGCGAACGCCTTCGGGCGGCGTGCGAAGGCCACGGTAGTAGACGTTGGCATGGTAGCCGAGCCAGGACCCGCTCCATGCCCGCTCGGCGATCTCGACGGCGTTCTCGATGCGCTCCAGCACGGCCAGAAAGTCCGGCCGACGCCCGCGCTCGACGAGTCGGCGGAGGTCCTCCGCGATCAGGAGTAGAACCTGGCGCGACATCGCCGAGCAGGCGTTCCTGCCATGGTCCGGCCTCACGTCGGGAGACCGTAGTGGTGCCGGGTGCGCCGGGGCACGTCACTCGATCCCCAGAACCAGTCTCGGCAGCGCCAGCGAAAGTTCCGGCACGAAGGTCACGACGAGCACCATGGGCAGGTGGCCCAGTGCGAGCAGCTTCATGGTGGGCACGAAATACCTGTCGAGCGTGAGCTTGCTCACACCTGCCGCCATGTAGAGCATCGGCGCGCATGGCGGCGACACGTTGCCGAGACCCAGGTTCGTGCCGACGATCGCCGCAAAGTGGATGGGATGGACCCCGACTTCCTTCGCGACCGGAAGCAGGATTATCGCCGCGAGCACGCTGCCTGACACGTCGTCGACGATCATGCCGATCAGGAGGAGAATGACGTTGATGATCAGGAGCACGAGGATCCGGTTCTCGGTGAGCGCAACGAGCGCCTCGGCGACCTCCTTGGGAATCTGCTGAAGTATCATGGCCCGGCTCATCACGAACAGGAAGAACAGCACGGCGATTATCGAGCCGGTCGTGATCGCGGCGCGGGCGATGGTCGCCGGGAAGTTCCTGAGCGTCAGGCCGCGGTAGAACAGGAACCCGACCGGAATCGCGTAGACCAGCGCGATGGCCGCCGCTTCCGTGGGCGTCGCGATGCCGGAGTAGATGGTTCCGAGGATGATGACCGGCATGAGGAGCGCCCAGAACGCCTCGGCGCCCGTCCTGACGACGTTTCTTGCCGCGGCCCGGAAGGGGATCCTCTCCTCGACCGTGATCGTGTCGACGTTCCTGAGAAAGAGGAAGTTCAGGCAGACGTAGACGCATGTCAGGATGGCACCGGGAATCACGGTGGAAAGGAATGCCGCGCCCACCGACAGTCCGCCCGTCACCGCGAACACGATCATCGGGATGGACGGCGGGATCATCAGCGCAAGGACGGAGGAGCAGGCGACGAGCGCCGTCGCATGGCCCGGCGGATAGCCTTCCCGGACCATGCGCGGAATCATGATCTGCCCGATTGCCGCGATCGCGGCGGACGACGAGCCGGATATCGCCCCGAAGAGCGCGCAGGTCACGACGGTGACGGCGCCCAAGCCTCCCTTGAGGCGCCCGACGAAGGCGTTCACGAAGCTGAGGAGGCGATCCGAGATCCCGCCTTCCGCCATCAGGGTGCCGGCCATGACGAACAGGGGCAGCGCGAGAAGGGCGAAACTCGAGGTGGTCTGGTAGGCGTAGGGAATGAGGAACGAGACGTCCGATCCGGACGCGGTCGCGAAGACCAACGCGCCGATGCCGAAGGCGAAGGCAATCGGCATTTCGGCCAGCAGCAGCCCGACGACGAGACCGAGCGAAGCGACGAAAGTCAGCACGGCCTAGCTCTCCTTCCCCGCCCGAATGCAGGCAATCAGGTCGGCAAGCTGGTTGACGGCCTGGAGCGCCATGTAGACTGCGGTGCCTGAGAACCCGAAGATGAGAGAGGCCGACCACCATCCCTTCGGCCATCGCATGTAGGAGCTCAGGCGCCCGGTCTGGATCTCGAACAGCGCGTAGCTGACGGCATAGAATCCGAACACGACGCAGGCGACGATGCCGAGGATGGTCATCAGCAAGCGGACGCCGCGCACGGCATTCCGGTTCTTCACAACCAACGTCAGGATCCCGCCGTGGATGTGTTCGCCGTTGCGGGTGACGTAGGCCATGCCGAGAAAGTAGAACCAGGCGCCGAACAGCAGCGCGAGTTCCTCGATGCCGACGAACGGCGAGGCGAAGACGTACCGGAGGACGACCTGGGCGAACATCAGTGCGGCGAGGCACAGGCCGAACGCGATGACGAAGACGAAGAGGGCGCGTTCGACGACCGCTTCGGCGGCGACGATCCAGCGCAGCCGCTCCGCAAGGGCGCCTTCCGGTATCGCGGTCAGGCGCTCAGGAGGGGCAGGGTCGCTGAGCTCCGGGTCGAAGATGAACGACGCGGCACCCACTGGCGGCCTGGGGCGCTGCCTGGATTCACGTTCCATTGTCATGCTCCAGGTCAGGTGACGGTCCGGGCGCTCCTGCGCCCGGACGAGGCTTTCTGGGCGAGCCGCGTGGCTGCGTCATTCGATGCCCACGACGCTCCGTATCCTGTCGATGATGTCCTTGCCCACGACGGACTCCATCATCGGCCACTCGTTCTCGTAGACGATCCGCTTGGCGGCGTTCATCTGGTCGTCGGAGAGCTCGACGACGTTGATGCCGGCCTCGCGGGCCTTCTGGAGGAACTCGTCGCTCTTGCGTTCGGCCTCCTCCCATGACCACGCGATGGTCTCGTCTGCCGCGGCCTGAAGGTTGGCGCGAACGTCGTCCGGCAGGCCGTCCCACCAGGACTTGTTCACCAGCCAGAACGCGACCTCGAAGTAGTCGTTGGTGAGTATGTTCGCCTCCAGGACGTCACGGAGCGTGTAGGTCTCGACCGCCGTCGAGAACGAACGCGCGTCCACGGTGCCGAGCTGCAGCGCCGTGTGAACTTCCGAGAGCGGGATAGGCACTGCCGCGAAGCCGAAATCGTTGAACCGGTCGACGGCGATGGAGAGTCCGGGGACACGGATCTTCATGCCCGCGGGATCGTCCGGAAAGTTGACGGGAAGCTCGCCAACGCCTTTCCTGATCACCACGGAGCCGAAGTCCGTCGGGATGATCCCCACGGCATGGATGCCGAGATCCGCCAGCATGTCGTTGTACACGTCCAGCATGCCGGCGCCGGGGCCGTAGAGCTGCTTGGCCTCGTCCCAGTCGGACACGATGTATCCGAGGTAGATGAGGTCGAGTCGCTTGTCGAAGTCCGAAGACGCCCAGGTCAGCGTCATCGGAACGACGCCCTGCATGGACTGCTCGAACAGCGACACCCAGTCTCCGAGGTCGCCGCCGGGGTGATATGCGATCGAGACCCCGCTGTCGTCGCCCAGTTCCTCCATGAAGCGTTCCGAGATCGCGTGGAACACGTGGTCCGTGTTCATCGCGTGGGCGAGGATGAACTCTTCCTGCGCAATCGCGGGCGGAGCCGCGAGTCCGAACGCGAGGGCCGCCGCGGCCAGACCGCGGACTGCCGGGAGCTTTCCTGTGTTCTGCATGGCCTTGTCCTCCTTCCTTCTGTGGTTGCCAGCAAGTCGCCCCCGGGAACTCCTGTCCCGGGAGCGGCGGTCAGATCCTCACGTAGACCTGTCCGTCTTCCGTCTTGACGGGGTACGTGCCCAGGCCGGTACAGGGCGGCGGCGAGACCACCTTGCCCGACCGGATGTCGAACCGGCCCTGGTGCAGCGGGCACTCGATCACGTGTCCCGTCAGGAGCCCGGCCTCGAGGTGCTCGTCCTCGTGCGTGCAGAGGCCGTCCGTGCAGTAGAAGCCGTCCTCGGCGTTGTAGATCGCGTAGGTGCGCCCGTCGTGGTCCCAACGCACGAGGTCCTCCTCGTCGATGTCGTCGCAGGCGCATGCATGGATCCAGTCGGCCATCTTCCTGTCCTTCACCCGTGGAAGTCCTGGCGGCGCGAGAGCGCCTCGAGCAGCTTCTCGTGCTCGTTCGGCAGCATCGAGACGGAGGTCTCTGCGTCGGGATAGCTGCCTTCCGCGACCGCGCCCCGGTAGGCGCGAAGCGCGCGCAGGCGTTCGTCGGCGAGGCGGTTGCGGATCGAACGGAGGTCGGCGAACGCGCGGGCGTGTGCGGGCGCGGGATCGGACTCGCCGCAGATGTCCACGAGGAACATGAAGACCACGTCGCCCGAGGATCCGGCACCGATCGAGTGCGTGACGAGCCGCGAGAGCGGACCGATCGCGGCCAGCGCCTCGGCCGCGACGCACTCGACCTCGGCGGCATAGGCGCCGGCGTCCTCGAGCCGGCGAAAGTCGTCCGCTAGCTCGACGGCCTCTGCCGCCGTCCTGCCGATGATCCGCAGTCCTCCGCGCCGGGTCGAAAGCCGGGGCACCAGCCCGAGATGGCCCTGCACGCACAGCCCTTCGCCGGCCAGCATCTCGACCATGCGCAGGCTTCGCGGCGTGTAGACCGCGTCGGCGCCGGCCTCCGCCGCCCTGACCGCGGCCCGCAGGATGTCGTCCGCGGTGAGATGCGCCGTCATCGGAAGGTCCGCGATCGTGAACGTCTCGGGCGCGCCGGCGCGGACGGCCGGGAGATCGGCGTCGGACGTGTTCAGCACGTCGATGCCCGCGTCCGCGCACGCCGCCGCCTCCTCGCGCGTCGACGGACAGGTCTGGCACAGCCTGTGCCTTCCCTTCATGGCCTGCATGTCGGCCACCGTGAGGTTGCGCCGGGCGGGCTTTCCGCCGTACGTGTATATGCGCCTGGCATTCACTGCATCGTCGCCTTCGAGATTCTCTCGAAGGCGCCGCCCTCGGTGATCATGTGCGGCGCCTGCCGGATCCAGGCGGCCCTTGTGCCGTATCCGAGGGACCGGCGCACAACCACCCAGAGGAGGTCGGCGTTCGTCCGCCAGAAGCCGGGGTCCGGCGCCGGAGTCTGGCCGGCCACCTCCTCGTGCAGGTCGGGCAGGGAGTGGAACGGGACCTGCGGGTAGAGGTGGTGCTCCACGTGGTTGTTCATGTTGAGGTAGAGGAAGCGGCCCAGCCGGTCGGTCCTGAACGTTCGTGTGCTCTTGACGATCGAGGGCGAGTTCTCCTGCAGCTCGGCGTGCTGGATGATGTTGAACATCAGCATGACCGGGGCGCCGAGAAGGCGCGGCAGCACGTAGAGCCACAGGGGCCAGTGGATTCCGGCGGCGATCATGGCGGCGATGCCGAGGTAGACGGCGGAGAAGATGCGCGCGTTCCTGGTCATCTTCGGCAGCTCGGCCGCCGGCGCGACCTCCTTCATCAGGTCCGTGTAGCGCCGGGTCGACAGCTGCCAGAGGACCCTGGCCTGGAACACGAGGATCGACAGGCCGCTGACATCGTAGAGCCACCCCTTGAAGTCGAGCGGCGTGTCGAACGGCATCTGGCTGTCGCGGCCCACATGCCAGGTGTAGGTATGGTGGTTCGTGTGCGTGTAGCGCCGGTGCAGCGGTTCCTCGCCGTACAGAAGGGACGTGATCCAGAAGACGGTCTCGTTCAGCCACCGTGTGCGGAATGCCGTTCCGTGCGCCGTTTCGTGGCTGAGCGAGTAGGACGGCACGGACATGACGACGCCGAGGGCGAACATCGCCGGCCACGCGAAGGGCGTCCCGAGGGTCAGCCAGACGAGCGCACCCGCCGCGACCATCGCGGCGGTCCAGACGGCGAGATAGGCGAGGCCCGGCCGGTCGCTCCTGCGGGCCAGGGCCTTCAGCCGCCGGCGATCGATCCGGATGCCTGTCGAGGCGGCATTGGTGATGACGCTTCCGGAGGCGTCCGTGCGGGGCGGTACCCGGATTCCGTCGTCGGACTGCAGCTGCGCGTGGTCGCAAGCGCTGGTCTCCATCGTTCCTCCACCCTCTATCTCGGCAGCACCGCCCCCTCGGAGGCGGGCGCCACGGTTTCCGAATAGTGCTTGAGGTAGCCGCGCGTGACCCGGGCCTGCGCGGGCACGTGGCGGCTCCTCCGCGCGGCCAGTTCGTCGAGGGACACGTCGAGCTCCAGCCTGCGCCCGGGAAGGTCGACACGGACCGTGTCGCCGTCCTCGACGAACGCGATCGGCCCGCCTCGTGCCGCTTCCGGGGTGACGTAGCCGATCGCGGGGCCGTGCGTGGCCCCGGAGAACCGTCCGTCGGTGACAAGGGCGCAGCTGCTCCCGAGACCGGCTCCCATCAGCGCCGAGGTGGCGCCCAGCATCTCGCGCATGCCGGGACCGCCGCGCGGGCCCTCGTTGCGGATCACCAGGCAGGTGCCGGGGCCGATTCCGTTGCCGCGAATGGCTTCGATCGCGCCTTCCTCGTCCTCGAAGACGCGGGCCCGGAGGACGGCTTCCCGCATGTCGCGGGCGACCCCGGAGGCCTTCACCACGGCGCCGTCCGGCGCAAGGCTGCCCCTCAGGACGTTGATCGCGCCGTCGGCCTCCACCGGATCGTCCATGCCGCGAATGCACGCGGGGTTCCCGTTCTCGGCGGCGTCCGCGATCTCGCCCACGGTGCCGCCGCCGACCGTCCTTGCGCCTGCATGGACCAGGTCGCCGAGGGCGCGCAGCACGGCCGGCACGCCGCCCGCGTCGCCGAGATCCGTCACGCCCCACGGCCCGGACGGCGCGAGCGCGACCAGCGTCGGCGTGTCGCGGCTCAGCCGGTCCCAGGTGTCGAAGTCCACCTCCACCCCGGCCTCCCTCGCGATGGCGGTCATGTGCAGGACCATGTTGGTGGAGCCGCCGACCGCCATGCCGACCCGCATGGCGTTCTCGAAGGCCTCCTGCGTCAGGATCGCGGACGGCCGGAGATCGTCCCTGACGAGGTCCATGATGCGCATGCCGGCGCGCTTCGCGGCGCGGAGCTGGTGGCTGCCTGCGGCAGGCAGGGTGCCGGTGCCGGGCAGCGCAAGGCCCAGGGCCTCCGTGTAGATGCCGGCGGTGTTCCCGGACGTGGCGGTGTCGGACGCGCCGGGGAACGGGAAGTGGCTGTCCTCGAGCGCCTTGAGCTCCTGCCTGTCGAGCGCGCCGCGCAGGTGCTGGCCGACCCCGTCGTACACCGTCTCCAGGAAGACCTTGCGCCCCTTGTGGACGCCTGCCCTGGTCGGCCCGCCGTAGAGCATGAGGGCGGGCAGGTCCAGGCGCGCCGCCGCCATCGCCATGCCCGGGACGACCTTGTCGCCGGAGGCGATCAGTACCATCGCGTCGAAGCGGTGGCCTTGCACCATCAGCTCGATCATGTCCGCGACGAGGTCGCGGCTCGGCAGCACGTAGCGCATGCCGGCCGAGGCGAAGGTCTCGCTGTCCGTGACGTGGAAGGCGTTGAACTCGCAGGGCGTGCCTCCGGCCATGCGCACGCCCGCCTTGACCGCGTCGCCGACCTGCCTGAGGTGGACGTTCTCGGGCGAGAACTCCTGGCACGTGTTGACGACCGCAATCATCGGGCGCTCGAACTCCTCGTCGATCAGTCCGGCGCCCTTCGCCCAGGCACGTTGCAGCGAACGCTCGACGCCGAGAAACTGCAGGTCGCTGCGCCTCCGCGTTCCGCCATTTCGCTCCTGTGCGGCTGCCCGGGGCATGCCCATCTCCCTCGTCATGTGCCGTCGGTCCGGGACCACTCCTAGTGCAGGCGCCGGGAGGCGCCTAAAGACAGATCGGATTCAATTTGCGTACAGCGATGGACGATCGGTGCATCCGGCGCCGCCCTGGCGCGGCGCGGGCCTCGTCGCCGGTCCCGCCCGCGGACTCGCGGAATGGCCATGCAGCGTTGGCGCATTGACATTGACGGTCCCGCCCCAGGGGCGGTCCCAGGCCCGGGCAGGCATGGGCAGGTCGGCTGCCGACGCGGGCGGGAGGCGCGAGGGACGTCGCTTGACCGCCCGTCGCACGGCAGCCATGCACGGGCCGCGATGTACGAGAACATGATCCTGATCGACCGGGGCGCGTCGGAAAGCCTGCAGATGCAGATCCGCCGACAGCTTGCGATCGGGATCCTGAACCGGCAGTTTCCGCTGCACAGTCCCCTGCCGTCGGTACGCCAGCTGTCCCGCGAGCTGCAGGTCAGCGTGACGACGGTGTCGCTGGCCTATGACGGCCTGAAGCAGGACGGGTTCGTGAAGGCCCGGACGCGCTCGGGCCACTTCGTCAACCCGGACGCGCTCGCGGATCCTGGCCATGCGGGGCACGCGGACGGCATGCGCGCGTCGCGGGAAAGGGTCGACTACCGGGCGTTCTTCAGCGGCCGCAGCTTCAACCTGCTGCATGTCGTGAAGCCGTCGGACTGCCTGCTGCGGTTCCGCTATCCGTTCGTCTGCGGCCTGATCGACCCGTCGCTCTTCCCGATCGCGAGCTGGCGCGAGTGCGTCCGGGATTCGGTCAACGTGGTCGAGATCGGGAACTGGGCGACGGACTTCTCCGCCGTCGACGACGGCATGCTGATCGAGCAGCTCATCCAGCGCGTGCTGGCCAAGCGGGGAATCCTGGCGCATCCAGACGAGGTGCTGGTGACCGTCGGAGGGCAACAGGCGCTGTACCTTGCGATCAAGCTACTCCTGTCGCCGGGCGAGACGCTCGGTGTCGAGGATCCCGGCTACCCGGACGTGATCAACATGGCGCGGATCGAGGGCATCGACACGGTGCGCCTTCCCGTCGACCGGGGCGGCCTGGTCGTCGGCGCGGAGGCAGGCCGGTGCAGGTGCCTGTTCGTGACGCCGAGCCACCAGTTCCCGACGACGGTCACGATGCCGCTCGACCGCAAGCTCGAGCTGCTGGCGCGGACGAGGAAGGCGGGGCAGTTCGTCATCGAGGACGACTACGAGGCCGACATCAGCTTCAACCTCGTGCAGCCGAGAGCCCTGAAGAGCCTCGACGAATGGGGAAACGTCGCCTACGTCGGCAGCCTCTCTAAGTCGCTCCTGCCCGGGCTGCGCATCGGCTACCTGGTCGCGGACCGGGACTTCATCCGGGAGGCGAGAGCCCTGCGGCACCACATCTTGCGCCATCCTCCGGTGAACAACCAGCGCAGCGTGGCGCTGTTCCTCCAGCGCGGATACTACGACCGCTTCGTCGCCAGGATCACGGGCATCTACCGGCAGCGGTGCGAAGTCATGCACGAAGCCCTGGAGCGGCACTTCCCGGGCCGGGCCACGAAGCCGGAATACGGCGGCGGCAGCACCTGGCTAAGGTTGCCGGACGGGGCGGACGCGGGCGTGCTCAGCGACCTTGTGCAGGCCGAGGGCGTGTATTTCGAGGCAGGCGGCTTCACGTTTTCCGACGAGAGGAACAACCGGAACCACATCCGGCTGGGGTATTCGGCGATCGGGAGGTCCTTGATCGCGGAAGGGATCGGCAAGATCGCCCGCGCGCTCCCGGACGCATGTTCCGTTGGAGCGGCGCCGCAGGGCTCCAGACGGGCCGCGCAGGGAACTCGGGACCGGTGGCCGCACGGGTAACGGACGGCCGCTCCCGGTTCCTCCGTCCGCCCCATCCCCGGCGAAGGGACGGACGGGCTCCGCTGGCGCGCGCTTCCGGCACGGACTTGCGAAACAAATCAGGTGTTGCAACCCCGTGGCATGGGGGCACCGAGGGCGAAGTTCGGTTTGCGGCGTTCGATCCGATTCACGAAGACCGAATGGGTTGCGGTCGTCGAGGCCGCCAAAAAGACCGTACTGACGCCCGGCTCGTTCGGGCGCAGAGGCGCAGCCGACACCATTCACCTTGATGGTGGCGGCCTCAAGCCGGAACTGTCCGGACTGGTCAGGCGGACCTTGTCCAGGCGACCCCGGGCCGCCGCCCGCACACGGGATCCTCGAAAGGACGGGAGCGGAGCCATTGGGCGAAGCGAACGGGCCTTCGAGGACTTCGGGAGAGGGGAACCCATCAAGGGGCGGCCCGCACCCGCCACTCTCCAGGAACAGCAATCCTTTCCGAAACGGCGAAAGCCGGATTCCGGCACAGGCCTGCCAGTGTTCTCCGGGCAGATCCGCGCCTTCGGGGAACTGCTCGTGGATGTCGCGATCGAGGTCAACCTCATGCTCGCCCGCAGGCTGTGAGACCTCTCTTCGCCGCGTTGATCTCCAGAGCGATCATGGATGGATGCACCGAAGCCACCAGTCGCTCATGACGCGGCGAATTCGGGCAGCGAGCCCAGATCCGAAGTTCTGCATGAATGCCGGTTCGTCGGTGATTGCATGCTGGATTCCCAATGGTAACCTGGAATCAAGCCTGAGTGATCAATTCCTGGATGGATCCATGTCGGATCAGAAATTTGGCAAGTTCGATGACCTAGTCGAAATGACGCCGGAACCGCTTCGGCCGGTCACGATCCGGTTGAAGGAGCTCCTGCTTTTCGTAGATCCCGATGCTCGCGTTGTCGTGCGGCTGGGCGACCGGGCGGCGACCTTTGGCATCGGACCAAAGAAGATGAGCGAAGGCTACTGCTACATTCTGCCTTACACACATTGGGTCAATCTCGGGTTCTATCGAGGAGTTGACATTTCGGACCCCGACAAGCTGCTTGAAGGGACCGGGGCCAAGATGAGACACATCAAGATCCGCTCGATAGTGGAGTGCGACAATCCAAGGCTCGTCACGATGATCCGTGACGCACTTGAAGAACGCAAGGCGGCTTTGGGTGTTGCCTGAACCAGTCATTGGGACCGCTCCCATGAACACCCCTCCTGTCAAGCCCTGACCGCCTTCGCATCACCCCCGGCATCGCGCAACTCCCGGCCCGGGCATTCCTTTTCAGGCAGCAACCTGCCCCCGCGCGGCGGCCTTTCCGTGTCGTCACATTGTCTCTTCTCCCTGCTGTCAGGACGGCTCGGCGCCGCTCGGGAATGCTCCAAGCAGAACGTCGCGGTTCCTCGGCGCGCTCAACGACGCGTGCAGACCCTGATCCGGTTCGGTTGGTCAGCGAATGCCGGCCCCGTGACCACGATCCCCGATTCGGGCCAATGAGACGATCCCGGGCGGGAACCATCTGAATCGACGGCGCCGCGGCCTGCGGCGAACCATCGACCTGCACGGTCACACGCCCGGCCCGGGGTCGGTCCGCGCGAGTGTTCGGGTGTTCGGCGCAGAAGACTGCACGGAACGATCGTCTCGCCTGGGATCCGAACCCGATGCTGCGGCGTCGCGGAAAGCGGGGCGCCTGGGCGTCGAAGCCCCCGCAGGAGGCGCATGACGGCTTGCCCGCGAAGGACTGCGGGAGCGAGGAGCCTCGCGGACCCGGCCGCCGCCGACGGCATGAACGCGCAGCATGCCTCCGCGGGACCGTTTCGCCGGCGACCGGATCCTGCGATTTTCGGACGCGACGGTCAGAGCGCACTGCCCATCGCTTCCATCATCATCCTGCAGATGCGGCGGTTGATGTCGTCCGGCACTGGCTGGGCGCCGGCGGCAAGCGCCCGCCCGTCCAGCAATCTCTGGAGCGAAAACGCCTGCAGGGTGAAACCGAGGTCCATCGACGCGATCGAGTTCCCCTTGGGCGCGTGCCCTGCAAGGTTCACCATGCGACCTTCGGCGACCAGAACGATGTGCCGTCCTCCATGCAGGTCCAGTCGCTCGACCGCGTCGCCCATGGTGCGCGCGCCCGTTGCTGCCGCGCGGATCCCGTCGACCTCGATCTCCCAGGGGAAATGGCCGGCATTCATCAGGACCGCGCCGTCGGTCATTCGCCTTGCATGTCCGGCGGTGATGGCGTGCCTCGCCCCGGTGGCCGTGACGAAGACCTCGCCCCAGTCGAGGAAATCCTCCAGGCGGCCGACCCTGCATCCGTCGAAGCAGGCCTCCAGCGCCTTGATCTCGTCAATCTCCACGATCGCCACCTTGCCGCCGAACGCCCGGAAGCACTGCGCGATTCCCCGCCCGCACCAGCCATAGCCTGCGACCACGAACCGGCGGCCGGGAATCATGAGGTTGGTGATGCGCATGAAGCTCTCGACCACCGACTGCCCGACCGCGTGCCTGTTCTCGGCAATCGCCTTCAGCGGGCTGTCGTTGATCACGATGCAGGGGAACGTCAGGCGGTCTCCGATCTCGCCGCGCAGGCGGTTTCCGCCCGACGTCGTTTCCTCGGTCGCGCCGATGATCGAGCCGGCCACGCCGCGCCGGACCGCCTCGGCCGCAAGATCGGCGCCGTTGTCGAGCAGCACGTCCGGCTTCGCGTCCATGACGCCCTCCAGGTTGCGCTGGTGGGCGTCGAAAGTGTCGTCACGGCGGCCAAGCACTTCGATCCCGAGTGTCCGAAGCCAGGCCGCCACGTCGTCCTGGGTGGAGCCGAAGTTGCCGGTGCCGACGATGTCCGCCCCGCCGGCCTGGAGGACCTCGAGGAGCACGGCCGTCTTCGGCTCGATGTGCAGCGACACGCCGATCCGGAGATCCTGGAAGGGGCGCGATTTCTCGAACTCCTCCCTCACGGATCTCATCAGCGGCATCCGCGAGCGGATCCATTCCACACGCGAGGCGCCTTGCCTCGCGGGCTCGTCCAGTGTCGCCTGGTCCTGCAACGATGCATCAATTGGCATGCGACCGTCCACCGGGAGGATCATCGGACCTAACTTGTGGAAGGCGGTGAAGATTCGGGTGCAACAATTCGCGACGCCCGGACACGCGGCGGGAATTCAGGCTCCGGTCACCGCTTGCGGGCCGCCAGTCCTGCGGGAGCGGCCGGGACCCGTTTCTTCCTAGAAGAAGGGCCGCGCGATAGCGGCCCGATTTGCGTTTCCGTCTTCCACGATCAGCTGTTCACGCTGTCCTTGAGCGCCTTGGCGATGGTCATCTTCACCACCTTGTCGGCCTCCTTGTGGATCTGCTGGCCAGTCGCAGGGTTGCGAACCATGCGCGCCGGACGTTCGCGGCAGTAGATCTTGCCAACACCCGGCAATGCCACGGCCCCGCCGGAAGACACTTCCCTGGTGATGACGGAAATGATCGCGTCCAGTGCCGCGGCCGCCGCCTTCTTTTCGCTGCCAAGTTCATCGGCGAGCGCCGCGACAAGCTGCGTCTTGGTTAATGCCTTTGCCATGCTGAACCTCCTCGTTCCGGCCTCTATTGTAGCGTATCGGCCTTATTTTACTGGATATTGAGGCCATGCGCAAGCAATTGTGCCACGATTCCTCAATTGCGGCACATTTTGCGATTTTTCCCTTCATTTCAAAGGAATGCCGTCTCCTCGAAGCTGCGCAGCTTGCGGGAATGTATGCGTTCCAGCGGCATCTCGCGAAGTCTCTCCATCGCGCGTATGCCTACCAGAAGATGTTGCGCAACCTGGGTCTTGTAGAAATCTGACGCCATTCCAGGCAGCTTCAACTCGCCATGCAACGGCTTGTCGGAGACGCAGAGCAACGTGCCGTAAGGCACGCGGAACCTGAATCCGTTGGCCGCGATGGTCGCGGACTCCATGTCGAGCGCGATGGCGCGGCTCTGGCTCAACCGCTGAACCGGTCCCGACTGGTCCCGAAGTTCCCAGTTCCGGTTGTCGATCGTGGCAACCGTGCCGGTTCGCATGATCTGCTTGAGGTCGTAGCCTTCGTACCTGGTCACGTCCGCGACCGCGTCTTCCAGCGCCACCTGGATTTCCGCGAGCGCCGGAATGGGCATCCAGACCGGCAGGTCGTCGTCAAGGACATGGTCCTCGCGCAGGTATCCATGCGCCAGGACGAAGTCCCCGAGCTGCTGCGAATTCCGCAGCCCCGCGCAATGTCCGAGCATCAGCCACGCATGGGGCCGAAGCACCGCGATATGGTCGGTTGCCGTCTTCGCGTTCGACGGACCCACGCCGATGTTCACCAGGGTTATGCCTGCGCCGCCAGGGCGCTTGAGATGAAACGCCGGCATCTGGGGCAGGTTGGCGGGGCGATCGAGCGGCGCATCGGCGGAAGTGATCTCGAAGTTGCCCGGGCCGACGAACGACGTGTATCCGCTGTCCTGATCGGCAAGCATCTTGCGTGCAAAGGCCTCGAATTCGTCCACGTAGAACTGGTAGTTCGTGAAGAGCACGTAGCTCTGGAAGTGATCGGCATCCGTCGCCATGTAGTGAGACAGCCGCGCCAGGGAGTAGTCGATCCTCTGGGCCGTGAACGGCGCCAAGGGATGCGATCCGTCCTCATAGGTGAACCCGTGACCATTGACGATGTCGTCGTTGATCGTCGCAAGTTCCGGCACGTCAAAGACGTCGCGCAGCGACTTTTCCACGATGCCACCCTTCGGCATCTGGAGCGATCCGCCGCTTGCGACGGCAAAGTGCACGGGGATCGGCATCGTCGAGACCCCGACTTGCACCGGAACCTTGTGGTGCTCGATCAGGAGCCCGATCTGCTGGACAAGGTAGTTCCTGAACAGCTCCGGACGCGTGATGGTCGTGGAATAGCGCCCAGGTTCGATCACGTGGCCAAAGCTCAGCCGCGTGTCCTTCGTCGCGTAGATCTTGGTCGTCAGCCGCAGTTCCGGGTAACATGCGCGCATGCGACGGCGCGGCATGCCGTTGGCGACGGCGTCATCGAAGCGACTGCGCAGGAACCCGGCGGACGCCTGGTACAGATGAACCAGTCGCTCGACCGCGTCACCGGCGTCGGCAAATTCCTCATATTCCGGAGATTCCGGCGATTCGACGTGCTGGTCTGCGCCTGTCATGCCGCGTCCTCGAAGAGCCCGGTCACTTCGAACCGGTCGACGTCGACCAGTCCCAGGTCCGAGATGCGCAGGGCGGGGATCACCACCAGGGCCAGGAGCGAGTGCTGCATGTAGGCATTGTTCAGCTCACAGCCGCATTCCGCCATCGCGGCCACCATCCGGTCCGCCTTGGCTGCAACTTCATGGGCCGGGCTGTCCGACATGAGCCCGGCGATCGGCAGCTCGACGAGAGCGATCTCCGCGCCATCCTTCCAGACCGTCACGCCTCCTCCAACCTCGCCCAGACGGTTGGCCGCCGCCGCCATGCAGGCGCGATCGGTGCCAACGACGATCATGTGGTGGCTGTCATGGGCCACGGTCGAGGCCATGGCCATGCGCCCGGTGTAGCCGAACCCGGAGACGAAACCGTTCACGACCCGTCCGGTGGCCCGATGCCGTTCCACGAGCGCGATCTGCGCCACGCCGTCCCTCGCCTCCGCCACCCCGCCAATGACCGGCAGTCTGGCCGTCAACGCCTCGGTGGGCGCCTGGTTCTCGACGACGCCGATCACCTTCGCGACCACGCCGTCCTTTGCCTGCGGCGCCTTCACTTCGAAGTCTTCAGCCACGAGCGCCCGGCCCAGATGCACGGTCGTCCGTGTCTCCGTCGGCCAATCAAGATGCGGACATTCGACTTTCAGCTCGCCCGCCTCGGCGACGGTCACTCCGCGCGCAATCACGTGTTCGATCGGCAGCGCTTCCAGATCGGAAGTCAGGATCACGTCCGCCCGGCGGCCCGGCGCGATGGACCCGAGCTCGCGCTCAAGCCCGAAATGCGTCGCCGTGTTCACGGTCGCCATCTGGAGCGCGACCAGGGGACCGACGCCGCACTCGATGGCGTGGCGAACAACGCGATCCATGTGGCCGTCGTTCACGAGCGTGCCCGAATGGCAGTCATCCGTGCAGAGAATGAAGTTTCTCGGGTCAAGGCCATGTTCGGTCACGGCCGTGATCTGCCTTTCGACGTCATGCCAGGCGCTTCCGAGGCGCAGCATCGCCCGCATGCCCTGTCGCACCCGGGCGATCGCGTCTGTCTCTGCCGTCCCCTCATGGTCGTCCGCCGCGCCGCCCGCGACGTATGCGTGGAAGGGCACGCCGAGATCGGGACTGGCGTAATGCCCGCCGACCGTCCGCCCTGCCGCCTGCGTCGCCGCGATTTCGGCAAGCATCTTCGGATCTCCGGCAATGACGCCAGGGAAGTTCATCATCTCGCCCAGCCCCACGATTCCGGGCCAGCCCATGGCTTCCGTCACGTCATCAGCCGTGATTTCGTGGCCCGTGGTTTCCAGGCCGGGCGCCGACGGCGCGCAGGAGGGCATTTGCGTGAAGATGTTGATCGGCTGAAGCAGCGACTCGTCATGCATCAGCCGGACCCCCCTGATCCCCAGCACGTTGGCGATCTCATGGGGATCATGGAACATGGTCGTCGTGCCGTGGGGAATGACGGCAGCGGCGAACTCGGCCGGCGTCAGCATGCCGCTCTCGATGTGCATGTGGCCGTCGCAGAGACCGGGAATCACGAAGCGTCCATCGGCGTCGACGATTCTCGTGTCGTCGCCAACCGCGTGTGACGCATCCGGGCCGAGACAGGCAAACCGGCCGTCGGCAATGGCGACTTCCCATCCTTCCAGCACTTCACGTGACTGGACATTGACGACATTGCCGCATCGAATCACGAGATCGGCAGGTTCGCGTCCGGCGGCCACCGCCACCAGGCGGGCACCGGACTTCGCCCAGGATTCCAGGGAGTGAATCATGCCTTGAATCTACACCCATCGCGCAGGAACGGCGACCCCTGACGACCAGATGTCGCAATTGGGCGCGATTCACGGCGATCACGGTCGGACCTTCGAAACCGTCGCACGGCGCATGCGGGAAAGTGGCGCACGTCAATCAGGCCACTCTGGCCTGGAATCGGGAGGCATCACATTGACCGACACTTTCGACGACCCGGAAACCGATCGCTGGAACCATCACCCTGGCGAGGTCCAGTTGAGTCCGGTCTTTGCGTGGCCGCCTCGGCCATTGGCCAGTCTCAGGTGGCTCTCCGGCGCGTGGCTTGTCCTCTCGACAACCACCCTTGCCTTCGCCCTGGCCGTTCTCGCCTACGTGACGCTGCTGCCGCCGCTTGCGGAGATGGCTTCGCTTGCCCCGGGCTGGGTCGTTCGTCTCTGGCTTGCCAACCTGATCCCGCACTGCGTGCTGGCCGGCGCGCTTCACTGGTGGCTGCACATGCGTCGCGGGCAGGAGCGACGCACGAAATACGACTCTCGCGAGCAGGCGCGGGACAACGGCACGTTCACGTTCCGAAGCCAGGTGCGCGACAACATGTTCTGGACGGTCGCAAGCGGCATCACGCTCTGGACAATGATGCAGGCGCTTGTCTTCTGGGCGATGGCCAACGGGCTCGCTCCCAAGGCGTTCTTCCCGTCGAATCCGGTCTGGTTCGCGCTGTGGTTCGTGCTCGTTCCGATCTGGTCCAGCCTGCATTTCTACTGGATTCACCGTTTGCTGCATTGGCCGCCGCTCTACCGGATCGCCCATGCGCTCCATCACAGGAACATAAACGTCGGTCCATGGTCGGGCATCTCGATGCATCCGGTCGAGCACCTGCTCTTCTACACCAATTTCCTCATTCACTTCATCGTGCCCTCGCACCCGCTCCACATCATGTTCCACGGGTACACGCAGTCGGTTCACCCGATCTTTTCGCACTCGGGATTCGAGAAGCTCATCGTGTCCGACAGGGAGCGCGCCCGGATGGGCGACTTCTTTCACCAGCTCCACCACAGGTACTTCGAGTGCAACTACGGCACCGTCGACATGCCCTGGGACCGCTGGTTCGGCTCGTTTCACGACGGAACGGCCGAGGCCACCGAAACGACGCGGAACCGGAAGGGCCGGATGCACGCGAGGGCTTGATCCCGGCCCGAATCGATTCATCCTGACCTGATGAAGATGACGCTTCTTTCCGTCGGGCACGGATTCTCGGCCCGGGCCCTTGCGCGGCTGCTGCTTGACAGGGGATGGCGAGTCATCGGCACCACGCGAAGCGCTGAGAAGGCGGAGGCGCTTCGCGGCGAAGGGGTGGACGCCCTCGTATGGCCGGACGCGCCGCTTCCTCTTGCCGATGCAACGCATCTCCTTGTTTCGGTTGCGCCGGTCGGGTCCGGCGACCCGGTGCTCGAGCTGGCCGGAAGCCAGATCGGCGCAGCGCGGCACTTGAAGTGGGCGGGATACCTGTCCACGACAGCCGTGTATGGCGACCACAAGGGGGGCTGGGTCGACGAGACCACGCCGCTCGCGCCCACCACCGAGCGCGGAAAGGCCCGCGCAAGGGCGGAATCGGCCTGGGCAGCGCTCGGATTGCCGTTGCACATCTTCCGGCTTGCCGGAATCTACGGGCCTGGCCGTGGTCCCCTGGCAAAGGTCCGACGCGGCACCGCACGGAGAATCGTAAAGAAGGGGCAGGTCTTCAGCCGGATCCATGTCGAGGACATCGCGGCAGTGCTCGCGGCATCGATCGAGCGGCCCAATCCGGGAGCGATCTACAATGTCTGTGACGACAGCCCCTCACCGCCGGACGACGTGATCAAGCACGCCGCCCGGCTGCTTGGGCTTCCTGTGCCGCCCGTCGTCGACCTGAACTCTGCCGAGGTCTCGCCCATGGCAAGGAGCTTCTACGCCGAGTCCAAGCGGGTGCGAAACGACCGGATCAAGGACGAACTCGGCGTCACCCTCAAGCATCCCGACTACAGGTCCGGGCTCGCAGCCCTGCTGGACGCGGAGGCGGCTGGTGACTCCTCGAACGCTCGCTGAACGCCAGGAAGGTGCCGCGAGCCCGCCGGCCAACCACGGCCCCGCCAGGTTTGTCCTGGTGCAGGCATCCGCGCAGGTCGCGGTCCCGCCCACCCGGCAAGCCGCGTGCCATTCCGCGGCATTCGGTCCGCCTGCCTTGATGCCAAATGCACGCATGTCCACAGGAGCGCGCTCCTGCCAGGCCCCATGCAATGGCCTGCGTGGCCTCTCCCAAGTCGGCATGCGCGACTCCTGTTCCGCCTCAAGTCAAGATGCGCCCGCCTGATCTTCCGCTCCAGGCACGAATGTTCGGGGCCGGTTGCCAATCGATTCAATTGACCGAACCGACATTCGAAAAGGCCATGACGCCGGCATCAGCGTCCTCAAAAGTCCAGCGCTGTCTTGCTGAAACGGTGCAGGTAGTCAATGAACCGCGCTTGTGTTTCCGTGGGACGCCATTCGTGGCGGTAGGTCAAGCCGATGTCGCGGATATGGCCTGAAAGCGGAACATCCAGTGCCGCGATGGCGCCCAGGCTTTCGTCGACATTGATCTGGTGCCGCGACACAATTGAAACGTACGGCCCTTCCGCCAGGACGCCGCGCAGAACCCCAAGCGACGAGGAAATCACCCGGACCGGCGTTTCAGGCTCTTCCTGGATCCGGAGTGTGTCGAACAGGTACTGCCCCGCGGGCGTTTCCTTCGGTGGCGCGATCCAAGGGAAGTCCAGGGTGTCTTCAAGTCTCAGGTTGCGCATCCCTGCCAGCGGATGATCTGGATGGGCCACGATTGCCAGGGCATCGTAGAACAGCAGTTCCTGCTTGATGTCGTCAGCAGGTGCGGGGTGCCTGAGCGCGCCTATCAGGCAGTCTATGTCGCCTTCGCGCAAGGAGCGCAGCACTTCGGCATAGCGTCCTTCGACAACACGGATCTGGAACCTCTTGACGTTGCTCACCATCGCATGGATGGCCTTTGGCACGATGGTTGTCCGGGCAAGGGGAAGACTGCCCAGGACGAATGTCCCGCGTTCCTGGCCCAGCTCGCGGCTCATTTCCTCAATGCCCTGCCGAATTTCCGTTTGTGCCAGTTTTGCCGCCAGAACAAAGACTTCAGCCGCCGGAGTGAGCCGAACGCCCGACGGTCGCGCAATGAAGAAAGGCACGCCCGCGACAGCTTCAAGGCTTCTGGCCGTTCTGTGAACGGTTGGTTGCGACAGCCCAAGCGTGCGTGCGGCGACTGTAAAGCTTCCGGCATTCGCGATCGCGATCAGATTGCGCAACTGGGACGCCGTGACAGAGAATTCAAACGTGGATCGACGTTGCGCCTTGTTGCCAGCCTCGCGCAATGCCGCCTGCGACCCTTCCTTCAGATGCCGCAAGGCTTCGGCAGCCCTCTGGGCAAAGAGCGTCCCGCATGTCGTGGGCACGGCTTGCCGTCTTCTGCGGATGAGCAAAGGCGTGCCGAAATCAGCTTCGAGCCGCGCGATGGCTTGCGTCGCGGCGGGCTGGGACAGATGGCATCTCTCCGCCGCGACCGACACTGAACCCGTGCGCGCAGTTTCGAGAAAGGCACGCATGTGCCGAATGTTCGGAAAGCCGCCCTGCATGCCACCCCTATAGAAATTTCTTATTTTAGGACCTCAATTCGAAATAGGCAATTTCACCGCTTCCATCTAAGGGTCGATTGCGACACTCCGACCGGAACCAGCCAAGAGGGGCCCTTATCATGTCCGACCAGAAAACCGCGCTGGTGATCAGCGCTCACTCAGCGGATTTCGTCTGGCGCGCGGGTGGTGCCATCGCCCTGCATCAGGCCAAGGGCTGCGACGTCACCGTCGTGTGCCTCTCCTACGGCGAGCGCGGGGAGAGCGCGAAGCTCTGGAAGCAGGAGGGCATGACCCTCGACAAGGTCAAGGCCGCTCGCCAGACGGAAGCGGAAAACGCTGCCGCCGCCCTCGGCGTGAAAGACATTCGGTTCTTCGACGTGGGGGACTACCCGCTCGACCTTGGGCGCGAAACGCAAGATCGCATGGTGGATGTCATCCGCGAGGTGCAGCCCAACTTCATGATGTCCCACTCCAAATGGGACCCTTACAACACCGACCACATGAACACGACGCAATTTGCGCTTGAATGCCGAATGATCGCGCAAGCCTGGGGTCACAATCCAGGCGAAAGGGTTCTTGGTGCGCCCCAGCTCTATCTCTTCGAGCCGCACCAGACCGAACAGATGGAATGGAAACCCACGACCTTTCTCGACATCACGGATTTCTGGGACAGGAAATGGGCCGCGATCCAGTGCATGCATGGCCAGGAGCACCTGTGGAACTTCTACAAGAACGTGGCGGAGAACCGCGCCAACCACTTCCGCCGCAATTCCGGCGGACAGGCTGGGGGACGTGCGGCAAAGTATGCCGAAGGGTTCGAGACGGTCTTCCCGCGCACGGTGGATGAACTGGAATGACCTATCAGCCAGGAACCACGGGCGTCGTCGTCCAGAACATCCAGCGCGCCGACCAGGAGACAGTCGACGGCCTTGCAGATTGCGGCGTTGCAACGGTTCACGAAGCGCAGGGCCGCAAGGGCCTGCTGGCCGACTACATGAGGCCAGTTTACCCGGGGGCCCGCATTGCCGGCTCGGCCGTCACCATCCTTGCGCCGCCCTGCGACAACTGGATGATCCATGTCGCGATCGAGCAGCTCCAGCCAGGCGACGTGATGCTCCTGGGCACGATCACGCCGTCAAACGCCGGATATTTCGGCGACCTCCTGGCAACCTCCGCCAAGGCGCGCGGTTGCCGAGGGCTGGTCATCGACGCAGGTGTACGCGATGTCCATGACCTCACTGAAATGGCCTTTCCGGTCTGGTCCAGGGCCGTGCATGCCCAGGGCACGGTCAAGGAATCGCTCGGCTCGGTCAACGTGCCCGTGGTTTGCGCCGAAGCGCTGGTCAATCCCGGCGATGTCGTGGTCGCCGACGATGATGGCGTCTGCATTGTCCGCCGCGACGAAGCCGCAGAGGTGCTGGAGAAAGCGCGGGCACGCGAAGCCAATGAGGGCGCGAAGCGTGCCAGGTTCGAGGCAGGCGAGTTCGGTCTTGACATCTACAACATGCGCGAACGGCTGGCCGAGAAGGGCCTGAAGTATGTCTGAAGGGACCCGCTGCATGTGGATGCGCGGCGGGACCTCCAAGGGCGGGTACTTTCTGGCCGAGGACCTGCCCGGCGACCCGGCCGCGCGCGATGCATTCCTCCTGCGCGCCATGGGCTCGCCGGATGTCCGCCAGATTGACGGGATGGGCGGCGCGGATCCCCTGACATCGAAGGTTGCTGTCGTCGCGAAGTCCGCCCGTGCCGGCGTGGATGTCGACTACCTGTTCTTGCAGGTCTTCGTGGACCAGCCGCTTGTCACCGATTCCCAGAATTGCGGGAACATCCTGGCAGGTGTGGGAGCCTTCGCGATCGAGCGCGGATTGGTTCCGGCCAAGGACGGCGAGACTCCCGTCACGATCTACATGGAAAACACCGGCCAGACTGCGGTTGCGCGGGTGGCAACGCCAGATGGCGAGCCAACGTATGCGGGCGAGGCCAGGATCGATGGTGTTCCCGGCAGCGCCGCTGCGGTGCCGCTGACGTTCAAGGACACCGCAGGGTCCTCTTGCGGCACCTTGCTGCCAACCGGGAATGCCGCGGACGTCGTCGAAGGCGTTGAAGTGACCATGATCGACAATGGCATGCCCTGCGTGGTGATACGTGCCAGCGACATGGGCATCACCGGAGACGAGGCGCCGGAAGAGCTGGAGGCAAGCGAAGCACTGCGCAGGAAAATCGAGTCGATCCGCCTGGCGTGCGGGCCGAAGATGAACCTGGGCGACGTGACAGCCAAATCCGTGCCGAAGATGACCATGGTCAGCCCGCCCACGAACGGTGGCGCCATCGGCACGCGCACGTTCATCCCGCACCGCTGCCACAAGGCCATTGGCGTGCTCGGTGCCGTAAGCGTGGCGACCGCCTGCCTGACCCCGGGATCGCCTGCCCATGACCTGGCGGACCGCGGCGCTGGGCCGGAACGCAACCTGTCAGTCGAACACCCGACCGGTGAGATGACGGTCGTGGCGACCCTTGATCAGGCGGGCGCAGTGAAGGAAGCCGCGATCCTTCGCACAGCACGCAAATTGATGGATGGCGAGATTTACGCATGACCGAGCAGAAAATGGACCCTGACTGGCTGGTCTTTCATCCAGATCCGAAGAAACCGGACTTCGCTCTTCCCGAAGGGGCCGTGGACGCGCATTGCCATGTCTTTGGCCCGTCACCCGAATTCCCCTATGCGCCGGAGCGCAAGTACACGCCATGCAACGCGGGCAAGGACAAGCTCTTTGAACTGCGCGATCATCTGGGGTTTGCCCGCAACGTCATTGTGCAGGCAACGTGTCACGGCAAGGACAACAGCGCGATGGTCGATGCCTGTCGCGCTGCCGGCGACCTGGCGCGCGGCGTCGCGAGCGTTGGCGCTGACATTGCGCGCGAAGGGCTGGCGGAAATGCATGAAGCTGGTGTGCGCGGCGTTCGGTTCAACTTCGTCAAGCGCCTGGTCGACGCCACGCCCAAAGAGGTGTTCATCGGCATCGCCGAGAAGATCCAGGAATTCCACTGGTCGATCGTGGTTTACTTCGAGGCTGCTGACCTGGAAGAGCTTGAACCGTTTCTGAAGCGGCTGCCGGGCATCGTGGTTGTTGACCACATGGGCCGACCGGACGTGACCAAGGGTGTCGATCACCCGGATTTCGAGCGCTTCATCCGGCTGATGGCCACGAACGAGAACATATGGACAAAGGTCACGTGCCCGGAACGGCTGACGGTTTCCGGTCCGCCTTACGACGATGTCGTTCCCTACTATCGAGAAATCGTGGACCGGTTCGAAGACCGGGTGTTGTGGGGCACCGACTGGCCGCATCCCAACATGAAGTCTCACATGCCGGATGACGGGGCGCTGGTCGATTACATTCCCCGGATCGCACGCACCAAGGTGCAGCAGGAGAAGCTGCTCGTGGCCAATCCAATGCGGCTCTACTGGTCTTGAAGCCGTGAACACGCCGTCGCCCGAAGACGACGGCGGAGGATCTACGCGGCAACCCGCACACTTCGCGAGGCCGGTTGGCGGCCCCAGGAAATTCAGGAGGATGTTCCGGGCGGCGTTCACGTCACGGTCGGGAACGAGCCGCCGCCCGGCGCACTCGTGTGTCCTGAGGGCGAGGGTCTTCGGCGTGCCGGGCACGCGACCGCATCCTCTGCGCCCCATGGGACATTCCGCGCGGGTCGACGAGGATCCTTGGCCCACCGGCGCTTTCGGCCTTGCGGGCAGGAAAGTCCGGCACCTGCAGAACCGTCAGTAGGACTCTTCGAGGAGCACTCCGCTTGCTTCGATTTGCGGCGGCCCGGCAAGCCTCGACGAAAGATCGTTCCAGACCGACCGAATGCCAGGCGTCGCAATCCTGGCCTGCTCTTCACTTCGCCAAATCGCGACAACCGACCACGTGCCGTCCTCGTTGGGCACATGGGAGGTATTGATCAGGCCATCGATGTCATCAGGTCGAATGGCCGCGCGCATCTCCCGTTCGAAGTCCGCCTGGCCGTCTTCCGTGTCAAGTTCAGGTGCCATCCTGTAAGTTGTGCGGCGAATGAACATTTTGGCTCCTTCCTGGACCCCCAGGTCCTTGGCATGCGCCATTGCATCCCATTTGACCTTGTATGCTTGGCCGAGCGACAGGTTCAGCCACATGGCGTTCCGCGTCCCGCCCCGGCAACCCGGCGACAAGCCAGTCTCGAACATCCTCCGGCGCGCCGGGACGGTTCGGCAAGCCAGTTTCCCCACTCGGCGACCGTGGCCACGCGATGGAGAATGTCCCGTGTTGCGTTGATGTCACGGTCAGGCACCCAATCGCAACCACCACGGGCAAACTCGCGCGCATCCAGGTGCATCAACTGGCGATGCGAACACGCTCGTCGCCTGAAGGCGACGGCTCGGCCATGCTGCGCGGCAACCCGCGTGCTTCGCGGTCGAGGCCGGTTCCCGGTCCCTGGAAAAGTTGCAGCACGTTGCGGGTGGCGTTGACGTCGCGGTCGAGGACGAGACCGCAGCCGTTGCAGCCGTGCACCCCCGTCCGCGAGAGTCCTCGGCATGTCCGGCTCCGACCCGCATCCGCTGCATCTTCGGGAGGTGCCGCGCGGGTCGA
The DNA here is from genome assembly GCA_028824715.1 of Boseongicola sp. Classification (GTDB taxonomy): domain Bacteria; phylum Pseudomonadota; class Alphaproteobacteria; order Rhodobacterales; family Rhodobacteraceae; genus JAJEFO01. Next base: position 969 of record JAPPCV010000052.1, on the reverse strand, counting down.
CGAGGACCGCCGAGCCACCGGCGCTCGCAGTCCGGCATGTCCCGCAACTGCCTCCACGCGGCGTCATGAACCGACCCGGCCAGGAAGGCGCGCTTCAGCGCCCCTGCGCGAATCACATGGCGTTGATGGCTATCCGCATGTCCGGCTCGCGCCGACGTCCCTTCCCAAGTGCCGCTGGAGAAAGCGGCTCGACCAATGCCCACTCCTCGTCCGCCAATTCGGTTTCAATTCTGTCCATGGGTCGTCTATGCTGCTCCCAAGTGGTCTCATTCCAAGCCATGCGACCGTCCGTGCCTGATGTGAAAGTCAGCGGGGAAATGCCGCGTTTTGGGGAGGCCACTCGGCTCTTGGGTCAAGCCCTGAACGCTGGGGCTGCCCGCGAGCTGGACAGATCAGAATTGATCAATTGGGAGGACATCATGATCAAGAAATTCGTTGGTGCTGGATTGGCCATTGGACTCTTCGCAGGCACGGCATCCGCACAAGTCATCCTTACAGCCGAGACCGGACCGCCCGGCACGGTTCCCTTCACCTCGATGACGGCGCTGGCGGAAATCGCCGCAACCGAAGGCGTGGCGGACTTTCAGGTTGCCGACAGCCAGACTCTGACGAATTCCTTGCAGAACGTGGCAGAAGGCAAGACGGATGTTTCCGGTGCACCATTGATCCTGACCTTCCTGATGTCCAGGGGCGCTGGCCCCTACGCCAAGCTGGGCGCCGAGACGGGCACCGAACTGATAGGCAATGTGCGGGCACTCTTCACCTACAACTACGGCGGTTTCGGACTCTATGCCTACGACAGCTCGAGCGTCAAAGGCTGGGATGATGTTGCCGGCAAAACCATCCTGAACGGTCCGCCGCGCGGTGCCGCGCTGACGAACGATCGCGGGATCCTTCAATTGGTCAGCGGCGTCGAAGACGGCAAGGACTACAAGGGCCTCCAGGTGAACTGGGGCCAGATGGCCAAGA
>JAPPCV010000115.1 GCA_028824715.1 Boseongicola sp. | reverse complement strand
ACCGGGGAGGCGGTCGTTCATCCGCCCGCGAGACGGCCGCGCGCGTCGCTGCAGGCGGTGTGGCACGTGCCGCGCTCGAACGGCTTGTTCCCGGCCTTCGCATCAAGGGCTACATGGTCGCGATGGGCGACAGGGCAATCGATCGCGACCGCTTCGACTGGGAGGAGATCGATCGCAACCAGTTCTGGACGCCCGACGCGAAGTCCGCAGAGGACTGGGGACCCTATCTCGACGGCCTTCGCAAGTCCGGGTCCTCGATCGGCGCAATCATCGAAGTGACGGTTCGGGGATGTCCGCCGGGGCTGGGGGCGCCAGTCTACGGCAAGCTCGACACGGACCTTGCGGCAGCGATGATGAGCATAAACGCCGTCAAGGGCGTGGAAATCGGCGAGGGCATGGCGGCCGCACGGCTTGCCGGCGCGGAAAACGCGGACGAGTTATCGATGGGACCGGACGGTCCTGAATACGATTCGAACCATGCCGGCGGCATCCTTGGCGGAATCTCGACCGGCCAGGACATCGTGGTCCGGTTCGCGGTCAAGCCAACGTCGTCGATCCTGACGCCTCGAAGGACCATAAACAAGGCCGGGGCGGCGACCGAGATCGTGACAAAGGGTCGGCACGACCCCTGCGTCGGCATCCGCGCGGTGCCCGTGGCCGAAGCCATGGCGGCCAGCGTCATCCTCGACCATATCCTCCTTGACCGTGCGCAGACGGGCGGCGTGCGCGGGCGGATCGGCTGACGCCAGTAACGTCACGGGCCGCGAATCCGGGTTCTGCAGGACATCTCGGCCCTCCCGCGGCACTGTCATTGCATGCGCCATTTCCGCTAGCCCGAAACAAGCTGCTGTCACAGCAATTCCCGGACGGTCTTGAACGAGCGCCTGTGATGCGGAGTGACCCCGAGATCCGCGAGCGCATCCCGGTGCGCCTTCGTAGGGTATCCGGCGTTTCTTTCCCAGCCGTAGCCGGGAAACTCCCGCGCCAGGTCCTTCATGATCCGGTCGCGGGTCACCTTGGCCATGATGGACGCCGCCGCAATCGAAAGGCTTCGGGCATCGCCCTTCACAAGTGGCGTCGCATCGCAGCCAAGCGAGCCGGGCACCACGTTGCCGTCAACCAGCACGTGGCATGGCGTGCCGCGCAGGCCCGCCACGGCACGCTCCATGGCGAGAAGCGACGCATGAAGAATGTTCAACCTGTCGATCTCCGCAACCGAGGCATGCGCCACGGAAACTTTCGCACAGCCCATGATCTCCTCAAGGAGACGGACGCGCGCCTTCGGCCCGAGCCTCTTCGAGTCGTTGATTCCGGAAGGAAGGGCCTCGGCGTCAAGCACGACGGCTGCGGCTGTCACGGGTCCCGCCAAGGGACCCCGTCCCGCTTCGTCCACTCCGGCGACCTCTCGGGCTCCACGTGCTTGGAGCATCCTTTCCACCGAGTAGTCCGGCATGTCCGGCAGCATCTCATCGGCGGAAAGGACGACCGGCATTGACGGGGCGCGCCACTCGGAGCCTTCAGTCCTCGTTGATGTCATGGTCGAAGTGCTTCACCTGCCCTTTCCGAATCCCCATCAGGCGGCGCACGAGAATCCATGCCAGAAGCGAGGCCACGGCGAAGGTCAAGGCAAGGGCCGCCAAGGAGCCGGCCAGACCGGGGATGCCGACAAGCAAGGCGAGACCGACCAGTGCCGCACCGATTGCGAAGCCGAGAAACACCTGGGCCGGCACCAGGACTTCAAGGATGGCCAGGATCAGCGCACCGATCATCCAGACCCACCAAATCGACCAGAACGTCATTGCGTCTACCCCTTCAGCATCTTGAAGGCATCACCGAAAGCCTCGATCGCGCTGGCTGGCACGACAATGGTGTTCGATCCTTCGCGACCGCCGAGAGCGTTCAGCGCCTCGACCTGCTTCAGCGCGACCTGGTAGCGGGCGGCCTCAAGCCCGTTGTCCTGGATCGCCTTTGCGACGACGCCGGTTGCGTACGCTTCCGCGTCGGCCTGGACGCGACGTGCCTTGGCTGCCTGTTCGGCCGCGTAGAGTTCGGCATCGGCCGCCAGTTCCACCGCGCGCTTCTCGCCCTCCGCGAGCGTCACCTGGGCGCGTCGCTCCCGTTCGGCGTTCAACTGCTGCAGCATTGCGTCGCGGGTGGCCTGGTCAAGATCCACATCCAGGATTTCGGCGCGGGTCACCTCGATCCCCCAGGCCTCCACGGCGTCTTCAACGCTGTCCTTGATTGTGGCGATCAAGGCAGCTCGGTTTGCCTGCACCTCGTCCAGCTCCATCCTGCCGATCTCGGCGCGAACGATGCCCGCAACGGTCGTCGCTATCGCGCCATCCACGTCACGAATGCGATACACCGTCCTCTCGGGCGCGATGATCCGGTAGAAGACGCTGGTCTCGACTTGCACCAGCACGTTGTCTGCCGTGATCGCATCCTGGCTGGCATTGGGCAGCTGTCGCTCGAGGATCGAGATCCTGTGCCTGATCTTGTCAAGAAAGGGCACGATCAAGTTGATGCCTGGACCTAGGACGGTGCGAAGACGCCCAAAGCGCTCGACAACATGCTTCTCCGACTGGGGCACAATCCGGATGCCCAGATAGACGCAAAGCAGTATGAATAGCGCCAGCAAGAGCACCGTAGCGCCGCCGCCGGACAGCGCGATGGTATCAAGGATGTCCATTTTCGTTCCTCTGGTTTCGCTGCGTTTCTACGAAGCTATGCAGTTTGGTTCCCCGCGTCCAACTACGCGGGGAGTTGGGTGAAAGGAGCCATGCACGTCCCATAGGCGTATCAGGTCCTTCCGGTTTCCGGACGCTTCGCGCGGAGTCCGGGCACAGGCATGCCGCTACTATGGATCATGCCGTGACAAAAGAGCTTTCGCCCTGGATCGGCAATTCGTGCCGGAACGGTCCTGTCGCTTGGCGCGGCAATTCGATATCTTCCGAACATGCCTGCGCTCTGCCGCGATTGCCTGACAAGGTTCGAGTCCGGTCCCCGCTGCCCGGATTGCGGCCGACCACGGATCATCGAACATCCCGAACTCTTCGAACTGTCGATCGCGCACATGGATTGCGACGCGTTCTACGCCAGCGTGGAGAAGCGAGAAAACCCGGATCTGGACGACAAGCCCGTCATCATCGGCGGCGGCAGGCGGGGCGTGGTGTCGACGGCCTGCTACATCGCGCGCATCCGGGGCGTGCGATCAGCCATGCCGATGTTCCAGGCGCTGAAACTTTGCCCGGACGCCGTGGTGCTGAAAGGACGAATGGCAGTCTATGTCGACGTCAGCCGCAAGATACGCGCGATGATGGAAGACCTGACGCCGGCGGTCGAACCCCTTTCCCTGGATGAAGCCTTCATGGACCTGACCGGAACGGAGCGACTGCACGGCGAGCCCCCGGCGGTCCTGCTCGCCGGCCTTGTGAAGCACATGGAGGAAGAGCTTGGCCTCTCCGGCTCGATCGGCCTCAGCCACAACAAGTTCCTGGCCAAGGTGGCATCCGACCAGGACAAGCCCCGGGGATTCTCCGTGATCGGTCGCGCAGAAACGGCCACCTTCCTGAGCGAGCAGCATGTGAGTCTCATCTGGGGGGTCGGTCAGCAAGCGCAGGCATCCCTGGAAGAAGCCGGAATACGGACGTTCTCCGATCTGCGCCGCTGGGAGAGACGGGACCTGATCGCGCGCTTCGGAAGCTTCGGAGAGCGCCTTTACCACCTTGCGCGCGGGGAGGACCACAGGCCGGTTTCGTCGAGGACACCGGTCAAGTCGATTTCGAACGAAACCACTTTCGGGGAAGACACCAAGGACCCCGGCATTCTTGACGGCCACATATGGCGTCTCGCCGAAAAGGTGTCGGACCGGGCAAAGGCCAAGGATCTGGCTGGGCGCACGGTCACGCTGAAGCTGAAGCGCGCCAATCACCGCTTGCTGACACGCCAGTGCGGCCTTTCGGCACCCACGCAAATTGCAGACCGGATCTATCGAACCGCACGGACGCTCTTCGACCAGGTCGGCGACGAAGGTCCGTATCGGTTGCTCGGCGTCGGCCTTTCCCATCTCGAAACCGCGACGGAAACGGATGCGGGAGGCGATCTCCTGGATCCGGGGTCACGCAATCGGGCCGCGGCGGAACGCGCAACCGACAGGATACGCGAGAAGTTCGGGCCAGACGCGATCATGAAGGGACGGTCACTGCGCTGAGTGCCGGCACATGGGCATCGGGTCCGGAATGCAGCCAGGATCGGGCAACGGTCTCGCTGGGCGGAGCGGCACCTGGGTCCGGCACCCGATGCGGCGCACGAGTACGGCCAAGTGTCTCAATCGGTCAGGGGTGCCGGCCGGAGTCGTGGCCGAACCGACGTCCATCCAGACCATCCACGCCGAACAGCCCGTTCGTGCCCCCGCCAGTCTGCGATCTCCCGGCTCAAGGTCACGGGGCCGAGCTTTCCGCCAAGCCTGGCTCGATAGATCAGCATGCCCTCGGCAACACGCATCACGTAGTTCCGCGTTTCGTTGTAGGGAATGTGCTCGATCCAGTCGACCATGTCGCTCCGCCTGGGATCGCCCAACGAAGAGGTCCAGCGGTCCGCGCGGCCCGGCCCGGCGTTGTACGCCGCCGCAACCAGCACGACATTTCCGTCGTACCTTTCCAGAAGCTCGTCCAGATAAGCCGTTCCCAGTCGCGTGTTGTAGTACGTGTCCGAGAGCATCCGGCTGCCGCTGTAGGGCATGTCCAGGTATGCGGCGACTTCCCTGGCGGTTTCGGGCATCAACTGCATTATGCCCAACGCGCCTACGCGGCTTCTGACAGCGGGATCGAATTCGCTTTCCTGCCTCGTGATGGCCAGCACGAGTTCCCTCGGTATTGGGAAACTGGAGACACCCATCCGCGCGACCGGGAAGTAGTACCTTGGCAGCACGATTCCCCGCCTGGCGGCCTGCTTGGCAATGGCCACCGAGAGATGCGGCTCGTTCACCGCAAGCACGTATTCCCCGAGGCTCCCGAGTTCGTCCCGTGGCAGGGTCTCGGCCATGTGGCTGACGAACTGTTCAGCCTGGTCCCGCTCGCCCGACGCAATGAAGAACCGTGCGGCCGCGAAAACCGAACTCTGCGGCAACGTGGTGCTCGTCCATTCCGGAAACGTCTCCTCGCCTCTCAGTGCCGGGTCGAGGGGAATGCCTGCCCTTTCGGCCGCAAGCAGGCCGTAGAAGCTCGTCTGATGCCGGGCGCCGAGGGCATAGGCGCGCCTCGCGCCTGCCAGGTCTCCCAGCAATTCGCGCGCCCGTCCCTCCCAGTAGCCCGCCCTGCCGAGGGAGATGGGCCTTTCCACCGCATCCCGGAAGCGCTTGAAATGTTGCAGCGCGACCTGTCCGTCGTTCATGTAGGTCAGCGCCAGGTACCCGGAGAGCCACTCAAGATCTGCGTAGCTCGATCCCTCTTGCAACCCGTGCCCGGACGCGAGCCGATATGCCAGTTCGGCGTTGCCGTCGCGCATGAACCGTCGTGCCAGCGACCTTCTCCAACCCGCCCAGCGAGCTGGTCGTCCAAGCCCGTCTTCGCCTGCCTCGAAAAAGAGAGCCGCCGCCTCCAGGTTGTCGCCGTTTCGCGCCCGCCACTGCATTATCTCGAATGTCAGGCCAGGATGATCGCGATGGCTTCCAGGCACCTTTCCGATCAGGACATCGACGCCAGACCCGGTTCCGCGCCGGGCCAAGCGCGCCCTTGCCAAGGCCACCCAGCCCTTGCTGACAAACGGGTACATTCGCTCGGCGTTTTGCCTCGCGCCACGCCAAAGCAGCATGTCGAGCCGGGTTACGTGATGCGCGCCCAGCGCACTCCCGAATTCCCGGAGAAGCGCGTCATGATCCTCCTGTTCCATGAGCATCGTCTGCCAGACGCGCACCGCCTCCGCTTCGGCCCTGGCGTGAAGGCCCCTTGAACGGTAGGCGGCGATCAAGGCGCGTGCACCCGCACCCGTTTGAGGCGGCTGACCGGAGAAGAAGTCGATGACCTCCAGCGGGCGGCTTCCGACCGGAACGTTGGTTTCGGACCTGCGCCTCAGGAGCTTCAGCCCGGGCCAGTCCGCGCGACGGGCAAGAAACTCCCGGATCGAATCGAAGTCGCCCTCGCTCGCTCGAAACCGCCGCCATTCGATGATGTCGCGGGCGACGGGCCCCGCAAGCCGCGCTTCGGCGCGCGCCGTTTCCCAGTCGCCTGCCTTCATGGCTTCGACCGCACGCTTGTAGCTTGCAATCCCGGCACTTGTCTGGGCAAGCCCGGTCGTTGTCCATCCGATCAGCAGAATCGCCGCAATCAGGGCCTTGAACATAAAGCAAATCCGTTCTCTCGTGCCCCCCGGCACGTGCATGAAAGCACGTTAGGACAGCCTTGGCAATTCCCCGGGCGAACTATAGGTTGCACGGGTCACGCGGCATTCATGTCGCGACACCGTGGAGGCACGTCATGATCCAAGGTTCAATCCCCGCACTCGTGACCCCGTTCAACGACGGGGCGCTGGACATCGAAGCGCTCAAGTCGCTGGTCGAATGGCAGATCGAGTGCGGCTCGACCGGCCTGGTCGCGGTCGGCACGACGGGCGAAAGCCCGACGCTTTCGCACCAAGAGCATGAAACGGTGGTCGAGGAGGTCGTGAAGGCCGCGAACGGACGGGTGCCGGTGATTGCCGGGACGGGATCGAACAACACGGCGGAGGGCATCCGCCTCACGCAGCATGCCGCGAGGGTTGGCGCTGATGCGGCGCTTGTCGTGACGCCCTATTACAACAAGCCGTCGCAGGAAGGCCTCTACCAGCATTTCAGGGAGATGCATGATTCAGCCGATTTGCCGATCCTGATCTACAACATTCCCGGTCGCTCGGCCATCGACATGTCGGTAGAGACCATGGCAAGGCTGTCGAAGCTGCCACGCATTGTCGGTGTCAAGGACGCCACCGGTGACCTGTCTCGCGTGCCGAAGCAGCGCATGGCCAGCGGCAAGGATTTCGTGCAGATTTCAGGCGAGGATGCGACCGCACTTGGATTCAACGCACACGGCGGAACAGGATGCATCAGCGTGACGGCGAACGTGGCGCCCGAACTCTGCGCCAGGATGCAGGCCGCCACCCTGGAGGGCGACTACAGGGCGGCGCTCGAGATGACCGACCGGCTCATGCCGCTGCATGTCTCGATCTTCATGGAACCCGGGCTGGCGGGCGCGAAGTACGGGCTCTCGCTGCTGGGCCGATGCAGCGAGGAGGTTCGTCTGCCGCTCGTGACGCCCAGCGAACCGACCAAGAACGCGATTCGTGAAGCCATGGTCGGGGCCGGCATCCTGAATTAGGGCGTTCTCGTCCTGTGGCATCCCAGTTTCCTGACTGCATGCGACCGGGTGAAGCCGTCAGTTACCGCGATTGTGCCGCGCGAATCCGCAGCGCCGTCGTGACCGTGCCCTCGCAGTTCCAGCGGCAGCGACGGTCCGACTTGCGATCAAGGCAGTCACCCGGAACCACCCGCGCAATGTCCGCGTCAAGGTGCCAAATGATGTCCGCGTCAAGGTGCCAAATGATGTCTCCAACGCACCGGAATGCCTGAAGACAGGGCATTCGCGACCTTGGATAGCCCGGTCGCAGGGAATGCAAACCCGGAAGCAAAAGCCGCTCAAGGGTGCGTCCGCGCGCCCCGAGCTCCATGCGGCAAGAAAGCCGAAGGTCATTGACGTGGCGGGAAATTGGTTTCGGACTTTTTGCTAGCATAAGTTCCAAAACGGATGCAGTGTTTGCAATTGGCTCTGATTCGATGTGGTGGCCAAGCCGCCAGTGCGGATCGGCAACACATGGGAGGAAAACATGTTTCACAGAAGTCTCGTCAAGCTTGCTGCAGCCGGTGCAGTGGCAGCCGGCCTCATGACGGCGGGCGCAGCGCTCGCCCAGGATGTCATCAAGGTTGGCGCGATCGCCCCCAAGACCGGTCCGCTCGCTGGCGGCGCGGTCGTCACGCAATGGCCGAACATTCGCTTGTGGGTTGAGCAGGTCAATGCCCGCGGCGGGCTGGACGTCGGTGGCAAGAAAATGGTCATCGAGCTGATCGAGTACGACGACAAGACCAATCCGGGCGAACACATCAAGCTGGCTCAGCGCCTTGCGGAACAGGACAATGTGGACTTCGTTGTCGCGCCCTACGGCACGGGGTTCAACATTGCCGCTGCGCCGATCTACGGTCGCTACGGCTATCCCATGGTCGCGGTCTCGGCAATCACCGACAAGATGGACGAGCTTACGGCACGGTACCCGAACCTCTTCTTCACGCTTGGCACGACGACGGCATTCGTCGAAGGCGTGAGGGACATCCTGGTGGAACAGCGCGAAGCGGGCGCCATCGGAAACGAGGTCGCAATGGTGAACGTTGCCGACGCCTTCGGGATCGAGCTGGCGGACCGTGCGCGCGCGCTCTTCACCGAGGCGGGATTCGAGCTTGTCTATGACAAGTCCTATCCCCTCGGCACGCCGGACCTGAGCCCGGTGATGAAGGGCGCAAAGGCCTCTGGCGCGAAAGCGTTCGTGGCCTGGTCCTATCCGCCGGACAGCTTCGGCCTGGCTGAACAGGCCATTGTCGAGGACCTGGACGTGGCAGTCTACTATTCGGCGGTTGCCACCAGCTTCCCGTCATTCAGCGGCGCCTTTGGCAACAAGATCAACAACGTGCTTGGCGCCGGCGGCACCAACGTGGACGATCCGGCCATCGCGGAGTACCGCAAGGCCCACATGGAAGTCACCGGAGAGGTCGCGGACTACTGGGCGTCCGCCAACACCTACGCGGCGCTCGAGATCCTGGGACAGGCGATTGAAGGTGCCGGGACGCTCGACCGGGACGTGGTGACCCAATACATCAAGGACAACAGCTTCGACACGGTGATGGGCACGCTCAGCTTCAAGAACAACTTCTCGAACACCTTCTGGTCCGTGGGCCAGTGGCAGGACGGCGTGTTCCGCGGAGTCAAGGGCTCAAACGTCGAAGGTGCGGTGCCGGTGCGTCTGAAAGACGGCTGGGCCGAGTAACCCCCGACACTGCCGCCCGGCGCGGATGCGCCGGGCGAACGTCTGCGGAAATCGAAGATGCTGGACATCCTGGTCTCTGGCCTCCTGCTGTCAGGCACCTACGCCCTGGTCGCAATGGGCCTGAACTTGCAGTACGGCGTGGCCCGGATCATGAATCTCGCGAATGGCGAGGTGCTGGTGCTGGGCGCGTTGGCGGCGTTCTGGCTCTATACGACCGCATTGGTCAGCCCGCTCCTGACGGTGATCCTCGTGATCCCCGTGAGCTTCGTCGGCAACTGGCTGATCTATCGCTTCCTGCTGACACCGCTCGTGCGCCGGGCCGCTTCGCAAGGCGCGCTGGAAGTGGATTCCATCCTCGCCACCTTTGGAATGTCGTTCATCATCATCGGCCTGATGATCTCGGTTGAGGGCGGGTTCTTTGCCTACAACTATCTCAGCGAACCTGTTTCGATCATGGGTTCGACAACTTCGCTGAACCGGGTGCTGGCCTTCGCAATTGCCGTGGCGATCGGGGCTGCCCTTTACCTTTGGCTCAACCTGAGCCGGCCCGGCGTAGCCGTAAGGGCCGTTTCGGTTTCAACCGAGGCGTCCGGACTGGTCGGCATCAACGTCCCGCGCGTCTCGGCACTGGCCTTTGCTCTCGGCGGAGCGATCACCGCCGTGGGCGGAGCACTGATCTCGACGTTCATCACCCTCGATGCTTCCATCGGCGTGGTCTTCACCATGAAGGCGCTGATCATCGTGATCATGGGCGGCGTTGGAGACATCCGCGGAGCCATAGTGGCTGCCGTCATCCTTGGCGTCGTGGAAACGGCGGTCGCCAGCCTCGTCGACCCGGGGCTGACGCTCGCGGCCGCATACCTGATCTTCGTCCTGATTCTCCTCTTTCGACCGCAGGGCCTGTTCGGAAGGCGCCCCGCATGAAGTCCGCGAGCTGGACAGAGCTCTTGTGCGCAGCCATTCTCGTGGCGCTTGCAGCGCTATTCCCGCTGGGGGCGAACGGCTACTGGCTGTCCATCGGCGTGACGGCGATGATGTACATCGCCTTGGCCACCTCCTGGGCGCTGTTTTCCGGTCCGACGCATTACATCTCGCTCGCCACCGGCGCGTTCTTCGGCGTGGGCGGCTATCTCGTCGGCACGGGAATGAGCGACTACGCCCAGCCCTTCTGGATCATGGCCGCGATATCCCCGGTTGTCGGAGCCATCCTCGCGGCGCTCATCGGCTTTGCCACCCTGCGCCTGTCGGGCGTCTACTTCGTGATCTTCACCCTCGGCCTGGCGGAGATGATCCGCAATGTCGTCAGCTGGGTGCAGAACAACTTCCTGGGCAGCCGCGGCCTCTACGTTCTGACAGACCTGCGCGACCAGCACATCTTCTGGATGCTGCTGGCCGTTGCCGCGGCGGTCTACCTGCTGGGCTGGTGGGTCACCCGGTCACGCATCGGGTTTGCGTTGCGCATCATCGGCGGCGATGAAACCGTCGCGCGCCACGTGGGCATCAACACGGCCACGGCCAAGGTCATCCTCTTCACCACCACAGGTTTCTTTGCGGCCCTCGTCGGCGCCCTGATCGCGCCGAGATGGAGCTACATCGAGCCGAATCAGGTCTTTTCCCCCCAGCTGAGCTTCCTCGTCGTCATCATGGCGCTCCTGGGCGGGTCCGGAAGGCTCTGGGGGCCGCTGGTCGGCGTGATCCCCTTCACGATCATCTGGGAATGGGTCGCGGTCCAGTTCCCCAACCAGTCCACGCTCTTCCTCGGCGTCTGTTTCCTGCTGATCGTCTACGTCCTGCCCAACGGGGTCGTCGGCCGGATCGGAGAGTTGCACGCACGGATCAGGGGGCGGCCTTGAAGCAGTCGGGTGCAGTCCTGTCCGTGAAGGGCGTCACCAAGCGCTTCGGCGGGCTGGTCGCGGTATCGAACATGTCCTTCGACGTTGCGGAGCATCAGATGGTGGGCGTCATCGGCCCCAACGGCTCCGGCAAGACCACGGTCCTCAACATGATTTCCGGTGCGTTGAAGCCTACCGAGGGCCGAATCTCGATGCGAGGCCGCAACATCTCCGACCTGCCAGCGCAGAAAATCGCGCGCGAAGGCGTGGGCCGGACATTCCAGCTGGTGCGACTCCTGCCGGGCCTGACTGTGCTGGAAAACGTGATCGCGGGCGCCGTCTACGGCCACCGCCGCCGATGGGGCCGCGAGGCCGAGGATTTCGCCCATGGCGTTCTCGACCGCGTCGGCATGGACGCGATGAGCCATGCGCCGATATCCTCGCTCACCTACATCGACCAGAAGCGGGTGGAACTCGCCCGCACGCTCGCCGGGGAACCGCAGGTGCTGCTGCTTGACGAATGGCTGGCCGGATTGAACCCGACCGAGCTGGAAACCGGGATCGAGCTGATCCACGCCTTGCGGGAAGAGGGCCGCACCGTCGTGCTGGTCGAACACGTGATGGACGCAATCCGCTCGCTCTGCGACCGTTGCGTCGTGATGTCGTCGGGCACCAAGATTGCCGAAGGCAGCCCGGATGCAGTGCTCAGTGACCGGGACGTCATCCGCGCCTACCTCGGGGACGACGATGCTTGAGGTGAAAGGCCTTTCCGTCGCCTACGGCCAGCACCCGTCCTTGAACGAAGCGTCGCTTTCCGTTGCGCAGGGCGAGATTGTCGTGATCCTCGGTGCCAACGGCGCCGGCAAGTCGACGCTCCTGCGCACGATTGCCGGGATTTGCGAGGGCAGGGTGTCCGGCGAGATCCGGCTGGGGGCCGACGCGCTGACCGGGATGAGCCCGGATGAAATCGTCGAGAAAGGCGTGGTGCTCGTGCCCGAGGGACGAGGGATCTTCGGCGATCTGGCCGTGAAGGAAAACCTCCTGCTGGGAGCCTATCCTGCCCGCGCCAGGGACAGCGAACGGGAGAACCTTGACCGCGTCCTCGATCTCTTTCCGACACTGCGGGATCGTCAGGGCCAGGTCGCGCGAACAATGTCGGGCGGCGAGCAGCAGATGCTGGCCATCGGGCGCGCGATGATGTCGGCACCGGAAATCCTGATGCTCGACGAGCCATCGCTCGGCCTGTCGCCCCTGCTTTGCAAGGAGCTGTTCCAGAACCTTGCCCAGGTTAAGTCGCTCGGCATCGGGGTGCTGCTCGTCGAGCAGAACGCAAAGCAGAGCCTGGCGATCGCGGATCGAGGCTACCTTCTGGAAAACACCCGGATCACCCATGAGGACACGGCGGCCCGGCTTGCAGGCGACCCGGCGGTGCAAAAGGCGTATCTCGGTGCCGGCGGGCAGAGGACATCGGCGCCGGCAACCGCCGTACCTGAACCTGCATCAATGCCAAGCAGGCCTGCCATTGCCGCTCGCCCGCAACCGCAGCGCAGCGCGGACCAGCAGGCAGGGCTGTCGATCACCGACCTGGTGGCGAGTGCCGCGCGCATATCCGCAAGCGCGCCCGGCCAAGCTCCTGCTGACGCAAGCGTCGCCGCCGACCGGCTGGCAAGCGATCGGCTGACGGTCGTGAAGAATGACATAGAAGAAGCCGCGAAAGCCGCTCGAAGCCGCCCGACACACGCCGCAAGACCTGTGCTCGCAGGGAAGCAGGCACCCCACCCGCAACAGACCGCCCGCCCGCCCGTGATAGAGGTATACCGACGCCCGCGGGTGGAGGTCTATCGCCGCCGCCCATCGGGCGAATTCGAGAGGGAATGACATGCTCGACCAGGCAAATGCCGCCCCGGACATAAAGGGCCTCTACATCAACGGCCAGTGGCAACAGGCCGCTGGGCAGTTCGACGACCTCAACCCCTCGGACGGAAGCGTATGGACACGCGTGCCCGACGCCGGCGTGGCAGAGACCCGCGCCGCGATCGAGGCCGCCCGGGCAGCCTTTCACGATTGGTCGAACCGGCCGTTCCAGGAGCGCGCGCACCTGCTGTCGAGGATCGCCGACGCCTGGGAAGCGCGTGCTCCCGAATTCGTGGCGGCAGTGCAGCACGAAGGGGGCGGTCACTACGGCAAGGGCGTGTTCGAGGCGGCCCACGTGGCCGAAACTTTCCGCGCGGCGGGCGCGCTCTGCTACGCCGCGGTCGGGGAGGTCCTGCCGTCTCACCACGGAAAGGTGTCCACCGCCGTGAGGGTGCCCATGGGCGTGATCGGCGTGATCAGCCCGTGGAACGTGCCAGGCATCCTGACGTCGCGCGGGATTGCCTTTGCGCTGGGCGCCGGCAACACGATCGTGCTGAAACCGTCAGAGGAAACCCCCTACGCAGGCGGCCTGATCTTCGCCGAGGTGCTGGAGGAAGCAGGCGTCCCGCCGGGCGTCTTCAACGTCATCACCGCGTCCCGCGACAGCACGCCTGCAGTGGGGGACGAACTGATCGACAACCCGGCGGTGAAAGGGATTTCCTTCACCGGCTCCACCGCCGTCGGCCGCATGATCGCGGCCAAGTGCGGGGCGCACCTCAAGAAATGCTGCATCGAGCTGGGCGGCAAGGACAGCCTGATCGTGCTCGATGACGCGGACATGGAGCGGGCAACCTCGTCGGCAAGCTTTGGATCGTTCATGCACCAGGGCCAGATCTGCATGAGCGTCGAAAAAGTGCTCGTCCAGGAGGACGTCTACGCCGAATTCCTGCAGGAATTCGTCGCTCGCGGCGCCAAGCTGAAGACGGGCAACGTGGCCGACAAGTCCGTCACGATCGGCCCGCTGATCAACGACCGCCAGGTCGCCCGCGTTGCCGCGCAGATCGACGACGCCGTGGCGAAGGGCGCAAAGGTTGCGCTGGGCGGCACGGTGAACGGACGGTTCGTGGAGCCGACCATCCTGACGGACGTGACGCCGCAAATGGACGTCTGGAACGAGGAGACCTTCGGTCCGCTCGCCGTCGTCGTGCCCTTCCGCACGGACGCGGAGGCGATCGCCATGTCGAACGACACGGAATACGGGCTGTCGGCCGGGATCATCTCGCGGAACGAGGATCGGGCCATGGCCATCGCCCGACAGCTGGAAACCGGCATGGCGCACATCAACTGTTCATCCATCAACGATGAATGCCATGCACCCTTTGGCGGCACCAAGGCCAGCGGCGTCGGACGCCACGGGGGCAGATGGGCGATGGAAACGTTCATGGAAACCCGCTGGATAACGATCGACAAAGGGGGCCGGCCGTATCCGCCGGCGTTTTAGGCCATGAGAGACCTCGTCAAAGGCAAGCGCATCGTCGTCACCGGTTCCTCGTCAGGCATTGGCTGGGAGACCGCGCGCATCCTGTCCCAACAGGGTGCTGAGGTTCTGGGCGTGGACCTCAACAGGAACTTCGACCACGTCGAGGAGTTCTACCGCGCCGACCTGTCGGACGAG
Source organism: Boseongicola sp. (assembly GCA_028824715.1). Classification (GTDB taxonomy): domain Bacteria; phylum Pseudomonadota; class Alphaproteobacteria; order Rhodobacterales; family Rhodobacteraceae; genus JAJEFO01. Next base: position 1,780 of record JAPPCV010000115.1, on the reverse strand, counting down.
GCAACGATCAACGCGCTGGTTGACGTGCTGCCTGACGGAATCGACGGGCTTGTGAACAATGCAGGCCTGCCGCCAACGAAAGACGCAAGCTTGTTGCTGAAGGTGAACCTGATCGGGCTGAAGCACCTGACGCTCGGACTGATCCCGAAACTCGGCGATGGCGCCAGCATCGTGAATGTCGCCTCGCTGGCCGGGTTCGGCTGGCCGCAAGCGGTCGATGCGATCAAGGCGTCCGACACGCTGGGCTTCCACAACGTGGACGACTTCATCGAGCGCTGGAAGGTGTCGAACGAGGGCGGGCGCAGCTACTTCTTTTCCAAGGAGGCGCTGGTCGCCTGGACGATGCAGAACCGCTGGACCTGGCGCGACCGGGGCATCCGCATGAACGCGGTCAGCCCCGGACCGGTGGACACGCCGATCCTGGGGGACTTTCTGCGCACGCTCGGGGCGCGGGCAGAAGAGGATCGCAAGGTCATGGACCGGCCCGGCACCACTGAAGACATCGCCCCGGTCATCATGTTCCTTCTTTCGGACATGACGACCTGGATCAGGGGCACGAACATCCCCGCAGACGGGGGCATGTCCTCCAACATCCTGTGCGGCATGCACGGTCTATAGAGGAGTAGGGAAGATGGGCACGGTAGGCTGGATCATTCTCGCAGTCGTCGTTCTTGGGGTCGTCATCGCATTGGCGGCGTGGTGGTGCAAGCGTGCCACGAACGAGGTCGCGCTCTTGCGCACCGGCATCGGCGGCCGACGCGTGGTGATCGACGGCGGGGTGCTGGCGATCCCCTATTTCCACGAAATCAGCCCGGTGAACATGCAGACGCTCCGGCTGGACGTGGACCGGCGCGGGGAGTCTTCGCTCATCACGCAGGACCGGCTGCGCGTGGATGTCGGGGCGGAATTCTACGTCTCGGTCATGCCGGATGCAGAGGCGATCACGCGCGCGGCACAGACGCTCGGAAAGCGAATGTTCCAGCGCGACGAGCTGCGCAACCTGATCGACGGGATGCTGGTTGACGCGTTGCGTTCCGTGGCAGCGCGCATGACGATGGATGAATTGCACGAAGACCGCGCGCAGTTCGTGACGGACGTCCGCGACATGCTGAAAGACACGCTCTCGCGCTACGGTCTTCAACTCGACAGCGTTTCGCTGACCGGGCTCGACCAGACGCCGTTCGCGACGCTTGACGAAAACAATGCCTTCAACGCGGTCGGCATGCGCAAGCTGGCGGAAGTGATTGCCAAGTCGAAGAAAGAGCGGGCGGAGATCGATGCGGACAGCGAGGTGTCCGTGCGCCGCGCGGCCATGGAGGCTTCGCGCAAGCGCCTGGAGATCGATCTTGAGGAGCGACGGGCCGAGATTGCCCAGCAGCAGGAGATCGAAACGCTTGCTGCCGCCCAGATCGCCGAGGTCGCCCGACGCAAGGCCGACAGCGAGCGGGCGGCGACAGAGGCCAAGATCGAGATGGAGCGCGGCATCCAAGCCGCGGAGGTGGAGCGCGAACAGGCGCTGGCCATCGCCGAGCAGGATCGCCAGATCGCGATCGCCGCCAAGAGCCAGGAAGAAAGCCGCGCGCAGATGGAAGCGGACGCCGCCCGGGCCGACGCCGTGAAGGCTGCAGAGGCGGTGGAGACCGTCCGGGCGCTGGCAGATGCCGAGCGCCGTGCGGAACTTGCACGCGTCGCTGCCGAGGCAGAGGCCAGGACCGCTGCAGCACGGGCAGCCATTGAGGCCGAGAGCGACAAGGCCACCGCCAAGGACAAGGCTGACGCC
>JAPPCV010000042.1 GCA_028824715.1 Boseongicola sp. | reverse complement strand
GTCGCCTTGCGATGCGATTTGCCTGTCGGTCTCGTCTGAACGTTCATGCCAAGCGCCTCCATTGCCAGGCACAGAGTAACCGCGCGCCGGATTCCTGACAACAATCCGTTGTCAGTTGCCTGCAACTGGCCGCGCCCGTGACCCGCATTTGGGCAACGGCCGCCGACTCAATGCAAATCAGGCTCCTCAAGCCGCAATCTGGGATATAGGTCTTAAGACACTCGTCCACATGCATCAGGTCTGGACTTCGCATGCTTTACGTGGTCGCCCTTCCACAATGGCGGCGCAAGTCTCCGTCGTCCGATGTCGCGCGCGGCCGCGCTGTGGACACCGGCACGGCGAAGCCCGGGCGGCTGCCAGCCAGCTCTTGTTGCTGGCGCATGAAATGATCTGTCGTGACGCAAGCCTCCGAGCTCTCCACATGTGCCTGGCGGACAGGATTCCCGCTCTCGAGCAACTCCCGCCTCTCTCAGCGAAACGATCCATGGAACGCTCCACGAAGCGCCGTCGAAGGGGGTCCGGAGTCCCGCTGCAACACGGGAACTTCACGCCCAAACGGTTATCCTGAGAAGTTCGGCTACGCGCTTCAGGATCGCAGCCTCCTGCCGCTCCTTGATTTCGGGGTGCCACTGGAGGACCTCCTTCACGGTGGCCCCTCTTTCCTGGTTCCCGAACAGGGCGTATGCCGGCACCCGAGTTCCGGCAAAGGCCCAGTCACCGCTGATCTTGCGGGGATTGCGTTCCACCGCCAGGCGGTTTGTCAAATCCGTTACGGTTTCGGCTCCTCTGCCGGAGTGTCGCTAGCAGGTCGAGGATTGAATTCGGCCACAACCGACGCGTCGCCGTCCGCAATCGAATTTCACTTTGGCAGCCCGGACGCAGGCCCGTACCAGCCAAGCGCACCGATGGCGACATAGGCAATGTTCTCCCCGTTTCGGGTAACGAATTCTCGGAACCATTCACTTTCGATAGACCAGCTCAGGCACAACCACTGGCCACCGATCCCGCTTGACATGTTCGCGATACTCTTCGGCACCATCTTCCCGAAACCATACGCAGACTGCGTGCACCCTGCCCTCGACAAACGCGGCGCCATCCGGAGGCTTGAAGCTTCTTGCGAGCCGTCCTACCGGAACGTCGCGTTGATCCACGACCAGCCAGCGATCGCCCCCTTGCCTCAACCCGATGGGATCGCCGATGTTCAACCGCTCAAGAGCACGGAGTGAAACGTGACCCTCTCGGAGGCGTCCCGCATAGCTCAAGTCCACATTGGACAGTTCAGGCGTCCGATAGAGCTTGTCGCTGCCCGAGACGTCAATTCGCTCCAGGCCCGGTTCCCGCCGCAGGAAGGCCGGATCATCAGGATCGCCGATGATCGGATGCCTCCGCTTCATCGACAGCAGGGCAAGACTGCGACGCGCCCGGGTCATGGCGACATAGTACAGCCTGCGTTCGGAATCGGGATCCTTGTCCCGAGACCGCCCTTCCCAGCCGCCGTCAAGAATGACCACGTCATCGAATTCAAGGCCCTTGGCCCTGTGTGCCGTCAGGAGCAGCAGCCCTGATTGGCGTCGGTGCGCATCGTGGCTCCATTCGGCAAGCCATTCGAGGGCAACTCTTCGGTCGACCTGTGCCTCGTGGCTACCAAGTTCGCCAACCAGAGTCCCAACGCCTTCCTTCAGCAGCGTCCACCACTTGCCATCCGGTTGCTGCGCCAACCAGTCGGCAAGCGCCGAGGCGTTCAGGTCGGCATCTTTCTGCGCCTTCAGCCAACTGATGAACGCCTGCGTTTCGCGCAGGCGCCAGAATTTCGCCGGCTTCTCCGTCGCGAACTGGACCGGGATGCCTTGCTCCTCGCACAGGCTCCGCACCGGTTCCAGGTATTCCCATTCCCGCGCTATCACGGCGGCCCTCGCCCAGTCCCAGCCGGGAAGATCCAGACCCGAGAGGCGTCTCAGTTCCTTGAGGGCGAGCGCCGCCTGCTCGCACTTCGTGGATGCCTCCTGGAGGACCTGCACACGCCCCCGACCGACCGCGTCCAGCTGCTCAAGCGCCCCGCCGGGCGGATCCGATTTCCGGGCCGCATCTACAGTGAGGCCGTGGTCGGCCTTCATTCGTTCGCCTGCCTGCCTGATCACGCAGCGGGACGCGTTGATGATGCTTGCCGTGGACCGGTAGTTTTCGACCAGGTGAGCCGGACGAGCCTTGTAGTCCTTCGCGAAGCGCCGGATGTACTCGACAGAGGCACCCTTGAAACCATAGATGTTCTGATCATCGTCGCCCACGGCGAAAAGGCTCAACCGGCTGTCCCTGTCCTCAAGCGAGCGACCTGCGACGGCTGCAATCAGATTGTATTCGTCGCGTCCGACGTCCTGGTATTCATCTACGAGAATCCAGCGATACCCTTCGATCAACGTGTCGCGCTGCGCCTCAACCTCTTCCTTCGCAAGTCCCTTGCCCTGCAGAAGATCGACCGCCTGTCGCAGCACTTCGTCGAATCGCTTCGGGTCCATGTCCACTTTGTCGGCGTCCCTCGCAAAGCTCGCGCCGACAAGTCGCATCGCGAGACCATGACAGGTCAGGACGGTCACCCTCCGCGCGTCACTTCCAAGGAGGCTGGACAGCCGCTGGCGAATTTCAGTCGCGGCATGACGATTGTAGACCAGCACAAGAATGCCGCGCGGGTTTTCCTGGCGAACGCGAACCAGGTAGGCAATGCGATGCACCAGCACGCGCGTCTTGCCCGAACCAGGGCCCGCAAGGACCAGCACGTTCGTCTGCACGCGATCGTCCGCAACGATTCTTGCCTGAACGGGATTCCCGAGATCCCCGACAATTGCCTGCCAGGACTCCGGAGTGGCCTGCCGTTGCAGGGTCGTTTCCGAAAGCGGCAGCCATTTCTTGACAAAGGCCTCCCTGTCCAACGTGAAATAGTCGTCGGCAAGACGGAGCGCGTCGGGCATGGATGCCAGCCCGCGCTGGGCATAGGCCGACATGATGTGGGTCTGCAGGGTCTGCTCCCGGTAGTGCAGTTCCAGGGGCTTGAAGTCGGTGTCCGTGAAGTCACGCCTTTCCGGCTCCAGGTGAACGGTGATGGCAGGTCGAAAGATCGTCAGGCCCTGGCCAAGGGCAACGACGCCCTGTTCATGGAGCCAAAGTAGCGCCCGATCCAGGAACCCGGACAGATTCTTGATCTGGCCGGAGAGTTCAATGTCGCTTGAAATGGCCTCGATCAGCGCTCCAAGGGTCGTGGAGACCTGTACATCCTTGCCACGTGCACCCTTTGGCGCGACACGGGTCAATTCACCGAGAATGACCGCCGCGCCCTTGCGCCGCAATTCGGCGGTCTGCGCAAGCCTGTCCCAGTTTCGCTGCAGGCGAAGCGACAGAATCTCGCGATTGACCTTGCGGACGCGCAAGCTGCCGACACCTTCGTCATCGTCGCGACCGTCCCGCGCGATGCCTCGAACCAGACGCTCGACAATGTCGGGTCGAACGTTCGCATGCCCCGCATCTCTCAGTTCCTGGGAGGCGTTCCGGAGCAGGAGCTGCGAGCTTTCCTCGGCGGACATGTCCGGTGCCGCCTCGCGCAGCCTCATGACAAGGTCGGCCTCGAGGCTCGCGAATTCCGTCAACCGGCTCTCCGACGAGTCGTCCCCGCCCAAATGCACGAACACGGTGATCGACGTGTCGTTGGATGCGATCCCGAGCGATTCCAGGTCGTTCAACGCGCCGCGCAGCCGTCCCGGTGACATCCCGGTGCGCCCGCAGAGCTCGTCGGTGGAAACTCCCTTGTCCGGCGCGGCCTCGATGAGGCACCGAACGAGCCTGCGGAGCACATCACGACGGTTCTCCGGGATGCTCCCTTTGGCTTCGATCAACCTGCCGGCTTCGCCGAGCGTGCGTATCTTGAGAGATGAAGGAAAGATTCGCACACGGTTCTCTTCGCGTCTCAGAAGCACTGCATCCTCGAGCCACGCCACTGCGATCTTGACGCGGTGATCGTCCGTCAGCGTGTCCTGCATGGACTCCTGATCGTCGTCTTCCCTGGCAATCTCTCCTGGAGTCGCAACGACTTCGCCGGATCGCCTGGTGCGCCTGTCGAGGCGCCGGATGGCCTTCAGGACTCCGTTGATGTCACGCCGGTCGAGACGGGACCGAGCAGACAGGCTGAACTGGCGCTCGATGTCGTCAATGCTGAAGAGCAAGACGCAGCGGGCGGCATCGCCATCACGGCCGGCGCGGCCTGCTTCCTGAAGGTAGTTCTCGAGCGAGCCCGGAATGTCTGCATGCACGACAAGGCGAATGTCGGGCTTGTCGATGCCCATTCCGAAGGCGTTCGTCGCGGCGATCACCCGAAGCGAGCCGTCGCCAAACTGTTGCTGCACGTCCCGCTTTTCCTCGGGCTTGAGCCCGGCATGATAGTGGGCGGCCGAAAACCCCTGGCCCCTCAGGAACTCCGCAGCCTCCTCTGCGGACTTTCGGATCGAACAGTAGACGATTGCGCCGGATCCGCCCCCCGTCGGAAGCCCGTGCTGCAGCACTGAAACGATGTCGCCATGCTTGCGGCGCTTCTCGGTCGGCACGATCTCGAAGTCGAGGTTGTGCCGCTTCGCGCCACCGTCGATCAGCTTCAGTTCGATCCCGAGAACGTCCAGAAAGTGACCCGCGATGTCCTTGATCACGCCCGGCTTGGCCGTTGCCGTCAGGCAGATCAGCGGCGCGGGACCGCTTTCGCCCGAATTTTCCTTGATGAAGCGGGCCGCGTAACGGTAGTCCGGCCTGAAGTCATGCCCCCATTTCGAGACGCAATGCGCCTCGTCAAACACCCAGTACCCGACTTCCCGCTGCTCCAGGATCGAACGCACCGACGGGCTGCGCAACTGTTCCGGAGAGATCAGCAGGATGGCCGCGTCACCAAGCCTCACCTGGTCAAGCGCGTCCTGCCTCTCCGGCATCGAGAGCATGCCGTTCACCGTGACGCATGCGGTGATTCCCTGACTGCGAAGACCCGCCACCTGGTCGGCCATGAGTGCCACCAACGGCGAGATCACGACCGTCAGCGCGCCTGTCCTCCGGTACTGCGCGAGTGCCGGCAACTGGTAGCAAATCGACTTTCCGGTGCCGGTCGGCAGGATTCCGAGAACAGGCACCTTCGACATCGCGTGTGCAACGATGGTCTCCTGAAGGGAACGCCCGTCCGGCCCTGCGGGCCTTGGCCTGAACGCGTCGAATCCGAACCAGGTTTTCAACTGGTCGGCCGGATCGCCCTGTGATCGGCACCACTCGCAGGCCGGATCGCTGCACGGCGTGTCACGGAGGTCCCGAACCAGTTCGCCAGCGCGCGGAAACTGATGACGCACCCAAGGCGGCATCACGGAGTTCTCCCCGGCAACCATGATCCAGGAAAGCGCATAGGCGAGCGGCCATCCATGCTGTTCGGATTGCGGGATGGCCGATTCCGTCCGCAGCGCACAGGCCCGCTCCCGCAGGAGTTCACGGATCGCTTCTTGCGCGGCGGGCGCGTTCGGGCGTGGCGCCTCCCTGACCAACGCGAACACTGAATCGAAACCGGGGCCGTTCCTGTCATTGCCTGCGAGCCAGTGGAGAGCAATGAGCAACTCTGGCCTCCGCCGATTGAGACCCCGAAGCCTTTCGATCTGGTCCTTCAGGACGTCGAGAACCAGTGCCGCATCGTAAAGGGGTTCGCTGACACGTTCGGCCTGAAGACGGCCATCGAGATAATGCTTGACCAGGCGATGGTACGGGTTACGCGGGAAGGCGAGCGGATTCAGCCACAACGTGTCGATCACCTTCTTGGAGAGAATCCGCAGACCAGGTCGTTTGGCCGCAAGATGGCACGCGTCGAAAAATATGATGTTGTGGCCGAGCAGGAATTCGGCTCCGTCGGCATAGTCGTCAAGCTCGTCCAAGGCACGCGCGAGGGATCCTCGATTGTAGACGAAAGGCCTCGCCGTGCCCGGCCGAATGGCTGCAAAGCTCTTGATGCGGTCGCCATTCGGATCAACTTCAAGGTCGATCGAGACACAACTGGCAAGAAACTCCGCCGATTCTGCCGTCTGCCGTCGCAACCCGTCTTCCAATTGACACCTTCCAAGCGTGACGTCTCCGCGCCTTTCGCTTCCCGAATTCTTCCTGATCTTGCAAATCCTTCCCCAATTTCTCTTCGAAGCGCAACGTCCAGAGCGCCAGCGCGTGCGGGATCGGGATCCGGAGGACAGGCTGAGTCCACTCGAAACCGGAGCGAATCAAGGAGCAGGCTGATCGAAATCGTGCGCAAGAGACCGACAGGGTCATGGCAGTGATCCCGAAAATGCACGAACCGAGAGACGCCACCCGCTCAAGTCTAAGAGATTCTTGGCTTCAAGGCCGGCCACTTCACCGGTCGGGACAGGCATGCCGACGCAATTGGCGTCAGCCGGAAACTTCGCCTCGGGATCCGTCGCACCTCGCAAGGCGAGCTGGCATCACTGGCCGGGGACATGCTCCGTAGAGGCCTCTGCGACCGCGCTTCTCGCGTATGCCAGAATCTCGCCCGCACTCTTCAGGTCGTCCTGTCCGTTGACTGAGCCGTAGCCTTCCATGTCGTCGTCGGACTTGTCGTCGCCAATGCACAGCCATATCGACTTGTTCAGGAGTTCCTCGGGCAGGTGGCCCGAGGCGGCAAGCCGCTCACATACTGTTGCTGCGGATTCCTTCGACTCGCCGGTCGCGTCCTCACGTGCCTTTGACAGCGACCAAATCACGTCTTCCGCAATGCCGGATGCCTGCGCGACCGCCTCTTCCGCGAATCCACCGCCAGCCAGCAAAGTCGCCATGCGAAACTTGCGCTCCGCGGATTCCAGCAAGGCGCGCGCTGCCGCAAGTCGCTCTCTTGCCCGTTCCCGCTTCGGGTCGGGGCGGCTGGTCTGGTACAGGATTTCCGCCGTGTTCGACGTGAACTTGAGGAAGCCGGAGGCCTCCAGCTGAAGCATCTTCTCGTAGGTCTCGCGGTCGAGCGTCTTCACGGACATTCCCGAGGCGTCATCGCCGTATGCACTGACGTTGCCGTCATCGTCCGGATCAACGACGGCCAGCAGCGACTTTCGGCCGTCCTCAGATTCCCGCATCTCCAGCATGACCAGCTGGTCGCCGTACGCTTCCCTGAACCGGTCAAGGATCTCGACTTCGGGCTTGGGCGCCCGCTCCTTCGGAACGACGGCCCCCATGACCTCTTCCAGGCGCTGGAGAAACGCAGCCCTGCCGGACGGCAGGTTCAGCGTGCCGGATTCAGACTCGCCGTCCAGGACAGCGCCGGCTACGGCCTTCTTCTGCTCGATGAGGAAGAGCATGTTGTGCTCGATCGAGTTCTCGCTGACCAGGTTCGCGACCGTCACCGAACGCTTCTGGTGCTTTCGCCATGCACGGGCGATTCTCTGTTCCAGCTTGGCGGGATTCCATGGCTGGTCGAGATTGACGACGGCGTTGGCGACCTGCAGGTTCAACCCCGTCCCGCCGCTCTCGGACGAAAGGAAAACCCGGCAGTCCGGATCTTCCTTGAACCTGCTGATTTCCGCCTTTCTCTGCTTCTGCGGGACTGAACCCGTGTGCAGGGCGTAGTCTATGCCGATGTCGCTCAGGAGCGACTGCACAAGCGACAGCATGCGCACCCACTCCGAAAAGATGATCACCTTGGAATCAGCATCGCTCAGCAGCTCCTCGAGGATGCGCTCCAGTTCGTCCAGCTTCGGGCAGTCGCGCACCTTCTCGTCGAGAATGTACGGCGTGTCACAGATCATGCGCATGCAGGCCAGGCCGAGCTGCAGCCGCTTGAACTCCGCTTCCGTCAGCGGACGCCGGCGGGCGATCGCGGCGATTCTGGCAACCAGGTAGGCATAGTCCTCGTAGCGCGCCTGCTGTTCTTCGGTCATGGGCACAAAGTAGTTGTTGACCGTGCGGCCAGGGAGGTCGTCCTCCACCTCGACCTTGCGTCGTCTCAACATGTACGGCTTCACGCGCTCGCCGAGTTCGTCCAGGTTCTGGTAGCCGATCGCCCGACCCCGGTCGTCGAGACGGTAGTACTGGCGGTTGAACCGAAACAGCGGTCCGAGGATCGTGGGATCCAGGAACTGCAGAATCGAGTAGATTTCGTCGATCCGGTTCTCGATCGGCGTGCCGGTGAGCACGAAGGCAAACCGGCTTCGGAGCTGCTTGACCGCGGTGGCTGTCTTCGTGCGCCAGTTCTTGATGCGCTGGGCTTCGTCGAGAATGACGATGTCAGGCTGAAGCAGTTTCTGAAGGTCCGCCCCGTCGATCAGGATTTGCTCGTAGTTGGCAATCGTGAAGAATTCCGGGTTCCTGTAGGCCTCAAGCCTCGCTGCACGAGGCCCGAAGACGGTGCGGTAGGGCAGGTTCGTTGCGGCTTCTATCTGTTCTGCCCATTCCGACTTTAGCGAGGCGGGGCAGACAACAAGCGCGCGCTCTACCCCTTCCGTCTGTCTCAGGAGCTCACAGGCGGCCAATGCCTGGCAGGTCTTTCCCAGCCCCATTTCGTCCGCCAAGAGCGCGCGTTCCTTGAAGGCCAGGTGCATCATTCCCTCACGCTGGTAAGGAAACAGCGGGAAGTTCAGCACTTCGAATGTCCGCTCACCCGCACCCACCGCGTCAAGAAATGCAGCTCGCCTCATTGCCGGCCGTTCCCGCGCAAGCTGCCGGTCCTTCCATCTCTCGAGCAGCCTGGAGACGCGCACATGGTGCGGATGCTCATCGGCAACCTGCCTCAGGCTTGCAAGTGACCGATCGTCATGCAGGCGCTGGAATTCCTTGAGCCGAGCTTCGACTTCTTCGCGGACGCCTGCGGGAACGTGCCCGTCGGGCAGCAACATGGCAGGCGCCGCGTCACTCATCGATTGGATATGCGCTTCGATGCGGGGAGACTGTCGGCTAGCCGAACCTGAACGCATGCGGCTTCCGGAATTGGCAATCAGGTTGAGCACGCCTTCGACATGCTTGCATGTGCCCAGTCCGGCGGTTTCAAAGTCACGGCAAGTGCATGAATTCACCTGCCGATCAAGGTGCCTGATTTCAACCAGGTAAGTGTTTCCGGTGCTGGACTGAACTCGAAACGATCCGAATGCCCGAAACTCAGGTTCCAGTTCCTCGAACTCGGCAACTTCCGTGATTCCCCTCCACCGCCGCCGCTCGACTTCCTCCTCGTCCGTTGTGTTCCAGCCAAGAAATTCCGGCCGTTTCGGCCCCGACGCCTTGCGACCCTTCCTTGCTCGCTTTGCCGGCTTGGACATGTGCTCCCTTCTCCTTCCACTGCGCAGTACCGGACCAAAGGGCACGCGGTGGCATGCGGTCCCAGACTCGGCACCAGTACCGCTCCAAGAATTCCATCCAACGCCTACTGGAACGCGTTTCGTGCAGCAACATGCAACCGCAATTGAGTCGGGCACATATGCATGACGATGACAGCTCGCTCCCTGCCGGTCTCAAGCATTCCCGGCTCGTGCCGCCCGTTCCAGCGACCGCCCTGCCTGGCTGGCGCGCGCCACTTTCATCATCCGCCGTTTTCTGCCAAAGCTAACCCCTCGATTCGCCAAGGCGGCGGAGGGCCTCGCCTTGGATTTTTCCTTCTGGCAGGGGTCACGCCATGACGACCAAGCGAGATGAACCGAGGCTTGCCGGATGCGCCGAGTCTCTTGGGCGTGCCAAGGCGCTGGCTTGGACGTTTGCAGCGGGCATTTCGCCGGGCCGTTCGCTCTTTGAACCTGACCTGGTGTTTCACGGCCCCGCGCCGGTCGGCGACCTCAAGGGCCGCGAGGCATTCGAGACGGCCCTGCTAGAACCGATTAGGGCGGCAATGCCGCAGGCCACCAAGCGTCCATATCTCTACTTCGGCGGCGAATTCATGGGACATGTCTGGGTCGGCGCCACCGGCAACATCGAGGGCGAAATGACCTTGCCCCTGTTCGGCGTCCCGCCGGGCAAGGGAAGCCGCAAGCTGCGCTTCGGCGAGTTCTACAGGTTCGAAGGCGACCGGATTGCCGAAATCCGTTGCCTGCTGGACATTCCTGGCCTTGCCCATCAGGCGGGCATTGAGATGTTCCCGCCCTTCTCCGGGCGCGCGCGCATTCCCGAAGGGCCGCCCGCCGAAGTCGGCATCGTGAAGACTCCCCAGGATCAGGACCAGACCGAGACAACACGCAGCCTTGTCGAGAACATGATCGTCGGCGGCTGCAACAGTCTGGAAGGCAGCGACATGACGAGCCAGGGACTGGAACAGTACTGGCATGAAGACATGGCCTGGCACGGCCCTTGGGGCATCGGCTCCGCGTACGGGCTGCAGGAGTTCTACGACTATGCGCAAGGCCCGTCGGTAAGGTCGTTCCCCGGGCGCAAGGGTTCCTGGCCCAAGAAAGCGTTCGTGGCGGAAGCGCGCGTTGCGGGATTCGCCGGGCAGTTCCTGGGCACATTCTCCGGCGTCCCCTTTCGCGGCATTGAGCCGACCGGACGGAAAGTCACGAAGCGGGTCATGGACTTCTACACCAGCCGGGGCGGGCGGCTTGCGGAAAACTGGGTCTTGATCGACCTTATCCGCTTTGCATCCGACTGTGGCGTGGACCTGATGGGACGCTTGCCGGAGGACCCGGCGTCGGCGGCGGCATGAAACCAACGCCTCCATTCCTGCCATGCCTGGCAGGCAACCCGTATTGAAGGGGACCGCAAGGTCAGGGCGTTCAGGTGGTCGGTTCTCGCGCCTGACAGGCAGCCTGACGTCAACGCCAATGGCTGACCGCCACGTTCATGGAATCTGATTGGCCTCAAGCGCCCTGACACGCGCTTCGTAGAATTTCCGGAATTCCCCTGCCCTGCCGTCGTCGATTCGCCCCTCCCGCATGAGCCGTTCGATCTGGGCATGGACGGCCGCAAGCGTTGTCCAGCCGTTTGGCGACGCTTCGGTACCCCGCCATCTAGCCAGGATGTTCCTGGCCGCCGATGCCACTGCTGAGGCAGGCATGATCTCGGGCGCCATGAGAACCGCTGCCCGCCTTCCAAGCTGCTGGAGCCGCGCATCGCCGAACTGCTCGACGACCGACAGTCGGGTCTGCCAGTCATCAGCATTGTTGAGGCTGCGAAGCAGCTGCTTGTCCTCACGCCCGTAGAACCCGTCGTAGATGCGTTCCTCGACGCGCACCGACTCCCCGGGGCCGGGTGGTGGAAATCGCCGGACCCTCAGCTCGGCCATGGCTGCGCCAACACGTCGAGAGAAGTCGGCACTGGCGGCAACTTCACGGCACCTTTCGCGTATGGTCCCGTCTGCAGCGTGCGAGCGGAAGAGCATCGGGGTTTCGTTGATCTTCAACCTGTGCACGACACGCGGCGACCGCTCCAAGAGTTCGATCAGCCCAGCCCGATCAAGGCCGAAACACTCGACCGGATCCTCGACCCGGACATCGAAGAAGGCTGCGGCATTCGCGCTCTCCGCGTCGTGGCCGCACCCGCACCCGACAATGCCCTGGGGCGGTGCGGCCGAGAGCCGCGTCACATACTCCAGAGGCTTGCCGGACGCGAGGAGCTTGTCGACATGCGTCTTGTCCCTGTTGGCAAGAATCTCCTCGAAGAGACCGGTCGCTCGGTCCCGGACAAGCTGAAGCAGATGCCTGGTGGCTTCGACGTCGCCTAGAGCGTCATGCGCGTCGTGATTCCGAAAGCCGTTCGCAGGTGCGAGAGCGTCCAGCCTGAAGACTTCGTTCCCATCGGCGTCCACAGGCCACTTGAGGGCTTCGTGCGCGCGCAGATGCACCGCATACAGGATCTGCAAGACATCCAGTCGCGTGTTCCCGTTGAACTGGGTCGCAAAGACATCCGGCTGAAGCGTCTGGTAGAAGGACTGCCGCAGAAAGTTCTCGTCGAAGCTCATCGAGTTGTAGCCGGTCCACGTGGCTGGAGCCCACGCCTCGACGAGGCGCTGTATCTCTTGCATCATTTCGAACCAGCTTGGCAGCGCCGGGTCCGTAAGCCGGTCAATTTGGACCCCAGTGATCGCGAGTGCCCCCGGAGAAGGCAATATGTGCGGAGCAAGCCGACAGCGCAGGTCCACGCGTTCGAGCGGCCTGAGGTCGTCATCCGCAAGAACCGCCGCAAACTGCAGAGGCTGATCGTACGCGGGCGACGTTCCGGAGGTTTCGAGATCGTAGAAGGCGAAAGGCATCGCGGGCAATCTACGGCCCATCGACCTGGAACGAAAGACCGACAAGCCATGCGTGCGATGCATGCGCGCCCTTTGCGACCATCCGATCTGCCCGAACCCATGGAGTGAAGATCAACGTCCACGAAGGCGAGCTCCGGCGACCGAGACCTGGAGCCAAGGACTTTGGACAGGCGGAGTGATGTTGGGTGAGATGATGGCCATGGACGGGTTTTCCGTCCCTTGGATGCCTTGCATGTCATCATCGTTTGCCCGGAAGCGATCCTGCTGCAGACCAACACGGAAGATGTGAACAAGCTGCCCGGACACCACGAGACAGACGAGTCTGTTCTCTAGGTACGGCAAGCCTGATCAGGTTGCGACAGCGACGGCAAAGCCCGGCTTCTGCGCGTCGACAGGTCAACGAACTCTGAGCCAGACGCTTGCTTGGCCTGATTTGTCTGCGTAGGAGCAGCGGCCGCAGGCAAGTTTCCGGGCTGCATGCTGACATCCGCTCCCACGGAAGTCACCAAAGTCGTTTGTGGAGATCAGGTCCGCTGACGACCTTGACACTCTACATCATATGACTAAAACTCTAACATCATATGGAGAAAACATATGTTGGAGTCAAGCCAATTCGTTCCCGAGAATGTCATCGTGCGGCCCATTGCCGACGGAGACAAAATCGTGGCAATCGTCAAAGCCGTTGTACGCACAGCGGACGCGTGGAACTTGTCCAACTCAGAAGCTGCCGCGCTCTTCGACGTCCCGAGCGCAACTTGGAGCCGAATGAAGGCCGGGACCTACAAGGGAGTGCTTGACCAAGACAAGGTAACCCGCGCAAGCTTGCTGGTCGGCCTCTTCAAGGGCTTGCGGCTGTTGTTCAATGGCCCCCTGACGTACGACTGGCCCAAGACCGCAAATTCCGGACCCGGCTTCAACGGAAAGAGCCCAGTTCAGATCATGTGCGAAGGTGGCATCCCGGCCATGATGAGAGTGCGGCTGCATATTGACGCGTTGCGGGGTGGAGCGTGATCCGGGCTTCCGATCTGGAAGAAGTTGAGTTTACCGATTCCGCAACCATTCGCCTGATCTCGACGGCGTACATTGACGATCCGGCAATCGCTCCCTTGGCAGACGATGATGACGACCTTGCGATGCTTGAAGAGATCGAAGGACTCACGTCTGCCCGCAAGACGGCAACCCTTCCAACGCCTGGCGGCATGAATCCGGCCAAGCTTCTGACCGAGGCGGACGGGTACGGATGGGCCTATGTCAATGCCGCGTTCTGTTGCGCTCGGGCCACCGGCAATCGGTTCAATGGACCAGATCGCGGCGCATGGTACGCGTCCTATGGAAGAGCTGCTGTCGAGACGTCACAGGCGGAAGTGGCTTGGCATCTCACGAGCGAACTTGAAGCGACCGGGGTCTTCAAGAACGTCACCGCCTACCGCGAACTGCTCGCGGGATTCACGACGCGGTTTCACGACCTAAGCGGGAGGACGACAGAAGGCGCTCTGAGTTCGGACCCTTCTGTAGCCTACCCAGCAGGTCAATCACTTGCACGCGACGTCCTGGAGTCAGGCGGGAATGGAATCTTGTACTCCTCGGCACGACACAAGAAGGGACAGTGTCTGGTCGCGTTGCGTCCCCATTTGGTTCAAAATGTGAGGCAGGGGGACGTCTGGGTCTTCGAATGGGCGGGGGAGAGGACACCCTCTATAGCGCGACAATCTGGATAAGAGACGTGTTGCCTTCCGTAATGGGGGCCCCACGTCAAGCACGGATTCCTGCGCATGAGCGGCCACAAAGCCGGAATCTCATCAAGAGTGTTACCGAAGACTTGGCGGTTCAGGAAGTGTATTCGGGTGCCGTCAGGGACAGGCGAACTTTCTCCGTTACATGAACGCACCGCGGATTCAGGGCGCTCAGACACGGATGCCTGCGGTTCTGGGAATCCTTGACGGCAAGCGGTTCCTCACGCTGCCGGTTGCGCGGTCCAAATGGGCAAGCGCAGCCCAACTTGCCACATGGCTGACAAGTCAAGAGCCCACGGCGACAAATCCCGTCTCCGACCTGTCTCGGTTTGCCGAAAAGTCATGGATCGCAAGCCGTCATCCCACCACGAGCAAGATCATTGTCGCGATCCCCCAAATCGTCATCTGGTAGTGGGTATTCTGTGCACCTTCGTGACAGAACCAATAGCAGAACCAGTTGCCTCCCACCAAAAAACCGACCCAGATGCTGGTGAACAAAAGCGCCCCCAACACGGCAAGGCTGCGACCAGTCGTCGAATCAACCTGGCCGAGAGCAGCCATCAGCATGGCCGCAAACCCTGACCATAGCGCAATGGCCGCGACGACTTCCCAAACCACGATGATCGCGAACAACCATTTCTGAACCGACGCGTCCGAAATTCGTCGATGCGCAACGGCCTCGTAGGCCTCGGGAAACTCTTCCCGCATGCGAGTCATGTCGAGAACTTCCGCCGTTGTGGTGCTGTTCAGCGCGGAATGAAATATGTTGTCCAGGACCCCGGTCGTGAGCCACGCCGCCAGGAAGAAGACGCAGGCTGTCTGTGCGACGAGGATGATCGTCTCGAGAATCATGTCCCGTCCTTGACGTGATCGTCATTGGCGGGGCGGCGAGTGCCGCCCCGCCAAGGTGAACCTCAGGTCCAGTGAAGCAGTGCCGGCCGAATCTCGAACGAAATATGGTGGGCGCCACCGCCCAGGCCTTCGCGCGTGTGATTGTACAGCGAACGCCAGTAGGGCTGAATCGTAACGCCCTCCTCCTGGATGAGCGCCTCACCTGTCGCCATCAATGCGCGGCGCTGTTCGACGTCCGGAGTGGCCAGGGCCTGCTCCAGCAAGGCGTCGAACTCCGGGTTCGCCCAGCCGAACTCGTTCCAGGCCTCGCCGGAACGGTAGGCAAGCGCCCAGATCTGCACGCCGAACGGACGGTGGTTCCAGTTCGTCGAGCTGAACGGGTACTTCGCCCAGTCGTTCCAGAACGTGCTGCCCGGAAGAACGGTGCGCTTGACGTTGATTCCGGCATCCCGCAGCTGCGCCGCCACGGCGTCGGTCGTGTCCTTGCGCCAGGCGTCGTCGATCGAGATCAGTTCGTGCTCGAAATCCGCCATGCCGGCCTCCTGGACGAGGGCCAACGCACCTGCGGGATCGTACTTCGGGTCGCCGATGTCGATGTACTCCGGATGCGCTGGGCCCACATGGTGGTTCTGGGCAGGCACGCCGCGGCTGTTGTAGCCGAGTTCCAGAAGAACCGAATTGTCCACGGCCATCGAAATCGCCTGCCGGACGCGCTTGTCGGCATAGGGCTTCATGCCGTCAATTTCTGCCAGCTGGTTGGGACGAATGACGATGGTGGCCATGGTCACGACCTCGTTTTCGATCCAGCCGTCGAACGACGTCATGATGTCGATGAACTCGCCCTCGATCGTGTAGAGCATGTCAATCTCGTCGGCCTCGGCCGCCGCAACGAACGCCGAGGGATCCGTGCCGTAGTCGATATACTCGACACGGTCCATCCAGGCGCCGTTTCCTTCGTTCCACCAAGTGTGGTTCTCGTTGCGCACGAGCACGCCCTTGACGCCGACCTCTAGGCTCTCGGGCAGGTACGGCCCGGTGCCGACAGGATTGGCGAGCATGCTGTCGGGATCGTGCGAACCGTGCACGATAGCCGCCGGATAGTCGGCCATGCCGGCAATCAGCGAGATGTCAGGCCTGGGCAGGTTCAAACGCACGGTGTGAGCGTCGACGACTTCAATGGCACCCTCGATCGCCTTGTTCGTGTCCGGATCGATCAGCACGGCAAATCGGCCAGCCATCGAGTTGCCCTCGACGGCCTTGTCGCACCAGCCGGTGATGTTGCGCGCGACGTCCTCGGCGGTGAAGTCGTCGCCGTTGTTCCATTTCACGCCTTTGCGAAGGTTCAACGTATGGGGCTTATACGCTTAACTTGCCAAAATCGCTTGACACGCTCCCGATTTAATGGC
>JAPPCV010000049.1 GCA_028824715.1 Boseongicola sp. | reverse complement strand
CGCCTTCATCACCAAGCGCGTGCTCGACCAGATCACGATGCAGGCGGCCTATCCGGACCTGCCCGTGAAAATCGTCGGGTTCCTGCCCGGGGTGGCGACGCTCCTGGGGGTCTCGCACCAGGCCATCGAGGACGTGGCGATCCTTCGCGCAGTGCCCAACATGGCGATTTTCGAGCCTTCCGGGCCGGAATATCACGCGGCAATGGTCAAGTTGGCACTGGACTGGGACGGGCCGGCCTATCTGCGGATGAAACGGCCAGAGACGGCCCCGCCGCCGTTCGAGCCGCAGTCGCTGGAAATCGGCAAGGGCGTCATCCGTCGCGAAGGTGACGACGTTGCCATCATGTCTGCAGGACTCTGCGTGACCGAGGCGTTACGTGCCGCGGACGCTCTCTCCGATGAAGGGATCGCGGCGGGCGTCGTGGACATGGCCTCGCTCAAGCCGATTGACGAGGCGTTGATCGTGGAACGTGCAAGAACCGCAGGCGCCCTCGTCACGGCGGAGAATCACAGCATCATTGGCGGTCTTGGCTCAGCCGTGGCCGAAGTGCTGGCCGACGCCGGAATCGGCCTGCCCTTCCGGCGCGTGGGAGTCCGCGATCGTTTCTGCGAGGGCGGCACGTCGTCGTACCTGATGAGCAAGTTCGAGCTCGACGCACCGGCCATCGCGGCCGCCGCCCGCGACGTCGTGAAACGGAAGGGATGAGCGTGGCCTGCAGGTGCGAGTGCGGATCCGGCGAAGACTCCCGTGAAACCGTCGATCCGGCCAATCCCTCGAAGAAGGTCGGGCGCCATGCGATCGTCGATCCGGATGAACCGGGTGCAGCGATCGAGCGGGCGAACGCGGCCCAGAGGGACCGGGCGCACATTCCCGGTCCGGAACGCCCGCAACGCCCGGCCATCCGTGGCGACGTGCGGCACGAGTCCATCGCGGACCGGGAAGAGATCTTCGGCCCTGTCCTGTCCGTTCTTGAATGCGACACCCTCGATCAGGCGACGGAGATGCTGAACGGCACGGAATTCGGCCTGACTTCCGCGCGTTTCTCCGGCCGAAACGACCAGATCCAGCGATTCCTTGCCGAGAGCCAGAACGGCATGATCCACGTCAACCACGGCACGGTACAGGAGAACGACATGCCCTCCGGCGGGATCAGGAATCCCGGCGCGGGGGCCCGTTCGATCGCACCGACAGCGGCGAACTTCTGCACCTCCGGGCATTCGGCCCATGTGGCCTGGTAGGCATTGACGTTTCGGGACGACATAACCCTGACGGGCATCGACGCCTTCCCGATCAGGGCAATGGGCGGCGAGTCGCCGAAGATGGCGCTTGGCCTGATGCCCACGCGACCCGCTTTGCTGGTCCGGATCAGGGATGCCGACGGCTGTCCTGGCTGGGGCGAGGTCTGGGCCAACTTCCCGCCACGCGCCAATCTGCACAAGGCGCACATCATCGAGGATGTCGTGGCGCCGCAGTTGCGTGGCGCACGGTTTGTCGAGCCGCGGGAGATCGGCGAATTCCTGTGCAGCCAGCTGTCGGTCTACTTCCTCCATGTCGGACAGCTCGAGGTGTTCTCGCACATACTTGCCGGCATCGATGCCGCCCTTTGGGACCTCGCGTTGCGCAAAGCAGGCCGGTCCTTTGCCGGGTTCATGGGACTTTCCGAGGCGTCCGCCCAATCCTACGCGACCTCGATCAACGCGGATGACCTGGAGCGCCTGATCCCGCATCACGCGTCACTCGGGCAAACCCATTTCAAGCTCAAGATCGGATTTGCGGAACACGGCAACCGGGAAATTGTCGAGCAGGCCGCAAGGCTGTGCCCGAACGGGTCGCGCATCATGGTTGACAGCAACCAGTCGTGGACGCTTGCGACGGCCAAAGACGAGCTTCGAAGGCTCGAGGACCTGTCACCCTACTTTGCGGAGGAGCCGCTGCCCGCGAACGCGCCACTGGCCGATTGGGCGGACCTTGCCTCGTCCACGGGCATCCCGCTTGCAGGTGGCGAGAACATCTACGGAATCGAGAACTTCTGCGCGATGGCGAATGCCGGGCTCAGGATCTTGCAGCCGGACGTCGCGAAGTGGGGCGGCGTGACGGGCGCTTTGGACCTCGCGCGCGCAATGCCCCAGGGCGCATGTCTCTGGCCACATTTCATGGGCACTGCTGTCGGCCAGTTCGCGGCGCTGTCGATCACTGCGGTCCTTGCCGAGGCCTCGTCCTGTGAAGTGGATGTCAACGAGAATGCCCTGCGAACCGATCTCTGTGGCGACATCATCACCATCAGGAACGGCCGTGTAGATCTGCCGTCGGAACCGGGCCTGGTAGTGCCGCCGGTGCCTGACCTGCTGGCGACATTCGCGGACGATCGGGAATCGGGCCCAATGGCTGAAGTTCCTCGGAACGGAATGTCGTGAACGCAGCGGAATGGGTGCCGGTACGACCTGGCTGTTTCAAGGCAGCGCCGAGTTTCGCTCCACGAAGGCGCAACCTTGATCGACCGCAGCAGTTCGGGCGCAGGCAGCCTGTCTCGCCCGGCAAACGTGGAAGCCGGGCAGCCTGAGGATCTTGAACGCAGCTCCCCGGCCCTGGCGTTGCAGGCTGCTTCATCGGGGCATCCAGGAGAACGCTGGCATTGGCGAACACGCGCCATCGGTGGAATTTCGCCGATCGGAACGTGACGGGCGGGCGACTCGTGCCCGGGGACGGGAACCGGCCGATCCGCAGCCTTTCTTGAATTGCCCCCACTGCGGCGCTAGGTCGTTGGCAGACCGCAAAGGAACATCTTCTCATGGACACGAATTCGAAGCCTGCGACCGCGCCGGACACGCCCGCATCCGCCTCCCTTGGCGACCTGCCGGAATGGGATCTGTCAGACCTGTATTCCGGACCGGATGCGCCCGAATTCGCAAGGGACCTGGAACGCCTGGAAGCGTGCTGCGCCGATTTCGCTGCCGCGTACGAAGGCAATCTCAAGGATCTCGACGCTGCGGCCATGCGCGACTGCATCCTGAGCTACGAGGAGATCGATCTGGCCGCTGGCCGGATCATGTCCTTCGCCGGGTTGAGATACTACCAGAACACCACCGACGCTGACCGCGCCAAGTTCCTGTCGGACGCCCAGGACAAGGTCACGGTCGCCACGACTTCGCTCGTCTTCCTCTCGCTTGAGGTCAACCGGATTGACGACGTTGCCATCGAGGACTGGTTTGCCGGTGACGGGGAACTTGCTCGCTACAAGCCCGTCTTCGACAGGATGCGTGCCATGCGCCCGTACCAGCTCTCTGATGAGCTGGAGAAGTTCCTGCACGACCAGTCGACGGTGGGCGCGGCCGCCTGGAACAGGCTCTTTGACGAGACCGTCGCGGGACTCTCGTTCAACGTCAACGGCGAGGAAAAGAACCTTGAATCGACCCTGGACCATCTGACGGACAAGGACCGCGATCTTCGCGAAGCCGCAGCGCGGGAACTCGCGCGGGTTTTCGGAGCGAACGTCAAGCTCTTTGCCCGGGTGCACAACACGCTCGCCAAGGAAAAGGAGATCGAGGATCGCTGGCGCAAGATGCCAGCGCCGCAGACGAGCCGGCACCTGTCCAACGACGTTGAGCCGGAAGTCGTCAATGCACTGCGCGACGCCGTCGTGGCGGCGTATCCGAAGCTCAGCCACCGCTACTACAAGCTCAAGGCGCGCTGGATGGGACTCGATGCACTTGAGGTCTGGGACCGCAATGCGCCGCTGCCCATGGAATCGGACAGAACCGTCACCTGGGATGAGGCGCGTGGCACGGTGCTGGCAGCCTATGGCGACTTTGATCCGGAGATGGCCAGGCTTGCGGAGCCGTTCTTCGGGAACGGCTGGATCGACGCGCCTGTCAGGTCGGGAAAGGCGCCGGGCGCCTTCGCCCATCCGACCGTGGTCGACGTGCACCCTTACATAATGCTGAACTACCTCGGCAAGCCGCGCGACGTGATGACACTCGCCCATGAACTGGGCCACGGCGTGCACCAGCGCCTGGCGGCGGGGCAGGGACAGCTCCTGTCCTCGACTCCGCTGACGCTTGCCGAAACGGCGAGCGTATTCGGCGAGATGCTGACATTCCGGCGGCTCCTGTCCGAGGCGCCTTCGGCCGACGAGAGAAAAGTGCTGCTGGCGGGCAAGGTCGAGGACATGATCAACACGGTCGTCCGCCAGATCGCGTTCTACGACTTCGAGTGCAAGCTGCACGAGGCGCGCCGCGGGGGCGAACTGACGCCTGGCGATCTTGGCGAGCTCTGGATGAGCGTTCAGGAAGAGAGCCTTGGACCTGCATTCTCGTTCATGGAAGGCTACGAGACATTCTGGACCTATGTCCCGCATTTCGTGCATTCGCCCTTCTACGTCTATGCCTACGCGTTCGGCGACGGATTGGTGAACGCGCTCTACGCGGTCCATGAGGAAGGCGATCCAGCGTTTCAGGAAAAGTACTTCGAGATGTTGAAGGCCGGCGGTTCAAGGCACCACAAGGAGCTTCTTGCGCCATTCGGCCTCGATGCCGGAGATCCGGCGTTCTGGAACAAGGGTCTCGACATGATTTCCGGCTTCATCGACGACCTCGAGGCGATGGAACCGTGAAGCGGTCTGGCGCGCATGCCGGGCTTGCCGGATTGCCAGACCTGCCTTTCGCGAACGCCCGGTCAGGGCGGATGAGGTCGTCCGGTTCGCGAGGACGGGCCCGTCGTGTACCTGCGAGCCGAGGCCCTTGCACCAGCTCACGATCAAGGCTGCGGCCGCGATCGCAGTCGTGTCGATAGAACGCGAGCCCCTCAGGCGTCGGTCCCGAACTGCGTCCGGCACTCCGACGCGGACGCTACGGCTGCCGACGTGCCCTCGCAAGAAAGTGGCTGTTGTGGCAAACCACGCGATCCGACGCATTGTCGAGCGCGGTCCGTTCGCGCCAAGTGCCCTTGGCACTGTCCTGTGTCCAGCTTTCGGCACGACACGCAGTCACAGATGACATCACTCATCGTCCACTGGCGCTTTCCGTGAATGGCGACAGTCGGGAGAGCTGACGAACGGCGAGGCGCGGCCATCGCTCAACGTGTTCATCCCCCGTTCCTGTCAGGAACGAAAAGAGAGCCGAGAATCAACAACATCCAGGAGGCCGGGCGGGCGCTTTGGGACGCTGGCGATCAGGCCCTGCGTCGATCAACCTGATTCAGCTCGGTAGTCTTGCAAGAGGCTGGACCGCTATCGCTGCACTTTCCGCGTCCTGAACAGCAACACGAACACGAAGGCAGAACCGATCGAGGTGGTCACGATCCCCACCGGCAGTTCCTGCGGTGCAAGGAGAAGCCTGCACAGCATGTCCGAGACTGTAAGCAACACGGCGCCCACGATGGCCGCCGTTGGCAGAAGCTGGCGGTGCAACGGCCCCGCTAATCCGCGCGCAAGGTGCGGCACCATCAAGCCCACAAAGCCGATCACGCCTGCCACAGACACGAACGCGGCCGTGGCCAGCGCGGCAATGAAGAACATGGTGAACCGCAGCCCCTGCACTGGCACACCAAGGGTCGATGCCGTGAGATCGCCGGTCAGGAGCGCGTCCAGCCATCGGCTGCGATA
This sequence comes from Boseongicola sp., assembly GCA_028824715.1. GTDB lineage: Bacteria > Pseudomonadota > Alphaproteobacteria > Rhodobacterales > Rhodobacteraceae > JAJEFO01. The sequence continues at coordinate 10,699 of JAPPCV010000049.1, read as the reverse complement.
GAGGGAATAGGCCAGGATCAGCGCCAGCCCGATGCAGACCAGCGGGAAGGTCTCCCATCGGGCCAGGCCGAGTCCGCCCAACATCCAGAAGATCACCGAATGCGCGGCGCGGCTGTCGCCTGCGAAAATGAGATAGTTCGTGATCGCCGCAAAGAGGAATGACACTGCCAGTCCGGCCAGGATCAGCTTCTCCGGCGCACTGGTTCGCAGGCCGTGGACCAGCGCCAGCACAATGCCCGAGGCGACGAGGCCACCGCAGAACGCCGCCAGCGGGAGCGTCCAGACGCCCAGAATGTCGCCCGTCACCGTGATGACAAAGACAGCGCCTGCAGCCGCGCCCGATGACAGCCCGAACAGAAACGGGTCGGCGAGGTCGTTGCGCGTGGTTGTCTGCAGAACCACGCCGACGATGCCCAGCCCGGCACCGATCACGGCTGCGAAGAGCGCACGCGGCAAGCGCAGGTCGAACACGATCCGATGCAACGGAGACACGTCGCCCTCAACAAGCCCGCTGTGCAGGGCGATCGCCTCGGCAACGTCGGAAAGCGGGATCTGCGTCGTTCCGTACAGGGTCGACGCCAGCAAGAGGGCGGCCAGGACAGCCGCCCCCGCGAAATTGGCCGGACCCGACCAGGACAAGTCAGTTCAATCCTGGATGCATCGCCTGCGCCATCTTGATGATGGCGCGGATGTTTGCCGGGCCAGGTGTCAACTCTTCGTACCGCAAGCCGATCCATCGTTCGTTCCTGACCGCGTCGGTCTGGGACATCACCGGGTGCTCCTGCAGGAACCTGAAGGTGTCGGCCGCGCCGTTTCCCGTCTGATAGTCGAGCAGCACCAGAAACTCCGGATTGGCCGCGGCCACCGCTTCCCACGACGTGCGGCCCCAGCTCGTGTCGAGATCATGGGTGATGTTCGCGCCGCCCGCAGCTGCGATCATCGCATCGGGAATGGCAAACCTGCCCGCGGTGAAGGGCGCGTCGGCGGGGCCGTCCAGCAGGAAGACGCGGAGCCTTTCCAGGCCAGCGGTCTGCGTTTCGATGGCGGCGAGCTCCGCCTTCCAGCCTGACACGAGCGTCTCGGCCCGTTCTTCGACCTGCATGACCTTGCCAAGGCGCAGGACGTCGTCAAACAGCAGGTCCATGCTGGCGGCGGGGCGATCCTTGTCGAGATGCACGCAGCTCTCGGTCAGGACCATGGTCTTGATGCCGAACGGCGCAAGCGTGTCGGGCGTGACATCGCCGCCGGGGCGCATGCCGTAGTACCATCCGGCAAAGAACAGGTCCGGCTCCACTGAAACCAGGTTCTCGATGGTCGGGTACTTCGGCGCCAGCTCAGGTATGTCGCCGCGCAGCTCGTCAAAGTCAGGGCTGGTCTTGTACCAGCCGGTGATGCCCGTCAGGCCGACAATCCTGTCCTGCAGTTCCAGCGCGAAGGCCATGTCGGTCATGTTCATGTCGTGCACCACGATCCGCTCGGGCGCGGAATCGAAGACCAATGGATCGCCGCAATTGTCGACGGTGACGCCGTTGGCGGCGGCGCCGCTGGCAAGGGCGGCAGCAAAGCTTGCCGGCAAGAGGTATCGTGTCATGGGATGTTCCTTTCCATTGAGGTTTCGTTCTTTCGGATGTCCAGCGCGTGGATCAGGCGACCCTGATGCGCAAAGTGCAGGTATGTGACGCCGAAAATGTCCTGGACACGGTCGGGCGTCAGCACTTCGTTGACAGGGCCGAACCCGGCGAGCCGGGTTGCGTTGATCAGGGCGACATGGCTGGCAAACTCGGGGATCATCACCAGGTCGTGGACGATCATCACCACGGTGATGCCCAGTTCGGCAATCAAGGACAGCATGCGGCCCTTGGCATCCGGATCGAGGTGGTTGGTGGGCTCGTCCAGAAACAGGAGCGACGGGTTCTGCGCCAGGGCCCGCGCGATGTGCGCCCGCTGGCGTTCGCCACCCGACAGCACGGCCATCCGCGTTTCAGCCAGGTCGGTGAGACCTGTCAGGCACAGAATTCGCTTCATGCATTCCGCATGCGCCTGGCTTGACCGGTCCGCCTGGATCGGGATTTGCCCAAGGGCCACGTAGTCGCGCAGGTAGAGCCGCCCGTCGGGCTGCTCCTGCTGGCTGACAACGGCGATCATGCGGGCGCGTTCCGTGGCGGAAAGCTGTTTCAGGTTGTGCCCGCCGATCAGCACATCACCGCCTGTCGGCGCTTCCGAGCCGCTCAAGAGCCGAAGCAGCGTGGTTTTCCCTGCGCCGTTCGGCCCTGCGACGGCAAGAACGGTTCCCTCATCCACGCTGAAGGACACGTCCTGCACCAGCGCGGCGCCGTTTGCCGCATCATAGCGCAGCCTTCGGGCGACAAGGAAAGGCAGGTCGGTCGTCAGCCCCTTGTCCGCATCGCGGGCGCGGCGCCCGCTCTTTGCGGGGACATCGTCCGCATCCTGGGCTGGCTCAAGTGTGGCAAGGTATTTCAAGAGCGGGATTCCCCTTGTCAGGCCGCGCGCCACTGCGGCGCATTCAGGTTCGGACGGAACATGCGGACATCTCTTCAATCGAGATGACGAGATCGGACGTGCTTCCGGGTGGGGGCAGGCGTCCAAGGATCCGCGGACGCAGGGGTTCGGGCCGCGCCTCGCGCCGCAGAAACCCTTCCGGCGCGGCAAGATAGAGAGGGATCAAGTCCCTGAGCGCCTTGACGTGACCCGGCTCGGCAGCATCCAGGTCGCCAAACAAGTACCAGAAACGCCCGCTGGCGCTGAGTGACACGATGCACGAGCGCTTGCACTGGCTCATGCACAGCATGCCCCGCAGTTCGAACCCGAGAGGCGGCACAGCGCCATTGCGCGACAGGAACGCCTGGGCGAGACGTGCGCCCCCGCGGACATTCCCGTGAACGTCTTCGTTGCCGTCTCGGCAGGTCATGCAGAAAGACAGGATCGGCTGGTCGTGGCTCATGTTGACTGGACGTTATGTTATCACATTGCATCAAGTATCCTGATCGGCTAGAAGCGTCAAGAGCGCTGACGATCGGGAGGTGCGAAATGCCGCAGGGACGAACTCGCATTGCCCATGCCGAAAGGGTGCTCGAGTTCCTGAGGCGCCAAGGGCGCCCGCTCTCGGCCTGCGAGATCCAGGATGCGCTCCGCGGCGACGGCGTGACCGCGGCGACGACCGTTTGCAGGGCATCGGCCAAGCAGATCGAGGTCGGCCATGTGCACCGGATCGAGTCCTTGAACGCGTGGACAGAATGCCGCGAAACGCATCATTCCGAGAACCCGGTTCTTGAGATCTGCGATGGCTGCGGAAACGTCACGGAGCATGTGGCTCCGCGTCTTGCCCGCGACATCGCAGCCCTGTCCACGGCCTCGGGATTCGCGCCCGACCGCTCGGTCATTGATATCCACGGCCGCTGCAGCGATTGCGGCCCAACCGCACCAGGCACTTGAAAGGACCAAAGATGGATCAACACGCACAAGTTCCCGTAACCGTGCTTACCGGCTTCCTCGGCGCCGGCAAGACGACGCTCCTGAATCGCATCCTTACGGAGCGCCACGGCAAGCGCTACGCAGTTATCGTCAACGAGTTCGGCGAGGAAGGCATCGACAACGATCTTGTCGTCGATGCCGACGAGGAAGTGTTCGAGATGAACAACGGCTGCATATGCTGCACCGTCCGCGGCGACCTGATCAGGATCCTGAGCGGCCTGATGAAGCGCGGCGACCGGTTTGACGCCATCATCGTCGAAACCACCGGTCTTGCCGATCCCGCCCCGGTGGCGCAGACCTTCTTCGTCGACCAGGATGTCGCCGACCGCACGCGGCTCGATGCCATCGTGACCGTTGCGGATGCCGTCCATCTCGACGCGCAGCTTGGCGAGCATCACGAAGCCGAGGAACAAGTTGCCTTTGCGGATGTTGTCCTGCTCAACAAGACCGATCTCGTGGAAGCCGACGGGCTCGATCGGGTCGAGACGCGGATCCGCAAGATCAATCCCTATGCGAAGGTCATCCGAACCGCGCGCTGCGCGGCGCCGCTGGATGAAGTTGTCGGTCTGAACGCGTTCAGTCTCGACCGCGTCCTGGAGGTGGAACCCGATTTCCTGACCTCCGATCACGATCACGAACACGACGATGACGTCACAAGCGTCTCGTTTGTCTCCGAGACGCCGCTTGATCTCGACAGGTTCCAGAAGTGGTTCGGCAAGCTCCTCCAGCAGCGCGGCCAGGACATACTTCGCTCGAAGGGCATCCTTGACTTTTCCGGGCATGGCGACCGGTACGTCTTCCAGGGAGTGCACATGCTGATGGACGGATCGCCAATGGGTCCTTGGCCAGAAGGCAGGCCGCGCGTGTCTCGCGTGGTGTTCATCGGCCGCAATCTTGAAAGCATGGGGCTGAAGGAAGGGTTCGAGGCGTGTCGGGCGGCGTGACGCCAGACCTGCCGAGACGCGTCAATCGGCGGAGCGGCTTTCCGGAATCCGAACTGGAAAAACGCGGCCTGAAGCTTGAGACCGGTGCTCCGGTCACGGGTGCCATTGCCACCGGCGAGGCCGTCGCGGTGGCATCCGGTGACGGAACCGTCCGCTTCTTCCGTCCTGGAACGGACCCCACCGTGACGAAGGCGCACGATGGCGCCGTGCTCTGCCTTGCGGTGGACGCTGACCACGTGTTGACCGGCGGCGATGACGGACGATGTCTTCGCATTTCGCCTGACGGCCAGGTCGAAGAGATCGCCAACTTCGGCTCGCGCTGGGTCGATTGCGTAGCTGCTGGTCATGGGCAGCGGGCGTGCTCCTCCGGAAGGACCGTGCACGTCTGGCGCAAGGGAGAAACCTCGGCAACATCGCTCGAGCACGTCAGCACCGTCGGGGGCCTCGCCTTCGACCCGAAGGGCAGGCGCCTGGCCGCGGCCCACTATGGCGGCGCGACGATCTGGGAGCGCGGGGAGCGGCGTTGGAAGCCCTCGAAGCTTGTCTGGAAAGGATCCCATGGTGCCGTAAGTTTCAGTCCGGACGGCAAGTATCTTGTCACGGCCATGCAGGAAAACGCGCTTCATGGCTGGCGTCTCCGCGACAAGGGCAACATGGCAATGCAGGGGTACCCGGCCAAGGTCAAGAGCTTCGCTTGGGCAGGTGACGCGCCCCATTTGGCTACGTCCGGCGCGGATGAAGCAATCTGCTGGCCCTTCGACGGGAAGGACGGACCCATGGGCCGGGCGCCACTTTGCGTCGCACATGGCGGGAAGCGCCTGGCAACCTGCGTACAGTCCCTCAGCGAGGAGAATGCTGTCTTTGCCGGATTCCAGGATGGTGCCGTTCTCTTGGCTGCACTTGATGAAGCCAAGGAGTCGATTGTCATTCGAGGATCTACGGGTGCCGAAGTCACGGCCATCGCCGCCACCAAGTCCCTTTCGCATGTGTTGATCGGCGATGCGAAAGGCAGTGTTCTCTGGGCGACATTGCGGGCAGGAAGCACGCATGCGCGGACTGTTTGAACCCAATCGCCCCGATCCGAAGGCTGTGCGTCGGATCAAGATGCTCGTGGCGGAGCGGTTCGGTCTGCCTGAGAGCACGACACTCGCGGTGGCGGAACTGCGCTGCCATGAGCCGGACTGTCCACCGGTCGAGATAGTCATCACGGCACGGGAGGCGGACGGGTCAACGCGGGATTGGCGGGTCGCCAAGTCTCTGAGCGATGTTGAGCGCGCCGACATCGACATGCTGGACCGACAGCCGTGAGCAGTCCGCCGCGCCAGTCTCGCCGTAGCGGGCTTCGGGACACGCGCCTGGACTCGCCTGTCCTTGGAACGGACGTCAAGCCGTGCATCGATAGGCGCCGACCGGCGGCCTCGCCGAGGTCATCCGCGTGTCTCTCATGACAGTTGCACGCAGATGGCCCAAGGTCACGGCCTCATCTGCTTGGCGTCGGACACGTCCCTTGCCGGAGCCGACCCGTTCGAGATGCTGAAGGCGGGCGGCTCAATGCACCACAAGGATCATCTTGCGCCATTTGGTCTTGATGCCGGAGATCCGGCACTCTGGGACAAGGGTCTCGACATGATCTTTGGTTTCATCGACGACCTTGAGGCGATGGAAGCCTGACGCCGCCAGACGCCGATGTCGACCAAGCCGGATTGACAGGTCCACCCGTCACGAACGCCCAACGGGGTGGATCTTGCTGCCCGGTTCGAGAGGCCGTGCCTTTCGGGCGCCTATGTGCCTCGGTGGTTGCGCCAGCCTACAATACCGAGACCGGCAAACAGCAATGCGGCCACGCAGACGATGGATGGGCCTGCCGGGGCGTCTAAGACATAGGCCGCGCGCAGGCCGGCCACAGCGGAGACTCCGCCGATTGCGGCCGCGATCATCGCCATGGCTTCGGGTGTCCGGGCGAGGTTGCGGGCAGCGGCGGCAGGAATGATCAACATGGCGGCGATCAGCAACACGCCCACAACCTTGATCGCGACGGCCACGGTGACTGCCATGCAAAGGGTCAGGATCATTTGCTCTCGCCTTGGATCCAGGCCACCGGCGTATGCGAGTTCCTCGTTCAGAGTGGAGGTCAGCAGCGCCGACCAGCGCGAGGCGATCAGGGTGACTACGAGCGCGGCTCCGCCCCAGATCACCAGGAGGTCACCGGGAGACACGGCCAGGATGTCGCCGAAGAGATAGGCCATCAGGTCGATGCGGAAGCCGGACAGAAATGAGACTGCGACAAGCCCGAAGGCGAGTGCGGAATGGGCCAGTACACCGAGGACCGTGTCCATTGCATAGCCGCGCCAAGTCAGCAAATTCACGGCTACTGCCATGACGAGCACCACCATCACCGTTCCAGCAACGATGGAAATTTGCATCGCCAAGGACAATGCTACGCCGAGCATCGCTGCATGGGCCGTCGCATCGCCGAAATACGCCATCCGCCGCCAGACCACGAAGCAGCCAAGCGGGGCCGCCGCGAAGGCCACCCCGACGCCGGCAAGCGCCGCCCGTGTCATGAAATCGTCGAGCATCACTCCACACTCTCTTGGCCATGCAACTGATCATGGTTGTGGTCGTGATCGTGGTCGTGCCGATAGAGCGCCAGCGCTCCCCCGGTGCCGGTTCCGAACAAGGCCCGGTACTCCGGTGCGGAGGCGACAACTGCCGGAGTGCCCTCGCAACAAACGTGGCCGTTGAGGCAGACAACCCGGTCTGACGCACTCATGACGACGTGCAACTCGTGGCTGATCATCAACACGGCGCATCCGGTATCAGCGCGAACCGTTTCGATCTGTCGGTAGAATGCGGCGGAGCCGGGTTGATCAAGGCCTTGGGTCGCCTCATCCAAGAGCAGGATCTCGGGCCGATTGATCAAGGCGCGTGCCAGAAGCACGCGCTGGAACTGGCCACTTGACAGTTTTGACATCTGCCGTTTCATGAGATCCGGGATGCCGGCTGCATCCAGCGCCGCCACGCAGTCTCGCCGGCGCACGCGTTCTGCGAGGCGCATGAAGCGCTCCACGGTGATAGGAAGTGTCGGGTCGATGTGCAGGCGTTGAGGGACATAGCCGATCCTGATGCCGGGCTTGAGCCTGATCTGCCCCGCAGCGGGTTCAGTCGCGCCGATAATGGCCCGGAAGAGAGTTGTCTTGCCTGATCCGTTCGGGCCGACGATGGTGACGATTTCGCCAGGCTTCACAGTCAGGCCGACATGGCGCAGCACGGTGTTGGCACCGTATCGGACGCTCAGGTTCTCGATGCTGATCAAGGTCATGACGCGACTTGGTCCGCGCAGGCTGGGCATACTCCTTCGGCTTCGACAACTGTTCTTTCTATCTGAAACCCGACCGCGCGCGCGACGGCGCCAAGCGCACCCTTCGCGGGGGCCGAATGCGTTTCGGCCACCGCATCGCAAAGTCGGCAAATCATGAATGCGGGCGAGTGGGTTTCCCCAGGATGCACGCAGGCAACAAAGGCGTTCAGGCGCTCGATCTTGTGTACGAATCCATGCTCGGCCAGGAAATCCAGGGCGCGATAGGCGACCGGCGGCTGCGATCCGAATCCCGCCTCACGCAGCATGTCCAGGATTGCATAGGCCCCAAGCGCCCGGTGTTCCTGAAGCAGCAGCTCCAGCACCTTGCGCCGCACTGGAGTCAGACGCAGATTTTCCTTTGCACAGCGCGTCTCGGCGGCAGCAAGCACCTGGTCGACGCAGACGTCGTGGTCATGCCTCTGAAATCCCAATGGGGCCAGTGTTTCGGCGGGCACGGGCCGCGTGTCTCTTGTCATGTTATTTCATATCATGTATGCCATCTTCAATGTTACATTATCACATGGAGGATCCTGTGTCCAGAAAGCTTCTTCCCCTCTCGTTCGCCGCTGCGACGGCTGGCGGCACCGCCATGGCAGATGTCCCAAGCGTTGCAGTCGACATCGCGCCGGTGCATTCGCTCGTGGCACGCGTGATGGAGGGCGTCGGCTCGCCGAACCTGATCGTGCAGCCGGGCGCTTCCCCCCATGAATACAGCCTGCGCCCTTCCGAGGCAGCCGCGCTTCAGAATGCCGATCTCGTGTTTTGGATGGGCGAAGACCTGACACCCTGGATGGCCGACGCGTTGAAGAACCTGGCTGGCGATGCGGCGATCACGACGCTCCTCGAGGCGGACGTCACCATCCTACTCGATTTCCGGGAAGGTGCCTTGTTCGAGGCGCACGCACACGATGAGCATGACGAACATGAGCATGACGAACATGACGAGCATGCCCACGATGAACATGACGAGCATGAGCATGATGAACATGACGAGCATGCCCACGATGAGGAAGGGCATGACGACGACCACGAAGAGCACGCACACGAGGACGGGCACGAAGGCGACCATGAGGAAATGGCCCACGATGATCACGGTCACGCCCATGGCGACCACGATCCGCATGCCTGGCTTTCGCCGGAGAACGCCAGCTCATGGCTGAACCTGATCGCCGCGCAGCTATCTGCGGCAGACACCGAAAATGCGGGCACCTACTTTGCCAACGCCGCGGCCGGGAGGGCCGAGCTGGAAGTCCTGTCTGCGGAGGTGGGCGAGACCCTCGATGCGGTTCGTGGCAGCAACTTCATCGTCTTCCACGACGCGTATCAGTATTTCGAGGTCGCGTTCGACTTGCCTGCCTCGGGCGCGATCTCGCTCGGCGACGCGTCTGATCCAAGCCCGGCGCGGGTTGCCGAGATCCAGGGCAGGATTCGGGAGGAAGGCATCGATTGCGTCCTTGCCGAGCCGCAATTCAACCCGGGTCTCGTCGCCACCGTTCTCGATGGAACCGAGGCCAATACCGGCGTGATCGACCCGTTGGGGGCAGACCTCGAACCGGGTCCAGCCCTCTACCCGCACGTGATCCGCAACTTGGCCGAAACACTGGCCGAGTGCCTGCGATAACCGGACGTGGATCGGCCAATGCCTCGACATCGGCCGATCCTCACACCCACGGCTCTTTCAGGCTGCGTGAGCCGAGTGGAAGGGCTTGCGTGCAGGGCCTCTTGTTAACCCCGACTGAATCCGGCGGCCTGAACGGGTTCCGGCTTCCGGGGTTGCGTTGTTCACTCGGCATTTTTCCATGCCCGACATGAAGTTGCCGTCGTTTCCGGTCAACTTGCTTGCGCCCGCGTCTTGGTTCCGACGAACCAGTTTCAGGGGCATGGACGCGGATCTTGCGGAGGTATCCGTGGGCATCGTCGTGGAAGAGGACGTACGCCTGCTTCGGTGCGATGACGCTTGTGCGTTGCTGCCTTGGCGCAACTCGTCCCGATGCCGAGACCGTGCGAAACTGCACCCTCCATCGCGACCACCGGCCGGCGCGTGTGGCGTCATCGGTTTTGCCGCTCAGGTGCCGGGCGCGCGACCGTTGGATCGGATGGAACTGCAAGTGGCAGTCCAATCGCCCGTGCCTCGCCTCAGAATCGCCTTGGCGAGAGTCCTCGATTTTGGGTCAGTATCGCTGCCAGGGGGATCAGAGGCTGTATGCCGTCAGCTTTCCCTGTCAGTCCAATGAACTGCACACGCTTTCAATCCAGCCGAAGCGTCAAGGAAACCAACTGTTCCAAGGTGAGCGAAGCATGGCACCGACTTCTCGCCCGTGCACCGATTGCGTGGCCTTGCAAGGCAGCACTAAACGCTGGCAGCCTCGCCAATGTTGTCGACGCCACGCTCTTCGAGAAGTGTCGTGAGCCAGTTTGGGTCCATCTCAGGCACCGACGACAGCAAGAGGTCCGTGTATGGGTGATGGGGTGGCGTGAACATCTCTTCCTTCGCGCCTTGTTCCACAACCTTGCCATTTTGCATGACCACAACCTCGTCGGCGATTGAACGAACCGTTGCCAGATCGTGAGTAATGAACATGTATGCCAGACCAAGCTCCTGCTGCAGGCGGTCGAGCAGCTTCAGGATCCCTTCAGCCACTAGTTGGTCGAGTGCGCTCGTCACCTCGTCGCAGATGATGAATTCCGGTTCGGCAGCCAATGCCCGGGCGATGCCGATGCGCTGTTTCTGGCCGCCGGAAAGTTCGGGCGGGAATCGATTGTAAAACTTGGCAGGATCAAGTTCTATCAGGTCCAGCAGCTCATCGACCCGCTGTTTCAGGGCCTGTCCCTTGAGACCGGAATAGAACTGCGCCGGGCGGCCAATGATGTCGCTGATTCGGCTCTTGGGATTCAGCGCCGT
>JAPPCV010000019.1 GCA_028824715.1 Boseongicola sp. | reverse complement strand
GGAATGAACGAAACCCTGCAAGCTGTCGAGGTCGTGGCGGCACTGCAACGGCATTCGACCTGCGAGCGAGGGCACTGCGCGGGAGGCGGGGGCAATTTCGGCCATATCGTGCCTCGCTATAAGGGACCGCCGAACATGAGCCCGCTCGGTCGCTGCGGGTAGAATGTCCGATGCGCGAGTCGGAATCTGGACGCACCCGGAGTGCTCGGATCCGCTGCACCGGTGGTGCGACGCTGCTGAGGAGGCCATGTCAGGCCCGTGGGTGGCGAATTCCCGACAAGATGCCGTATGGACGCGTGCATTGATCTGCAGCGTGCCAGCATCCTCGTCGGCAAGGAATCTGGGCTGGGCTCGTGAATGGTCAGGACTCCGCTGTTGTTGCGTTTTGGCTCGCACCAAGCGCCGACGGAAAGTGATCTTCCAGGACACTTGCGAATTCCGACGGCCTTCTGCGCCCCCGGCGCAGTCCGGAAAGAGGAGCGTGCGTGCCACTCGCCGCACCGGTCTCGCCTTCCATTTCTTCGGACTCTTCGGCTCGGTAGACGATCGAGCGCGCCAAGGACCTGCAGGTGGCGGTGGTCATCAACTCAAGGGCGCTGACCTGGAAGTTGAACCGATTCTGAATGAAGGCAACGAGTTCGGCAACCGAGATCGAATTGAATCCGAAGCTCGCCAGCGGCTCGTCCACGTCGCCTTCCTCATGGCCGCACAGCTCGGCGACCTTCTCGGCAATCTGCGTCATCACGGTTTCGAGCGTGAGCCGGTCGTCGGAATGGCCTTGGAAGGCATCTTGGTTGCTCATCAGGCGACCGATGCGCATGTAGTCTGATGAGTCGACGGTCAACGGAACCCGCTTGAACAGCGCGGTGATCAAGTGGTCGCTGTCGGACAGTCTGCGCAGGGCGTAGTCGAGGTTGGTGATCGCAAACTGGATGCTCACCGGCGGCATGCCGGCCATTCTCAGCATGCGCAACACGTGGTGGCTTCGCGAAGCCATGCCGACTTCGGCGACCGCCGAGACGTTGCAGGACAACGCCGGCAATCCCTGTCCCCGGCGCCAAGCCGCGAGTCCATCGAGGTAGGCACTGGCAGCGCCGTAGTTGATCTGTCCGGGATTGCCGAAGGTCGAGGCGGTGGAAGAGGCCATGACGAAGTGGTCGAGCGGATGCCCGGCGGTCGCCCGGTGAAGATTCAGCGCACCGGCAGCCTTGGGAGCGAACACCATCTCAACGGATTCCCGGGACATCGTGCCGAGCAGACGATCATCAAGAACGCCGGCGAGGTGAAAGACGCCCTTCAGAGGCCGGCGCAGGTTGGCAACGCAGCGCTCGACGTCAGCCTCAACCGCGACATCGCCTGCAACGACGTCGATCTCGCAGTCCTGGTCCATGTGCTGCAATGCGGTCGATCTGCGCAACCATTCGGCGTCGCGGCGACGCTCAGGATCCCGATCCATCAAGGTGAGATGGCGGGCTCCGATGGATACAAGATAAGGCAGCAGGCACAGGCCGAATCCGCCGAGACCGCCGGTCACGAGGTATGTCGCATCGGGATCGAGCAGAGGGCGCCGATCGACAATTGGGAACGGCGGATGAACGGAAGCCGGCGGAGCCCTGAGCACCAACTTCCCCTGGTGCTTTCCGCCGGTCATCAGGCGCAGGGCCTTCGCGTAGTCCTCGTAGTCGTAGACGGTGATCGGCAGCGGCGGCAGTTCTCCCTGCCCAATCAGGTCAAGACATGTCTGGGAGAGCCGGCGCAGGAGCCAAGGATCATCGACCATCAGCCGATCCACATCGATTGCAGCGAATCGCAGGTTCTTGCGGAAGACGTACAGGCCGAGCGGGCTGTCGGAATAGATGTCGACCTTTCCGATCTCGCAGTGCCAACCGCCCTGACGCAATGCCTCCAGGCACAGCGCGAGCTGACGGCCGGCAAGGGAATTCAGCACCACGTTGACTCCTTCGCCGCGTGTCGCTTCCATCAACTGGTCGTACCAATCCTCGCTGTGCGAATCGAACGCCGCGCTTGCACCAAGTTCGAGAAGCCGATCACGCTTGGCGTCGCTTCCCGCCGTTGCGTAGATCGTCGCCCCGGTGCGCCTGGCGAGCGCGATGGCGGCCTGTCCGACTCCGCCCATGGCCGAGTGAATCAGGACGCTCTGGCCTTCGGAAAGCCGAGCCAGGTGAACAAGGGCATAGTACGCGGTGAGGTAGACCGACAGCAGGGACGCGGCCTGCTCCAGGTCGAGGCAGGCGGGCTTCGAGAACACGAGGTGGCCGTTGACGACTGCCCGATTGGCAATGCACCCGCCCTGGGTGAAGATCACCTCGTCGCCGGCCCGGAGGTTGCCTGCACCGTCACCGACCTGGCGCACGACTCCGCTCGCTTCCATGCCGACCTCCAGCCCAAGCGCGGAGCGTTCGTAGGCGGCCGAGGGCAGCAGTCCCAAGGTCACCATGACATCGCGGAAGTTGAGCGCCGCCGCCTTCACGTCTATTTCCACCATGCCCGGCCCCAGCGGAGCAGGATCGTACGTCTTCATCTGCAAGCCGCCGATCTGTCCCGGGTTGTCCAGGCACAGGCGATAGGTCGAGGCGTCGCCTAAGGGGACGTACGGAGCGTCGTCGCGAACGCTCTGTATGCGGGGCACCCACAGGCGACCTCGTCGCACCGCGACCTCCCGTTCGCGCAGATCGCAGCGAGCCAGCGAGGCGAGGGTTTCCAGGTCGTTGTCGTCATCGAGATCCACGAGACGGAAGTCGATTGCGGCGTCCTCGCCCACCTCGACCACCATGCTGCGAACCGCGCCCCACAGGCCGCTCCCGCGAGGGTTCTGCACATCGAAGGCGGCCCCGCGGGTCACGACGGTGACACGGCACCGGGAATGTGCGTGCTCGGCCCGGTACAACGCCAGCGCCCGGACGAGGGCGACGAAGGCCGACACCGCCCCCTCGCCGGTGGGGTCCTCCGGATCAAGATCGCAAAAGAAGTCGACGGCCTGCAGTTCCGCCACCCTAGGCCATTCTTCGATGCCGTCGACGTCACCAGAAACGAGGGGCTGCAGGGCGATCTGGCAGGCCTCCGGATCATCGAGCAGCGACAGCCAGTCCCGTGCCAGGCTTCGCGGTTCGCCCACCACCCAGCGCGGTGCCGGAACTGCCGTCAGACCCAGGTGTTTCGACCACGACTGCGGGGACTGCAGCAGAGTGCTGCACGCGGCAGCGCGGACGACGGTCCAGCTGGCCCCGGGATCGGGCACGTCACCTTCGGAGTGGGAGACAAGTGCCAGGCCTCCGGCTACGAGCAAGCGTCTCCAGAACTCCCAGTCAGCGGGGTCGAATGCGGCCGCATCGCGATGCAGAAGGAGCAGCTCCGCCGCCCCCGGGCGCAGCAAACCCACATCGAGGTCGGCCGCCTGGACCTCGGTTGGGTCGATGCATTCGAATCGCAGAGCGGCGTCGGCAGCGCGATACGCCTCGTAGTTCTTCCTGGCGGTTTCCTCGTCGTGGCTGACGAGCCAATACTCGCTGTGCCGCCCAGCATTCGACAGGTGCCCGACGCACTGGTCGAGCATGGTCTGCTCTGGCGTCCGGACTCCGGCGAGCTCCAGGACGCGAATCGCGCGGCCTGCTCCGTCAACGGACTGTTCGAGAGCGGCGATCAACACCGCGGGATCAATGTCGCCATCGGGCAGCCCGTCGATGCACGCAGGTTCGTCCTGCAAGAACTTGGGTTGCCAGACGATCCGGTGCCTGCTGTGGGGCAGGTCGCCCCTCTTCAGGTTCGAGTCGAAATGGATGTATTTCTGGACATGGGCAACGAGGGCGCCAGTGGCGCCGTCGTAGAAGCTGATGCTGCCGGACAGCCGCTCGCCCTCGGGCGGGTTGAACTGGCCTTTGTCGTCAATGTCCAGGGCTCGATCCGGTGGATCCCTCAGCAGACAGGTCAGCCGCGGTCCCGACGCTGCGCCAAGAAACGTCATGTGCTCGATGCGCCGCGGAATGCACAAGTGATCTGAAGTGAGCAACAGACTGTAGAGGAACGCCTGAAATGCACCATCGATCAGCGGAGGGTAGCAGACATACCCCTCCTCGCGTCCGTCGTCCCACAGGCCTTGGTCGACTTCGAGATCGACCAGATAGGCCTGTGTCGCCTCGTGACGCTGGATCTGCCGGATGTTTCTGCAGTGGGGACCGTAGCTGTACGTGTCGCCCAGCACTGCCTCGAAACGTTCGTAGAGTTCATCTCCGGAGGGATGCTCGACAGGCGCATAGACAGAACGGTCGATGTCTGCGAGCGTGGCCGGAGTGTCCGGCGCCAGCGGGTCACTCAGCACGCGGACCTTGCCGCGGCAGTGCGATTCGCTCCTGGCATCCTCGCCGTAGGGCCGCGTGGATATCACGAAGGTGAACTCGGCCGGTGAATTGGCGACAGGATGCAGCGCAGTCTGCAGGCGCACCGGCGTTCTCGGGACCGGGCAGGGCTGAAGAAACTCGATCACGTCGAAGTGCACCGGCACACCTCCAAGCGCCTCGAGCACCAGCTCTATGTAGCCCGTCGCCGGCATGATCGCCGCGTGATGCACCACGTGGTCGGCGGCCCAGGGAAAGGCCCGGTCCGAGAAGCGTGCCTCGAACAGCAGGTGATCGCACGGGATCCGGTGACCGACGAGCGGGCCGTGGGCGTACTCGGCCCCCTGATTGTGGAACTCGTCGTCCGCCAACGCATCCGCTTTCTTCTCGTCGTCCCTCGGATGGCCGGGCAGCAGATGAGGGACGGGCTCCGGATGCGGGTAACGGGAGGCGAAGTCGAGGTTCACGCCGGCCCTGAACAAGGCGCCCAGCGATTCGAGAAAACTGACGCGTGTATCAGTGTCGCGCATGAATGTCGCGATAGAGGTCGGAACGGATACACCATCGGCCAGGCATTGGGCGATGACGGGTTGCAGCGCGCAGTGCGGCGCAATCTCGAGCACCGCATGCGGCCGGTGGTCGCGCCTCATGGCGTCCATCGCGGCCGCGAAGCGCACGGGCTGGCGGATGTTCGACCACCAGTACGCGCTGTCGAGGCGCTCGGTGTGGTTGCCGGTCACGGACGAGATGAAGGGAACGTCGGGATCGAAGGTGCGTTCGTCGAGGAAGGACAGCGCCCCCGCCACTTCCGCCCGGATGGCGTCCATCGCCCGGGAGTGAAAGGCGATGTTTCCGGGAACAAGCCGATGCTGCAGGTTCCGCAGGTCGAGTTCCTCGACGACAGGCTGCAAGGCAGTCTCGATGCCGCAAATGACGGTGTTGGCAGGCGCGTTCTCGCAGGCGATCTCGATCTGGGCGGACTGGCTTGCATCGAGCCGGAACGGAATGTCGAGATTGTCCAGCAACTCCTCGACGCCGCAACGATCGAGGCCTATCGCAAGCATCCGGCCCGACCCGGCAGTGCGTTGCTGCAGCGTGGCCCGATGGAAAACCAGGCGCGTCGCATCTTCCAAGGAAAGCGCTCCGCAGGCGTACGCGGCAGCCACCTCGCCGGAGCTGTGGCCGACCACGCAGTCCGGGTAGACCCCCCACGTCTTGAACAGCTCGACGAGCGCGCACTGGAGCATGAAGATGGCGGGTTGGGCCAGCTCGCATTCGTCGAGTGCCGACTGCGGCGCGGAGAAGCAGGCTTCGCGCAGAGAGACGTCCGAGTGTTCACGCCAATGCACCTCGATCGCGTCGATGACGCGGCGAAATACGGGGTCGGCGTCATAGAGGGCGCGGCCACAACCGGACCACTGCGTTCCCTGTCCGGCGAACACCATTGCCAGCCTCGGCTCGCCCTCCTCTGCGGTTTCGATCGGGACGCGTTCCTCTGCAACGGCGTCGAGCCCGTCCTTGAGCTCCTGCAGGTCACGCACTGCAAGCGCGGCACGGGTGGCAAAATGGGTGCGACGGCGGCTGAGATTGCCGGCCAACGTGTAGAGGTCCATGGGTCGCTGGCCGAGCGTCTCGCGAAGCTGTCCTGCGGCTTGGGCGAGCGACTTCGCATTGCGCGCCGAAAGGGGAATGACGTAGCCAGCGTCCGGAGCCAGGGCCACCGACCAGATGCGCGGACGCGCCGGGCGATACTCACGCACCACGCAATGGCCGTTGGCGCCACCGAAGCCGAAGGAGTTGATGCCGACGACGACGGGATGCTCCGGAAAGGGCTCAACTGCCGTCTGCACCTTCATCGGGCAGCCGTCAAAGTCGATCTCGGGATTCGGCACCAAGTGGTTCTTCGACGTCGGCGCGAAGGTGCGCCGTTGCATCATCAGGACGACTTTCAGCAGCGCGCAATGGAATGCGGCCGCTTCCATGTGCCCGACGTTGCTCTTGACGCTGGACACGCGAAGCGGCACCTCGCGCTCGAATCCGCCAAACGCCTCCGAGATGGCATTGCCCTCGATCCGGTCTCCAACCACGGTACCCGTCGCGTGGGCTTCGACGTAGTCGAATTCCCGGCCGGTCCGCCCGGCACGGGCGACTGCGGCGCGCATCAGTTCCACCTGTGCGTGACGGGTAGGCGCGATGATGTTGCGGCCCGGTGCGAGGCCGACAGCGTCGTCCGCCGATCCCGCTGCGTTGACCGTACTCGCCTCGATCACGGCATGAATGGGGTCCCCGTCGCGCTCCGCCGCCGCCAGGGGTTTCAGCGCGAAGACGAAGGCGCCTTCGGAACGCATGTAACCGTTGGCTCGGGCGTCGAAGGAGTGGCACTTGCCGTCCGGACTGATGACCCCCATGAGGTTGAAGCTGCTGCTCAACCTGGCGCTGGCCAAGTAGGTCACGGCCCCGACCAGCGCCTGGTCGCAGTCGCCGCACTGGAGCGCGTTCATCGCCGAATGCAGGGCGCTCAGCCCGGCGGAACAGGCCGTGCAGTAGGAGACCGAGGACCCCATGAGGTTGAAGTGATACGAGATCCGGTTGGCCAACATGGCCACGCTGATGCTGGTGACGGAGTACTCGTTGACGCCATGCAGGGGCCGCCAGCTGGACACGGCCGGCACCTGTGCTCCGACAAAGACGCCGGTGGAACTGTTGCGCAGCGCATGGAAGTCCCAACCAGCATGCTCGACGGTCTCCCACGCACAATTGAGCAGCATCCTGACCTGCGGTTCCGTCTTCATCATCTCGTTGTGGGACATCCCGAAGAGTGAGCGGTCGAAGAGCAACTCGTCGCTGTCCCGGACCAATCCTTCCCAAGGACTTGCAAGGCGCCCCGGGCCAGAAAACTCCCCGATGGGCAGGTGGCCTCTGCCGTAACGATCCCTTATCGGCTCCTGGACAATCTCACGCTCGGCGAGCAGGTGCCAGAAATCCGAGTCGGAGCGAATGCCACCGGGCATGCGGTGACTGTATCCCACGATGGCGACGTCGCTGTCCGTCTTCCGTGACGTCATGCCTTCTTCCGGAGTCTCGGCACGGTGACAACGGCCGCGCAACCCCCGGCGGGCTCACGGCTCGAGGTGCAAGCATGCGGTTGCAGACGCCAGCCCTGCGTCATCGATCGTCTCCCCAACCCGCATTGCGGCCGCGGCACGACGGACGCACCCCCGATCCCGGAAGCGCCGACGATTCGGCATCGCGCTCCGGAGAAGAGGCGGCTCGCCACAAGGTGCGCGTGCCAATTGAGCCCGACATTACTCGACGCCCTGTGTCTTGTCATGCCCTTTCGGGCAGGTTCCGCAGTCTTTCGGAGGTCTTTATTCGAGACCCGGCCCGCCTGCGCCCTTTCAGCCTTCAACCGGATCTCCCTGGAGCGTGCCACAACTGCAACCCTTCGGCGCGGCATTCTGAGCCACAGGAAGCGGCACGATTTCTGCAGTTGCGAATGGCGGTCTCCTCTTGTGCGCCCGGAATGAGGAACGACGCAATGGAGCCGCTCCTCCGCGACGCGGCGGGTCGAGGATCCTGCGGCGCGGTTGGCGGGTCATCCGTCACGGCCGTCCTTCTTGCCACAGCCCGTGACGTCCGAACAAGCGCCTGGGCAAACGGCCCGCATTGCCTTGCGCTGTCGGGTTCAGCGAATCTGACGGGAGGAGGATGACGCAAGGGTACAGCTTGGAACAATGACCAAGATCCAAGTCGGGCAGATGGAGCTGCATGGTCATGTCCCGATGGCCGGCGAGACGAGCAGGGTCCAAAGCGATGGGGATGGCGTCGAACAGCCCTGCACGGGGTCGCGCGAGCTAGGGACGTAGCTGGACATCATGGAGCTGACCGGGCGGGACTGCCAGCCGGCGCGCATCCAACTGTCCGCGGCCGGTCTGCCGATGGCCCTGGCCAACCTGGACCGTACCCGCCAGATCGCATGGGCGACCCGTCCGCGAGAGAGGACCAATGACGTGGATGCCAAGCTGCGGGCGGTGCAGGGCCCGACGATGGTGCCGGAGACCGTTACGCCCGCATCGCCCCGCATCGCCGGAAATGACGTCACTGAAGGATCTGGTGACTGCGAGAGTGCATCGCCAGTTGACGCGGCACAGGACCGCTCGCCCGCAGACGGCAGCTCCCAGCAAGACATGAACGACCGTGACGCGCACGACGGGCCGAGACTAGTCGTAACGGCCTGCCGCGATCATCACCAGCGCCGGCAGCACGAAAAGGACCGACAGGGTGGAGAATGCAAGACCACCCAGCATGCTGACGACGAAAGGCACGAAGGCGACCAGCTCGTCGCCGCGCTCATAGAGCAGAGGCGAGAGTCCAAGCAGCGTCGTGAGTGTGGTCAGGAACACCGGCCGGAACCGTTGTCGCGTCGCGGCGGTTGCGGCAGCGATGGCCGGAATCATCACGTTGTCCCGCCGGATCGTGTTGTAGCGGTCTATCAGCACGAGGGTGTCGTTCACGACCACGCCGCTGACGGCTATCATGCCGAAGATCGACATGGTGGTCAGGTCCCAGCCGAGAATCCAGTGACTTATGATCGCCCCGGCGAATGCGATCGGGATGCCAACGGTCGCGATGACCGGCTTCCAGTAGCTGCGCAGGAAGGACGCAATGAGGGCGAAGATCGCGATCAACACTATGGGGACCAGAACCGCCAGCGTCTCGATCATGTCGCCCTCGTCCCGCGCGCCGGCCTCAACTTCGACGGCGAGGCCGGGATACTTCGCCAGAAGGTCCGGTATGACCTGTTCGTGAACCTGGCGTCGCGCCTGAATCGGCGTGACAACGGCAGCGTCCGCCCGCCCGTTGACACGCGCGGCACGCCTTCCGTCGATCCGCGTCAGCGTCGCCGGCTCGCGCCTTTCGGTAATGTTCGCCGCCAGCGAGAGCGGGATTTCGCCGCCGCCCGGCAGTTGGATCCGTTCGCGGGCCAGGTCGCCCAGGCTGCGCCGCTGTTCGGCGGGATACCTGACCACTACGTTGATTTCCTCGCGGCCTCGCTGGATGCGCTGGACATCCGCGCCGTGGAAGCTGGAGCGCAGCTGTTTCCCGATCAGTGCCGGTGTCAGGCCCGCGGCCTCCCCTGCCGGCGTCAACTCGATCTCAAGGTGACGCTTGCCTGGCGCCAGGTCGTCATGGATTCCGTAAATGCCCGGCACGGTCGCCATCCCCGCCCTCAGTTCGGCGGTCGCCCTTCTCAACGTTTCCATGTCGGCGTGCTTGAGCGAATAGGAAATGCTCGGCCTGGGGGCAATGCGCCCGGAACGGAATTCGACTGTCTCCAGGTTCGTCACGGGACCTACGGCCTCACGCCATGCCCGCTCGACTTCGGGAGGGCTCGCGCTGCGGACGGCCTGGTCGCTGAGATGCAGGCGCACAGAGGCGAGATGACTGCTGTTCAGGCGCTCTCTGACTTGCCACCCCGTATCGACGTTGCCGACAATGATGCTCACCGCGTCGACAGTGGTCCCGTCGAGCCGGTCGTTGATGGCGTGTGCTGCCTCGACGAAGCGATCAGCGGCGGCCACCGTCTCCTCGAACGGCGAGCCTACCGGCAGATATATGTCTGCCTGCACGTTGTCGGTGCTGCTCAGGTTCTCGTCGAAGAGGACGATCCGAACTGCATTGGAACCAAGGAGCAGGCCGGCAAAGGCCAGAACGAGAAGTGCGCCGACGATCGAAAGCCAGACGTTGCGCAAGGACCATGCGGCTGCAGGGGCGACAACCAGGTCGCGCACCTCGTCGAGCCAGCCGCCAACACGGCCCTGCACGTCGCTCAGCGGAGAGAGGCTCCACCGACTCTCATGCGCAAGATGCGCCGGGAGAATGAAGAACGCTGCCACGAGGGAAACGAGCAGGACGAAGATCGCGACATAGGGGAACACGTTCACGATCTGGAACGCGGGCGAGGTGATGAAGAGAAATGGCAGGAAGGCCAGAATCGTGGTTATGGCGCCAATCGTCAGCGGGCCCACCATGGCCCGCGCACCCGAAATTGCCGCGTCGAGCGCACTCGTTCCCCTTTCGCGTTCCGACGCAATGCTCTCTCCAACGACTACGGAATCGTCGACGACAATGCCCACCAAAAGGAAGAAACCGAAAATCGTTCCCAGATTTAGCGTGAGATCCGCAGCTTCGAAGAAGAGCAGCGATCCCACAAAGGACAAGGGGATGCCGACGGTCATCCAGAACGCGATTCGGAGATCAAAAACGAGAACGAGGCAGATGAACACCAGGATCGTTCCGATCGCGCCGCTCTTCACGATCTCCTGCAATCGGTCAAAAATCGGGCTGGCGTTGTCGTTCCAGATCGCGACGCGCACTCCCTCGGGAGCCTCGTAGCTCGCAAGCAAGTTCCTGATGTCTTCAGCCATGTCTATAACGGACTGCCGCTCGTTCGCATCGATGCGAACGAGCACCGCCGGATTGCTGTTGACCTCCGTGAGGATGTCCTCGTCGACAAACCCGTCGCGAATCGTGGCGATGTCGCCGAGCGTCACGATTGTGCCGTCGACCCTGGTGATGAGCGGAATGTCCTCGAAATCCTGGCCGACGCTCCTCTTGGCGACGGTTTGCAGGACCACGCCGCCGGTGTCCGTCCGCAACTCACCCATCGTCAGGTTGAGAGACGATTGCCTGACAGATCTGGACACCTGGCCGATGGAGAGACCGTGACGACGCAGCTCTTCTTCGCTCAGCTCAATCGTGATCTCGCGGTCGCGGGTGCCTTTCAGGAAGACCTGCGAGACGGCCGGCAGCTCCGACACGCTGTCACGCAGGTCTTCCGCCGCGAGACGCAGTTCGTCCTCGGACAGGCTGGACGACATCACCGCCAGCGTCATGACTTCGTAAGTGACCTTGAGAAGCTGGACGTCCGGTTGCTCCGCCCTTGCCGGCGGGAAGTTCTCGATGCCGTCGACGGCGCTCTGAATGTCCTTCACGACGGTGTCGGAATCCGCAAAGGTCGCCATCTCTACCGTGACGTTGCCGATGCCTTGGCTCGCTGTCGAAACCACGCGCTCAACGCCGGGCAGCCCGAAGACGGCCTCTTCGATGCGGCGGTTGACGTCCTCCTCGATCTCCTTGGTCGAGGCGCCCGGATACAGCACCGAGACGAAGGCACGCCGCGCCTCGAAGTCCGGGTAGTACTGGACATTGAGTTGAAGGCCGGAAAGCACGCCGCCCACGATCAGGAGAATCATCAGCAGGTAGGCGGCAACGGGATTGCCGGCGAAGTAGGCGATCGGTCCTGACCCAAGGCCTATTGGACCTGGCTGCGCCGTGGGCCCGGCGTTGGTGCTGCTGGCGTCGGTCATGCTCAAGGCCCGGCTCCGCTATTCCGATGCCGGCGCGTCGCTGACCTCGACGGCCAATCCTTCTCGCGCGCCCCGCAAGGACCCAACGACAATGCCGGCGCCGACGTCGAACGCCTCCACCAGCACACCGCCATCGACATGTCCCAGCACCTGCGGCGCGACAGCGTGCAACGTGCCGCCGTCGCCGACGACCCAAACGCTGCCCCTTTCGTGCATCGCCGACTCCGGCAGGACGAGCACGTTGTCGTGCACGGGCCCCACGATCGAGACTTCCACGAACGAGCCGGGGCGCGGGAGAGTCTCAACAGGGTGACTGTCCGCAAACTTCAGGAAGAGCGCGGCGAGCCGCGACTTGGGGCCGATGATCGCTGACGTGCGCTCCACCACGGCGTCGAATGTTCCTGACGCAGCTCGAATTGTCGCCGAGCGACCGATCGCCGGCGCGAGATAGACCAGGCTTTCTTGCTCGACGGGCGCTCTGACCTGGACCGCGTCGGTCCGGTAGACGGACCCCAACGACGTGGCGCGACCAACCAGTTCGGCGGGGCCGACCAGCTGACCGACGTCGATATCCGCCGTCGTGACCCGGACATCGAACGGAAGGGAAATCTCGGTTCGGTCGAGCCGGAGCTGAGCCCGCTTCATTTCCGCTCGGGCCTTCATGAGCTCCGCTTCCGATTGAGCTATTTGCGGCACGCGGCGAACCCACTCTGGAATGTCGGCCCCGGGGTTCTCACGCGCAAACGAATCCAGGCTCTCCTCGGCCCTGGCCCTTTCTGCCTGAACCCTGGCGTCCGCCCTTGCAACCTCGGCCGTGGCGGCTTCGAGCTCAAGCTCGTACTCGACCGGATCGACCCTGATGAAGGTTTCGTTCGCCGCGATCGACCCTCCGTTCCGGAAACTCGGCGAGACCCAGACCACGCGACCGCCGACTTCGGACATGACTTTCACTGTCTCGCGCAGCGTTACCGCTCCGGTCAGGTCGACCCTCAGCGCCTGTTCGGTCGGGACCGGCTGGATTACCGAGACTGCTGGCATGGCTTGGTCGAGCGTCAGGTCGGAAATGGGGTCGCGCTCCATACGGTTGGGCGCTTGCGCGAAGTAGAGAGCGACTCCGATGACAGCCAATATCAGGATCGCCTGCGCGTAACCCATCCACTTTGGTCGGTCGGACCTGCTCCGGTGTTCTGTGGTCTCCTGTTCCATCACCCGCTCCGGATGGCAGAGCCGCCGGACCCTTCCGCAAAACTGCAGTCAATCCTCGGACTTCCGCACTCCAAACCTGTCAATTCGCTACGATTCACCAAAGGTTCCCGAGACTTGGAAACGTGGATCTTGATTCGCTATCGTGACTATGCCGACCATTCTGCATTAGGCAACAGCAATTTCCGGAATTGAACGAGACTGCTACGCAGCAGTTGCGGGCGGACGGCCTTGGTCCGGACCGGGATCATTGGCGTGGCGGGTGTTCCAGCGTACGCAACTGACGCACGAACGGGCAGTCACGCCGGCCATTCCGCTCCCTGGCAGTGCTGTTCCCTGCCCTGTCGGCGGGCCGTGTCCGGTTGTTGCTGACGCGCTCCGCCGACAGGGCAAAGATCCCATGAGGATGAAAGGCGAAATGACCGTCTGCCGCACTGACATCCGGGTCGAGGCAAGGACACGCACGGCTTCGCTCGGCCCGGACGGGGCTGCGTCAAACATGAGCGGCCTGACCTGGCGCACCAGCCGTCACGATCCTGCATAGCGCGAGCCCGCATGGCGCATGCCGCCTCCGCACCAGCGCTACAGGCGCGATGCCCCAATTCGCAAACGATTGAAGCAGCAAAGGAGGTTGACCTATCCCTGCTGTGGACTTAGCTAAGACTTAGTCTAAATTGAGGCCGAGATGCAGGCGTCGGTTCATGAGGCAAAGACAAACCTCTCCAAGCTACTGGAAAGGATGAACCGCGGGGAACGCGTGATCATCACGCGCCATGGCATTCCCGTCGCCGAGCTCGTTCCGGCGCGAACCGCATACGTGAAGCTCGGCAGCTTGAAGAACGTCATCGCGCCTCCGCCGGATGAGTTCCTTGAGCCCTTGGGCGAAGATGAACTGCGAGCCTGGGAAGGACGGTGACTTCTTACCTGCTCGACACGAACGCGTTCTTGATGGCGCTGACCGACGACCCCCGGTTGCCAGATCGAGCCCGTGATCGAATGCGTGAAACCGATCGGCTGGCGGTTTCGGTGATCTCCCTTTGCGAAATCGGACTGAAAGTCAGGTTGGGCAAGTGGCCTGAAATGGCCGCCCACGTGGAGAGCCTGGAAGAGCGTGCCAGCTCCGATGGCTACGATCTGATTCCGCTGACCGCAGCGGCATGCCTGGATGCTTCGATGCTTGACTGGGATCACCATGATCCATTTGACCGCATGATTGCAGCAGTCGCGCGGCAGGAAACCCTGCCGGTGATTTCCTCCGACCAGGCCTTTGAAAGGATCGGCATCGAAAGACACTGGACCGCTTGACTGGTGCCGAAGTCGCACGCCCGCCATCTCTGCTGGCTGCGTGGACCAAGACTCTGGACCAGAGCGTCTTGCCATCGCGCAAGGCCCGCACCAGCGTCGCCGCAACGATCAAGAGAGAGAGCAGCGGCGTGACGTCACGCTCACTTTCCGGCGGCAATGTCTCACGGCAACGGCCACTTGGGCCGGATCGCCGTTCCGTAGGCGTCCAGTCCCCTTGTTTCGGAGCTGGCCATCGGGGCGGGAAGCAGGCCATTGGCTTCCTCGTTCGTCCGGCAAGTCAGCTTCGTGCGTTGGCCTTGTCCTGGAGCTTCATGCAGTGGATCCCCTGCGCTACGGCCCCCCGCTTGCCCGCAGCCCCGGCTGACCGGACAGGGGCGGTTTCCTGTTCCCGGATGCCAGCGGCTTTCAACGTCCGCTCTCGCTGGAACGGAATTGCCCATTCCATGTCGATCCAGCCGGACTCTCGGGAGTCGTGGGAGAGCCGGTTGCGGACGATTTGCAGTTGCACGGTTCTCTTCTTGTCGCCGCCATCGTCGAGAGCTGACGGTCGACCGGGCGGTGGAACGACCGAGAACGATGACGATCCCGACCCTCGTGCAATTGTTGTCAAATTCGACATTCGATTGTCCATGCCTCAGCGGCCCTTGAACAACCAATGTCGAGTTTCGGTGGAGGCCGAGAGGCTATGCCGAACTGGTCTGGCGCGACCGCCGGGAGACGGCGAGGAGCCACCACGCACAACCCGCTCCCGTGAGTGCAAGCACCACGACGAATCCCGCCACCGGTGCCTCAGGAAACAGGATGTGGCTCATGAGCCGCCCGGGGGACAGCGTGAACGCCCCGGTGAGCATCAGCGCCAGTATGTAGATTGCCTGCATGCGAGTGCGATGCGCCGCGATCTTGCCGGTTCGCGCGTCGCGCACTCCCAGCCAGAGCTGCCAAAGCGTCAGGAGGCTCAGCAAGTGGATCGGACTGAACGGACCCACCATGCGGATGCTGTGGATGAACAGCCCGCTCGCTGCAAGCGCCGCCATGGACAGGACCCAGGCATAGCCCGCACGCCTGTGCCAACGATCGCGGCTGCGCCGAGCTAGCGCCATCGGACCCAGCATGATGGCCAGCATCGCGGCCACGACATGCAGCTGGATCACTGGCCCCGCTGCCAGAAAGGGTTGAAGTGTCATGCCAGTCTCCAGATTCGCCCGTCGGTGACTTGTTCAATGCGCCAGATTGCGCCACATCCAAGGCAGAGTTCGCAGATGACAGGATCGGTTCGTGGCCGACGACTTCGCGCAATTCACGCTTCGCAAACTGCGTGCGCATCTGGGCGACTACCGCGTGCAAATCATGGTGCTGGGGGTCGGCCTGTTGCTGGGCATTTCCGGACCGTTCGAAACCGGCGAGGTAATGCGGTTCCTTCCCCGGACCGCCTATTGGGTGGGAATCGTGGCCTCGACCTACGTGATCGGCAGCATCATAACGTTGTCGCTTCGGCCCCGCCTGGAGCACCGCCCGCTCTGGTTTCGCGCCGGCCTGATCGGGTTGGCATTGGGCTGCGGGATCAATCTCTTCGTGCAGACCGTCAATTCTCTCATCTGGCCGATCTTTGTGGGCGAACAACTCGAAGGACTTGCGACTCTCGCGCTCAGCATCCTGGTGGTGTGCCTCGTCATCTCGACCGTTTCCGAACTGGTGGGCCAGGAAGATCGTCCCGGCACCAGGAACGCCTTGCCGCCCTTGCTTGACCGCCTGCCGCCCGGCAAGCGAGGCACGCTGATCGCGCTTTCGGTCGAAGACCACTACACGCGCGTGCGAACCACCAAGGGTGAAGAGCTGCTGCTGTTGCGCCTCAGCGACGCGATCCGCGAGACCGCGCCGGTGGAGGGCCTGCAGGTGCACCGCTCGCACTGGGTGGCAAATGACCAGGTGGCGGGCGCGCGCCGTGACGGCGACCGCACGTTCCTGATCCTTCGGGACGGGAAGGAGGTTCCGGTCAGTCGCGCGAACATCCCGGCCGCCCGCGAGGCGGGCCTGCTGCAGCGAAATTGACCAGGACGGCGCAGATCGTCTCCCGGGCGGTGCACTCGTTGCCGGGAAGCTGTCCCCGCGTGTGCCGGGGACCACTGCCGCGAGAGTGAGTGCAAGAACGGAGAACCACGGATGGTTCCGCAATCGGATCGGTCTAACCGGAACTTCCAGCCCCCGATCGGCCGCTCATCCCGCACAACGCACTGAAACGCAACGGCCTCTTGCCGGTCACGGGGCGCCCGGTGCGGGATTCCAACT
>JAPPCV010000117.1 GCA_028824715.1 Boseongicola sp. | reverse complement strand
GCATGATGACGGACCGCGCGCTGCTCTACGTGGAGATGAGCCGCGCCCGCGACGGCTTCGTCCTGCTGACCGACGACACGCAGGAGCTCGTGCATCGCCTGGAACAGGAGATCGGCGTCTCGCATTCGGCGCTGGAGGCGACGGGCCACGCGGTGCGTCGCCTGGAGTGCGAGGTCTCTCGGAAGGAGCCGCTGCGTCCCGCCTTGCAGGAGTGGCGGGCGCTCGAGGCGGAGGCCGAACGCGACGGCATCTGCCCGTTCCTGGCCTATCAATCTAACACACTTGAGTCCGTCTCTTCTTCTCCTTCCGATTCGCTTCCGTCCCAGTCCTGCATGGCCCGAATGGCGATGACGGCATGAGACAGGAACCTGACCCCTTCCCAGAGCTTCTGAGTGCCAGGCAGAGGCTGGCGCTTCGATGGGTGGAAGCCGGCCAGCCCGCCGGTGAGCACGACGAAGCCCGCGATGGTCATTTCCGGCGGCCCTCTGGGGACCTTGAACCCGTGATGGGCGGCGAGGGCGCAAAGCGCCGTGACGTCTTCCCGGGTCACGTGCCGTTCGGCCGGATCGTCCGGCCTTTCGCGGGCCAGGAGCGAGAGATCCCAGACCCGGAACGCGGTGATCGCGTCGAAGGCGAGGCACTTCTTCAGGTCGTCGGCCTCGTCGAGGCGGCGGTCCTCGACGCGGGTGCCGACCTTCAGCGCGTGGAAGAAGCGCTCGATCCGCCAGCGCAGCTCGTACCAGCGCAGGACCGTGCGGGCGGTCTCGATGCCGGCCTCGCCCTCCGTGGTGAGCAGCATCCAGTGCAGCGGCTTGCCGTCCTTCTTCTTGCCTTTCGCCGTCTTCAGGCGCTGGGGCGAGTCCTCCTCAAGGGCGGAGACGGCGATCATGCGGACGGGCGCCTCGCCCTTCCGGTCCTTCGGGGGAAGCAGGTCCACGGGCGTGCAGCGCAGCGTCAGCCGCGCCGTGCGGCCCTTCCTGCGGTTCGGGCCGCCGCAGGCGGGAACCTCGATCTTCCGCGCCCCGACCGGGTCCGTCCCGAGCACGTGCTCCCAGAGATCTTCGTCGCCGCCCGAGGCCGGCGCCACCCGGCGCTTCGAGCCCCGGCTCGCCCGGACCAGCAGCGCCGCCCCGGTCTCCTCCGCGCGCGAGATCAGTTCCCAGAAGTCGCCCTCGCGGTCGCAGACCGTCACCACCCGGGTGTCCGGGCAGGCGCGCGCGAGCTCCTGCGCCCGGTCCAGGCCGTCCGTCCAGCGGACGCTGTCCTTGCCCTCCGCCTTGCGGAAGTCCGCGTCCGCCTCGAACATCCCGAGCGGCCGCCCGACCGCGTTCACCGCAACGCCGACATGGGCCAGGATGCCCGAGGTCCCCTTGCCGCCGCCGCCGAGATCGTCGAGGCCCGAGGTTCCCGAAAGCCCGTCGTAGTTGAGCGTCGTCGTGTCCTGGACGGCCAGCACGAGCCGCTCGGCCCGGCACCGCTCCACCGTCTGCTCGAAGTGCGACTCCAGTATGTGCTCCATCCTCACCCCGTCGTTCGACAGCAGCCGGTATGCCGCCGCCTGTTCCGCCCGCCCCGGGAAGATCGCCGGCAGGTGCTCGCCGAGGCGACGGGTCCAGGCCGCGCCCATCTCCGCGATCCGGCTCCTGACCCGGCCGTCGGGATGCGGGCTCCGGCCGTACTCCCGCTCGGCCCATCCGCCCTCGTCATACATCGATCCGGACCAGCCGAGAACCCGTTCCGGCCCGCGCCGCAGGACCTCCCGCCAGCCCGCCGCGAGCGGCCTGAGCCAGACCGCGCGGCGCACGCCCGAACGCCGCCCCGAAGTCAGCTCCGGGCAGCATTTCCATCCCGCCGCCCGGTAGCTCAGGCCGGACATCTCCGGCCCCGTGAAGGTCTGCGCCAGGACAGGGCGCTCGCCGTAGGCCCCCGCCCAGTCCTCGGCGACGCGCGCCGTCGCCAGGCGGAGGGCCCGGGAGGCGAGGCCCTTCACCCGGACGCCGCCGAGCAGGAGGAACCGGTTGTTGCACACGACCTTGCCGACGTTGGCCACGCGGGCGTCGGCCGACCAGCCGATGACGCCGTCGCGCGGCCCGAGCTGGATCCCGGCCGCCGTGAAGCCGATGCCGCCCAGCACCCCGTGCCGCTCCGAACGGATCCAGTACCGGAGCTGGCCGCCCGGCGGGCGCCGCCATCCCTCGGGATGATGGGTCTCGATCATCGCCTCCCAGCGGCGGCGGTCCTCCGCGTCCGTCACCGGGTCGAGCGACAGGACGCCGAGATCCCGAAGCGTGCACGCGACGGAACTGTCGGGAAAGTCCGGCGGAGGGCGGATGTGCGGCTCGAGCGCCGTCGCCTCCGCCTCCGGCAGGCGCACGCCCAGCGCCTCCGCGAGCTTCGGCAGGAGCTTGCGCGCCGACGCGAAGCACAGCCGGCCGAATTCGTTGACCCAGCTCTCACGCTCGCAGAGCTCGCGGGCAAGCGCGGTACGCGTCAGTTCACCGCCCTTGCAGGCCGTGTCGAACCATTCCACCGTCTCCGCCGAGACCTGACGCATGCCAATTTGCATGACTGCGCGAATCGCACGGAATTCGCCCCGGAGTCAAGTGTGTGTCGTTGATAGGTTCCTGGCGGAGGAAGCCGACGCGCTCCTGGACCGGCTCCGCAACCGTGCGGAAGCAGAGGGCGGCGACGCGCCGGACGAGCTTGCGCGGATCCTGGCGGACCACGACGGCCATGTCCGGGGGCTGGATCTCGACGCGCTGGAGGAGGCATGGCGGAACCTGCGCTCGCGGGCGGAGAGGGACGGCGCCAGCGTCGCCGTGCAGGCCGGCACCGGCGCGGTGCTGAAGCGGACCGGGGAGTTCGCGGAGAGGCATCCCGGGCCGCTTCCGGAGCCGCTCGCCGAGGGCGTCAGGGAATGCGGAATCCGGATGCGCGACCTGGGCGACCGGCTCGACACCGTCGGCGCCGGAATCGCGCAGGCGGTCCAGGAGCGCGATGGCGCCCTTGCCGATATCGAGAGGGAATGGCGGAGCCGCCGCGCGAAGGCGGCGACGCAGGATCGCGACATCGCCTTCCTGCCGGGAACGGAGGCGCTGCTCTGGCGGAGCCGCGAGTTCGAGGAGAGGCATCCCGGCGTGCTGCCCAAGGCGACGGCCGATCTCGCGAGGGACTGCGAAGGCGTGCGGCACAGGTGGGAGCGGTTCGGGCATGCCCTCAAGGAGATCGCCGACTGCGCGGAGACGCCGGAGCCTCCCGGGGAGGCCGCGTGCCGGGCGATGGCCGAGGTGGAGGGGATTCTCGCCGACGACCGCCTGTCCGCCAGGCTCCTGGAGAGGGGGCGTCTCCTTCCGGTGAAGGATCTCCTCGCCGACCTGAACGGGAGACGCGCGGCGGCGGACCGGATCCTCGACCTGCGCAAGGATTTCGGCAGGATCGAGGCGGAGGCGGAGCGGCAGGGCTGCCATCCGTTCCACGTGGCCGGGCACCGCCGCTTCGTCGAGCGGCTCGCGCGCTTCGGGGACGACCTGCCCCCGGACCTCGCGGCCATGGCCGGGGAGCTGCCCGGGCTTGAGGCGAGGGATCGCGGGATCCGGCATCGCGTCAGGGAGGTGACGGACTTCGAGGCCAGGAGACGGAAGATCGTCGCGCGGGCCGCGCGATGGTGGCCGGAAACGCCGCTCGGCACGAGCCTGGCCACCAGCTACGGGCGCTGGGCAAGGTCGGCCCCCAAGGTGATCGAGCGGGGGGAGACGCTGGCGAAGGACCCGCTGGTTTCGCCCGACGACCGCAAGGCGCTGGAAAGGGCGACGGCGCGCATCGGGGACACGCTCGACGCCTGCGGCCTCGAGGCGCGGCATGTCCAGACCTTCGAGGAGATCGGCGGCAGGGCGGAGAAGGAGGGATGCCATCGCTTCTTCGTCGAGGGCTACGAGAGCTGGGTCGACGACCTGGGCCAGCAGGCGTGCGTGGGGCCGGGAAAGAACGCGCTCGCGGCCCGCGAAAGGCTGCTGCGCGACGACATGCGGGTCGCGCAGGCATGCGTCGAAGGCCTGGAGGACGATCTTGCGAAGGCAGTGCAGGAGCGCGAGGAAGGCGGCGAGCGGTTCGTTTCAGAGATGCACCCCTACGCCGGGTGGAAGCGCGAGGCCACGCGCCATGTCGGGTATTTCCGGCATGTCCTCGGCGACAGGGACCGCTACGGCCCGCATCTTGACAGGGTTCCCGGGCTGGAGAGGCGGATGCGGGAGATGGCGGCCACGATCACGGAAACCGTCAGGCGCGACGCGCCCGTCCGGAAGGAGGTCGAGGCGGCGTACAAGGTCCGGATGGAACGCGAGAGGGCGATCAGGCAGCGCGAGCGGGAACTGGAGCGGAGCCGCAGCCCGTCGCGCTACATGGGCCCCGAGATCGACTACGGGCGGTAGGCAATTGCAGTACGCGATCCGTGGGCAGCTTGCGGAGACGCCTTTCTGCCGTCGAGTCGTGCAAATGTCGTCCTTGCATGACAGGACCTCCTGGGCATAATGTGGGCCAGCTGGCGCATTTTCGCCAGAGCCTGAGGAGAGACTCCATGAAGACCGCAGTGGAAATGGAAGACATGATCAAGGTCAGGGCGGACGAGGACGAAGCCTTCCGCGGCAGGTTGCTTGAAGACCCGCGCGAGGCAATCAAGGAAGCCACCGGGCTTACGGTGCCGGAAGGGTTTTCCATCAACGTGCATGAAGAGAGCGCGACCGAATTTCACTTGGTCCTGCCGCCGGCAGGCAGCCGCCTTTCCGACGAGGAACTGCGCGGCGCAGCCGGAGGTTGGGCTCCGACCTCAAGCTCGTACTAGGAGCGGCCGGCATTGGCGCGAAGGCGTCTGCAGGTTCGGCATGAAACGCGATGCAGGCCGGCTCCTGCATAGCGGCCGGACAGCGGCGGTTGAGGGTGTGGCCTCGGTCCGGCATCGCCTTGCCGGCGAAGGAACTGTCCTGCGTCCCGGAGAGTTCGCCAAGTCGCCTGCCGCCAGGTTCCGTGGCTTCGGCCATCAAGGGGGCAGGAGCGATCATCCGTGCGGGGCCAGAAAACCGCGCTCTTCCGGCCTGATGACTGCATCATGGGCCGGGGTCGGGCTGTTGCCTGAAGTTCGGCAGGCTGCCAGCGAGGCAGACGGCGGCTGGCCGTCACAGTCTGACCAGGATTGTTGAACGGGATTGCGGATTTGGCCAGGGTCTTTCCATGACTGACAGAAGATTCTTCCGCCGTGAAGCGCTGATCCGCCATGCGCAGCCCGAAGCGCCGGACGAACTCCTGCGAGTCACGGCACCGCATGAAAGGGTGTTCCTGCTGGCGTTCGGAATTTCCTTGCTTTTCGTTCTGGCCATCGCCACCGTCTTGCTGAACTGACATTCCGTTCCGATGAACAACGGCCGCCAATCAGACTCAGCCACCGGTCCCGCACCTTCGAAACGCAACGCGATGCGTCGCCGCACGCCCTTGGTCATGCAGCTGGAAGCCACCGACTGCGGCGCCGCATGTCTTGGCATCGTGCTCGCGCATTTCGGCTGCTGGGCGCCGCTCGAGGAACTGCGCGAACGCTGCGGCGCAGGACGTGACGGCGCGACGCTCGAGGATCTTGCGGTCGCCGCCCGGAACTGCGGCCTGAAGGCGACCGGCTGGTCGAGCCAGGTGAGCGGACTGTCCCGGCTGCCGATGCCCATGATCCTGTTCTGGGGGTTCAGGCACTTCGTCGTTCTCGAGGGTGTCGGGCGGGGATGCTACTACCTGAACGACCCCGCCGAGGGACATCGGGTGGTCGATGCCCGTACCTTCAATCGCGACTTCACCGGCGTCGGACTCCTGCTTGAGCCGGACACCGGGTTCGTCGCCACCGGCACGCGCCCGAGCGTCATGCGGCGATTGTGGCCCTGGCTGCGCGGCCATCGCGCATTGCTGGGCCGCGCGACCGCATTCGGTTTGCTGCTTGCCCTGACTTCGCTTGCCTTGCCGTTGCTGCTTGCCCGGTTCGTCGACGGCGTGCTGCAGGCGCAGCAGACTGATGCAGGCGGGACCCTGGTCGCGACCATGATGGCCGCTGGCGGACTCGTCTTCCTGTTCACGTGGCTGCAGATGCGCACCCTGAACGATCTGGTCCTGCGGCTGTCCACGGAGCAGTCGGACCGCTACCTGGACCACTTGCTTCGGCTTCCGATGCGATTCTTCAGCCAGCGCTTTGCCGCGGACCTGGCCCTGCGCATGCGGCTGATAGACCAGGTCGCCGAAGCGGGGGCCGGCCAGCTCGTGCGGCTCGGTGTCGATCTGGCGATGAGCACGGTCTTCCTTGCCGCAATGCTTGTCCTGGACTTTCTGCTGGGTCTGGCCGTGGCCGGCCTTGGCATCGCTTGCGTGATGTCGATCCATGTGCTTGCCCGCATGCGCCGCGACCGGAACCATCAGGTGCGGCGCGAACAGGGAATCCTTGCCGGCATGAGCGCGGCAGGGTTGCGCATGATCGAGAGCCTGCAGGCGACGGCCGGCGAGAACGACTTCTTTTCGCGCTGGAGCGGCAGGCAGGCTCGCGAACTCGGCGCCAGGCAAAGGTTCGTGGAGCTGGGCCATGTCGCGGCCGCGCTGCCGCAACTGTTCCAGCTGTTCGCGGCGGCGGCGGTGTTCGGCCTTGGCGGCTGGCGCACGATGTCCGGGGACATGAGCATCGGGACCTTGCTGGGATTCTACGTTCTGGCCGGCAACTTCCTCCGCCCGGTGTCGAGCATTGGCCAGTTCTCGGATCTCCTGGCGACCCTGGAGGCGGACCTGACCAGGATGGATGACGTCTTCAACGCCCCGCAGGCAGCCACGCTGGCAAACCGTGACGGCGACCCGCAAGGCCGTGTCCGCGCACTCGGCGGCCGCCTGCGGCTGGTCGGCCGGCTGGAACTGCGGGGCGTGACCTTCGGTTTCCAGCGGAACCGCCCGCCGCTTGTGGAAGACTTCAATTTGACGATCGAGCCCGGCCAGCGAGTGGCGGTGGTGGGCGCAAGCGGTTCGGGGAAGTCCACCCTGGCGTTGCTCGCGGTCGGACTGCATCAGCCATGGTCCGGCGAGGTGCTGTTCGACGGGCATGCACTCGCCGGCATTCCCAGGGAAGTGTTCTGCCGATCGGTTTCCATCGTGAACCAGCAGCCCGTGCTGTTTGCCGCGAGCGTGCGCGACAACCTGACGATGTGGGACGCGACGGTTCCCGAGCGACACATGACCGCCGCCGCCCGGGATGCCGCGATTCATGGGGAAGTCACCAGTCGGCCCGGGGCATACGAGTCGATGGTTGAAGAGCGAGGGCGCAATTTCAGCGGCGGCCAGCGCGCACGGCTCGAAATTGCCCGGGCGCTGGTCAGCAATCCGTCACTGCTGATCCTGGATGAAGCGACCAGCGCGCTCGACCCGGCCGTCGAGCTGCGGATCGATGACCGCATCCGCCGCCGGGGCTGCTCCTGCCTGGTCGTCGCCCATCGCCTCGGCACCATCCGCGACGCCGACCTTGTCGTCGTCATGGACCAGGGCCGCATCGTCGAGCAGGGCACTCACGACGAACTCCATGCTCATGACAGCTTCTATCGAAGGCTGATGCATGGCGAATGAGAGCCGCACGGAAGGCGCGCTGGCCGCATTCTTCGCCGCCAAGGGCGAACGCCGTGATGCGGCCGGCAACCGCCCGATCCGGCTGGACGACCCCGGCCTGGCCTGGTTCGTCGAGGAAGGCGCGATCGACATTCTCGGGACGGAGCTTGCCGACGGCCGGATGGAAATGCCGTACAGGCACATCGCGCGCCTGGAAAGGGGCCGGCTGGCTTTCGGAGCGGAAGGCTCCGGGCATTCGACGCTCCTCGTCGCCAAGGGCGTGCAAGCCACGACACTGCAATGCATCCCCCTCGCGGAACTGCGCGAGGAAGCGGCCCGAGGGAGGCAAGCCGAAGCGATCGCGCCCGCGGTCGTGGCCCAGCTGGACGCGTGGGTCGAGGATCTTGCGGGCGCGGTGGCGTCCGAAGTCGAAGGCCGCCCCCGCATCGAGTCGCGGCTCGGCCCGGGAAGCAACGCGGGACACGGAGTGTCTGCGGCCGAGCAGGGCGTGGCATGGCTTGCCGCCGATGACCTGGACGCGACCTTCCTGGACGTGGCCGACTCACGGTCCGGGCCACGGGGCCTGATGCCGGTGACGCGGGACAGCTGGGTCACGCTGCATGCAGTCGGCGGCGTCGCGTGCCTCTCGTCACAGGAACTCGGCATCCGGATGCTGCTCGACGCCGGCCTGCCCGAGTTCCACCGCCTCGCTCTCGGCGCAGAATCCGTTCATCGTCGCCTGCTGCTGGTGGACGACGCGAACCTGCAGGTGGCGTCGGCGGCCCTGCGCCGCCGCGAAAAGTCGCTTGCCAGAAGAGGCTTGGCGGACCTGCTGGATTTCCGCACGCAGTCCAGGGGCAAAGGCCGAAAGGGCGACTCCACGCTCGAACGGGCCCTGCGGATCGTCGGCGCCCATGAAGGTCTCGAGATCCTCGCGCCGGCCGTGTCCGGTGAAGTCCCGCCTTCGCTGGACGATTTCTGCATGGCGTCCGCGCTGCGCAGACGGGACGTGCGGCTGACGGTGGAAGACCGCTGGTGGCTTGGCGACAGCGGCGCGATGCTGGCATTCCGAAGCGACGACGGCCGGCCCGTGGCGCTCCTGCCCGGCCTTGCCGGACGCTATCGCGTCGTGGATCCGGAAACCGGCGAGGCCGTGCCCGCCAATGCCGGAACCGGCGCAGGGCTTCGGGACGCCTGCCTCCTGTATCCCGCGCTGTCCACCAGCGGACCCGTCTCGATGCGGAAGCTGCTTGGCCTCGGCGTGGCGCCGATGACTGCCGAGGCTGTCCGGCTCACGGCCTTCGGTCTTTGCGCGGGACTGCTGGCCTTGGCGCCCGCCATTGCGGTGAACCTGCTCGTCGAGCATGCAATTCCCGCCGGAAAGACGGTCGCCGTCTTCCAGTTTTCCGCGATTCTGGCCGGAATCGCGGTGACCGCTGCGCTGGCCCAGGTGCTGAGGGGCATGGCGCTCATGCGCCTTGAAGGGCGGATCGCCGCGCGCATTGGCGCAGCCGTTTGGGATCGTCTGCTGCGCCTGCCGCTGAAGTTTTTCCGCCGCTACAGCGCAGGCGAACTCGCGGCGAGATCGATGGTCTTTCAGGACGTCAGGGACAATGTGGCCGGGATTGCGGTCGATGCAGCGTTGTCCACACTGTTCGCCCTGCCGGCCCTCGGGCTGATCTTCTACCACGATGCTGCCCTAGGCTGGTCGGTCACCGCCCTGACATTTGCCGTGCTCGGGGCAACCGCCGCCTTCTGCGGTAGCCTGATCGAGCACCAGCGCAGCCATCTTCGGTCGTCGCGCCAGCTTCTGGGCGAACTGCATCAGTTCCTGAGCGGGATCGCGAAGCTGCGCACCGCCGGGGCCGAGGACATGGCCTTCGCCGCGTGGGCAAGGCGCTATCGCGAACACAAGCACGCGGAAATCCGGCAGGCCGTCCTGAACGAACGGATTGTGGCGTTGGCGGCTGCGGTGCCTTTCGTCGGGAGTGCCGCGCTGTTCGCCGCGGTGGCGGTCCAAGGCGAGAACGGCCTTGCCACCGCCGACTTTCTTGCGGTTCACACCGCGGCGATGTTCCTGTTCATGACACTCGTCATGCTGGGCAATTCTGTCCGTTCGATCGCCTTCGTCAAGCCGGCCTGCGAGCAGGTGCGTCCGGTTCTTGCGGCCGAGACGGCGTCCGGCGCGGTACGTGGCGTGGGCAAGGAACTGCAAGGGGAGATCCTTCTCGACAAGGTCAGTTTCGGCTATTCTGAGAATGCCGCGACCTTGCGGGACGTGAGCGTTCACGCGAAACCGGGCGAATTCATCGCCATCGTGGGAGAATCCGGCGCTGGCAAGAGCACCTTGCTCCGGCTCGCCCTTGGCCTGGAACGGCCGAGCGCCGGGGCGGTGTATTTCGACGGCCAGAGTCTCGACCAGCTTGATGTCGTCTCGGTGCGAAGGCAGCTCGGCGTCGTGCTGCAGGACGTGCTGCTGCAAAGCGGAACCATTCTCGACAACATAATCGGCAACGACACCGGATTGAACGAGGAGGACGCCTGGCGCGCCGTGCGTCTCGCCGGAGTCGAGGAGGATGTCCGCGCCATGCCGATGGGGCTTCATACCTCCGTGGACGAAAACGCGGCGACGTTCTCCGGCGGCCAGGTTCAGCGAATCCGCATCGCTGCGGCGTTGATACGCAACCCCCGCATCATCCTTCTCGACGAACCCACGAGCTGGCTGGACACGAACAGCCAGGCCCGGACGATGCGAGCCATCGAGGAGTCCGCCAGCACGCGCATCGTCATCGCGCACCGGCTGTCCACCATACGCCGGGCGAACCGGATCTACGTGCTGAAAGCGGGCCGTGTCGCCCAGGCAGGCCGCTTCGAGGAGCTAGCCGCCGAAGAGGGCCTCTTTCGCGAACTCGTCCATCGGCAGCAGGCGTAGGCCGCCGTAGGCCTTGGCCCGCACCCCCCCCCCTTCGACCGACAGCTTTACGTGGTTGATTCCCATGTAGAGCTCGAACGCCCCGTCCTTGCCGAAGACGGTGCGCCGCCTGGGCCATGACAGCAGGCCTTCGGCCTTGGCGGGGATGCATTGATGCCGGTCCACCAGGCGCTGGATCACCGGTTTCCAGTCAGGTCTCGAACTGATCAGCCAGGCGGCGAACAAGGCGCGGTGGCTGGTTGCGTCCTCCGGCAACGCATGCATTTCGAAGCCGATGCGCGGCAACGCGCCGTCCTCGCTGACATCGAGGAGGAGCAGGAAGCGACGGCAAAGATCCGCCATGCCGGACAGCAGGCGGTCCACGGCGGCGATCGACCCCTGCCACTCCAGCCGGCTGAGCAGGGGTCCGACGTCACGAGGTCCGATGTCCGCCATGAGCAACCTGACCGATCTGGGCGAACGGTTCGGGGTCGCCCCGACATAGGCAAGCCTGGCGCCCGCCGGCAAGACTCCAAGCGCCCATGTCAGCGCGCGGCGCTCGGGCGCGCTGTCATCGCGCGCCGATGCCTGGGCAACCGTGCGCGCGATCGTCGCTGGTCCGGCGGCCGCCCCACCCTTGCCGCGGCCGGACAGAAGCCTCAGATAGATGACCGGGGGCTCGGGCCGTCCGGGAGGCATGCCGATGATGTCGTAGGCCAGCAACACGGACTCGAGCCAATGTTCGGTCGCGGACGGGTCCTTCAGGTGCGCGGCGAGCCATGCGTCAACCGATGCCGGCGCCGCCGCCTCGCCGCGGACGATGTGGTGACGCGCAACCTTCCCGTCGGAAACCGGATTCGAAAAGTCCGCCGCCGGTGAAGGCTCGTCCAGCCTGAACTCGAAGCCGCAAAGAGAGGACGCCGCGGCCGTCGGCAGGTCGCCGACCCGTTCAAGCAGGCGGTCCCATCCCGCTCCGGCAAGCAAGGATCGGGGAATCTGGCTGCGCAGTCCGGTCAGCACGTCCCCAAAGCGCTCCATCAGCCCCTGGTTCCCGTCAGGTCGCTGCCTTGATGGCGACAATTTCGCCCCAATGTATGGGCGGGGCCGGAAACGGCCGGAAGCGGGGAAGGCCGAATTCCCGTTCCCTGGGCCTGGGAACGATCATCGGCGTGATGTCCAGCGCCGACGTGACGGCAAAGCCGGCTGCCGCAAGCGCCGCCGACATGTCTTGCATGGGGGGTGTGGGCTGCGCGTAGATCCGGCGAAACGCGTCGATCTGCTTCCATTCCTGCACGGTCATCTCGCCGGCCCTGCAGAACACGTCCTTGATGTAGACCTTCCCGTCATCTTGCAGCACCCTGGAAATCTCGGCAAAGAGTTCCTCGAGCCGGAAGGAGTATCCGGCGGATTCGAGAAACAGGGCGCAGTCGAATGTCCGGTCCGGAAACGGCAGCTCGTGGTAGTCCGCCGCTTGCACGTGAACCCGCCCGGCGGCCGGAGAGTCCGCGATCAGCTTTTGGGCGACCTCGGCCTGATAGGGCGATAGGGTCACTCCGTGCACTTCAAGGCCCGGAACATGCATTGCGGCATGGAGTCCCGGGCCGCAGACGCCGCAGCCGGCATCAAGGACCACCTGGCCGTCACGAAGGCCGGACCGCTTCAGGATGGTGCGATTGTTGTCGTCATACGACTGGCCTTCCGAGTCTTCATCGCAAAGGATCCCGGCCTGGATGGTGGTGCCGAACTTGAGGTAATGGTCGGTCGTTTCGCGCCAATAGCGAATCTGCTCTTCCTTCCACCACTGCATGCTTCCGGGGCTTTCCGCGGCACGATTCTTCATGTTTCCAGATCCCAATGATGTCCGAACCATACGCAGGCAGGGCATCGTTGCGCAAGCTTGGCGAGGCGGTCGGCGATCAGCCTCAGCCCAACCGGGCTGGTCAGTCGGAAACGGCTGGGTTCGCCCGCCGTTCGTGAACTCAGGGCAGGCTGCGTCTAATTTTGCGGCTCGTCTGTGCAACGGGACGACGCCAGCTCACTGGCGGGACCACCGTATGTCCCGCCAAGCATCAGGTGCAGCACAAAGCTGCAGCAGCCGTTCTCCACGACACGCCTCCGACCTGGATTGCGCGGTCGTGCATAAGTTCCTGCTGCACCCGACCGGCTGTTTTCCGGAAGTGTCGGAATCAGGCATCGACACTCTCGCGACGGCAGCAAGCGGATCGCGCTCATTGACCGCCTCGGCGATCCGGCCTGCCTCGGACAGGGACCAAACGGTCACCCGAGCTTTCTTCACGCCCGTGTTTTCTGGTTCTGCAGTGTTGGCACCATGCCAATGAAGCGGGCCCGTCCGGATGCCCCCACCGCCAGGAGTGGCGGAGCGCCGAAGCGTTGCAGGAGTTCCGGGCCACGCCCGGACCATGGAGCAACGCGCAGCTTGATGCAAATCGGTGCGTTCGATAATGTGAACACGACCGGCAGGCCGAGCGGGCGTGGAGCGAAAGACAGATGATCGGACGACTGCCACCGCTTCTGGATACGCCTTTCGTGATCTCGGACAGCGTCTTCGTCAGCCCGAGACATCGGTCTGCGCGTCTGAACGCAGAGGACGCGTTCGATCCGGATGGCAGCAGGGACGCGATTTGCCGCAGGGAGATGCGGATCCACGACGCCCGTTCGCTGAAGCGCGCGCCAAGCATCGAGCGCGAGGGCTTCCAGCTGGTCGATGCGCCAGATGATCTGGATTTTCGCAATCATTCCCGTGTGACCGGCCAATTCCTGAGGCATTGCGAAAGTCTGGTCGAGGCCGCCACAGGGTGCCTGTCCGCCAAGGCCGTGCAGCATGGCTTTCGCACTGGAAGAGCAACGGGACCCGCTGGACGGGGTCTCTACGGGGTGGGCGCTCACGCCGACTTTTCTCCAATGATCGAGGACTTTGTCGAAGTGCCGGAAGGGCACCACTTCGCCCTGTTCAACATCTGGCGCGGAACGAATCCAGACCGTCCGATCGAATCGGGGCCGCTGGCGCTGTGCGATCTCGCCACGGTCTCCGCTGACGACATCGTTTACGCCGATTGCCTGCGGCGCTCCGAACCGCAAACACGCGTGATCAATTGCCGCCTGATTCACGAACCGGGCCAGATGTGGCATTACTTCCCGAACATGAAGCCGAGCGAGGCGTTGATCTTCAAGCAATACGACTCGCGCCAGGAAGATGCCGCTTCGCGCGCGGTCTTCCATACTGCATTCCAGGATCCAACCACCCGGGAAGATGCGCCGTTGCGGGAATCGGTCGAAGTCCGCGTTCTGGCGGTGCTCCCCGACGCCGACCCGGATCGGGATTGCAGAAAGGCCAGGTTCCAGGCCGAGGTGCCGAACAGACGGCTGGACGGCACGGTTTCGACCTGGCGCCAGGAACCGGAAGTCGACTGGGTCGGCATGAAGCGGCAGCCGTCTATGGCTGCCGCGGATCCGGCGAATTGACGAGGGCTTCGCTTCTCCCGGACACTGGCTGCCCCGCCCAATGGAAGGGATTCCAACGGATTGCTCATGGACCAACCTGCAATTCCCGCCCGGCGAACTTTCCGAACCTGACAAAGCCGGGTCTACGCTTCCCGGGTCCATCGAAGCTTGTGTCGTCGCACACTGCCCGGCGGATCCGGCCCCCTTCGCGCCATCCGCATTGCGGGGCCGGATTCAATCCGCGGGCGCCTTGCAGTAGTCGTCAATGAAGCGCTGGTGATCCGGAAGCCGATCGACCGCATTGCCGACCTCGTCGCGGATTCCTTCGAGGAAATCGCGGAGTTCCTCATTGCCCATCGAGTTGACGGCGGGATGATGCTGTTCGGGCACCAGCCCCTGACCGAGCATCACCTGCAGCCAGGAGGTCTCGCCGAACAGCTCTTCCGACGTCTTGAACACGCGTCCGCCTTGTCTGAACAGCTCGATGCGGTGCCTGAGGGAATCGGGAATCTCCATCATGCGGCACTGCCGCCAAAACGGGGAATCCGTCCGCTCCGTGACATGGTAGTGCAGGATGATGAAGTCCCGGACGCTGTCGGTCTCGACCCGCATCTGCCTGTTGAATTCGAGAACGTCGGATTCGCGGATGCCCTTGTTCGGAAACATCTGCACCAGGCGCGTCACGCTGCGCTGAATGAGATGAATGCTGGTTGATTCCAAGGGCTCGATGAAACCGGATGCCAGCCCCACCGCCACGCAGTTCCTGTGCCAGTGCCTGCGCCTCTGCCCGGCTCTGAAGCGAATCACGCGAGGCTCCGTGACCAGCCGCCCCCGAACGTTGTCGAGCAGCCGGGTTCTGGCCTCGTCGTCGGACCAGTGCCGGGTGCTGTAGACGATGCCGTTGCCGACCCGATGCTGCAAGGGTATGCGCCACTGCCACCCCGCCTCGCAGGCGATGGCGCGCGTGTAGGGACGTGGCGGCTCCGTTGGTTCGGCCTGGACGGCAATCGCGCTGTCGCAGGGCAGCCAGTG
Source organism: Boseongicola sp. (assembly GCA_028824715.1). Taxonomy (GTDB): domain Bacteria; phylum Pseudomonadota; class Alphaproteobacteria; order Rhodobacterales; family Rhodobacteraceae; genus JAJEFO01. The sequence continues at coordinate 1,728 of JAPPCV010000117.1, read as the reverse complement.
GCCCCAATCTTCGTAGCCGGCATTGAGCGTCTGTTCGATCAGAAGTCCGCGAAAGCCCGTGCAGTCAATGAACAGGTCTCCCTCGACCAGTTGTCCGGATTGCAGGCGCAAGCCGGAAATGAAGCCGTTGCACGAATCCTGCACAACCTGCGCGATGCGCGCCTCCTGCCGCATGACGCCGTACCCTTCGGCCGTGTCGCGCAAGAGCTTGGCATAGAGGGAGGCGTCAATGTGGTAGGCGTAGTCCAGAATGCAGTTCAGGATCAGTCCGAACCGCCCGCTTCGCGCCGCCGCCCACTCCTTGCAGTACTCTCCGAACTCACCCGCGATGCCCAGTTTCCGGCCCCTGAGCCAGAAATGCTGGAATTCGGCCACCCCGCTGCTTCGGCCGGAGTTGCCGAAGACATGGAAGTATCTCCCTCCGAGATCCCGCCAGTTCTCGAAGCGGATGCCAAGCTTGAACGTGCCCTGAACGGCACGCAGAAATTCCGGCTCCCTGATCGACAGAAGACGATGCTGCCATTTCAGCGGAGGTATTGTCGCCTCCCCGACGCCAACCGTGCCGATCTCCTCCGACTCGATCAGCTTGATGTCCAGGGTCTTGCCGAGCAGCTTTGCGAGCGTCGCCGCAGTCATCCACCCCGCGGTGCCGCCACCGGCTATGACGACTTTTCGAATCCTCTGGTCGTTCAAGCTCCACCTCCGCGTGGTTGCCGACCCGAACTCCAAGCGCACCCCGTTTCAGCGCGTTCGCAGCTCATGGACGGACAGCCGATGCCAGCCGTTTCGCCCGCGGCCCGTTCTCCCCGAGCGGCTTCCGGAGCCGCCGTCCGGCCCGGGCGCGTCACGCCCGCCTCGTCGGGCCGCCGATCTTGACCTCGACCGACTTCGCCCCGTGCCATTCCTTCACGGCCTTCGCCAGCAGCCATTCCGCGTTCTCCGGCCCGACGAGCCTCTCGAACGCCAGGAACGCCTCGTCGGTCCTGCCGTCGGCGATCATTTCCGTCACCATGACGTCGCACATGAACGCGACCTGGTTGCCGATCCTCTCGATCGCCTTCTCGTCGAACAACTCCCCGACCCAGTCCGTCATGTACTCCACATTTTCCGCAATGCAGCGCTGCCAGGTTTCGCTCAGCGCCAGCCGCTCCGGCTCCGGACGCTCGTCGAAGATCGACAGGTCCGCCTCCAGCGCCCGCTCGACGAGCCAGGGCGACGTCTTCATGCCGGCGGCGGCGGCCCTTGTCTTCGCCTCCGCCCACTGCCCGTCCGTGCAGGAGATGTAGAACGTTCTCCTTTCCGGCCTGACCCGGGACCGCGTCACCCGGGACCCTCCGGCAGGCGGAGGCTGTCCTCGCCGCCATGCAGAAGGAATGGCAGGCGCATCGCGCGGGCATTCCCCGGAGAGCCGTCCAGCCTTTCGTCGAAGATCGGGTCGACGCGGCGGTCCATGTCACCAACGTCCTTGCAGGGACCGAATCCTTGCCCAGCGGACGGCACGAGCACGGCGGGTGGCATCACGACCGCTTCTTCGGGCCACCGACGGTCACCTCGACCGAACCGGCCTCGTGCCGCTCCGCCACGACCTTCGCCAGCAGCCTCTCGGCGCGCTCCGGCCCGAAGAGCTTCCCGAAGGCCAGGAACAGCTCGTCGAACCGCCCGCCGTCGATCATCCAATGGCATTTCCTTAAGGATTCTGCTTCATTTCCTTAAGGACTCGCACCTGTC
>JAPPCV010000031.1 GCA_028824715.1 Boseongicola sp. | reverse complement strand
GGCCGCGCGCCTTTTGGAAGCACGTGTACGAGCCGGCGATCCGGCTTTCCGCCGGCCTCGGCAGGCCCCCGAGGCGGCGTGACGCCGATCACTACGAGCACTTTAACATAACCACTGATATACTTGTCATTGGTGGAGGAATGTCAGGGATTGCTGCGGCGTTCGCGGCTGCGGAGGCGGGTGCGGACGTGCTGCTGGTCGAGCAGGCGTCCACTTGGGGTGGCCGGGCTCCGGTCGACGGCGTCAGGATTGACGGATTGAGCGCCGAAGAGTGGACAGGAAGCGCTGTGAAGTCGCTGCAATCCATGCCGAATGTGCGCATGCGCACACGCACGGCCGCGGTCGGAGTACATGACCACGGATACGTCCTGCTTCATGAGCGCCTGACCGATCACGCGCCAGATCATTCGGTGCCGCGCCACCGTCTCTGGAAGGTCAGGGCGGGCCAGATCCTGATGGCGACGGGGGCCATTGAACGTCCCCTGAGCTTTGCGGGAAACGACCGTCCAGGCTGCATGCTGGCAAGCGCGGTGCGTGACTACGTTGTCAACTACGGAGTGGCCCCCGGCGAGAGGACGGTGATCCTGACCAACAACGACGATGCATATCGGACTGCACTGACGTTGCGTGAGGCCGGTCTGGGCGTGCCTGCGATCCTGGATGCCCGGCAGGAGGCGGCGGGCCTGCTTGCAAAAGCCGCGCGCGACGCGGGCCTGAGCGTGAGGCCGGGCTGCGGCATTGCCGGCATTGTCGGCCGGGACCGTGTCGAAAGGGTTCAGGTATGCAGCCAGGATAGCGACGGAAAGGTGATCGACGAGATCCAGGCGGACTGCATCGCGATGTCGGGCGGCTGGTCTCCGACCGCTCACCTTTGGTGCCATGCAGGCGGCAAGCTTTCGTGGAATGACGTGGAAGCCCATTTTGCGCCGGATCCGGCGCGTCCCCCGACCGGGGCCGACGGCATGGCAATGATGCAGGCTGTCGGTGGTGCGAGCGGTACAATGCATGCAGGCGCCGTTCTTGAAAACGCTCATGCAGCGGGGGTGTCGGCTGGCGAAGCGCTCGGCAATGGCCGCAGCCGGAAGCCCGGCCGTGTTCCGGAGGGCGAGGACGAGGCACACCATCCCATGGAACCCGTTTGGCTCGTGCCCGCGCGCGCGCCGTATTCCAAGCGGGCGAAGTCGTGGCTGGACTTCCAGAACGACGTCAAGGTCTCCGACATGGAACTTGCGGCTCGCGAGGGCTACGAAAGCGTCGAACATGCCAAGAGATACACGACGCTTGGCATGGCGACGGATCAGGGCAAGTTGAGCAACATCAACGGTTTGGCGATCCTCTCCCGGGAACTGGGCGCGCCGGTCGAGGAGGTGGGCACAACGACCTTCCGGCCGCCTTACGTGCCAGTGACCATGGGCGCGGTCGCGGGCGAGGCCCGGGGCGAGCTCTTCCAGCCTGTGCGAAAGACGCCGATTCACCAATGGCATGATGCGAACGGCGCCCACTGGGAACCGGTCGGGCATTGGCGGCGTCCCTACGCCTATCCGATGCAAGGCGAAGGCTTGCACGAAGCAGTGAAGCGGGAAGTTCTGGCAACGCGTTCAGGGGTCGGGCTTCTTGATGCCTCCACGTTGGGCAAGATAGTCGTGAAGGGCCCGGACGCCGGCAGGTTGTTGGACATGCTCTACACGAACATGATGTCCACGCTGAAGCCCGGCAAATGCCGCTACGGCCTCATGTGTTCGGAGAACGGGTTCCTGGTCGACGACGGCGTTGTCGCGCGACTCGATGACGACACTTGGCTGTGCCACACGACTTCGGGCGGAGCGGACCGCATCCATGCATCCATGGAAGAGTGGCTCCAGACGGAATGGTGGGACTGGAAGGCATATGTTGCCAACGTCACGGAACAGTTCGCCCAGATCGGAGTGGCAGGCCCGAAGGCACGGGACGTGCTGAGGGAACTCGGGCCATCAATGGACTTAGGCAGGGAGGCGCTTCCGTTCATGACCTGGGCGGACGGTGCGCTCGGCGACATTCCGGTGCGTGTCTTTCGCATTTCGTTCTCGGGCGAACTGTCCTTCGAGATTGCCGCGCCAGCGGGACAGGGCCGGGCGCTCTGGGACCGGCTCCTGGAGGCTGGGAAGCCGTTCGGCATCACGCCATACGGGACGGAGGCCTTGCATGTCATGCGCGCCGAGAAGGGGTTCATCATGATCGGGGACGAGACTGACGGCACGGTGATTCCGCAGGATCTCGGGCTTCACTGGGCGATTTCCAAAGGGAAGGACGACTTTCTCGGAAAGCGGGCGCAGGAGCGCGAGCACATGGCCGACCCGCTGCGCTGGAGGCTGGTTGGGCTTGAAGCGCTTGATGGTTCAGTGCTTCCCGACGGGGCGTACGCTGCAGACGAGGGCGTGAACGCGAATGGCCAGCGAAGCACCCAGGGTCGCGTTACCTCGACATACTATTCACCAACGCTTGATCGCGGCATTGCCATGGGGCTTGTCGAACGGGGGCCGGACCGGATGGGCGAGATCCTTGAGTTTCCCGTCATCGACGGAGAGCCGGTCAAGGCAAGGATCGTGAGCCCCGTGTTCCATGACCCGGATGGAGAGAAGCAGAATGCCTGAGTCCGTCACTCCTCTTGACGGCGCGACCTGCTCCGGGTTCGTCACGATCAAGGATGCAGGGCTGGTCGGCATGATCCTGCTCAGGGCCGAACTTGACGACGCGGACGTCGTTTCTGCGCTGGATGGCGCTGGATTCGCGCTGCCTGGTGCCGGTGAACTCGTCGGCGGGCTGGGCAACGGCGCTCTCTGGATGTCGCCAGATGAACTGATGGTCCTGTGCGCGCATGACGCGGCCGAAGCGACCGCGGCAACGCTTGCGGAAGCGCTTGGCGGATTGCATGTGCTTGTCGCAAACGTTTCCGATGCACGCGCGGTGTTTCGGCTGAGTGGCGAAGGGCCGGCGGTTCGAGAGGTTCTGGCCAAGCTGTCGCCTGCCGATCTTCGGCAGGCCGTCTTGCCACCCGGGCGCGTCAGGCGCACGAGGCTGGCGCAGGTCCCTGCGGCCTTCTGGTTTGCCAGCGACAACGAAGCGGTGCTCATCTGCTTCCGGTCAGTTGCCGGCTACGTTCTTGACCTGCTCTCCAGGGTGTCGACGCCCGGCAGCGAGGTCGGGCATTTCTGAGAAAGGCGAAGTCCGTGACCGGCGTCGGGCGCTGGCTGGCGTTGCGCGGCCGTCAGACCCGGCAGCGCATGCGGTCGCTGGGAGGCTCTTGGCGAAGTCCCGCGAACCCTGGAGGCCGTGTACGGGGCTTCCGGACGGGATTCATGCCGGAACGTCCCGGGACCGGTTCAGCTGCGACGGGATGAACGCATTCGTGATACCCGGTGAAGAAAGGGCAAGCGGCCAGGTGCAATTCCTTGCCACGACTGGCCACGGAGCCAGGCGACATCGATGGTGGCGGACATGAAAGACAGGGGAGAGGCGTTGAAGCCAAGAAGGGTCGCCATAATCGGGGCCGGAGTCTCGGGCCTTGGGGCCGCTTGGGCGCTGTGCCGGCACCCTGACCGGTTTGAGGTTCGAGTATATGAAGCCCAGGACCGGATCGGCGGAAACGCCATGACCGCTGACATGCCGCAGGACGATGGAACGTCAATTCCGTTCGACATATCCGTGACGGCGCTCATTCCGTCAGTCTATCATCACATTCTCCTTCTCATGCGGCAGTTCGACATAGAACTCGTTGATACGGCTTTCAGCTACAGCGTGCGCTACCGCGACGGCGTTTACGCACACGACCTGGAGTCCGACATCAGGAGCCAGTGCCAGGCCGAGATCGAGAGATTCCAGAGGCTGCTGGGATACCTGAAGTGGTTTGGCAGACTCAATCGGACAAGGTCGAAACTGCTCGGTTTCCTCAATCCGTTCAACTATGTCAGCATGGGCGCCATTCTCAATCTCGGCGGATTTTCCGGCGACTTCAGGTACAAGGTTCTGAAGCCGATGTTCGTGAACTTCCTGATGGCAACAAACGTGTTCGACATGCCCGCATCCCTGTTTGCTCGCTATCTGGAGTTCTTCGACATCGAGACCGCGACGCCGATGCAGACCTGGGACCAGGGGACCCGGCGGATATACGAGGAACTGTCAGCCGATTTCAGGGACAGGCTATGCCTGCGGCGGCCAGTCAGGAAGGTATTCAGGCGAGGGGAAGGCGTGGTGGTCGAGGACGAGGACGGGCAGGCTGAACTGTTTGATGACGTCGTATTTGCCTGCAATGCCAACCAGACGTTGATGATCCTGGACAATCCAGGTTTCGTCGAACGCTGGCTGCTTTCGGCAATCCGATACGAAAGCGAGTTGCACAACCATACGGTCGTTCATTCAGACGCCTCGGTCCTGCCCGACACCGCCGCCAAGCCCATTTCTACCCGGAGCAACCACATTGAGCAGTTTGGCGCCAGGCCGGACAACTACGAGATCACTTACATCATGCACAATCAGCAGCCTTGGGCACGGCGATCAGACAAGCCGTGCCTGGTGACCTACAATCCAAAAGGCCGAATTGACGAGAGCAAGATCGTGACAAGGTGGTGGTTCCAGCATGTCGTTCACGACGTCCGGCACATAGCGCTTCTCATACATTGCTTTCGCCTGATTCAGGGCAAGCGGGGAACCTGGCACTGCGGTGCACACACCTTGATAAACAGCCAGGAGACCTGCTTCGTTTCCGGGCTCGTCACCGCAAGACAGTTGGGTGCCGACTATCCGTTCAAGGATTCTGAAGCGAGGAAGTGGTTCAACTACTACGGTCGCGTAATGTACGGGTGGCGGTTCAGAAAGTCGCGCTGACTCGACGATTCCGGCACGCCTTGGAGAACCGCGTTTGACCGGCAGGCGCAGGTCCGGCCCAAGCCTTTCTGCCTGGATTGTGCCAGGGACGGTGGAGCACTGAAACCATGGCGTGACATGTCCGGATGGAAGGGCTTGAACGCGGCGCACCGACCGGCCGGACCCCGTGGCGAAGGCAGTCCCGCCCTGCGCCGGAGCGCAATTGGAACCCATGGGACGAATTTCGGATTCTTGTCCTGGAGGAACGGGAAAGGACGAATTCGACTCCTCGCGGTTGCACAGACCGGGATGTCGGAAGGCTTGAGGCTCGCGAAATGTCTGCTTGTCATGAGGTCACGGGAATCAAGGGGACGGCACCGATTGGCCGGTCCAATCGGCAGCCGCAGCGGCAATCATGCCAGGGGATTCGCGGACTGGCGGTCGACGCGACCGCGCGCTGACGTGCCGTGAGCGCACGCGTCGCCGACACTTGATGCACGGCAGGGCCCATGTTAGCAGCAAAGGACAGGTTCGGATGTTGTCGGAAGTGCCGGGTGCAACGCAATCGCTTTGTCAGTGCCGTTGCCTGCGGCCATTGTGTGCCGGAAACTGCCGACTCGGATGCCGCCAAAGGAGGAAGTGATGATGCTCGTGTCCCGAATTCGTTCCAGCCAGGTGCTTCCGGTGATCTTGCTTGCCTTGACGGCCCACTTGCTGGAGCCATCGACCGGACATGCAGCGGAAAGCGCCGAGCAGGCCGGGCTGAGGATCGCCAGCGAAGCCCGCGAGAGTCAAAGGGGATTCGGGAACTTCACTGCTAGCCTCGAGATGGTCCTTCGCAACAAGCGGGGACAGGAGAGCCGTCGGGAACTTCGCATAAAGGTCCTGGAAGTGCCTGGGGAAGGCGACCGTACGCTGATCGTCTTCGACCGCCCGCGTGATGTCAGGGGCACCGGATTTCTCATTCACTCGTTCAAGCGGAAGGCGGACGGGCAATGGCTCTATCTTCCTTCCCTGAAGCGGGTGAAGCGTATCAGCTCTTCGAGTCAGTCCGGTTCCTTCATGGGAAGCGAATTCTCCTACGAGGACATGGGAACGACCGAAGTCGAGAAATTCACGCACCGCTATCTGCGCACGGAGCGATGCGGCTCCAGCGATTGCACGGTCAGTGAACGCGTTCCGGTCAACAAGGACTCGGGCTACTCGCGGCAGCTGGTCTGGCTGGACGGAGAGCATCGCACGGTCAAGGTCGAGTTCTACGACCGCAGGAATGCGCATCTCAAGACGATGGTCGCTGAAGACTACAAGCAGTATCTTGGACGCTTCTGGCGTGCCGGCAGGCTCACGATGACAAACCACCTCACGAGGAAGAGCACCGAGCTGCTGTGGTCGGACTACGAATTTGGAACCGACCTTGACGCGGGCGACTTCACTTCAGCAGCGCTTCGGCGGGTTCGGTAGAGACAGGCGGCCACGGGAACAGAGTGACGGACACGAACGATCGCAGGCCGGTCGGTTTCGCCGGAATCTGCGTCTGGCGGGGCAGGCCAGGATCCTTTCGAAATTCGTCGATGGTTCCCCTTCCTGGGCGTTGCGTGCCCGCCGTGTGAGCAATGTCCGAAGGTATGCGGCACGTGTTGCCGGTGGGCAATGCACCATTCCTCCTGCCAATGTCACGTGCGCGAGGAGCCAAGCAAGTCATGGTCACGGCGCAACGGCCCGCGACATGGTCCATTGCTCGGGACGGAACAACAGAGGCAGCGCGTCCCGTTGGGTGGCCGCGCGAGAGAATCGGTGCACTTTCCCGGCGATGCGGGAACATGGCGGTCCGCCGACCGCATTGCAGCAGGTGAGTGCCGTGTTCCACTCTTGCAGCAAGCCTTCAAGCAGAACACGCCGGACATGCGATCATTCGGTCAGCCGCAGCAAGATGATCATGACGCTTGCGTGCATGCAAATCACTGAATTCGCAGACATGTTGAAGCGTGCGGAGCCAGGCCGGCACGGCCCGTTGGGGATGCACAACGTTGACCTGCCAGCGAAAAAGGCATAGATTTCCCAAGGGAAGTGAAAAGTCGGAAATTCGAAGAGGTTGCCGCTCCTGTCCCCAACAAGGGTCCGGCTTTGCACGTTGGAGCGGAAGTGGGGCAATGAAACGCAATATCCAATCCCGGTTTCCGGACCGCCACAGCATGCTGCCTTGCCGCGGCATTTCCCGGCAGGGTGCATGTTGGCCCGAGCTTCCGCTTGAGTGCGGTTCACTTGCCGCTGTCCGTTGGTGTCTGACCGGGCCACGCTGCAATTCTTGCATCCGCACCTCGCCGCATTTTCGGATCTTCAAGGGTCATGTCTGATGGATGCCGCCCGGGATGACCTGACGACCCGGCCTCTGAACCTGGTGGACGAGTTCGTCTTGACGCTCTTTAACGAGTCGACTGGCTACTTCCACCAGGTGCCGGGCTGGAACATGAATTGCGCCATCATCGGTGCCGCTCTGGCGGAACTCTCGCTTCTTTCGCGCATCGATACGGACATGACCTCGCTGCACCTCCTCGATCCGACCGAAACCGGAGATCCGGCACTTGATCCGATTCTGAAGGAAATCGCCGAAAGCGAGGAAAGTCGGGATACCCGGTTCTGGGTGGAACGGCTCGTGGCCCATGCCGAGTCGGTAATCAGCCTGACGCTGGAGCGATTGCTCAGCCTGAAAGTCCTGGAGCATCATGACGGTGAGTTCTATACGCTGGCCGCAACCGAATTGCACTCGGCACTGCATGGTGCTCCCCGAGAGGGAACCATTGGCCAATTCGTCAAGGGACGCATTTCCACGATCGTTCTGACCGACTCGATACCGGATCCGAGAGACGCCATCATCGTCGGTCTCGCCAATGCTTGCGACGTTCTCCGGTTCATGTTCGATCTGGATGCGGAGTCCGAACGGCGAATTGAGCAAATCTGCAACTTGGACATTATCGGCCGCACGGTCGCCGAAGCGGTCAAGCACAACATCGTCAATCCTCGCGTTCAGCGCATCGTCGGCCTGAAGGAGTACCCGACGGTTCGATGGCGCTACCTGCTGCGCAATCCGAACTTGCGATCCGGCAACGTTCCGGCCCTGTTTTCAGACCTCGCGCAAGAGTACGGCCCGGTATTCCAGATCAAGCCGCCATTTTCACCGTCCCTGCTCTTCATGGGCGGACCCGAAGTCAATCACTGGGTGCACCGGAAAGGACGCATTTTCCTTAGGGCAGCGGACTATTTCGCCGGCGTCGAGGAAGTGTATGGAGCCCACGGCGTGTTTCCTTCGCTCGATGGCGCCGATCACTTCCGGCTCCGCAAGGCACTGAACCCGGGCTATTCCCGCAACAGGCTCGAGGGGCATCTGGACACGCTTTACCCTCGGATCCGGAGATTTGTCGCAGACTGGGAGGCAGGCGGAATCCTGCAGCCTGCGGTCGCGTGCCGATACTTGGCCAACACACAGATTGCCCCGCTCATGGCCGGCATTGATACGCAAGACGTCATTGACGACCTGATCAAGTTCAAGGAAAGGCTGCTTCTCACCCACGTCGCGTGCGTGCTGCCCAGGTTTCTTGCGCACACGCCAAGCATGAAACGTCGCGCCAAGTTGATCGAAACGGTGGTCGAGCGCGTTCAGTTCGCCCACACACCCGCCCAGCGGGCAGGATGCCCGCGCAATCTCGTGGACGACTTGCTCAGCCTTCATGCCAGCGACCCGCAGTTTCTTCCCGAGTCGAATCTGAAGTTCTTCTTCTCCACGCCGGCGCTCGCCAGCGTGTATCTCGGAGACATGCTGGGTTTCGCATTGTACTCCATGGCGGCACATCGCGAGATTCACGATGGAATTCGGAACGAGGCGGATGCGCTTTTTGGCGCCGGAGACCCGGAAGGGCCGGACTTCTCAAAGTCGGCCATCGACGTTACGCAACGGTTCATCATGGAGTGCCTGAGGATGTATCCTATCATCCCAATGTCCATCCGAAACGTCATGAACACATGCGTGGTCGAAGGCTTCGAGCTGCCGATCGGCACACGAGTCCACATTGCCCAAACGGCGACACACTACATGGGCGACCTCTTTCCAGATCCTCTCAAGCTCGACATTGACCGGTATCTGCCGTCACGCAACGAGCACCTCGGCACCGCCTATGCACCGTACGGGCTGGGCACGCATTTGTGCCTTGGCTTTCGCTGGGTCGAACTGCAACTGGCAATCAACCTGTTGATGATAGCCCACCATTTCACGCTCGAGGTCTTTCCGGCCAATCGACCGCTCAAGCTCAGTCCGTTTCCGTCGATGTCGCCGAGCAGATCGCTGCGCCTGAAGATCGTCGAGAAAAGGCGCGAGTTGCCCGCCTGAGGCGTGAATTCGGGTGGCGCCCGACCCGGTGGCCGTCGGCGAACCAAAGGATCGAGAGATCGGAGTTGCATCACCTTGGGATGCGCCTTGGTGTGGCTCCTTTGCTGAGCTTCCGGTCGGGGGGCGTGCGAAGGAGGCATGGTCCGGCGAGTCTCAGCGGCTTCCGCAGGCCGGCGACCAGCCTTGTCCCCGAACGCGGAGATCAGGTCGTGCCAATTGTCGCAGGGTTGAACAGGACCGTGAACTTCATGCCCTACTGTCCTTGGGCCAACCGGACCAAGCGGACATGCAGGGCGAGCGCTGCACGGTTCACGGGCCACCCTGGGCCAGGGCGAAATGGCCTGCCTGACGGACCAGGGCCGGCCGCCCGGGCATGCCCGCGACGTCCCAATTGGAGAATCGAGTCCGATCTCCCAATGTCACGCCGTCGTACACGGGAATTTGCAGAATCCCCCGGATGGCCCGCCAATGGACCAGGTCAATTTCCGGGAAGAATGAGATCCGTCGTGGTCACACGGCCCCCAAAGCCCATTGACACTCACGCACATATTGCGGAGTGCGGTCCCATGCTGGCCCAATTGGTGACGTATCCGGGCTGGGTCTGGCAGGACGCGGAACCAATCTTGCGTGCAGGAGAGATCGCTCCATGCAACTTGCCAAACTGTCCAAAGGCCTGAGAGCCGCGTATTCCGGCTCAAATGTGGTCAGCCGCGTACGGCACTTCGACGGCTGGACCGAAAGGGCGGCTTCGGACGATGTCGGCTTCAGCGCGTATGACCACGCCGAAACCGTCAGGGAATACTATGATCTTTGCAGCGAATTCATGGTGTTCGGCTGGGGTGAATCGTTGCACTTCACGCCGCTAGCACCTGGAGAGAGCTTGGAGGAGTCCAAGATTCGGCATCAGCGGAGGATGATCGGCAAGCTGGAGCTGCAGGAGGGCATGACGATCGTCGATATCGGCTGCGGGATCGGCGGTCCGATGCGTCGCGTCGTGCGGGAGGCAGGCGTCAGGGTCGTTGGGATCAACAGCAGTGAAGTCCAGCTCGAGAAGGCGAAGGCCCTGAATGCCGAGGCGGGGATCGAGCACCTGGTAGACTACGTTGCATGCAGCTTCATGGACATGAGCGACATCGAGGACGGCACGTTCGACCGAGGCTACGCCATCGAATCAACATGCCATGCGCCGGACAAGGCAGGCGCGTTCGCCGAAATTTACCGTGTGCTCAGACCCGGAGCGCTTTTTTGGGGACAGGAAATGTGCCTGACGGACAAGTTCAATCCCGACGACGCCGGGCACCAGACCGTCAGGCGGCGCTTGCAGCACGGCATTGCGCTCAGCGAAATCGCCACCATGGACGAAGTCAACCGGGCGCTCGAGGAGGCGGGATTCCTGGTCGACGAGGTGAAGGACCTTGCCGTTGAGGAAGTCGATGCGACCGTTCCGTGGTATCGCCCCATGGAAAGGCGGCACGGAAACTTGGGCGCCGCCCTGAGCAGGATTCCGCTCGGACGGAAGGCGTTCATCGGGGCATCGAGACTGGCGGAGGCACTGGGAGCGTTTCCGAAAGGCTCGGCAGATGTCGTCAGCTTCATGGACCGGACCGCCGATGCCTATGTAGAAGGTGGCAGGATGGGGATCTTCACTCCACTATGCTGCTTTCTGGCTCGCAAGCCCTCGTGACTGGTCGTCGTTGCGCGTTTCGTGGGCGATCCGGCAACGCGTCAAGCGTTCAATTCGCCCTCTTGCCTTGTGGCACGGAACGGCTGAATTGTCTCACTCCGATCATCGGCATCAGATGAGGCAAGACCTCAATGCCTAGACTGCCTCCTGCTTCAACCGCTCCCTGATCTGCTTGGTTGATTCCCTGGCCCCGTCAAGCGCGATCAAGAGGGGTGGCAGGAACAGGAAATCCGCCAGCAAGGCTATGATCACGGTTGTCCCCAAGAGCAAGCCAAGCGTCTGGTTGCTCGCCATCCCCGACGCTCCGAACACGAGGAAGCCAAGGGCAAAAACGACCGTCGTCGCAAACAGTGCCTTCCCCACCGTGCTGAGTGACGACTGAACCGATTCTGACGGCAGAAGGCCTTGCTTGCGGGCTCGCAAGTACTTGGTCAGGAAGTGAATCGTGTCATCGACGATGATTCCGAATGCCAGGGCCGTCACCACCGCAGCGGCAACTCCGATTTCCCCCACCGCATAGCCCCAAGCGCCCATAGCCATGGCGGCGGGAACGAAATTGGGTATCAAGCTGATCAGGCCGTACCGCAAGCTTCTGAAGATGAAGACGAGCAGCAGCGAGACAACCGTCATCGCGATGATGGTGCCGATCAGCATCTTTTCGATGTTTCTCTTGATCGAATAGGCACCGATGAGCGTTGCCCCAGTGGCTCCGGTCTCCAGACCTGGCGCGTTTTGCCGCAGCCAGGCCTGCGCGCGGTTGTCAAGTTCGATCTTTTCCGTCGCGGACAGGTTCTTCAGCACCACCGTCATGCGCGTGGCGGACCGTTCGACATCGATGAGATTGTTCAGGTCGAGTCCCATCGGCAACGAAAACTCGTACAGCAGAAGATATTGCGCGGCGAGGTCGGATTCTCCCGGAACCGTGTAATGGTCTGGATCATCACCGTTCAGGCTTCTGTTCAGCCGCTTGAGAATGTCTGTAATGGCAAAGACGTGGGCGACTTCGGGCTGCGCCCTGTACCAGGTGGCAAACGCATCGACATTGCGCAGGTAGTCGACATCCGTGATGCCCGCCTCCCGTCCCGCGCTGAGCGAGTACTCGAAGGGCTCCAGTCCGGAAAAGTTCTCGCTGACGAAGTCCGTGGAGCGGCGATACTCGTAGCTCTTGTCCAGGAGCTTGAGAGGATTCTCGTTGAGGTCGATCCGTGTGATTCCGGCGACGAGCCCGATGATGACTGCTCCGCACGAGAACAGCAGTGCGATGTGGTGAGAGACCACGAACCGTCCGAAAAGATCGAAGAAGGTGCGCTTGCCCGCGCGCAAGGGACGGGCACTCACGGGCAGGAGTGACAGCAGAGCGGGCAACAGCGTAACTGCAAAGACAAAGGCGCACATGGCGCCGAACGCAACGATGTTGCCCATGACGCGAAACGGCGGCATCTCGGAGAAGTTCAGGCTCAGGAAACCGATCGCGGTCGTGGCAGAAGTGAGGAACACCGGCCAAATATTTGATTGAACGGAATGAATCGCCGCCCTTCTTCGATCCATGCCGCGCCGCATCTGTGCCAGCATTCCCTCGATGACATGCATGCAATGCGCGACGGCGACCGCCATGAGCACGAACAGCGCTGCGCCGCTTTCGCCATACAGTTTCATGCCGGTCCAGCCGGCGAATCCAAGTCCCGAGAGTACGACTGCAACCATCATGACGATGATTGCACCGACCGCGGAAATCGAGCGCAGCAATGCGAACGCTACCACGAGCATTGTCACGAAAGCGATCAGTCCGAGCTTCGTCGTGTCTTCGTTCAGTGCGTCGCGAATTGCGCGGTTGAGAAGGAGTTCGCCCGTGACGTGATATTCAATGTCCGCGTGGCTGGCACTGGCCTCCGTGACGGCGGCATGAAGAAAGTCGACCACGTCCACCTTGGCCTGTTGTCGGTCGGCTTCGGGAAGCACGAGGTTGACGACCAACCCGGCGATGCGCCCGTCCCGCGAAACAAAGCGACCAGCGATCTCCTCCGTGCCCAGCGCAATTTCCTTGATCCGCTCCAGGTCACGTTGGGACAGCCCGGCGGCGTCATCGATCAACATCTCGACGAAGAGCTCGTCGCCGTCCGCCCAACTGTGCGAGTAGTTGGTGATAGAGTCGACACGCGTAACGAAAGGAGTCTGCCAGAGCTGCTCGGTCATCTCCTCGACTGCCACGAGCGCCTCGTGCGTGAATATGGAGCCACCCTTTGGCGCCATGACGACAAGGAGGGAGTCGGACAGCGCGTATGTCTCTTCCAGCCGTTCAAGCGCGACCAGCCGTGGGTCGTCCTTGCTGAAATGGTTTCGAAAGTCCACGTCAACTTCAACCAGCCGCTGGACGCCCGCAGCAATTGAAGCACAGACAAGCACGGAGGCCAGCACCGTGAGCCACCTCCGGCTCATTGCGAGTGAGATGAACGCATCCATGATCACCAATGCGTATCGTGCACTCAGTGGGTGGTGTCAATCGACCGTCCTTGTGGAACGGTCCTGCCAAAACGACGGTTTCGGTGATCGATCGCTGCAAGAAAGTCTTTGGTGCACACGCGGTTACGAACAGAGCCTGATCCGGGACCGGCCGCTTGACCCAGGTCACCGGCACGCATCGAAACAACGATGCGGATCAATCCGCGCCAGTGTCAGCGAACGAACTGGTCGACGTAGTCCTCGCCCAATCCGACATCCGCGTAGTGCTTCCGGCACATGTCAATCTTCGTGAAGACGTCTTCATATCCTTGGACGCTCCCGTAGGGGTCCACGTAGATCATCACGCCATTCACCTGAAAATACGTGATCATCTCGTCCACGTCGTCGGGCACGACCAGGGTATGCGTCTCGCCCGGCGCCTCGAACACGTACGAGCCTTCGCGCGCGACCCAGTCATGCTCCAGGTAATGCCAGCTGCCCTTCAGGACGAACCCGTGCACTGGCTGAGGATGCCGGTGGCGCGACAGGATCCCGGACTGGCGAACTCGCAGCAGGTTCATCCAGTACCCTTGGCTGCGGTTCAGGCAAAGCGGTCGGAAGGACACGGTGTCGGTTTGCGGCACCCAAAGGCGTTCATCTTCCGGAATGGCATCCGCAATGACGATTTCGTCAAGCGCTTCCCCAGGGAAAGGCAACTGATAGGGCGTCATCGGGTTCTGGTCTTTGGATTCAATGGGCATGTCGTTCACATCGCGGAATAGCCGCCGTCCACTGGGTAGGTTGCGCCGGTAACGAATGAAGCTTCCTCGGAGAGCAGCCAGGATGCAAGTGCGCCGACCTCGGCGGGCTGGCCCCAACGTGACAGCGGGGTCCGGTTCAATATGGCCGGTTCGCGAGACTCGTCCCCGCGTATGGCCTCGGTCATCGGCGTTTCGATCCATCCCGGCGCAATGGCGTTCACGCGAATGCCGTCGGAACCCCACTTGCCGGCGAGCGCCTTGGTCAGCTGGGCCACGGCGCCCTTTGACGCCGTGTAGGCTGGTGCGTGCGGCCCGCCAAAATACGTGTACATGGACCCCGTGTTCACGATCGCGCCGCCACCGACCGCGAGCAGCGGGTGTGCAGCAAGGCAGCATCGCATCGTTCCGGTCAGGTTGACGTCAATCACCCTCTGGAAGGTATTCAGATCGTACTCGTCGAGTTTCCTGAGGATTCCCGCACAGTTCACGAGACCGTCCAAGGATGTCAGGTCGGCGAAGAACGCCTCGACCGCGCCGGTATCCGTCACGTCCAGGGCGACGGCCGATACATCCGGCGCCGCTTCGAGGTGCCTTTCGACATCGTCCTCATTGGCGCCGGTGACGGTCAGTTCCCAACCCTTGCCGACAAGGGTGCGGGCGATACCGGCCCCAATCCCGCCTGTTCCTCCAACGATTACTGCCTTGGGCATTGCTTTCCTCGATTCGGCACCGTCGGCAGTCCGCCCCGGCGTGCAGGAAGCCTGCGGCAATTTCCCGAGAATTCCCGGAAATTTCCAGGCTCTGCCTTGACCCGACCGGCAACCCTGCGCAGGTAGTGTACATCAAGCCAACAGAAGGGAACCCAACAATGGCATTCGATCTTCCCGATCTTCCGTATGCACATGATGCGCTGGCCTCGCAAGGAATGAGCGCCGAGACGCTCGAGTTTCATCATGATCTCCATCACAAGGCGTATGTCGACAATGGCAACAAGCTGATTGCCGGCACCGATTGGGACGGCAAGTCACTGGAGGAGATAGTCAAGGGAACGTACGACGCGGGTGCCGTGGCGCAAAATGGCATTTTCAACAACATCAGCCAGCTTTGGAACCACAACCAGTTCTGGGAAATGATGGGTCCAGGCGAAAACGGCATGCCTGGCGAACTGGAAAGCGCTCTTGCCGACAGCTTCGGATCGGTCGACGAGTTCAAGTCCCGGTTTGCAGCCGCAGGCGTCGGCCAGTTCGGTTCAGGCTGGGTATGGCTGGTCAAGAACTCGGATGGCTCCCTTGCGGTGACCAAGACCGAGAACGGCGTGAATCCGCTTTGCTCTGGACAGGTCGCGCTGCTCGGTTGCGACGTATGGGAGCATTCGTACTACATTGATTTCCGGAACAGGCGTCCGGCCTATTTGGAGAACTTCCTGGACAACCTCGTGAACTGGGAAAACGTGGCTAGCCGCATGTAGGCCTCCACACGCGCCGCACCGTGCCGTCGGCCTGTCTTGCCGACGGGGTCGTCCGGTCTGCGGTCCTCGCCGCTGCGTCGAGCAGACTCAGGACCGCGGAGGTGCTTGCCTCGGATCTTGGCACAACACTCTATCCTGGGTGAGGTTCGTGCAGCGAGCGCCGCAATTCGGCTACCAGATCGTCCACGTTCGGCACCGCCTGCACCAGGTCGCCCAGGCTTGGTTCCGCGAATCCTTCTGCAATCACATGTCCGATGAGCGTCAGGAGCGGTCGCCAGTATCCTTCAATGTCGACCAGGTAGACCGGCTTTTCGTGGAGCCCGAGCTGCGCCCAGGTCAGGACCTCGAAGAACTCGTCCAGCGAGCCCGCGCCGCCGGGCAAGACGGCCACAGCGTCCGCGTTCATCAGCATGATCTTCTTTCGCTCGTGCATGGTTTCGGTGATGATCCGCTGACCGATGCATCTGTTCGGAGCTTCGGTTGCCAGCAGGTGGGTCGGAATCACGCCAATCGCCGTGGCGCCGGCGGTGGTCGCGGCATCAGCCACGGCGCCCATGATTCCGACATCGCCGGCACCATAGACAAGACGCCATCCGTTTTCACCAATGGCCCGTCCGAGTTCACGGGCTGACCGCAAGTAGTTCGGGTTTCGCCCGTCGCGCGCGCCACAATAGACGCAGAGCGAGAAAGGGATCGTTCGGGTCATTCACGCCGCCATTGGTTGCAAAAGGTGTTTTGACCCCTGTTAGCGGCGTTGGTATTGTCCCTCAAGCGTCTGGCGACAATTCGGTGCCTGACACTGGCCCGAACCAGATCTTGAAAGGGAAAGCAAGTCGTGAAGCCAATCTGGAAGGGCGCCATTGGCGCCGTCACCATTGCCCTCTTGCTGGCCATTCTTTGGATATTCTTGCTGCCCGAGAGTCCGACCACGGAAAGCGGCAGCGACCCGTCTGTCACGGCGGAGACTGTCGACGACGCGGATCCGGCGGATGCCCCGGGCGCGCCCGCCCCCGAAAGCGTCGCGATCCTGGAGCCCGCGGAACCGGCGACGCCACCAGCCGACGATGTCACGACGCCCAGGGTTGCCGTGACGGAGGATCCGGCGAACGTCCCCGACGCGCCGGCCTCTGAGAGCGTCGCGATCCTGGAGCCTGCGGAACCGGCGACGCCG
>JAPPCV010000030.1 GCA_028824715.1 Boseongicola sp. | reverse complement strand
TGCCGACCTCACCGACCCGTGAAATCAGTGCGAGGGCGGCCTGATGGCACTATCGTATATATTCCCCAGTTTACGGTGTCGAGCACGCAGGCTATCTTCCAAAGCCCGAACGTGTCGCTTTCGAAACCATCATCGCCCGAGACGGCCTTGTGCCGGAACGCGCAGCCATGTTCGATGACGATGTACGCAACCTGCTCGCTCCACTGGCGCTCGGCATGCGGACGATCCTGGTGGCGAAAGCGCCCGACATCGCGCCGCATGTCCAGCACCATGCGTCCGACCTTGCGGGATTCCTAAAGAGCGTCAGCTGAAGAAATCCAGGCGCATCTACAACGAACGACAAATGGGAGATATGGTTCCAGGCATGCGCGCGGAGGAGACTGACATATTCGTTTCCGGCGGGGGATTCGCCGGATTGGTGGCCGCATTGGGCCTCGCGGAATCCGGATTCTCGGTAACGCTTGCCGACCCTGCGCCGCCGCCCACAGGCGAGAATGACGACTTGCGTTCCACCGCATTTCTTGAGCCATCGCGTCTGCAATTGGAAGCGACAGGCATTTGGAATGCGCTGCGTGACGCCGCGACGCCGCTTGAGGTCCTTTGCGTCGCCAACTGCAAGGGTGACCCTCCAAGGATCGAAACGGAACGCGCGTTCCGTGCCACCGACCTGGACATTCCTGCTCTGGGATGGAATCTCCCCAACGCCCTGACGCGGCGAAGGCTAGCCGACTTGGCAGAATCCAACCCGCTCATCGATCTGAAGTTTGGCATCGGCTTCTCTTCACTTCTTGCGCGCCACAGCGAAGCGATTGTTGGCTTGACCGACGGCTCGAGGCTCCGTGCAAGGTTGGCCATCGCGGCCGATGGAAGTGCGTCGCCATTGCGCGAGGCGGCAGGCATTGCAGTCGAGACAACTCGCTATGGACAGAAGGCCTTGGCCTTTGCAGTGTCGCACCCGTTGCCGCACAAGGCGACCTCCATCGAACTGTACCTGTCGGGTGGGGCCTTTGTCCTGGTGCCCTTGCCAGACCAGAACGGCGTACCGACCTCAGCAGTCGTCTGGATGCATGACGGACCCGAAGTGCTGCGACTTGCGAATCTTGACGATGCGGCGCTCGGAGCAGCCGCCACGCTGCGTTCGTGCAACGCATTGGGCCCGCTTTCATTGATTTCTGGTCGCCAGGTGTGGCCGGTCATTGTCCAGAGAACGCACAGGTTCACCGCGCAGCGCGTCGCAGTAATTGCGGAAGCGGCCCACGTCCTGCCGCCCATCGGCGCACAGGGCCTCAACGTCTCGCTTGCAGACATATGGTGCCTGATCGAGCTTGCGCGCGACGCACCCGGAGAACTTGGAACGTCCACGCAACTCGGCAAGTTTGCCAGTCTCCGGCAGCGCGACGTGCTGGTCCGCACCAGCATCATCGACCTCTACAACCGGCTCTGCAGGGACGGCACCCCTGCCGGACAGTTCCTCCGTTCCGCCGGACTGCGGCTGGCGGGCGACTGGGCACCGCTGCGAAGCGCAATCATGCGAGCCGGCTTGGCGAGTTGAAACTCCGCGCGGTTCGGGTGGTTGGCGAAGCCCTGGAATCAAGGGCTGGTTCGCGCGTCCGATGCCACGGTCCCGGTCTCCGAGATGCGGGGACTGAGCAAGAAACGCGAAATTGCGGATCACGGCATGCCATCGACGAAGAACGTGCACACGCCGAATCCTTGCAGACCTTGGGCTCGGCAGGCAAGGCACCGTCGCTTGCATCCCCGTGAATCTGCGCTAGAAGCTCTCGGGATTCACGAAACCTGCGACAAAGGAAGCTCCTATGCGCGTATATTATGATCGCGACTGCGACATTAACCTGATCAAGGACAAGAAGCTGGCAATACTCGGATACGGCAGCCAAGGCCACGCGCACGCGTTGAACCTGCGTGATTCCGGCGCCAAGAACGTTGCCGTGGCGCTTCGTGAGGGCTCGCCCTCGGCCCAAAAGGCCGAAGCCGAAGGGCTCCAGGTCATGGGCATCTCTGACGCAGCTGCATGGTGCGACCTCATGATGTTCACCATGCCCGATGAACTCCAGGCCGAAACCTGGCGCGCGCATGTCAAGGACCACATTCGTCCGGGCGCCGCCATAGCGTTTGCACATGGCCTGAACGTGCATTTCGGATTGATCGAGGCTCCCGACGGCATTGACGTGATCATGATGGCGCCGAAAGGGCCCGGCCACACCGTGCGGGGCGAGTACGTCAAGGGCGGAGGCGTGCCCTGCCTTGTCGCCGTCCACAACGACGCGTCCAGCAAGGCCCTTGAAATCGGCCTGTCCTACTGCTCGGCCATCGGCGGCGGACGTTCCGGCATCATCGAGACCGACTTCAAGGAAGAATGCGAAACCGACCTGTTTGGCGAACAGGCCGTGCTCTGCGGCGGACTCGTGGAGCTGATCCGCATGGGTTTCGAGACCCTGGTAGAGGCCGGCTATGCGCCCGAGATGGCGTATTTCGAGTGTTTGCACGAGGTGAAGCTCATCGTGGATCTCATCTACGAGGGCGGCATCGCCAACATGAACTACTCGATCTCCAACACGGCCGAGTACGGCGAATATGTCTCCGGGCCGCGGGTCCTGCCCCGTGACGAGACCAGGGCCCGCATGCAGGCCATCCTGAAGGACATCCAGTCCGGAAAGTTCGTCCAGGAATTCATGACGGAGAACGCCGTGGGACAGCCGTACTTCAAGTCGACGCGCCGGAACAACGACGCTCATGAGATTGAAGAAGTTGGCAAAAAGCTCCGCGCCATGATGCCCTGGATCTCTGAAGGCAAGCTCGTGGATCAAGCCAAGAACTGAGGCACCGCTGCCCGCCGAGGCGCAAGCGAAATGCATCCGCGTTCCATGCGAGCCAGGAGCACGTCCGGACGGGCGGCCCCTGCGTTTTCCGAACGTGGGCGACGTCCCGAACGCCAGACGCGTCAGTCCTCGTTGAACTGAAGCTCGTAAAGTCTCGCGTACAGGCCGCCACGGGAAAGAAGTTCGTCGTGCCGCCCCTCGTCCACGACCCTGCCCTTGTCCATGACGACGATCTTGTCGGCCTTTCGAATGGTCGAAAGGCGGTGGGCAATCACCAGCGTGGTGCGCTCCGAGGCCAGGCGGTCAAGCGCTTCCTGCACATGAGCCTCGCTTTCCGCATCCAGGGCTGAAGTCGCCTCGTCCAGCAGAAGGACAGGCGCGTCACGCAGGAGTGCACGAGCGATCGCAACCCTCTGCCGCTGCCCTCCGGAAAGCCCAGTGCCCCGCGGGCCAGCCGGCGTTTCCAGACCCTCCGGAGACCCGGCCACAAAGTCCCTCAAATGGGCGGCGTCGACAGCCGCGGAAACGCGTTCTTCCGTCACGTCCGGCGTGGCGAGCACGATATTGTGCCGAAGGCTTTCGTCGAACATCGGGGCGTCCTGAGTCACGACCGAGAAGAGCTGCCTCAGATCGGCCAGATCAAGCCTGGTGGACGGAACGCCCCCCACCGTGATCTTGCCGCTGCTCGCATCAAGAAGGCGCGTCAACACGCTGAAGATGGTCGATTTTCCGGCTCCAGAAGCCCCAACAAGTGCAGTCGTTTCCCCGGCCTTGGCCACGAAGGTCACGGCCCTGAGCGCAGGAACGTGGCCATAGGACGCGGCCACTTGCTCGAACCTGATGTCCGCCCCGCGAGGGTCATCAGGCAAAGCCGCGGGAATTTCCGGCGAATGTATGGTCGGCGCCACATGAAACACGTTCCGAATCCGCTCCAGGCTTGCACGCGTCGCCTGCCATGCACCCGCGACGTTCGCGAGCCGGCGGAACGGGTCGAAGAGCAGCGCCATCGCGGTAAAGAACGACATGAACTGGCCAACGGTCTTCTTGCCGTCAATGATCTCGCCACCGCCATAGATCACGACACTCGCAAAGCCTATGGCCGCAACAACGTCCATGGTCGAGGGAAGGCCTGCCTGCCCGATCCTGACCTTCATTTCCTGGTTCAGGTAGCGGTCAACCGCAGCACCAAACCGTAGGTCCTCGAACGCCTCGCTGTTGTTCAGCTTGATCGTGTCCATGCCGTGAAACGTCTCGTCCAGCAACGTCGAGAGCCGTGCTGCGAGTTCGCGCGCGGCAAGCGCCTTTTTCCGGACGTAGCGCTGCATTCCAAGCACCGGTCCCAGGAGGATCGGCACGCCGGCGACGGCGACAATCGTCCAGCGCCAATCCACCGATATCGCGACGCCCAGCAGCGCAATGACGGTCACAAGCTCGCGCCAGGCGGTGCCAAGGACCTGCATCCAGATCTGGTTGGCCAGCGTCGTGTCGCCCCGCACGCGCTCGATCAGGGTGCCTGGCGCATTGAACTGGAAATAGGCGCTGTCAAGCGTCAGGAGATGGCTCAGCATGTCGCGCTGCATGCTTGAGGTCACCGCCAGACCGGCACCGTTCATGAGCAGACGGTGCCCGAAATCAGATACTGCCCTGACCAGGAAGATGCCGGCGATCACGCCCGCCACCCAGTAGATCGCCGCCCGGTTCCCGGCCAGGAAGACCAGGTCGAACATGGGTTGCACGATGTAGGAGAGCGCCCCAAGCATGGACCCCTCGATCGCCATCAGCACAAGCGCCGCCGCAATCTTGGGCCAATGCCCCTTAAGGTAGCTGCGCCACACCCATCCAATCAGTTCACGATTGGAATGCGAGCGGTGCGGCCCGGACCAGTCGGCCGAAGTCTGGGAATTCTCGCTCACGCCCTCGTTTCCTCGGACCACCTTGCAGCACTTGCTAGCCCGCCGGTGTCGCACGCACAAGCTGGCGCGGCAATTTCTCGGACCGGCACTTGCCTCGTTCAGATTTCTCCTGGCACCCTCAGTGAATCAAGCAACCTGCCGACGCCGCTGGATGTCTTCAACATCATCCGTTTCCAGGCCTGCCCGGCATTCACGCGCGTTCAGGCTTGCATGGTCGCTGAACCGCCCCAGGGGTCCCTCTGCCAGGGTGCTTCAATCCATGCGTTGCCGTGAACCGTCTTGGCCGCGACCAACCAGGGCGAAAGAAGTCAGTTGGGATTCGCGGCTTTCGGAGAGGAGCGCCCTACCGCGACGCACTGAGTCCCGTTTCGCGTCTCCGCCCGTTTTGCCACGCCAAGGACTCATCCAGCGAGTGGATTCCCTCGGTTTCAAGCAACGGGATCAGCTTAAGAAAGACCTTGGCGGTGGCCAGCGAGTCACCAAGCGCGGTGTGCCTCAACGCCGCATCAATTTCGACTCCGCAACGCGCAGCCAGGCCGTCAAGCGTGTGGTCGCCACTGTGCGAGAAGAGCCGCGAGGACAGAAGCGCGGTGCAAAGGACCGGAGTCGACAGCGTCTGATCGGCATCGCGCTTGTGACGTTGCAAGAACGCCATGTCGAACGCCGCATGATGTGCGACCAAGACCGATCCTTCAGCGAATTCAAGGAAGGCTTCCGCGACCGTGTCGAACGGAGGTGCGTCGACGACCATCGCATCGCTGATTCCGTGGATCTCGGTAGAGGAAGGCGGGATGGGCCGCCCAGGGTTGACCAGCAGATCGAACGTTTCTTCGTGCATGAGGCGGCCGCCGACGATGCGCACGCCAGAGATCTGCACCACGACGTCTCGGCCCGGGTCCAGACCGGTGGTTTCGGTGTCAAAGACCGTGAACGCGAGATCAGAAAGCGGCCTCGACCCGAGATCGGGATCGGCATAGTTGGGCAGTCCAAAGTCGTAGAATCGCAGCAGGCCGGGAACGTGCAGACGCTCCTGCGCGTCTTCGACGGCAGGCAACGGCAAGACGATCCGTGCGCCCTTCTCGACAGGCTCGACCCAGATGTCACTCCTATGCGCCGTCAGGGCGTCACGTCCGGTGTAGTCACCATAGGCGGTGGCGACGGGCTGTGAGAGCCAGCCTTCCAGTTCGCCCAAGGATAGCGTCGGACCACGCCAAGCCAGATACAGGCGGACCTCGCCACCTGTGACCTCGGCCGAGAGCGTAAGGCTGTCGCGGCCGGTTCGGGCAAGAAGCGCTCGCGCAATATGGTTCAGCGTTTCTGTCACCGCGTACCCGTCACAGAGAGCCACTGCGTCACTGTGAACAGATTCAATCTGTCCCTCGACACGCACGACCAAGGCATCGAACACTTGTTGGACGTCAAGTGCACGGATCGGCCAATGCGCTGCACTTAGCTTCTGCTCCATGGCGGAACTGTCCTCCAGCATGCCAGTCAGCAGGGCCAATTCCTCGCGCAGCGACGCATCAAGTTTCGCGCGGTCGCCAGGGGCCATGCCTGGTACCGCCTCGAACACGTCGAGAACCGCGCCCATCGCCGACGCGGGTCGCCGTGCACCTTCGATCGTTCGCCGCAAGAGGCGTTCGAGTTCGCCGTGGACGCGGAGGTCCTCGGTCATGTCGCGGAAATGCAGCACGTAGCCGGCGCGGTCCTCGCCGAGATCAACCGCCGAAACAGTGCCGGTAAGCATCAAGTTGCCGTCGATAGACGAAGTCAGAAACACTGCGGAACCGGCAACGGGGTCATTCGCCGCCTGACGCTCGATCGCGGCATTCACCGGGTCGATCCTCAGGTAGCGCTCCAGCGGGCGGTCGAGGCCAAGTGAACTGAGCAATGTGGCGGCAACGCGGTTATACAGCAGAATGCGCCGCTCAGGCGAGACAACGACCACGCCGTCGGCCAACTCGCGCAAGAGCGCTTCCAGAAGTGCCTTGTCATGTTCGATTTGCGCGGTCTTTTCCGCCAGCACCTGTTCCAAGGAGACGCGTGCGTCCTCAAGCGCCACATTCATTGCATGGGAGGCGTCGACCAATTCAGCGAGATAGCCCACCACCTGAGCGGCGTCTTCGCACGGGGCCGAATCGACCGCGCGCGTCCGCATCCCGGCCGTCAGTGCCAAGATCGGTCGAGCGACGTTCTCGTCGAAGAGATGCCAGGTCAAGGCCGCCAGTCCGGCCAAGCCAAACAGTGCGATCACCGCGGCAATGGCGAAGCCTTCGATCGACCCGCCGCCACGCGTGTATCCGACCCAGAGGCCAACTCCGACAATTGCCAAGCCACAAAGCGCCAACGCTGCAAAGAGCAGCGCGAACCGAGTCCGCAGACCCAGCTGGCTAGCCATCCATGTCCTCGCCTAGCAACTTGCTGATCTCCTTTGTCAGATCCACGTTCGAGAACGGCTTCATCATGAAAAGATTTGCCCCGAGCGCGAGGCACTTCTTGCGAACGACCTCGCCGCCAGAGGCGCTCATCATCAGAACCTTGACTGCGCGAAATCGCGCATCTTCGCGAAGCGCTTGCAGCACTTCGTAACCGGAGTGACCGGGTAGCTGGACGTCGAGCACGACGAGATCGGGAATGTCTGCCATTATCGCTTCCAGGGCATCTGGCCCGCTCGAAACCCGCGACATGGTGAACCCTTGGCGCTCTATCAGGAAACCGAGCGCAAATGCGATATTGTCTTCGTCCTCGACAAGCAGGACCTTTTTGTTGCCATTCCCCATCGCATTACTCCCCGCAGGCCAGCCTGACGATATCACCGGCTGCTGTAACTGGACGCCAGTTTGCTGCGGCCGGGTCGGCGAGAGTTATGTCGGTTACATCGGCACGTGCACCTGTAGCGCAGTCTATCAATTGCGGTACGCGCTGGGTTGGCTGCCAACGCGCAAGCAAATAGACCTCGATCAACCGGGTGTCGGGTGCTGCCTCGTTCTTGCGCACCGTGTCGGTGTCAATCGCCATTATTCGAGTAGTCTGAGGCCAGAGATAGGTCCACGGCCGGTACCAGGCGCTTTCAGACACAGTATCGGCCACGGCGACACCTTGAGGCAAGCCCTCAATTGTGCGCGATGCCCAGGTCATTTCCAGGGCAACAGCCAGTCCGATCATCCCCGCGCCGGCAGCCGCCGGCATCGCCCATCTGGGCAACAGGTCACGAGTCGCGAGGTTTATCAGCAGGACCACCCCTGCCGCGCCCAATCCAGCAACAAATGTCGCTATGAGTTCCACGAACATCGCTTCAGACCATGCCGATCCGGCTTTGGCCCACCGCCGATTGCATTGTCTTGACCACCAGGAACGCATCCCGGAGGTGGCTTCGGTCGAGTTCGGACAATTGGCCGGGAGGCAGGAAATTGTCGGGCCTAAGGCCATCAGCGATACGGGCCGCCTGGTGCTTCAGGCGAAACTCGGAGATCAGGTCGAAGGCGTCCGTCAGGTCGCGGGCCCCGGACTGGGAAATCACGCCTGCCTGCCCAGCGGCAATGATCCGCTCGCGTGTGTTGACGGCCTCGATGCCCCCCGACAATGCGTAGAGACGGCCAAGATCGGTGATCGGCACCAAGCCAGACATCTTCATGTCCACCGTGTCTTTGTGCACTCCCGACCGGATCAACGCAAATCCGCGAAACAGGCTGAGGGGAGGCGTGTGCTTGAGCGAGTTGGCGATCATGTGTGTCAGGAAGATCGAGTTCTTCCGCGCCATCTCGAGCGTCTTGCGCTGAAGGTTGCGGAACAAGTCGGTCTCTCCCGCGATCGGTCTCAGGTCAAACATGACGGAAGCCAACATTTGCGCCTCGGTGTCGGGCTCGGCCACCCAATCCGAAAAGTAGCGCTGCCAGATCCGTCGCGGCTGCCGCCAGCGCGGATTCGTCGCCATCATGTCTCCGGGGCAATAGACGTAGCCCACGGCGTTCAACCCGTCAGACACGAACTGCGCCAGCTTCGCGAAGTAGGCATCGTCTGTCTCCGAAGCCGAGTCGTCCAAGATCAGGCAATTGTCCTGGTCTGACACACCGCCTTGCTCGCGTCGTCCTTGACTTCCGCAAGCCGACCAAAGGTACGGGACAGGTGGCGGTCCCAGTTCGGCCTCGGCCAGGTCCAGCAGGCGCCGCGTGATCGCGTCGGCCAGATCCGTGATCCTGCGACCGATCGCATGAGGCATTGCACCCGCGGCCACGAGATGTGTCAGCAAGTCCGGCAACCGCTCCATGACCCTCATCATCTCGGTGGCACTTTCGGCTGCGACGAGGTCTGCAACCATGCGGCTGGCCGTTGAGGCATGCTGCCGGATGAGATCAGTCTTGCTGACTACCCCTATCAGCCGGCCCCTGCGGTCTGCCACGGGCAAGTGATTTATGCGGTGCCGCGCCATCTCGACCAGCGCATCCAAACCGGTGGAATCCGGAGAGATCGTCCGCGGCCGAGGTGTCATGATGCCCTTGACGGGCCGGTTGCCGTCCAATCCCTCCGCCAGCACCTTGTTCGTCAGATCATGCACGGTGACAATGCCGGAAAGCCGGTCGTCCCTGGTCACGAGAACAGAGCTTATTTCCCGATCCCGCATCATCCGCGCCACCTCGGTTGCCGTCAGGCTTGCAGGGCAAGTTACTGGATTCCGCGCCATCAGGTCGCTTACCTGGAGTGCCGTGAGGCCCGCAGCATATGGGCCATCATCTTCTCCGGGCTCGGTCGGCACAGAACGCCGGAACCAGCGCCGAACCTCAGGAATTCGATCGACGAGGTCGCGAAACCGGGCGCCTTCGAGCAGCAAGAGCGTTGTTGGCTCGATCGTGCGCGCTGTCAGCATGGCCCGGCCTTCACGCAACAGGCCGCGTTCGCCCATCACGTCGCCCGGACCCCGGTGCGACACGACGTCGTCACCCAGAGTGCGGATTTCGACGCTGCCACTCTCGACTATGTAGAGGCTGTCCAGCGGTGCACCTTCTTCGAAGATCACCTCTCCAGCGCCGATTGCGACCCGCTGGATTGCACCCGCTAGCGCTGCCCCCTCGGCTTCGTCCAGGAGATCGAAGGGTGCGACCTGCACAAATTGCTCATGCAAGGGCGTATTTTCGTCCGGATCCGGCATTCTTGGTGAGGTCTCAATTGTCGACCAGTAAGCCTACAACCGGTGAAACGGATACGCAAACCGGCCCGGGCACACGCGGCGCCCGGGCCGAACTCGCTTTAGTGGCCGGCTTGTGCCGCACCCGCGCCACGGGGAACGCGCACGCTTTCGACCAGGTCCTTGATCTCCAGCGGTGGCTCCCTGGTCATGCCCGCAACCAAATATGCGACCGCAAAGTTGATTGCGGCACCGATCGCGCCGAAGGAAGTGGACTTGATCGTTCCGAGCAGTGGATCCGCATCCGTGAAGCTGTTCGTGCCCGGGATGAAGAACCAGCCCTTGTGCAGGAAGATGTAGATCAGTGTGACCGCCAGCCCCGCAAGCATGCCGGCAACCGCGCCGTGGTTGTTTATCTTCTTTGAGAAGATTCCCATCATGAGCGCCGGGAAAATCGAGGCTGCCGCAAGGCCGAAGGCCAAGGCCACGGTTTGCGCCGCGAAGCCTGGTGGATTCAGGCCCAGGTACGTGGCCACGACGATCGCCACCGCCATGGCGATCCGCGCCGACAGAAGCTCGCCCTTCTCCGAGATCCTTGGGTTGATCTGGCCCTTGATCAGGTCATGGCTCACCGCTGACGAGATCGCCAGCAGCAAACCCGCAGCCGTCGACAGAGCCGCCGCCAAGCCGCCCGCCGCGACGAGACCGATCACCCATCCGGGAAGGTTGGCGATCTCGGGATTGGCCAGCACAAGGATGTCGCGGTTGAACCTGGTCAACTCGTTGCCTTCCCAACCACTGGCCGCCGCGCGTTCGGCCATCGCCTCGGAACCATCGTTGTAATACTGGATCCTGCCATCGCCGTTCTTGTCTTCCCAATCGAGGAGGCCGGTCTTCTGCCAGGTGAGCATCCAGTTGTAATCCGGGTCCGTTTCGATCGTCTCGACAGCCACGGCTTCACCGTCAGTGCCGTTCGGCCAGAACTGTTCGGTAATGTTCAGTCGCGCCATGCCGCCAACCGCCGGAGCGGTCAGGTAAAGAAGCGCGATGAAGACGAGCGTCCAACCTGCAGACCAACGGGCGTCAGAGACCTTGGGCACCGTGAAGAACCGCATGATCACGTGCGGCAGCCCCGCCGTGCCAATCATCAGCGAAAGCGTGAAGAGCATCATGTTGAATGTATCGCCGTGATGGGCGGTATACTCCCGGAAACCCAGATCCGTGACGATCTGGTCCAGCTTTTGCAGCAGGGGTTCGCCGCTCGCTTCGTGGGTGCCGAAGAGACCCAGTCCCGGGACGGGGTTTCCGGTCAGTTGCAGCGAGATGAAGATCGCCGGGATCGTGTAGGCGAGGATCAGCACGCAATACTGAGCGACCTGCGTATAGGTCACCCCCTTCATGCCGCCGAACACCGCGTAGGCGAAGACAACAGCGGCACCGATCAGCAGACCGGTCGTGTTGGACACCTCCAGGAACCGGCCGAAAGCCACGCCGACGCCGGTCATCTGACCGATCACGTAGGTCACCGAGGCGACAATCAGGCAGACGACGGCGACCAGTCGTGCGGTAGAGGAGTAGAATCGCTCGCCGATGAACTCGGACACCGTGAACTTGCCGAACTTTCGCAGATACGGCGCAAGCATCAGCGCCAGAAGCACGTATCCTCCAGTCCAACCCATCAGGAACGTGGAGTTGTCGTAGCCTACAAAGGCGATCAGGCCCGCCATTGAAATGAACGACGCCGCCGACATCCAGTCGGCCGCTGTTGCCATCCCGTTGGTGACGGGGTGAACGCCGCGTCCCGCAGCGTAGAATTCCGAAGTGGATCCGGCACGTGCCCAGATCGCGATGCCGATGTAAAGCGCGAAAGACGCGCCCACAAACAGCAGATTGATGACAAATTGGCTCATGAACTCCGCCTCCTACTCGTCTACGCCGTGTTCACGATCAAGCCTGTTCATTCGCCAAGCGTAGAAGAAGATCAGGGCCAGGAAGACCAGGATTGATCCTTGCTGAGCGAACCAGAACCCGAGGTCGGTTCCGCCAACCGGAATGCTCGAAATCGTGGGACGAAGCACAATTCCAAATCCAAACGAAACCAACGCCCAGATGACGAGGCTGACCTGGATGAGGCGAATGTTTGATCGCCAATATCTGTTGCTTGCGATCTCTTCAGACATGGGTTTCCTCCTTTTCTGGTTCCCATTGCGGACCGTTTGAGGTCCTTCCTCCTTGCCCTACCGGATCGTTGACGTGTCGATCCGGTCAAGGGTCCGTGTGATGCCAACCGTCGAATCCCCGGGCATGATCAGCTGCTTCGGTTCATGCGATTGGCAATCAAGTCGTCAACTACGGATGGATCAGCGAGTGTCGACGTGTCGCCCAGCGACCCGAAATCGTCCTCCGCAATTTTCCTCAGTATCCGACGCATGATCTTCCCCGAACGTGTCTTTGGAAGGCCCGCCGCCCACTGAATGAGGTCCGGGGACGCGATCGGGCCAATCTCGGTGCGAACCCAGGCTCGCAACTCCTTCCGAAGACCCTCGCTTGGCGCTTCGCCACTCATCAATGTGACGTAGCAGTAGATTCCCTGGCCCTTGATCTCGTGAGGAAAGCCGACGACGGCAGCTTCGGCCACCTTCTCATGGGCAACAAGCGCACTCTCAACCTCGGCTGTTCCCATGCGATGCCCGGAAACGTTGATGACGTCGTCGACGCGACCAGTGATCCAGTAGTCGCCATCGTCGTCTCGGCGACACCCGTCCCCCGTGAAATAGTAGCCCGTGTAGTCAGAAAAGTAAGTCTTCTCGAACCGCTCGTGATCGCCCCAAACCGTCCGCATCTGCCCTGGCCAGCTGTCCGCAATGCAGAGGACGCCTTCGACGCCGTTGCCCTCGATCTCCTCACCGGAGGTCGGATCAAGAACGACGGGCTTGATCCCGAAGAACGGGGTCTTTGCTGCACCGGGTTTCGTCGCGTGCGCCCCAGGCAATGGCGTCATCAAGTGACCGCCGGTTTCCGTTTGCCACCAGGTGTCGACAATCGGACAACGGCTTTTCCCGACGACGTTGTAGTACCATTCCCAAGCCTCGGGATTGATGGGCTCGCCGACCGTACCCAAGACCTTGAGGCTTGAGAGATCACATTTCTCGACAAACTCTGCACCTTGGCCCATCAACGCGCGGATTGCCGTCGGTGCCGTATAGAACTGGTTTACGCCATGCTTTTCGCAAACCTGCCAAAATCGGGAGGCATCCGGATATGTCGGCACGCCTTCGAACATCAGGGTCGTGGCTCCGTTAGCCAGCGGCCCGTAAACGATGTAGCTGTGACCAGTCACCCAGCCGACATCAGCCGTGCACCAGTAAACGTCGCCTTCGTGGTAGTCAAAAGTGATCTCGTGAGTCATTGCCGCATAAAGGAGATACCCGCCAGTTGTATGCACGACCCCTTTCGGCTGACCCGTCGAACCTGACGTGTAGAGAATGAAGAGCGGATCCTCCGCGGACATTTCCGCGATCGGGCAATCGTCAGACACGCCCGCAGCCAGTTCATGAAGCCAAAAGTCCCGTCCATCGGACATCTCGACACTTCCGCCGGTGCGGCGCACAACGAGCATCCTTGCCTCGACATCAACAGTGCCGAAGGCCATGTCTGCGTTTGATTTCAGAGCTGTCCGGCGACCTCCTCGGGGAGCCTCATCGGCCGTGATGACTAGCTTTGCTCCACAGCCATTGATTCTGGCCGCCAGCGCGTCGGGCGAGAATCCGGCAAATACGATCGAGTGAATGGCTCCGATTCTGGCACATGCCAGCATGGCAAATGCCGCTTCCGGGATCATCGGGAGGTAGATTACGACGCGGTCGCCCTTTTCGACGTTCAAGGACTTGAGGACATTGGCGAAGCGGCAAACTTCTTCCTGCAATTCCTTGTAGGAGATGTGCCGTGCTTCATCCCCTGGGTCGTCGGGCTCCCAGACAATGGCCGTTTGGTTCGCCCTGTGAACCAGGTGCCGATCAATGCAATTTGCCGCAACGTTTAGCGTTCCGTCCTCAAACCAGCGAATGTCAATGCTCCCCAGCTTGAAGCTAGTATTCTTGACTCTTGAAAACGGCCTTATCCAATCCAGCCTTTGGCTTTCTTTTGCCCAGAATTCGTCAGGATCGTCGATGGAAGCGGCGTGCCTTTTCTCGTAGTTCTCCAAGTCTACATGGGCGGAAGCAACGAACTCATCCGACGGTGCGAAGACCCGCGCCTTCTCGACTGCTTCTGACACTTTACTCTCCTTTCTTTGGACGATTCCCTCGTTCGCGCGATCCTGGAATGCCTCACTGGCAATTAAGGGGCTCTATTCCGATCACGCACTCACATCCATTGCTTCTCTGGTGCCCAATGCCTCGGTCACCAACGGTTGAACGAGGTCGCGGAGCAACCCCTGCACACTGTCAATATCCTGCATGGCATCGACGTGAGCCAGCACGCCCATTTCGTCATAATGCTCGACAAGATCAGCAGTTTCGGCGTGATACGCCACCAACCTGCGACGTACAGTGTCGGCATTGTCGTCTGCACGACGCCTGAACTTCTGGCATCCGCACTTGTCGCATGCGCCGTCCTTCAAAGGTCGCTTGTACCTTTCGTGGTAACCCTCACCACATCGGTCACAAGTGTAGCGGCCGGAAATCCGGTCAATCATCGCCTCGTCATCGACTTCCAGACTAATGGCACAGTCGACCCGGTCCCCTCGTTCGCGCAGAAGCGCATCAAGCGCCTCCGCTTGCAGGGTCGTCCTTGGAAATCCGTCCAGAATCACGCCTGCCAGGCAATCTGGAGCCGAGATGCGCTCGTTCAGAATCGCGATCACGATGTCATCGCCCACGAGTTCACCGGCCTCCATGACAGCCTGCGCTGCCTTTCCCGCGTCCGACTGCCTGGCAACCGCGTCTCTCAGGAGGTCGCCGGTAGATAACTGTACGAGGCCGAAGCGATCCTCCAGTTTCTTGGCTTGGGTTCCCTTCCCCGCTCCCGGAGGGCCAAGAAGGATGATCGCTGGCATTCTGCTTGTCATGAAGTCCTCTTGCACATTGGCTGCTGCGCGCCCGTCGGCGCTCTGGGTCCCTCTTGTGGCTCACGCCACTTTGCCCAATGCGTCCAGGAGGAGCCTTCGTGGCGTTCCACGCTCTCGAGGAACTCGTTGGGACGCATCGGACAGTTCGTGGCAGTGCGGTACCCGGACTTTCGCCATCCCGTTGACGGATTGTTCGCACCAGGAATGCTGCCAATGCAGTGGCCGAAGGCTCTTGCCCTGCCCGCGCTCTTGATCTCAGGAATTCCATTCGGTGCGGAAACGGCACCCAAGACCATGCAGTCCGAGGTATTATTCTCGGAGAGGTTCCTTGTAGCGCTGCCCCAGGACACGACAAAGACTGCGTGGCCGCGACTCAACAAAAGTCGAATTGGGCCGTTCTTCGGCCTTTTGACAAAAACGCAATGCAATGCAATGCAGGCTGCCACGAACAAGATCGCGAAAGAGCATTGCACTTCCGTTCTAGGTGCGAATTGAATGAGCTGCATTGGCTGGCTTTCGAATGCGACATCGCGTTCTGTTGTCGCCAGATCTGTCCCATCCTGAATCGCGCCTGTGCCACCAGTCGCCAGTTGAATTCGTCCGTCTGCGTGTTCCAGATCGTCAAGCGTGCTTTCAAGCCTTTCCAAATGGCACGTATCCCGACTCTCCAACGTGCGTCTTCGTGCGGCCGCGATGGTGGCAAGGAAGCTCGACGGCGAAAGAGCGCTCATCATCCTGCGCATGCAGAAGCTCGCCTTGAGCTGATCCTTCCGGTCATCGGACATCCGATCCAAAAGGGCGTTGGCGGCCTCCTCGGACACGAGGCACACGTCTCGGCAGACGCAGAACGTCGATCCGCCAGACCACGACGGGTCAGAAGACCGACCGCCCGTCACGTCCAGATCCGCCGCGGACGACGGGTCGCGAAGCGACCGAAATGCGGCAGCAATCCTGGAACCCCCATGCAGTTGGGTGTGCAAGGACCGTTCCGGGTTCGACAGTGCCTGCGCCCGGAACGACCCGCATGCCTTCGGCAGAGTTTCGGCATCCACCAGGGGAAGTTCGAAATCCGTGGCTGAACGACCGTTGCGAGCTTGCGCTCGGACAGCGGCAACAATCACGCGCCGAAACAGCGACAGCAACCGTGCACTGCTTTCGGTGATTTCAGATTGGTCGCTTTCTCTGGACGTCCTGGTCACATCTTGCTGCACAACGATATGGTCGGGCTCCCGCTCCACAAGCATTCATAGCTTAGCCCAACTTCGACATCCAGCGCGAAGGACCATCTGCAGGCAATGGGGCCGTCTGAAAAATCACGCGATTTCAGTGCCTTGCCCGTTCGCCTCCCGGATCGGGATGCGATATGTTGTCTCACCAGCCGGTTCATGGCGGCCACCAGGGATCCGGCGCGATGCCCTTGGATCGACCATGGGTCCGATCCTGCTGCCATTGCCTGCCTTCGGAAAAGGCTGCGTGGGAAAGAGAAGCCGCTTGCCCGAGGGAGAGCGACGAGAGCCGGGTTGCCATGCCAGGCAGGGCCAGGGCGGCAGGGCTGACCGACCGGTCTGACAGGTCGGGAGTCGTGAAATGATCCATGAACGGTGCGACCGGCAATCGGACTCGCGAAGCGTGTTCACAGAAGCGTCGGCGGACCTTGCAGGCTGCGCCTGAAGGCATGGGATCCGGGCCCGGAGAAGACGATGGATGCCGGACAGGGATCTGCGTCTCTTCGCGCAGGCGCGCATATGCCGGCCAACCCCACTTTCTCGCCCAGGGCAATCGCGTTTGAAGGAGTTCTCTGAAGAGTCCCCCTTGGCTTTTTCGTGACTGCGTGATTCGCTGTTGGAAAACAA
>JAPPCV010000096.1 GCA_028824715.1 Boseongicola sp. | reverse complement strand
CGCGCGGCGGCCTTGCCATATGGGGGGCGAGCCGCCGCGTTCCAGACTTGAATGCCAAGGATGGCTCGCTTACGCTCGCAAGGGGCTGGCCTCCGGCCAGCCTGGCAACACCAGCAAGAGGAGAATCAGCTCAGGCATCAACACGAAGAGAGACAGCGCGCTTCGCGCGGATCGCCGCCGTCAAGTGCGGCAGGATTCGCCGTCAAGTGTCGCAGGATCCTCCGTCAAGTGTTGTAAGATTCTCCGTCAAGTACACAAGATTTAGCAAACGCGATTGCCCTGAGCCAGAAATGCCTTGCCATTGCAAGCCGGACACTCCAGAGGCCATTCCTCGTCCAAGACCCATTTGAAGAGAATTCGATAACGGACACCGGGTCGGACGTATTGGAATCGAAGCACCAGATTCAGGATTTCGCTACGAGGGTGCGAACCGGCCTCCGCACGCCTGCACACCTGCTCGCCTTGAACGGTAAGGAATTGCCACCGGGCTCCTTTCCGGAATTGGGGCGTCGGCACCGGCTGAACATGGATGCTTCGCCCACTCGACTCTCTTGATCAACTTCGCGAACTCCCGGTCCGCAACCTCAACCGGAACCGATCGCATTGGTCCCGTCCGGTCGCCTGCATGCGGCACTCATGATCGGGCACGTGGCGGTCAGGATGCAAGTCGGCCCATGCGCCGCATGAACGATGGTCGAAGAAGGCGCCAGCCGACTCACCGGAACTCCGGAAATAGAGACTGATTGCCGAAAGCTAAAGTGTTTCAGGTTCTTATGCCCAAAAACTCACGTATTCCGAATCCGGTCTGCGACTCTTGCAGGACGTCGAGTCCAGAAGTTCAGGGCTCGTTGTCCGGAAGATGCCCCGCCTCCTGCAACACCTTGCGTGCGACGCGAAAGCAGTCAAGTGCCTGCGGTACGCCACAATAGATTCCGATGACATGAATGATCGCGCGAATTTCCTCAACCGACACGCCGTTGTTCAATGCGCCCCGACAGTGAACTTCCCACTCATGCATCTTTCCCAGCGCACCGATCATCGACAGGTTCATCATGCTGCGCGTCTTGGCATCGATCGTGTCGTCACCCCAGCCGAATCCCCAACACCATGCGGTCATCGCCTCCTGGAACGGACGGGTGAAGTCGTCTGCCGCCGCAAGGTTCCTCTCAACGTATTCCGTGCCGAGCGTCGCCTTTCTCCGGTTCAGCCCTGCCTCGAACAGTTCCTCGTCAAATGTTCCCATCCTGACCTCCCGATCCGGTGAACTTCACAAAAGCCCAAGTTCGATGACCCGGACGTTTCCCGACCCTTGTCCTCCCGCCCGGCTTTCGACTCCCGTGACCGAAACCCGTTCGGAGCCCAATTCTTGCACTGCCATTCCCGCAATCGCAACGCCCGGCAAAACCCGCGTGGCCAGGAACGCGCCTCAACGCGACCCTGGCCATGTGCCTTCTCGCGCCATCGCCATGATGCCCCCCTGGTCAGGGGGTCAGCCGATGGGCATGAAGCCGGTCGTAGTGCGGCTTCATCCGGCGATGGATCTGCTGGACGCGCGGCGGCGTGTCATTCAGGTCCACGTAATTCCTCAGCTGGGGCGCCAGTCCCGTCGAGCGCGCGAGGTTGGCGTGAAACGAGCCGCCATCCCACCAGCTGTGCGCCGACGGGTTCCCCCCCGCCTCCCAGGAAAGCGCTTCCGGCACGAAGGGAATTCCGACCGCATTGCAGAAGGCCCTGACCATTTCCGCCGGGCGTTCCAGAAGATCGTCGCTGTCAATGACCGGAGGCGCCCTGCCCTCGAGCGCACTCACCAGATCGTAGAGCGCACGCAATTCAGGAAAGCCGACTTCGCCTTCGTGGACGTCAGGCCACTTGTCGAAGAGCGACGTAATGGTCTTCGCGGGATCGCGTATGAGAAATGCATGCGTGAATCGGGACAGAAACTCGGGGTTCCACATGTGGCTGATGTAGTGGGGGAAGTCCTTGAGAAACACCGGACCCCTCTCCGCGCGCGCCTGGATGTCCTCCCAGGCGCTCTCAAGCGTGAGCCCCGGGGTGGTCTTCGCTCCCGGCTCGAACCGATGCCAGAGCGGCGCTTCGCCCTGGTACCATGCCTCGCCGAACGGTTCGTGGAGGCAGTCAAAGTCGCCGCGCTGGCGCATCATCCACTCAAAGGCGGTCGACGTCGACCGGGGCACGGCCCAGAGGGCCAGGATCCTATGCATGGCAATCCCGCTCCAGGCACGGGGGAATGATCGGGACCGGGTCGGCCGATGTTTCCGCCGGCATCCCGCAGGCCGCCATCGCCGCCGCAATGGCCTTGCCGGCAGGTTCAGTCACGCAGGCTCTCCAGCAACCGGCCCTGTGGCGTCACCGGGGCGAGCCCCAATGTCTTGAAGACGCGCCAGTACAGCGCCGTGTCGTGCCCGACGACGGGCTTTCCAAGTCGTGCTTCCAGTTCTCGTGCCAGGTGCGCCGGCCTCTGCGGCAGCCCGTTGGGTCCGGACCGGAAATTGCACATGCCGTTGATCAGGTACGCGTCCGCAGCCGGCGCCCGTTCGGCGACATGCTCGAAGCTCCTGAATGCCAGATCGCCGTCAAAGACCCATCGGCAGGCATTGATCTCTTCCTGGCTCTCGAACCAGCCCTGGTCGCGGAAGTTGCCGGCCCAGAGCACGTCGAAGCCCGCCTCCCCCAGGAAATCCCTCGTTCCCTGCCACCATTCCGGCCAGTGGTAGGCGGCGTTCAACGCGACCTTTTCGACATTGAGTGCGCGCAGGGCCTCCACCATTGCATAGCCCGCCATGTGAAACGCGAGGCCGTGCCTGTCGGACAGGGAACTGCAATGGTCGCGGATGCCGTCGACGCCAAGACCTGACGCGTGAACCCAGTTCGATCCGACCTGCGCCGCGACGTCGGCACCGTTCCTGGCCATGCAGTGGCAGAAGTCGTCCATCATGCCAAAACTGGCCTTCCGCTGGTCAAGGCCGTGGGCGTAGTCGGGCACATGGAGCATCCAGCCGTGGACGCCCACGGTGTCCGGGGCCATCCGGAGGAAATCCGACGGCGCGGCGTCGTAGTCGAAGGGCGGGCAAGTGAAGCCCACCTGGTGCGGGAAGAGCTTGTGCTCTGCCTGCCATGTCTCGGGCATCTTCACGGCCCGGAATCCCTTGGCGGCGCGTCGAAGTCCTGGCAACCAGGCAAGGCGTGCAGGTCTTCAAGCCAGGACGCGCGGGAACGCAGCACGACCTGCGCGGTCGGCCGGTAGTCCATGCCTTCATCCAGCGTCGCGGCATGGATGTGGATTTCGCCTGGCCATTTCTCGGACCGGAAATACAGCCGGGTGCCACAGTTCCGGCAGAACCCGCGCCACGTGCCCCGAGAGCTCTCGAAGTGATTGACGTCTCCCGTCCAGGCAACGGACTCGGGCGCGAGCCCGACAAAGGCGGTGAAGGGCGACGAAGTCGCGCGTCGGCAGTCCTCGCAGTGGCAGACCAGGCTGCGCGTGACCGGCCCCGGTGAGGACCACGCGACCCGGCCACACAGGCAACGCCCGGTCAACACGGTCATGTCATGGCCCCATGGAGGTCACTGCACGCCACGAACCCGACCCTCGGCGCCGGACCGGCATGCGTCCTCGACACTGGAGGCACAGGGGCGGCGCTAGACATCCACGGCCTCGCGCATCCACCTCTGCAGGTGCATGACCGAGTGCTCGGAGTTCACGCCGCATTTCGGATCGATCACCAGCGGTCCCGGTGCATAGCCGCGCGACCGAAGGCCTCGCTGCACGGACTCGACAAGGTGAACGTCCTCCTCGACCGTCGTCTCCCTGTCCTGTCGGGCAAGATCGAGAATCACGTCGCTCTCCTCGCCGTCAACCGCGTACCACCCGCGCCAGACCACGACCCGGTCCACGTCGAGCGGACGCCAGTGATATGTGTTGAGCACGTTTCCAGGATAGGCCTGGAAGCTGAACGCAGGCCAGAGAAACCAGCTTGAATACTCCTCCGCGTGAGCGCGGGACCGATCGATTTGGTAGGTCATGTCATCGAGGTTCTGGCACTCGGTCGTGTGGCGCAGGCAGTAGCCCTGCGGCTGTATGTCATAGGTCTCGGCCTTGACAACGCCGGTCGCGAATGTCGGGTGGTTGAGGCTGCAATGGTAGCATTCGGAATAGTTCTCTACCGACACCTTCCAGTTGCAGCTTTCCGGGATCTCGATCCATCGAATCGGCTGGAGGCGCTCCCAGTCCGGCACCCAGGTCCGCAACTCGTCCTGAACGCCAGGAAACCAGTCGTCCATGGGGCTTGCCTTCGGATCCAGGTTGACGAAGACAAGGCCAAGAAACACTTCGGTCCTGACTTCGGTCAGGCAGACCTTCGATCTGTCGAATCCCTCGACCACCCCGATGTTCGGTCCGGAGCGCAATTCGCCCGTCAATTCGTATGTCCAAGAGTGATACGGACAGACCAGGAGCCGCTTCGTCCCGGTCCCGCTGACGAGCTGGTGCGCACGATGCTGGCAGACATTGTAGAAGGTTCGGATGACGCCGTCCCTGCCCTTGATCGCAAACAGGCTCTCGCCCGCGATCTCGAAGGTCACGTAGTCGCCGCCATTGCGAAGCGCGCTTGCGTGGCATGCGAACTGCCAGGTCCGGGACAGCAACCCGCCCATTTCCGCCTCGAAGACGGCCGGGTCGGTGTAGTAGCGGGCCGCGAGCGAACGAACCGGATCAGTCATTGATGCAGTTCCCCGGCTGATGGACGCGGTGACGGGCTCGCCCGACCTTGAAGGGTGGTGCACGGCATTCCGCCTCCTGGACGCCAGTCCGTCCGTTCGCAAGCAAGCTCCAAATGCGCCTCGGATGATGCGTTGATGCCATGCGTCATTGACGATCGTAAAATCGTGCGATTAGCCTGTCGAGCAAATTCAGACGTGTCAGGAACGGATTCTCACGGCCATGCCCGAATCGATGAAAGCAATGGTCACCCTCGGCCATGGCGGAATGGACCGGATGGTCCTTCATGCCGACTGGCCACGACCTGACCCGGCCCCCGGAGAGGTGCTGATCAAGGTCGGTGCATGCGGCCTGAACAACACTGACGTCAACACGCGCTCCGGCTGGTACTCGAAGGCTGTCACCGAGCGCACGACCGGCGACGGATTCGATGTCGCGGGACAGGACGATCCCAGCTGGGGCGGCGCGCAGATCACGTTTCCTCGCATCCAGGGCGCCGATGTCTGCGGCGAGATCGTGGCTGTCGGGGACGGCGTGGAGCCTGCCCGCATCGGCGCACGCGTGATCACCGACAACTGGATTCGCGACCCCGAGGATCCCGGAAACAGGAACAAGGTCGGGTATCTTGGCTCGGAACGCGACGGCGGGTTCGCGGAATACACGACCGTTCCGTCACGGAACGCCCTGACCGTCCGGTCCGAGATGACGAGTCCGGAGCTTGCCACGTTTTCCTGCTCGTATTCCACCGCGCTCGGAATGCTGCAACGTGCACGGGTCGAGGCCTCGGACACGGTTCTCGTCACGGGTGCGTCCGGAGGCGTCGGCGGTGCCCTTGTCCAGCTCGCAAGGATCCGGGGCGCCAGGGTCGTTGCCATGGCTTCCGAGGCCAAGCATGCCGAGGTCGCAGCCCTGGGCGCCGACCGCATCCTGCCTCGCGACCCGGGAGACCTCCGCTCCGCCCTCGGCGACGAGACCGTCAGCGTCGTTGCCGACATCGTCGGCGGCCCGACATGGCCCTCCCTCATCGACATCCTCGAGCGGGGTGGCCGCTACACATGCTCGGGCGCAATTGCCGGACCGATAGTGGAGTTCGACCTCAGGACGTTCTATCTCAACGACCTGACATTCACCGGGTCAACGGTGATCGGCGAAGACGTGATGCCGGAACTTGTCCGGCTGATCGATGCGGGCAAGGTCAGGCCGAACCTCGCCGCAACCTGGCCGCTTGAGGAACTTCATGCGGCACAGGCCGCATTCATCGCCAAGAAGCATGTCGGCAACATTGTCGTGACTCCATGATCCACGCGGCGGAGGACATCCTCGGCACGGGTGCCCCAAGGACGGGCGCAGGGGACGGCGGCTGCGTTTCCCTCCATGGCGATTGCGCGCCGTTCGAGTTTCAGGCGAACTTGGCGCATGCCCCTGACCGCACGGAACAGGCAGGAACTCCCGGTCCATGAAGATCACGCGCATCGCGGTCCACAAGGTCGACCTTCCGCTCGAGCATCCGTACTGGCTCTCGGGCGGACGGCTCAAGTTCGAGGTCCTCGACGCAACGTTTGTCAGGATCGACACTGACTCTGGCCTGTCCGGATGGGGAGAGGGAACGCCATGGGGCCACACCTACGTTGCCGCGCATGGCCCCGGCATCAGGGCTGGCATCGAGACCATGGCTCCCTTTGTCCTGAACCTCGATCCACGGATGGTGCTGGATGTGGAACGTGCCATGGACCTCGCGCTTCCTGGGCATCTCCACGCCAAGGCTCCCGTCGACATGGCCTGCTGGGACATCGCAGGCCAGGCCGCCGACATGCCGATCTCTGACCTCATGGGAGGCGGCTCCCGCACGCCCGCGCCCATCGCCTCTTCGGTCGGCGCCAAGACGGTCGAAGACACGCGCGACGTCATGAACCGCTATCGCGGGCGCGGCTACGTGGCCCATTCCGTCAAGATCGGCGGTGACGTCGACCAGGACATAGCTCGAATCCGCGACGTGGAAGCACACCGTGGACAGAACGAAGTCATCCTTTACGACGCGAACCGAGGCTGGACCCGTCAACAGGCTCTTCGCGTGATGCAGGCGACAGAGGATCTTCGCGTCATGTTCGAGCAGCCCTGCGAGACCCTTGACGACATCGCTGCCATCCGTTCGCTGCATTCCGCACCGGTAAGCGTGGACGAAAGCCTTGTGACACTTCAGGACGCCACACGCATAGCCCGCGACGGCGTTGCGGAAGTGTTCGGAATCAAGCTCAACCGGGTTGGAGGGTTGACCAAGGCAGCGCGCATGCGCGACGTCGCGCTTGCCCACGGCATAGACATGTTCATCATGGCAACCGGCGGATCGGTGCTGGCAGACGCCGAGGCGCTCCACCTCGCCGCCACGGTGCCGGACGCGCATCGGTTGGCGGTCTGGGCCTGCCAGGACATGCTGGCGAAGGACATTGCCCCGGGCCGGGGGCCACGCAACAGGGACGGTCACCTGCATCTTCCCGAATCACCGGGTCTTGGCGTTCATCCCGACGAGGCGGCCCTCGGCGACCCGGTTGCAATCTACGAATCGTCATGACCGCGCGCCTTTCTGCAGTCCTCGGGCAGGCACCCGGTCATGCGGGCGTCGACGGTTGCGTCCGCAGCGGCTCGCGGCAGCGAGATCCTCGCGCGGCCACAGGAGGACACCCGTGAAAGTCTCTGCCGTTCGTCTCTGGCACCTGCCGTTGAAGAGCCACGAGGCGTATCACATGGCCGACGGCAAGACCTGCGACACGGTGGAGACCGTGGTCCTGGCGCTCGACACGGACGCGGGCGTCACCGGCTGGGGAGAGGTCTGCCCGATCCCCCGCTACCTTCCGGCCTACGCGCGTGGCGTTCAGCCAGCGATCGCCGAGCTTGCCCCGATCCTGCTCGGCAGCGACCCGATCGGGCCGCACGCCGTCATGTCGAAAGCCGACGCCTGGTTGCAGGGACACGCCTATGCGAAGTCGGCGATCGACATCGCGCTTTGGGATCTGACGGCGAAAGTTGCCGCCCTGCCCCTCTACCGCGTTCTTGGCGGACGCCAGG
The DNA here is from genome assembly GCA_028824715.1 of Boseongicola sp. Lineage (GTDB taxonomy): Bacteria > Pseudomonadota > Alphaproteobacteria > Rhodobacterales > Rhodobacteraceae > JAJEFO01. The sequence continues at coordinate 9,477 of JAPPCV010000096.1, read as the reverse complement.
CGGACTCGATGCCGCTCTATCATTCCATCACCTGCATCGCGCCGGACGAAATGGCGCGCATCGCTCGCGAAGCCAGGGCGCAAGGCATCGGGCAGTTCCAGGTCAAGCTTGGCGCCTCGGGAGACTGGCAGACCGATGTCGAGCGGTTGACCGAAGTCCGGAAAGCCGTCGGGCCCGGACCGCTCGTCTACGGTGACTGGAACATGGGCGCCACGTCGCTTGAAGCGACGCGCGTCGGCCGCGCGGTTTGCGACCTGGACATCATGCTTGAGCAGCCGTGCCGTACCATCGCCGAATGCGCCAGGGTTCGCGATGCGACCGGCCTTCCGATGAAGCTTGACGAGGCGGCCTTTGACACGGAGACCCTTCTCGAGGGACACGCGCGGGCCTGCATGGACGCGGTCGCGCTCAAGCTTTCCAAGTTCGGCGGCATCTCGGCCTGTCGCGCTGCCCGCGACCTCTGCCTGCATTTGGGCGCCAGGATGTGCATCGAGGACACTTGGGGATCGGACATCGCCACCGCCGCGCTCCTGCACCTCGCGGTCACGACGCCGCCCTCGCGCCTCCTGAACACGTGCGATCTCTCGGGCTATGTCGGACCACGCCTTGACGCGAAGGCACCGAGCCGTGAAGGAGGACGCATCGCGCCACCCGAAGGCCCGGGTCTCGGGGTCGAGCCCGATCCGGACATCCTCGGAGACCCGGACCTGACATTGGAGTAGGAACTTGACCACGATCACGTTGCAGGCGGACCGGGCGGTGCGGCCAAGTGCCGTCCTGCCCGCGTCCGGAATCGGCAATTTCGATCCCGCATTGCATCCCGGCCGATGCGCATGGAGACCGGCCCGCGATGAAGGGCCTTGCGCCGACGCCGCTCGACAGCGACCCGATCAGGCTGGACGCCTTCATGCCGGCAACCGACGCTCGTGAGGAACGCCCTTTCCGAAGACAAGGCCGCGAGCGGCCTTGTCTGGCGAGAGCGCGGTTGCCCGCACGGGCGCCCCGACCGCGGAGCCTCGACCCCGGCAAAGAGGCGGCAACGTGCCGTGAGCGCCAGCGGCGGCCCACCTCGCGCGCGATCCACGACCCGGACCTTCCTGGCCGGATCGCGTACCGCGATTCTTCGTTCAGGCCCACGCACCGCCGGCCAGCCAGGAGACGTCCCGCATGCCGATGATCACCGAAGCCACGCCGATCATCCATGCCGACCCGATTCCGGAGGCGGCCGACGTCGTGGTGATCGGCGCCGGGATAATCGGCACATCGACCGCCTGGTTCCTCGGGCAGCAGGGCGCGAAGGTCGCGCTGATCGAGAAGGGGCGGGTTGCGGGCGAGCAGTCGAGCCGCAACTGGGGCTGGATCCGCCAGCAGGGTCGGGACCGGGACGAACTGCCCATCGTGATGGAGTCGAACCGGATCTGGCGACGTCTCGCGACTGAGACCGGAGAGAGGGACCTCGCGTTCGCTGGATGCGGCCTGGCGTATCTGGCTGAGGACGAGCGCGCTCTCGCCAAGTACGAGGAATGGCATGATCTCGCCAGGGAGCACCAGCTCGACACGCGGATGCTGTCGCCAGCGGAAGCGCGGAATGCGTGTCCCGGACTTGAAGGACAGTGGGTCGGCGGGATGCTGACCCCGAGCGACGGGCGGGCGGAGCCCTTTGTCGCGGTACCGGCGCTGGCGCGCGCGGCACGGCAGGCCGGCGTGTCGATCACGGAGGACTGCGCCGTGCGCACGCTGGAGACCAGGGCCGGGACTGTCTCCGGAGTCCACACCGAACGCGGGCCCGTTCGGGCCGACCGCGTGGTGCTGGCAGGCGGTGCCTGGTCCACCTGCTTTGCGCGGAACGCGGGAATCGACCTGCCGCAGCTCATCGTGCGTTCCACGGTCGGCCGCACCCACCCCGTGGCCGACCGCGGGCTTCCGAACGTCTCCATGCCCGGATTCGCTACGAGCCGTCGTGCGGATGGCGGCCATACCGTAACAACAGGGAACCTCATCGAGCACTACGTGTGTGCCCGTTCGTTCCGGGACCTGGCCAAGTTCGCGAAGCTGATGTGGAAGTCGGCCGGAAACCTGCGCCTCAGGCCGAAGCCTCCCGCGGGTCATCCGGGTGCATGGGGTTCCAGGACGCGCTGGCGTGCCGACGAGGTCACGCCGTTCGAGCGAATGCGCGTGCTCGATCCGCCTCCGTCACGGGAGGGCCGGCGACGCCTGATGAAGCATCTCCGCAAGCGGGCGCCCTGGCTGGACGAGGCCGGAATCGCGGAAACGTGGGCGGGGATGATCGACGTGACTCCCGATGCCGTGCCCTACATCTGCGAAGTGCCATCGCTTCCTGGCCTTTTCATCGGGACCGGCATGAGCGGGCACGGCTTCGGGATCGGGCCCGGAGTGGGACGGGTCCTCGCCGATCTCGTGCTGGACCGCCCGACGGGCCACGACTTGTCGCGGTTCCGCTTCGAGCGGTTCGTCGATGGCAGCCCCATTGTCCCCGGCCCCTACTGACCACGCCAAGCCAGCCATCACGGGTCCTGTCGGCCCGTGCCTTGACCGCGGAGCGCCAAGCCGTGAATAAGGATGCACCGCGCCTCCCGAATGTCCGGGTCTCGGGGGCGGGCCGGGCCCGGACGTCCTCGGCGACCCTGAACCTGTTCTGGAGAGGACATTGACCACGATCACATCGCAGGCCGACTGGGTCGCGCGCGCGAAGGCCGTGCTGCCGGCAGGGGGCTTCGGCAACCTCGACCCCGGGATCGTCATCCACGAGGGCCGGGGCGCGCGTGTCCGGGACATGGACGGCAACGAGTATGTCGACTACCTGATCGGCTCCGGTCCGTTGATCCTCGGCCACAGCCATCCGGAGGTGCTGGAGGTCGTGGCGGAACAGCTGCCCAGAGGCCAGACCTTTTTTGCCAGCAACGCCGCCGGCATCGAGCTTGCCGAAGAGATCTGCCGAGCCCTGTCCTGCGCCGAGCAGATCCGGTACGTCTCCACGGGCGGCGAGGCGGACATGTACGCCATGCGGCTGGCCCGCGCCTTCACGGGTCGCGACAAGATCGTCAAGTTCGAAGGCGGCTATCACGGCATGAGCGCCGAGGCGCAGATGTCGCTTGCGCCTGAAAGACTGGTGAACTTCCCGGAAGCCGTGCCTGACAGCGCCGGGATTCCGACCGTAGTCGCCGCCGACGTGCTGATCGCGCCATTCAACGACCCGGACTACATTCGCTCGCTCCTGGCGGAATGGGGAGACCGGGTCGCTGGAATCATCGTAGAGCCGCTGCAACGCATCATTCCGCCGGATCCCGGATACCTGCAGGTTCTCAGGGACGAAGCCGACAAGCATGGGATCGTCCTGATCTTCGACGAAATCGTCACCGGCTTCCGGCTTGCCTATGGCGGCGCGCAGGAGACTTACGGCGTCACGCCCGACATCGCGACGCTGGGCAAGATCATCGGCGGCGGATTTCCCCTGGCCGCGATCGCGGGACGGGCCGGAATCATGAAGCACTTTGACAGGAGCCTGGCGGGCCAGAAGGGTTGGCTGATGCAGGTCGGGACGCTTTCCGGCAACCCGATCGCGGCGGTCGCGGGCCTCAAGACCCTCGAGATCCTGCGGCGCCCCGGCCAGTACGAGCGCCTGGAAGACCTCGGCAAGACGGTCATGGGACTTGCCCGCGACGCGCTCGACCCGACGGGCATTCCGTATCGGCTTGTCGGCGCGCCGCCCCTGTTCGACGTTGTCTTCACCGACCGGGATGTCCGGAACTATCGCGACGTTCAGGCAGCGGACAACGCCCGCGCGGCGTCCTGGAACGAGGCGCTCCGAGCCCATGGGCTGTTCAGGCCCCCAGGCAAGACCTATTGCTGTCTTGCACTCGACGACGACGATCTGGAAGTGACGAAAAGCGCTTTCGAGGCGGCGGCATCGCGGCTTGGCTGACGGCATCTCGGGCGACGTCCCGGAACGATCGCGGCGGCGAACCTGTCGCTGACGGGCGCGGAGCGGGCGCTGACCTGCCGGGAACAGGAATTCGTTCACGTCGAGGGCGCGCGCATGCAGCCGGGAACTGGAAGGTGGCCGCGTCGACGAACGCTGGCGCCTTGCCCTTTCCAAGGATTGACCTTCGGCGTGCGTCAAACAACCGTAATGTACATGGCCACAAGCGACGAAGAGCTTGCCCTTGCCGCGGCGGGCGGCGATGCGGCAGCATTTTCCAAGCTGCTGGAGCGGCGCTATGACTCGCTCTTCGCGCTCTGCTTTCGCCTCACCGGCAGTCGCGCCGAGGCCGAGGACCTGACCCAGGACATCTGCGCCGCGCTGCCTGCGAAACTGGCCGGATTCCGGGGCGACTCGCGGTTTGCCACCTGGCTTTACCGGGTCGCGGTAAACGCCGCCCACGATCGCCGACGCCGTGCAGCCGCACATGCGAAGGCCGCCGTCGGATGGGGAGACCGGGAGCTGGATCGCCGCGCGGCCGATGCCGAGGCGGCCGAAAATGCGAGGTGGCTGAGACAGGCGATGCGCGCCCTGCCGAACGATCTGCGCGACACGCTCGCGCTGGTGCTGGACGAGTTGACGCATGCGGACGCCGGACAGGTGCTGGGGGTGTCCGAAGGCACGATCAGCTGGCGGGTGTCAGAGGCAAAGAAGATCATTCGCGCCCGGCGCGAGACCGAGGATCGGACATGAACGACGATGATCTTGAAAGACTGAAGACGGTCATGCGCGCCGCAACGCCCGTGCCGGATGACGCGAAAAAGGCCGCCAATCTTGCGCTCGCGCGGAAGAGCTTTGAACGGTTCCAAGGATCGAAGGACGCCCTGCGTCAAACCCCTGACCGCCCGGAAACGGGTCTTGCCAGGGAGCTGGGGAAGATGCTGAACTTTCTGTCCAACCGCGTGGCGCTGGCCACGAGCACCGCGATCGTCGCGCTCGGTGCAGTCATGCTTCTGTCCATTGGTGTCGCGCTGGATCCACCGACAATTTCCGCAAGCCGCGAGGCCGTGACACCCGAACCGGCGCTTGACTACCAAGCGCAGGCTGGCGCGACCGCGGAAGTGCGGTCTTCAGCCGGCCGCGCGTCTGCCGAGCGGCGTCTTCAGGCGCTGTCGCCGACCACCGCGTCCGGGGACAGCGACGACGCCCCGTACGCCATGGGTGAGATCGGGTTCGAACGCCATATCGTCGAGCCCTCGTGGCCGTCATTGGAAGGCAACTCCGAAGAGTTCGCCAGTGCCGGCGACAACCAGGTCAAGGTGACGGCGGAAAGCCCTGTCTCGACCTTCTCGATCGACGTGGACACCGTGTCGTACTCGGTGGTGCGGTCGTCACTGCTGAACGGCTACCTGCCTCCCGTCGAGGCCGTGCGCGTGGAAGAGATGATCAACTACTTCCCCTACGCGCATCCTGCGCCGGACGGGGACGCGCCGTTCCAGCCCACCGTGTCGGTCAGTACGACGCCATGGAACGCAGGCACGAAGCTGGTGCAGGTCGCGATCCAGGGCGCACTGCCCGAAATCGAGGACCGGCCGCCGCTGAACCTCGTCTTCCTGATCGACACGTCCGGGTCGATGGACGAGGCCGACAAGCTGCCGCTCCTGAAGCAGTCCTTCCGTCTGTTGCTGGGGCAGCTGCGGCCCGAAGACGAGGTGGCAATCGTGACCTATGCGGGCAGCGCCGGGCAGGTGCTGGACCCGACGCCAGCGCCGGACAGGAGCACCATCCATGCCGCGCTCGACTTGCTGGAAGCGGGCGGGTCAACCGCAGGCCAGGCCGGGCTGCAACAGGCCTACGCCACCGCACGCGGCATGACCGAGGATGGCGAAGTGACCCGCGTGATCCTCGCCACCGACGGCGATTTCAACGTAGGGCTTTCCGACCCCGAGAAGTTGAAGGAGTTCATCCAACGGCAGGCCGGGAACGGCGCCTACCTGTCGGTTCTGGGCTTCGGGCGTGGCAATCTGGACGATGCCACGATGCAGGCATTGGCGCAGAACGGCAACGGCACCGCGGCGTACATCGACACTCTCGGCGAGGCGCGGAAGGTACTTGTGGACCAGCTTTCAGGCGCGCTGTATCCGATTGCCGATGACGTGAAGATCCAGGTGGAGTTCAACCCCGCTCAGATCTCCGAATACCGGCTGATCGGATACGAGACCCGCATTCTGCGTCGCGAGGACTTCAACAATGACGCGGTCGATGCCGGCGAGATCGGTGCGGGCCATTCCGTCACCGCGATCTACGAAGTCACGCCCGTGGGCTCGCCTGCGCGACTGACCGACCCGCTTCGCTACCAGGCCGATGAGGTCACAAGCTCGTCGGACGAGCTGGGCTTTCTGCGGCTGCGATACAAGTCGCCAGGGTCCACGACCAGCCGACTGATCGAGCAGCCGATCACCTCCGATCTTGCGCCCTCGCCCGAAGCCGGGTTTGCCGCCGCGATTGCCGGCTTCGGGCAGCTCTTGCGCGGCTCGAGCTACTTGGGCGACTGGTCTTGGGATGACGCGATCGCGCTTGCCAATGCCAACCGGGGCGACGACCCCTACGGCTATCGCGCGGAGGCGGTGCAATTGATGCGGCTGGCGCAGGGCCTGGATCAGCGTTGACCGGACAGGCGCGGTCTGCGCAAGGGCCGCGGCCGACAGCAGCGCAACGTGCGACCATTCCGCGTTCGGCCTCGTTGCGCTCACCTTCCGCCTCTGCGCAGGCAACCCTCCTCATCTGGTCAGGCTGCTGCGGCGCAAACGCAGCAGGGTTGTCCGGCGGCAGTGTCCGGCACCGCGCCAGCCGCTCATCCAATGGCGAGATGTTCAGGTTTCCCGTCGTCGCTGCGCGAGCCCGTACCGGGCTTCAAGGACCTCAACCCGATCAAGCGGCCCGGAAGACTCGTCAAGCGTGCCTGGGAATTGCGTGAGCCATCGCAGAATGCCGGACGTCTTTCCAACCGACCCGGGCATGCATTGACGCCAGGCCTGTGTGGTGAGGCTCTTGGACCCAATGTCTCAATCGTCGTCAATCCCGTCCGCACCGCCTGCACCGAGTCGCCGGGACGTCTCGGAAGCCGGCGCATGAATCCTGCCGGCGAACGCCCCAAGCCGGTCCCAGGCTCGAGGATCGGGAAATGCACGGCTCGCGCAGGGACGGGCGTCCGGCACCCCGTCACTGACCGCGACCAACACGCCGCAGAGGTCCCGACCCGGATCTCCTTGCAGGGCAAGGCGTTCCCCGTCGGTGAACGACGAACCGCCAGACCAGGTCACCTGCACGTTCGCGCCAATCCTTGCGGCCGCCCAGCCCGCGAACGGCAAGAGGAGAACCGGCGACGCCATCCGGGCGAACTCATGTGCACACTGCCGCAACTGGCGTGCATGATCCGACAGGGCCGCGCCCGCCATCAGCGGGCAGAGGACACCGCCGGGCGCGGACCAGACAATTCCTGGCTCCGGCGACCAGTCTCCGAGTTCCGACCCGTCGGTCCGTTCCAGCAGGGATGCCAGGGCCGGGCAACCATCGATGCCGCAACGCGCCAGCCATCGCATGGCCGCAGCGGATTCCTCCGCAATGCCCCAGGGATATCCAGCCCCGCGTGCCGCTTTCCGAGCGATGGTTTCGACCTCGTTCAGCGACCGGCTCACGCGACCAGCTCCGGATAGACCCAGTCCTCGCAATTTCCGGAATCGAGGTCGCCGGGATATGGCACACCTGCATACATCCGGATGCGCACCCAGCGATCCGACTTCGGATCGAAATTCGTGGCGCCGAAGAAGCTCAGCTTGGCCCGCATCATGTCGATCGGCAGCATCGTGGCGCTGATCGTGTTGTCATGTATCTCGGCATAGGGGGCGGTACGGCACACCTGCACGCGGCGAATGACATGGCGATGCTCGGGGTGCTTCAGCAGAAAGGCAGCTACCGAATCATTGGGTGCCCAGCGCTCAAGATCGGCATAGGCGCGCGCCGCGTCACGGCCCGGGGAAAGGGGCTGCTCGAAATCCGCGATGTCTTCCCCATGGCGCTCGCCGAGGCGGGGCTCAAGCTTTTCCTCCGAGATGTACCATGCACGTGCCGTCGCCTCGGGCATTCTCCAATCTATGCCCAGCGCCCAACCGTAGTGCTCCCGAAACAACCCGCACGCCTCCGCCAGCGACATCGAACCGTCGATGCGGAAGTCTCCGTCATTCGGATCTGCCATCGTCTCGGAGAGTTCGTCCACGAGCGTCCCGTACGGTTCGAGGATCAGCGAGGCCAGGCACTCCTGCCCCTCCGCGCTCAGTGCCGCTTCGGACCACGCGACAAGACGGTCCCACGGACAGTTCTCGCCGCCAGGCCAGTCTTCGATACGGGCCTTGATCAACTGCAGGTCCAGTTGCAGCCTTTCCACCCTTGTCCTCTGAACCGGGTGCCCGGAACGCCAGTCGCGAACGAGGACCTCGCTGCGTTGCAGCCTGTCGAGAAACAGCGCAAGTTCAGCTTCCGTTGCCGACGGAACCGACCGAACACGCCGGATCGCCTCTTCACGTGCCGCAATCCAGTTGTTGAAGAGCGCCGCGTGATTGACGATGAAGGGCGCCATTCCCAGCCCCGTCGCGTTGCCGATGCCGAGCTTCCGCGCCGTGTCGCGGTCCAGCGCCACCGCCAGTTCGCCGCCTCGGCAACGCGCCACGTGTTCGACAAGATCGAGCACGAATGCCCGGATCAGGTAAACCAGCAGCATCTCCGCCTGAAAGGGCGCAGCAAGCTCAGGCCGTCTCCGGACGTGAGCGTAGTCCACGGCCCCGAACTTGCCCGAACCATATACCGCCGTCGTCCGCATCAGGTACCCGACGGCATCCAGTTGCTCGGCGTCTGGCTGCGCTCCCGCCGCGAGCGCTGTCACCACATGCTCCCAAAGCCGCGACGATCGGTTGGCCCGCGACACGACAAGTTCGCGCTCGCTGAATCGGCCGGCCTCCTGAAGGGGCACATTGACCGCAAGACGCTCGACGTCCGTCTCGTCCGGCACACCGTCAAGGAGCGCGAAGGTCGCGTCCCAAGCTTCCGCGATCACCCGGTCCGATCGCATCTCGTCAGGCAGGTCATGGCCAAAGGCCACCATGGAATAGGTGCGCTCCGGGCAATCCACACTGTAGATCGCACAGCCAGTGCCCCTTTCATCCATGTCAAAGGCGGTGCGCGCAAACTTCCAGTTCTCGCGGGCCATGCGACGCGTCAGGATCCGCATGAAGCTCAGTCTGCTTTGGTGCATGGAGCCGAGGCGCGCCAGTCGCATGATTCGGGACGGGTCGCGGAGCGATGCCTGTCGGCCGCTCATGGTCACCTTGGCCCGAAACTCTCGGCAAAGAACCTGTACCAGTTCCCTCCCATGACAGCCCTGATCTCGGAATCGTTCATGCCGACCGATTCTAGTCCCTTCTCGATTTTCGCGAAGTCCCGATTGTCCTGGAACCAGTCTGGCATTGGCGGGAACCCGGGCG
>JAPPCV010000018.1 GCA_028824715.1 Boseongicola sp. | reverse complement strand
GAGTGGGCCGTGCTGTGATGTGCGGACCCGCTCCGATCCGTGATTACTTATTTGGATTGGTATGATACACGGCCAGCGATCCAAGACGTCCATATGCAAAGTCGCCAAATTGTTGCAAGAGCCCGTTCACCGACGAGCTGATCATGTTCATCGGCCCGATCTGTGAACAAAAGGCGCCGAGCCGTACGGCTCCACATTTGACTATCTGTTGGTGCTCACTGTAACTTCCGAGTCTTCCAGACTCGCAAGATGTGACAAATCTCCATCTTCGAGATAAATTATTCTTGATTCCGATGCCGTCATATATTTGTCAAATGCTGCCTTTGCAGCCGATCTTGCGGCATCGAAATCAGCCAAAATTGGAGTGTTCATGACAAACCTGCAAAACCGAACATCCCACGCAGTATCTTCGGTTCCTTGAAAGACATTAACTATCTTGAACTCAAGAATTGATGTAAAGCACCAATTTTCCAACTCGATAACGACGAAACCGGAAAGCAAGTCAACTTCCGGATTTGGAAAAATTGCGCGAATGCCTACTCTTACGCTCCCTGCTTTCACCAGCATTGCTACAGGAAAACTCGACTTCATGGACTTTTCAAGATCAATTCCGGCTGCCAGAACGTTGCGCGACTGGGTGTCACCCCCAATATTGATGAGAAGCTCAAGGAATGACCGCAGATTCGAAATCTCCCAATCATTCGCCTCGTGACTGACTTGCACTTTAGCCGCAAGGAGTATGCCAACGTCAGACATGAGACGCAAATCGACATCCCCTTCCTTGCACCATTGAACAAAATCAAGGAACCGAATCTGCTCGTACAGGCTATACTTTGCACTTTCATCGTATTCGAAACGAAAGACCTGTCCGCAGCTCCGACCTGGAGAAAATGTAAAGTCCAAGACACCGGCTTGCACCCGCACCTTGAAAGCTTCGTGTTCAATGGGTACCAGTGAAGGAGCACGGACGTTGGCAGGCAATTCGAAGCTTTCTCCACGTTGATTGGACACAACCAGAATGGCGTGACCTTTTTCCTCACGTTGAATTCTAATTCGGCCACCTTGTGAAGAGAATTCGGGATGGAGTGACCGCATGCCGAATCTTTCCTCGTGCAACACAAATTCCGTTACAGGTAACGAATCAATATTGCCAATTTCATGATCAACTACTTGTTCAGCATCTTTTAGCGGACCCAATGTGAACGTTCCAATGTATCTTCTCTTGCCATACCCGCAGGTCTCGAGCAGTTGAGCCTTCTTCGTGGCGTAATCTTCGCCAATCGACGAAACGGTATCACTTATCCATGCGACTAAATCGTCGTCTTCAATTCTGTCTCTTTCTCCGAACGAGACCGACAGCTTCTGCTTGTTGAGCGAATCCAGGCCCTGGATCTCGGACTGTCGCGCCCGTTTCAAGGTTCTTTCCATGAGTTCGCGCCACACATGTCTTGCATGCACGGTGGTTGAGTTGCCACTGTAGGAAAACATGACGATGAAGCATGGCAGGTCGGACTGAGCGGCCTTCAGCGCATTCGAAAGCTTGATTCTTGCTTTCGGTACATCGGCTTGCGTCGACTTCACCTGTGCAAGCACCGTGACAAGTCGAGGTTGCCTGTCAGGCGGGCGGTCGGGACGGGGAGCGGGCGGTATCTCGACGATGTGGTCCCATCCATGGCGATCGTCTTCTGACTTGTTGCAGGCAGCTCCTGCGGCCGTGCACAACGAGGCGAAGCGAAGCTCGGCGTGCCGGTCAATTCTCTGGATCACGATACTTGTTCCTGCTGCGGTTCGAGCGTTGCGGTGAGGAGGGCTTCGGAGTTCGTCGTAGGGGCCTGGACACAAAGTCGGTGAAGAAGCACTGAGCGCAGTGCGGGTGGCTGGTTTGTGCTGGTGGCCGGACATGAAGTCTATCCGTGAAATGCGTTCGCGTCACGCCGTTCCTGGAACACCTTGCGCGATTGGCTTCCGCGGCCCGCCTGATACGCGATGCCGTCTCGTTTGCCCGCACGGGGCGTGCGTTGATTGGAAGACTGTTGCCGGCTTGCAGGCTCGCCCCTCCGGGCAGCGTGCGCGCCGGACGCATTGGCCAGCTTGCAGGATCGGCGGCGAACCGCGCCCAACCAAGGCAAACAGATGCCTGCGATCTGATTTGCGTTGCTGTCGATTCTACACTTCGGTCGTTTGGCAAGCAATTCAACGACCGCTCCATCGGCGATCTCATCGCGGCCGGAATTGCGAAGGGCACTTGACTTGCACAGCCGCCCTCTCAATCATTGCGCCTTCCCGATTGCTCGGGCAGGCGACTGTCAGCCCGACCTTTCTTTCGTGGGATCGGTGGGGTCCAAGCCGTACACAGAAACCCGAATCTCCCAGGGATCGCTTTCCGTGATGCTCCACGCCTCCCGATTCAGTTGCTCGGCCTTCTCCAGGAAGCAGATGCGCTTTCGCGTTTCGGGATGGATCCAGCATTTCTTTTTGCCAAGGCAGGTCAGCAGCAGGCGACCGGCCCTGCAACTCGCGTCACGCAAGTGCTTTGGCGCGCCGACCTGCCCGTATTGCTCGTCCGGGAACTCCCGGGCCAGCCTGTGCAGGGCATGGACGCCGGCCACGCCGAGGTGCGCGCAAGGCACCACCCCGATGTCGTCCTGCGGCATCGTCCCGGCATGCGCCGTATGAACCAGCCCAGTGACAGCGAGAGGTCAACCCGTGCCATTCTGAACTCACGGCGCCCACTTCGGCCGGTGTCCCAAGCTCAATCACTTCCGCCTTGGCCAACGCCGGTCAGCCGGGCGTTGCAAGAATGCATGCTGCGCTTGGCAGGCAACATCCTGCGAGCCGGATCCAGGCATTTCCGCCGAAGCGGATGTGCAGCCCGTTCCTTTTGCGTCCATGGCACAATCGATACCATGCCATGTCCGGCCAAGGCCGACCTGGCACTCTCCCAAGACGCACTCTCCAGTTCCACAAGAGCAATCACGTGGCGCGAAAGAAGCTGAACAGGTCCAGCCACCGGCGGTGGACATCCATCGGCATGTCCCACGGCGCTCGCGGCGGTCGCGAGGAAAAGGAAGGGAACTGGAACGTAATCCCTTCGGGAACGTCGGGATCGTCCTCCTTGAAGCGCACGTTGCGGGACAGGTACCTCCAGGTGTGGTATCGCCATGCGATTCCGGGATCGTGGGCAGGATTCCGTTGCCCGCCCGACTCCTCTCGCAGCACGTCTTCGGTCGCTCCCAGATACGACTCAAGCTCTGACGTGGTGACGGACGCATGCAGGAACTTCGGATGGAGATCGGGCCGGACGGTCCTTGACACGACCAGGTCGACCATGACCAGGATTTCGCCTTCGCTCAGGTACACGTGCATCGGCTTTTCCAGGACTTCCACGCTGGCGAGCGACACCGACGACACCATCGTCTCGACGTCCCTCAGGGAAACAGGGTTCGCGCGGGAAACGATCCTGACCTGCTCCCGCAGCGGGTCGGCAACATGCTGCGGAATCCCCATTTCCCCGAGCAGGTGATCCAGGTAGACCAGAACGGCCCGCTTCTGCTGGTCCGCATCGTCGAATTCATCCGGAAGATCCAGCGTCACCTGGATGAACTTCGCAAGATAGGCGCGGGCATCGATCCCGGCGCCGTATCTCGCGCGGACCATGCCTTCGAGGGCCCGGAGGTTCACGCCAAGCACGAAGTGCAGACGCGGCACGGTGAAGAAATGCTTGATCACCTCGAGAACCTCCAGCGCGTAGTCCGGCCTGCAGCGGTCCAGCTCGTCCACGACGATGACGACCGTCGAGCCCGCGGCATCGCCGTCAGCTGGGGCCGCAAGGGATTCAATGGCTTGCCTGAACTCCTCCATGGCGGACCGACGGCCCTGCTCGGCCTTCCAGAATCCCTCGGAGGGGTTCGCGTCGTCGTCGTTTCGGGCTCTCGTGAGCTCGTCGATCGCACTCAGGGCGATCGATCCACCCAAGGACGCCAGCCCGGCACGCGCGAGCGGTTTGGCAAACCTGAACGCGGCCGCCTTCATCGCCTGAATCTCCTCCTTGCGTGTCGGCGAGGGACTGTCAGGGCCTGACCGGGAGACGCTTTCCTCAAGGGCGGAAACCAGTGCCGGGAGAGGATCGCCAAGACTGTCGTGCGCGAAAGCGTCAAAGTACACGACGGTCGCCGCGTCGCCGCCATCCCTGCGAGCGTGCGTCCCGATCCAGCGCTTCAGGAAATGCGTCTTGCCGGTACCCCACCTGCCGTCAAGGGCGACCACGAGAGGGTCGTCAATCCGGTTCAGAAGCTCGGACAGGGCGTCGCCCAGCCGTTTCCGTTGCAGAAGGTCCGGTTCCTCGAAACCGTCCTCGTACAGGGTGATCCCTGGCTCCGGCGGCACGATTCTCATGGGCAGCTCCTTGGCATGACGCAACTCGCTTCGGGCTCAGGGCGGGAATTTCCGCCCATTGCCGGTCGAGCATCTTGACGCCGAGAGTGCAAGCAGTCCGAACATTGAGCGCGCCACCGAACGCGCCGGCCAATGTCGATTGCAGGTGTCGGATCCAGGTGCAATGCGGCCCCAGGCCATGAACCGCCGCGCGACCACGCCCTGTCGCGAGGAGCTTGCAGCACGCCCGTCATGGCCGGCACCCGTGACGCCGTCCGCAATCGCTTCGACCGCCAGGCCAGCCTCCTTGGAGCAGGCCCTGTGGTCACGCTTCGTAGACGATCTCGCGGCACTCGTTGATGCTGGCAAGCAGGCACTTGTTCCTGGGCAGGTCTGAGAGCACGTCGACCTCACGGCCCAACGCGGCGGCAAGCGCATTCTCAAAGTCAACAAGCTCCTTGAAAGTCGTATGCTCCCGTGACGGATCGAACTCCGCCAGGAAGTCCGCGTCGCTGGTGGCCGGATCGAAGTCGGTCCCGCGCGCGGCCGAACCGAAGATCTCGCGCCACGCCGTGCCTGCGGCCAAGCTCTGCGATCTCGTCCCGCCGCGTCGCGGTCTCGGCGTGCATCGCCGTTCCTCCCTGCAAGGCCGGAAAGTTTCCCGTCACGGAAACAACGCCCAAGAGAGGCGAATTCCAAGACCGATTGCGTCATCCCTGCAACCTCGTGCATGCCTGACAGAGGGTTTTCGGCGCATGAAGTCGAGTCCCGCCGCATCTGTCACCGGCGGCCAGCAAGAGACGCGCGGTCTTTCGCCGCAATGATGCCTGGGTTGATTCCCGATTGCCGCTGTCGGCAGGATGGCCGGAAAGCCTTCGAGTCCGGTTCCCGCGGCACTGGCCGCGACCGCTTCGCCAGCTTCGGCTGGCTTCCTCCGGGCAGACACTGGAATCCGGCCTCGCAGACGACCCCGCGGCATTCGCTGATGCCGGCCAGGAGGTGCCTGTCCTTCTGCGGAGCCGTGGGCAGGTCTGCCTCACGGCCCAGGATGGCGGCAAGATCGTCCCGAAACGCGCCTGCGACCCCCGGACCTGCGTGACCCGTCGAACTCCGCCATCAAGTCCGCGTCGCTCGCCGCCGCGTCGAATCCGGTCCCGTGCGCGGCCGAACCGATGACCTCGGGCCGCAAAAGGAACGACAATCCCGTCCCTCCGCGTCGCGATCCCGGCGTGATTCGCCGTTCCTCCCTGCATCGTCGGCAAACGGCCTGCAACGGAACTGGCGCCTCGCAGGCCCGAGTTCCACGATCCTTGCCAGGACGGTCGCTCCGGCTCCCCGGACGGCCTGACGCTCGGAACGGAACCGCGCATTGCGGGACGATCCCCCGTTTTACCATGCACGTCCTGCCGCCCTGGCAACTCCGACGCCCGCGGAACGGGCCTCGGCTCAATACGGCTCGATCTCGTGGTGGAACCCGCGGTCGCGCCCGGCTCACTGGTCACGGACCAGGCCGAGCTCCCGCCCCAGCGTCTCCTGCCGCCTGCACCACGGCGACGGGTCCCGGGACATGGCCTCTCGGTGCAGCGCGTGAAGCGTCGCCTTCGCCCTCTCCCGCGCCGCGCCGGCGGGCAGGCGCTCCATGACCGGCCCCTTGCCCTCGCACATCTCCCGGACCTCCCCGCCGGTGAAGCTCGCGCAGACGCGCCGCAGGAACGCCTGCGCGCGGTCCGGTCCCTCGATTTCGGCCGTCTCCGGTTCGTGCCGGCTGAGCTCGCCCGGCAGCGCCGCCCGCTCGCTGCGGATTTCGGCCGCCTCGGCGGTCGTCCCGAGTTCCAGCGCCTCCGCCATGGCCAGCGCCAGCCCGTGGCCTTCCGTGCCCCGGGTCGCGACGACGGCCCGCGCCACGCGGGTCTCGATGCGCGTGGGCTGCGGCTCCTCCCGCTCCAGCAGCCTCATCCCCTCGGAGATGGCGGCCTTGTACGCAATTTCCTCCTCCAGGCGGACGAGGCGCGGGTCTCCCTCGAACTGTGCCCGGGCGACGGCCACGTTGCCGGCGCCCTCGATCCTGCGCACCAGCCCGACCCGAATGTCGGTCTCGATGCGCCTCCGCGCGATCCCGGCGGCGACCCCTGCGACTTCGCTCTCCGGGACGTTCACGTCCTGCGCCGACGTCTCCAGCACCGCCCGGACGTCCCCGGGCAGCGTGCCGCGATGCACGGGCGACGCCGCGTCCACGCGCTCCGAGACCGCGCAGGCAAGCACGAGAACGTCGTCGTCGATCTTCCTGTGGTCGCGGTCCGCCAACTCGCGCGCGAGGAGAACCTGGATGCCGTCCATCGCCTTCGCGAACGCGTCGGGCTTCCGTCCGTCGGCGGCGAGGTGGGCGGCAAGCTCGCGTTCCGGCCTGTCCTGCGCGGCCGAATCACCGATCCAGAGCGTCAGGGCGGCCTCCCTGAGCCACGTGTCGACCCCCTCTGGCGAGAGATCCTCGTGCTCCCCGAGCCGCCTGTCCGCCATGTTCATGACACCTTTCACCAATACGCGGCCCTCCCGCCAGTGCAGGTCGAGCTTCTTCAGGCGCCCGGCCTCGCGGCTGACGGCGTCCGAGAGGTCGCCCCTTGCGTCGAGCCCGTTCACCAGCTCCATGACGGCGCCCCAGGCAGGCACGTCGAACGCGATGCCGCCTTCCGCCTCCGCCTGGCCCACGGCCACCGCCTCGCGTCCGCGCAGCTCGTCGCGCATGCAGTCCTGGACCATGCCGTACAGCCGGCCCGATGCCTCGCGCATCCTCTCACCCTCGTCCGGCATCGCCGCCGCGTGCGCCGCGTGCGGGCCCTCGCCGCACAGCATCTGCCGTCGCTCCGCCAGCGCGCGTTCCGCGTGCGTCCGCCAGCCCGCCAGCGCGTCCGGATCCCCGTCCGGTCCTGGACGGCGCTTCATCAGGTCTTCGGCCTGGCCGGGCCAGTCCCGGATCTCCCGGACCAGGGCCTCCGCCGTCGCATGGCGGTCCAGCCACGCGCGGGCGGCCCTCGCGTCCGCTTCCGGAAGATCCGGATCCCCGCGGGACTTCCCGGCCAGCGCGACGAGATCGCCGAAGCGCTGCGCGTGGAACGGCGGGACCTTCCGCTCGCCCGCCTCCAGGGTGACCTCGTCGACAAGCCACGCGAACGCGTCCCGCCTGTCGGAGACGAGTCCGTCGCGCACGGCCGTGAGAGAACCGCGGACCAGCACGGCCATGTCCGGCATGGCGTCGAGATGGGGGCCGTGCGGGCTCCCGTCCGCCAGCATCGCCTCCGCCTCCGACCTGATCCTCGTGCCGTCCTCCCGCACGGCGCGGCGGGCGGGATCCGCCGGGTCGTGCGGTCCCGGCGAAACCTCCAGCCTCCGTCGCGCCAGCCAGCCCCGGGCGCGCACGCACAGGTCACGGACCTCGCCTGCCAGCGCCTCCTGCCGGTCGCGGGTCTCCTTCCATTCCGCGACGGCCCGGGACACGCTTCCCTCGAGCCCCTCCGCGCCGTCGAGCCTTTCGCCCAGCCGGGCCGTCTCCGCCCAACCGTCGCAGTGAAGCTCAGGCACCGACTCGCGACGGGCGCGGTCGCGGAGCGCCTCCCAGCCGCACCGGAACCGTCCCGCGTCGTCCAGGGTCCGGACTTGCTCCTGGATCCTCGACCCCGAAGGCTCCAGCCCCTCCCGCGTCGCCGGATCGGGGCGTTCCGAGTCGGCCGCGGCCTGCGCCTCGACCGCCTCGCCCAGCCTGTCGGCCGCGTCCTTCGTCTCCTCGACCGCCCCCGCGCCCGGCCGGGTGACCGTCACGTCCTTCAATCCCGAACCGCGCCGTTTGCCGTCCCGATTCCCGCTCATGCCTTCAACCCTCCTTCGCGTCCTCTCCCGCCGGCGTCCGGATCCGCCAACGTCGGTCCTGCCGGCCGGTGCCCGCACGCTGGAACCCGGGGCTGCGTCAGCCGGGCCATGCCCACGTCCGCCTGCCGCTTCCCCCGACGGAATGCGTGGCCACGCTCCGTGTCCAACTCCGCGTCGCTCTCCGAGACCGAGAGGTGCCTCGCGGGCTTCGTGATGTCCGCAACGGCCTGCCTGGCTCGATGACTCCCGTTCCGGCGCAGCCAGAGCATTCGCCGAACGCGGCGTGCAGAATCCCTCCGATCAGGTTTCACAGCCTCCGGCAGGTTTCAACCCCGTCTCCTGGTCCATGGCACGGATGCCCCGGCTTCTGGCCGGATCGGATTCGAGACTTTCGCTCCGGCAGCCGTGTCACGCAAGACACGGACCGGATGGCCCTCCCTCCGTGGCGCGGGAACGCTGGCCACGCCGGTGTCCCGAGCCCGTCACCGTCGGCGCGCCCCTCGTCGGCAGGAAAGGAGGCCCCACCGCCACGAATCGGTTCGCACGAAGGCTCTCGGTCGACGGAAGGCGGCGGGTCCGGCGAATCCGTCCTTCTCCAGGCACCTGGATGCGCACCCGGGCCAGAGGCGGAATGCCAGGTTTCGAGTGCCGTCAGCCGACATGCGCACAGGTAGCCATCGCGACGGCGAGCGCGGTGCGGACGCGCGAACCCTCGGGCCTCCACGACGGCGGACGCCGAGCGGTGCCAGTGGCCGAAGATCCAGGCGTCCGGGGCGGTGCACCTCGAACATCGCGTCGAACGCCTGCGTCGTTCGCGACAGCGGGCGGAACGGTCGGACGTGCGGAAATACCTCCACATCTACAATCTGAATCAAAATCAGAATGTATACATGGTGAAAACGGCAATGCGCGAGCCATGCCGTCGCTCCAGCACCGGAAGGAACCGGACCGCATCGCGGGAATGAGGCTGGAGGACCTGCGAGGCCTCGCCAGCGAGGACCTGGCGTTCTGGCTGGACGCAAGCGATGACTGGCAGGACACGATCCGCCACGTTCTCCGGGAACTGGGAACAGAAATCTCCGCCTGGCACGAGGCCTGCGACGCCATGGGGCCGCCCCTCGCCTTCCTGGCCCTCATCGTCAGAGACCGGAACAGGTTCCATCCGAAGTTGCCGGTGCTGAACCCGGCCAGCGCGCTCAGGGCCTTCACCGAAAGGGCGAGGGAGGGCCGGCTCGACCTCGCCCGGTCCGTCGCCGGAATCCGCCACCGGACCCGGAAGGTCCTCCAGCCCGAGGGGCCCGACAGGCCCCTGAGGCCGTCATGACCCTTCGCAGCCCAAGCCCCTGCCATGCGCGAGGCCTTGCTGAAGCTCGGGGACGATCCCAAGACGCGACCCTGGCTGATCCCAGCGGCCGGGCCGGCGAGCGAGTGTCGTGCGGGACCCTTCAAGATCCGCCAACCGGAAATGTTCGGTCAGGCAATGCCGTCAGACCGGAAGAAGCGCCATTTCGCCGCCTGCCGGAATCGACCCCAGCCGGCCCCAACGATGACGACAAAATGCTATGGTTTTGGAGACGGCAGGTTCAGATATGCGGAGCAGAGTCGCACGATCAGCCTTCGGGAGGAGGCAATGCTGCAGAGCTTGCCCAAGGACTACGATCTTGTGGCAATGGGCAAGGCGACAGCTTTCAGCGCTTTCGGGCGCTTGATTGGCAACGCGGTGCCCGTTCCGCCGGGCAAATTCATGATCGAAGTTCTTCTTGAACATGTGGACGCGCATGGTTCATTCTTGAACCGAGTTTTCGGGTTGGCCGTGGATGCGGATGGATCAAGGCCAGAGCAGTGATCGAATTCTCCTCTCGACAGTTCCCCATCCTGTTCCGCAAGAGTTGGCGGACAACCGGCCTGGCGGACAGGATCCAGGAAATCGACGCAGACGCCTTGTGCGCGGAGTACGACCGGTTGCGAAATGCGGCGCCGAGCAGGTCTGCCGTTGGCAAGCGCCACTTCGTCCGGCACGACGGGAGGCTCCAGGCAAGGGATCCCATCCGGACATCGGAGGAGCATCTGGCGATCGCGCTCTGGCGCAACGAGCGATTGCTTCGGCCCGCTGGCGGAAGGCAGCACTTTCTGGACTACCAGTTTCCTTTGCAGGGCTCGGCGAGAGCGGACGCGGGTCTCGGCCAGGTGGATCTGCTCGGTTCAACGGATCAAGGACGTCTGATGGTCGTCGAGCTGAAGGTGCGGAGGGCGCACTCCTCCAAGGGTGATGCTCCAGTGCTGGCCCTGATGGAAGGCTTGCGCTACGCGGCCGTCGTCCACGCCAACCGCTGCGACATCGCCGCCGAGGCAAGGACCTGCTTCAACATCGTGGTGGCCGACGTGCCGCCGATCGTGCAGCTTCTGGGTCCCGCGTGCTGGTGGGACGGGTGGCGGGACATGTCCGCAAGCACGCGCAGGGCTGCCGGCCAGTGGGAATCAAGGTTCCTCGAACTCTCGGCCCGACTCGAATCCCGGCTCGGCATCGTCGTCGAGTGCGCGTCTCTCGAAGGGGCCGAACTGCACGACGTCACCAGGGACGCGCATGGGCCAATCCTCGGGCACGCACCGCAAATGCACATGGTCCACCTAGCTGAAAGCAACGTTTAGGACGTCGGTTCAGGAGAGTACCGCAAAATGTGGGGCAGTTAAGTGGCCAAGCCGGTTTCAGACGTTACTTTCATACGATGTCCTGTGACGCAGACATGACCCAAACGTGTCATCACAGACCAAATTCAGCAGCTGCCCCGCACTTTGCCGTACCCTCCATGCTGCCCGCAATCCCCGTTTCGCTGCTAGCGGCGGCGCTCGCCGTTCCAGCCCGGCAAGAGGGAGTTCCCGCAAGGCCGGTTGAGCACTTGGCTCGCGATAAACCAGTTGCGCTGCACAAGTCTGATGCACCTGAACAAGGAGGCGCGCAGTTGCCCAGACAATTAATTTGGAAGCAACAAATCCGTATCGATGGCGTTGCCCCGATTCAGACGTTGTTCGAAACGTTGCGCTGGATCGAGATCAGGAAATCCTTCGTCTGTCACGAAGTACCAATTGTCATCGAGTCGGCGATGAGCGCTATCTGCCAGAGCCCAGAGGACAACATCAATGTCGTCTTCTAATGCGGGCGGTCTGTTCCAGGTGAAATCTGACCGGAGCGATGACCAGTCTTGCTTTGCACTGATTGTTTCAGCTTTGCTTATGGTGAGATAGTAGTCCCAATTCGGCACATGCGCATTCTGTTCATCAGGTTCGTACCTCCAGACAGCGACAACTCCGCCGGACCCTGCCGCAATTGCTTCAACATCCTCAGCAAACCAGTTAAGCGACGCACCATTCTTGTCATCCTGCATTTTCCAAGAATAATAGGCGTTCTCTCCTCGGCTGACACTTCGTACCTTGCCCACAAGAACGGGCGTGGCATCTTCAGAAATGTCACTCCAGCCATTCTTCAGCTCAACCCACTCCCCTCCACGTGGCGGGTTGAGTGCGTCGTAGTGCAACATTATCCGCGAGATGGAATTCGCATCGTCCTGAAGCCACTGGCAAAGATCTCGGAGGCGAGGTCCGGACGCAGGGGAACGTTTGAAGTCGACTTCAACACCATCAAGGACTTCGCCGGTCTGAATGCCTTCAAAGTCACGAACAAATGTGAGCTTGTTCCCAAGCGTGCGGTCGTTGGCTACAGCCTCGTCCGCGCAAGCAAGATTGCGGACCGTTTCGACATCATAGCCGTCACTGGGCCATACACTCTTTAGGGCATTTGGAGCAATAAAATAAAGAGCTGAATTGCGGAGCCTCTTCAAAAGAGAATTCTCATACAGGCTTGCTTCAACAAAGGTGACTTCTGAATCCACTATTTTGATGTCTGCAGATGCCGCTTCGCTTGCGGTGAATGTCGAAAGGAGCGCAAACGCGATTGTGGCCCTTGAAGCAGTCATGGCGCTATCCTCATGCGTTCAGCCATTTAAGAAGAGTCAGTACGAGGTAAGGAACAAGAAATCCTCCAAAGAAAAGGCGTACAGGGCCATGCTGTTGATCGACTGCGGCGGCCATGCCCGCAAAGCAGATTGCGAGCACAGTCATTAGACCGAGCAGGCTAGGGAGATTGACCAGAAGCGTGATGTCTCCTGGGCGTGGACCGAAAGGTCTGATTTCCTGTGAGAACCACTCGGGGAAACGCGCCGAATAGACGGTTGCCTGCCCTACAACAAGAGTGGCGCTACCAAAAAAGGCACATGCAAATCGGCGTGAGAAATCCCAGTCAACTTGGCGACCACCAAACCAGTGTGACGTCAGATGGCGAACTATGTCAGAGAATGCGTGAGTCACGGGGCCTATGTAACCCTGAACCTGGTCTGCGACGTGACCTTGGACCTGGCCTGAAGGGCCGTTTGCCTTCAAGCGTGATTGGCCAACAGCAATTCCACTTTCCACTCCTTGCAGGAAAGTCGGATCGTCGTGGACAAGCGTTGCTATGACACGTGCAAGTTGGTCCGGTACGCCAGGGAGCATTCGGTGGGCTTCGATCTCTGGATGGTCAACGGGCCTGGAGGGTGGCAGGAAAATGGTGTTTGAACGCAAGTCATAACGAAATTGATGCGCCGGGACGCTGTGAGTGGACTCGGTTATTTCAAAGGTTATGTGCCTCGCCGGACCGCTGCCGACGAGAAAACGAAACGCGAGGTTGTACTCTGGCATGATGTGCCAATTGTTCAGATCCAAGGCAGCCTTTTCAAGAAACGCTTTGAGCGAATGTCCCATCCCCGGGTCAACTACTGGCATCTCCTCATCCGAGCGCTCTGGGCTCTGCAGGCTCTCAACAACGAACTTTCGGGTCTCAGGGCTCGGAGTTCGGGACATGGTTCCTGCGCTCGCGCGTCGAAATTGGTAGTTGCACCCTACTCTAGTAGTGGAATCTTTGCCTGGCAAGGTATTGGCTGACGGACCAAGAGGATCTCGCGCACATTTCAAATTTTGTGAAGATCGGAGTGTCGCGCTGCCGAGGAAGGACACGCCGGAAGCGCTTGGCCTCTGCGCCCGCAATCCCTTTACATTCTACGAAGTCTCACACACGCCCCAAGGCCTTCTCTCGCGTTCAGGAGCTTTCCGCAAAGTGGCAGAGGTAACTTCCCCGCATCTTCCAACACGAGTCCGGCACCGTGGCCAGTGTTGTTGGCCGAGGCCCCGCACGTTCCGAAAACGAAGGTTTCTTGAACGCGCGCGCTCCCCTCCTTTTGTCCAGGCGGATTCGGCCGCGCCGCGATGTCGCGAATTCTCAATGCGTCGGGGCGCACAGGAGCAGGGTTTTTTCTGCATCAAGGCTTCCAAGTCCTCCGGCGCAAGAAGCTCCCCGCGATGGAGCATGCAGTGGCAGTTTGCACAAACGGGAACGAAATCCGTTTCCGGGCAGACCTCAGTCTCGCCGTTTGCCACAGGGTCGAGATGATGGGCGGTTGGAGAGCACCGCAAAGCGTGGGGCAGTTGCTGAAATTGGTCTGTGATGGCACATTTGGTCATGGCCGCGTCACAGGACATCGCATGAAAGCAACCTCTGGTGCGCCAGGCTAACTGATGGAGTGTCGCTGGGTGAAAGTCCCGGCAGAAAGAGAGGACAACCAGCCACTTTCTCCGCGAACCATGAGCAGGTCGTCGCGAGGCGGCAGGCGAAGCGTTGGCAAGCGGCAGGCATGGGTCTGGCGATTGAGCCACGAAATGTTTGGCACTGTTGCAAGAAATGTGGAGCCGTTGCGCTTTTCCTCGAACAGCTTCTCGTGCTGCACGTCCTGCGACTTCCTGAAGTCCCGGTAGAACACCTCGTTCTGCAGAAGTAGAGCATCGTTCGCTCCGATCCCCTCTTATGAGCTTTCACCGCAAGCCCGGAGTCTGGCCTCACATTTCCTGAAGCATTCGCCTCTCCCAATTCAATGGAGCGACTGATGAGACACGTCCGTCTCGCCGCGTTTCGTTTGGAAACGCGGCGTTGGGTCGTCCGCCTGTGGACAAGGAGCCTTTCAAAGACCTTCTCAGCGGTCATCAGGAGCAGCGAAGGCAATCCGGGTGGAACGTCATTTCGGGAGCAAGCTCAACGGCGTGCTCAACTCTTATCCGGTTCGGTTGACCAGCCCGTGCCGGCCACGTGACCCAAATTCCACATCCTGTGGTTGCGACGTTCCGGGGGACGGGATCCTTCTTCGAGGCGGTGCCGTCTTGATGGCAAACCCTGCTGCATATCGATCACACGTCCACCCGGTTCCTCCGCGGCCCCGTCGAGCCGCCTCGGATTCAAAACTCCCTTTTTTTCTCTGCCTGTGTCCCTGTCTCCGAAAGAAGACGTTACGACTACGTCGCCTTGACGAACACCGCACCCGTCGGCACCAAGCCGATCAGGACATATCTCCACAACGCGATCAGCAGCTTGCGCGCCACGGCAACAATTGCCCGCTTGCGCAGGAGCTTGTTACGCCGACGCGCACAGTAATTCTGGTACCATTTCGAGATCTCGCTGTCGGGCTGCCACCGCAGCCAACGCCACGACAACTGCACCAGATGCTTGCGTACCATCGAATTGCCGGCCTTGCTGATGCCCTGGTCATTCTCGACATCACCGCTCGCCCACGGGACCGGCACAAGACCGGCCCAGGCGGCGAGTTCCCGCCGGTTCCTGAAGTCCCGGTAGAACACCTCGTTCTGCAGAAGTAGAGCATCGTTCGCTCCGATCCCCTTCAATTTCACCAGCAACGCAGAACTGCCTGGCAAATCCGGTCTGGAACCGGCACGCTCATCCTCTGTGCCAGGCTGATCACTCTCCTCGTGAGACGGATCCCGTGATGGCACCACTGCTGCCGCCTCTGCGATCAGCGCCGCCTTCTTCTCCTCGACATCCGCCAGTTGCTCCATGACCTTGACAAGCCTTTCGTGCGTCGCCTCGACCTCATCCCGCAGGCCCGGAGGCAAAGGCGTGTCAAATGCCGTGCGCACCTCGGCGAGCTCAACCGCAAATTTCGGGCTCCTCGGATCCAGCTCCCGGATCCCGTGCAGTTTCAGCAACCCATGAATCGTGTTGCCCAGACTGGTGCGCTCCTTCACAAGACGTTCCCGGTGCCGAAGCAGGCGCTTGGCATCCTCCTCCTCAACCGTCGGGATCCGCACAACCGACAGCGCCTCGGCCTCGCCTTGATCCCATGCCTTCAGGGCCCGCACCATCCGCCTGGCGTCAATCTTGTCCGTCTTTGCTTTCTTCCTTTTGCGAACGACCTCGAGGCTCGCCGGATCGCACACCACGACATCGATCTCCGGCGCGTGCTCGCCGAGCCACCGGGCCACCCAGAACCCCTCGTATCCCGCCTCATAAGTCAGCAGCACACGGGACGGGCCGCCGGCGCGGGCACACACCTTCCCGATCTTCTCGACGAGGCCCTCCGCGTCGGCCGGCGGCAGCGTGTGCATCCCGACCTTGCCCGGTTCAACCAGGTCGCCGATTCCGACGACCCAGGATTTCCCACTAACTTCCACTGCCACGTACAGCGTGCTAACTTGACCCTTGGAGGGAGCCACGTCGTTCAACTCTTTCGACATCATAGATCTCCTTTCATTCGGCAAGGGGTTGCCGAAGAACTGCCCCTTGCCACAATATCTTGATGCCTGATCTATTGCCTCCGGCCGAATCAGCCCGCAAGAACTAATTCAGACATGGCTCATGGTATCTTCGGTCCGTTTAGGCCGTGTCGATGTGGTCGACAATTCAGCAGAGTTGCCTGAGCGGCGGGCCAGCCAGGTCGCGAAACGATCCGGAGAGTTGGTTGCCTCCGTAGTCACAAGACTGACTTGAGCATCCGCTCCGTACCGAGAATAAGGTCATCCGCGTCCTCCTCCGTTGGCGCACGGTCCTTTGCATGATCACAGAGATTTCGAATATCCGCCAAACCCTGAATTCGGCGCCAAGTGACAATGTCGACAACAGACTGGGACTTCAGGAATTCATTGTAATCCGAAATACCGGGTGCCTTCTTGCGTGTTCGGAACCCGTGTCTCTGCGCGACGGATTTAAGGTGTTCTTCCAAGACGACACCTGCAACCGCGCCCGCCGCGCGAACATGTCCACGATCCAATAGGTGCTTGGCCGCCGAGATTTCCGAGTCGAACAAGTCCATTCGCAGCGTTTGGTGAATCTCGAACAGGACCGATCCCAAGCTGTCACGAACAGAAATGAGAATATCAAGTTGGTTCCTGATTTTCTGCACGGCAGACTTCGGTCCGTAATTCCTATGCTTGTTGCCGATACCCATCAAACCATCATAAATCGTATAGTCCACAAGAGAATTCAAATCGCCGCGTGCTCTACGGTACTGTGACACAAAATCATCCAGCCGTTCAGGTGCCAAGGCTGCAACAACACGATGTGCCTTCGTGTAGAACTTCTGATAGACAGTTGTCAGTTTACCGAGTTTCCTTAGTTCAGCTCGGGAATCTAGAACTTCCTCGATTAGCTGGCAGTATTCTTCATTAAGTTTCTTGTCCCTCTCATCCCACTCATCAGGAGACAAGTCGCCCAAGTACTTGTACTTTTCGGGAATAGGATCGGTCATCTCAATCGAATAGTATTGAAAAAACTTTTCTCCCAAATCAATGAGTGCAGTTAGTTCCGTTACAAGTCGTGAGTCAGTTTTACTCAATTTCTCCTCCTCCTCCATGTGGTGATCCCTTAGGCGAGTCATTCCACTACGGGCAGCGAATCGGACTCGCAAGAGTTCTTTTTCATCTTCCAAAGTGTCGTGACAGAAATTTGCACAAGGGTACGAGTGCGCAATCTTATACAATTGGTCGGCAGGCTGCACTAATTCATGGTAATTCCTGCCGCACCGAGTAACGATGGCTCGGACGAAACGCGCGGCGTCTTCGCGTGTCGTAGTCTGAAACGAGTATCCCCTTCTTTTTTCCTAGATGGTCGACCTCCAGACAAGCGTAGGCCAGCGTTCCTCGTTTTTCAACTCCCCCTGCACGCCCTAACCCGACTTCAGAAACTCGGCGCGTGATTTGACTAATTTGGCGGGTTTCGGCGCGGGAAACGTCTTGTTTTCAAGGACCCGACCCCCAGAAGTCGCGTGTAGTGCCGACCTGCCCCCT
>JAPPCV010000166.1 GCA_028824715.1 Boseongicola sp. | reverse complement strand
GCGTCACGCCAAGACCATGGCCGAACCAATCATTTCAACGGTGTTGTGGTACTAGGCGGTCCGGATGCCGGAACCCGAGGACTTGGAAGAAGCTCTTGATCACGATCGATCTGATGATGCGGGTTCCGACGCCGTTGCCCCGTTCCGCCTCGAGATGGTCGAGGAATGCGAGGATGGTGTCGACGTCGAGAGGCACGACCTCGATCCTGCACGGGCGGATTCCGTGTCTGACTGCGGCGAAGACCGATAGCAGCCTGAAGCTTGTTGCGAAGCACTCGACGGTGCGCCGGCTGGCCCTTTCGGCCACGGGGGAGTTGGTCCCTCAAGAGAACGGCCAGCGAGGATGCGAGCGCGGATCCGGTCATGGCACTTCCTTTTGTTTCGGGCAAACCAGCCTGCATCGGGTCGCGTTCCGACACGCCTTGCTCGAACCCCGGCAGGCTGCCCCGTCCGTGACAAACCGTTCGAGAAGTGGGACAGGACGCTTCCGTCCTGTTCAAGTCATGGACCTCGATAGACTCTGTCCACGGTTTGGCAGGCGGCGGAGTCCATCGAGCCACTTTTGGCCGATAACCCAACGCGGCAGAGTCCGGCCTAGCTAACCCGTGGCGTTTTGAGACTCCTGGCTGTTGGTGGACACGCGATTTCATGTGCTTCGGGCACTTCCCTCTATTCACCAAAGGGAACCACCTCACGGCGGCGGGAAGAATCCCATATGTGCCAATTGGGACCTGCCTCACGCGGGCCAGCGCAATCCCGGTTGCCTCACGAAATTTTTCGTGCAAGCGGTTAAGAGGAGGGGGAGCCACTTGGGGCACGTTATCTTCATTCCGGCACGCTACCCATCTGTCCGCTTTCCGGGCAAGCCATTGGCGTTGCTCAGGGGTGCAACCGGAGACGCACGGCCGCTGATCCAAAGAAGCTGGGAGGTGGCCTGCGAGGTTGCTGGCATCAGCGCCGTTTACGTCCTGACCGACGACCAGCGCATTGCCAGTGCCGCAGAGGCATTCGGAGCGGACGTGATGATCACGTCCGAGCGCCCGAGAAACGGGACCGAGCGTTGCGCAGAAGCCCTTCGGATGCTGGAGGATGAACCTGACGTCGTGATCAACCTACAAGGCGACGCACCGCTGACACCGCCGCACTATGTCGAGGCGCTGGCCGGTGCCATGAGAGATCCCGCCGTTGAAGTCGCCACCCCTGTCCTCAAGACGGAAGAAGATCATCTCGCTTCGCTCCGTGCAGACCGGGCTGCCGGGCGGGTCGGCGCGACGACGGCCGTGTTCAGTCAGGGCGGCGACGCGCTCTATTTCTCGAAGGAAGTGTTGCCTTTTGGTGAGCGGAACTCCAAGGCCGACACGCCCACCTTTCACCATGTCGGCTGCTACGCATATCGTCCCGAGGCGCTCAGAAGATATGCCGATCTGGCGGTTGGCACGCTTGAGGCAGCGGAAGGCCTCGAACAGTTGCGCTTTCTCGAATTCGGAATTCCCGTTCGATGTGTCGAGGTCGAAGCGCGCGGGCGTGCCTTCTGGGAGTTGAACAATCCCTCGGATATACCGCTCATAGAGAAGATCATGCAGCGGGAGGGCATTGAATGAGAGAGATCCGCGCGGGAAACGTGACATTCGGCCACAACAGGCCGCTCGTCCTGATCGCGGGGCCCTGCCAGCTGGAAAGCCTGGATCATTCGCGCATGCTTGCGGAGAGGATCTTGGATCTCTGCCAGGAAATCGGCATCGGCTACGTCTTCAAGGCAAGCTATGACAAGGCCAACCGATCAGGCCTGAAGGCGCAGCGAGGGACTGGAATCGACGAAGGTCTTTCGATCCTTAGCGCGATACGCAACGAGTTCGGCTGTCCGGTTCTGACCGACGTTCACGAAACCACGCACTGCGCACCTGCCGCAGAGGCCGTGGACATCCTGCAGGTCCCGGCCTTCCTTTGCCGCCAGACCGACCTTCTGCTGGCCGCCGGCGAGACCGGCGCGGCCATCAACGTGAAGAAGGGGCAGTTCATGGCGCCCTGGAACGTTGGCAACATCGTCGAGAAGATCGAGTCCACAGGCAATGAACGGGTCATTCTCACTGAACGCGGCGCGAGCTTTGGCTACAACATGCTGGTTTCGGACATGCGGAGCATTCCGATCATGGCGGCGACCGGGTGCCCGGTCGTCTTTGACGCGACTCACTCCGTGCAACTGCCGGGAGCGCAAGGAGAATCGTCGGGCGGGCAGTCGGAATTCGTGGGACCGCTGGCACGCGCTGCCGTGGCTGTCGGCGTTTCGGCTGTCTTCATCGAAACCCACGAGGATCCCGCGCGGGCGCCCTCTGATGGACCGAACATGGTCCCATTGGAAGAGATGGGTGGGCTCCTGCAGAAACTCGTCGAAATCGACCGGCTCGTGAAACAATGACCGTGGAGCACTTCAGCAAGGCACTTCGCACCGATCTTGCCGGCCTGACCGCGTTGACGGATGACGTGAATGGCATGGCCGGGGAGATTGAGGTCGCGCTTGATCTCATCGAGAACATGAAGGGCCGCCTGATCGTGACCGGCCTCGGCAAGTCTGGACATGTCGGTGCCAAGCTCGCTGCGACATTTACGTCCACGGGAACGCCGGCCTATTTCCTGCATCCCGCCGAGGCGAGCCACGGGGACCTCGGCATGGTCCAGGCAGAGGACGTGATTCTCGCGCTGTCCTGGTCTGGAGAGACGGCCGAGCTCTCCGACGTTCTGGCCTATGCGAAACGTCGTCGCGTGCCCCTCGTCGCCCTGACCAGCGATGCCGGCGGGACCCTGGCCTGCGCCGCCACGGTGGCGTTGGTGCTTCCCAAGGTCCGTGAGGCCTGCCCGCACAACCTGGCGCCAACGACTTCGACTCTATTGCAACTGGCGGCTGGCGACGCCCTCGCCGTCGCCCTGCTGCAGCGAAAGGGATTTGGCCCTGACAGCTTCCACGCATTCCACCCAGGAGGCTCGCTGGGTTCCGCTCTGAGACGTGTCGAAGAGATCATGCACGAGGCCGACAAGCTGCCACTCGTCGAATCCGGCGCGGCAGTAGTCGTGGCAATCAATGAGCTGTCAGCCCGAGGCTTCGGAATTGTCGGCATCACGGACGGTGGGAGGCTCATTGGAGTCATCACCGACGGCGACGTAAGGCGCTATCTGGAAAGGATGTCCGGAGCGACGATGCGGGAAGCGCTCCACGATGCACGCGCCGATGCCGTCATGACGGTGAGTTCCGTGACGCTTCAACCTGACACGATGGCGGGTGAAGCCCTGTCGGTACTGCAGGAGCGCAGGATCTCCGCCGCCTTTGTCCTTGACGATGAACAACGTCCCATTGGGCTGATCACGATGCTGAGGCTGCTGAATCGCGGGACCGCCTGAGGCGATGTCGCCGCCCGCACATCTCTATGTTGCTCCACTTCCAGTCTGAGTTGCAAACTGGCCAATTCGGGAATTCGGGAACGAGCGGGGAGCTCGCGTGGAGAATAAGAGCGCGATTGCGGGAATCTTCGGCGCCGAGCAAGTTCGCTGCAAGCTGCATCCTTTGTCCATAGATCGCATGGCCATGCTTGGCTCACCGATCGATCGCGAAACGGCGGCGCTGTGTCCAACAATGGCGCCGGTGGAAGAGATGCCGCTCAACAGTCCATTGCTTCACCTGAGCGATTCCAGCCTGATCTGATATTGTATCGCGTGAATTCACACGCTACATTGATCGCATGGTAACCGAATTCGGGCACAAGGGCCTCAAGATTCTCTACGAAGCCGGCTCGTCGAAGAAAATGCGGACAGACCTTGTTGGCAGGGTCCGTGTCGTTTTGGCGATTCTTGACGAGGCGCAGAGCCTAGCCTGATCTTCCAACCGCTTGGATTGACCTGACACGCCCGGGCCGGGAGCTTCCACGAAACAACGGCCGAAGCGCCGCCGGCAGGCGGGATTGTCACTTCATCATTCAAAATTAGCCAACATAGGCCACACTTCCATATGTGAGATGGCTGGCGCCGAACTCCCATGGAGCGACCGACAGCTTCCGGCCCACGGACCGGATTTCGCCCCCTTTCCCGAACGTTCAGGCACGGAATCGGCCATCGTCGCTGGAACCCAAGGTCAGGGGCTTGCCCCGGGATGAGATACATGATATGGTGGCACACGTTGCCTAACCGGAAGAGTCAGAATGAATCCCCTCGCCCGACGGTTCCTCCAGCCGGAAAGCCCCGCGCACCGCCAGTACGAGGCCCTGCGCGCCCATTTCGTCGAGAACCTCTCCGTGCGGGAGGCCGCCGAACGCTTCGGCTACCGGCTCGGCACCTTCCGCAACCTGTGCACCGCGTTCCGCAAGAACCCGGACCGCGCCTTCTTCGAGACCCGCAGGCCGGGCCCCAGGCGGAAGGCCGAGCTGCCCGGCCACGCCGAGCGCCGCGACCGCGCCGTGGCGCTGCGCAGGCAGCGCAACCTGTCCGTCGAGGAGATCAGCGCCGTCCTGGCCCGGGAGGGGATGCCGACCAGCGTCACCGCGGTGAACCGCATCCTGCGCGAGGCCGGGCTGCCGAAGCTCTGGCGCCGGACCCCCGCGCAGCGCGAGGAGGCCCGGCCCGAGCGCGCGCCGGCCGCCGACCGCGGCGCCCTCGACCTCAGCCCCCGGTCCCTGCGCACCGGCTTCGGCGGGCTGTTCCTGTTCGCGGCCGATCTCGCCCGCTGCGACCTGGACGGGATGCTCGCGCAGGCCGGCATGCCCGGCAGCGCCATGATCCCGGCCGGATGCGCCTTCCGCTCGCTGCTCGCCCTCAAGCTCTGGGGCATCGGCCGCCCCTCCCAGGTGGCGCCGGAGACCCTCGACGAGGGCCTGGCGCTGTTCGCCGGGCTGAACGCGATCCCCAAGCGGGCGACGCTGAGCGAATACTCCTGCCGCGTCGACCCCCGCCTCGGGCCGGGCCTGATGGACCGCTGGCACGCCGCCGTCCACGGTCTCGGCGTCGATCTCGGAGGGCACGGGTCCTTCGACCTCGACTTCCACACGATCCCGTACCACGGCGACGACGCGCTGATCCAGAAACACTACGTGTCCAAGCGCAGCCGCCGCCAGCGCGGCGTCCTCGCCTTTCTCGTCCGCGACGCCGACGCAAGGTTCTTCGCCTACGCGAACGCCACCGTGCGCAAGGCGGACCAGAACGACGAGATCCTCCGCTTCGTCGAGGCCTGGCGCGTGCGGACCGGGGCGCTGCCGCGCGAGCTCGTGTTCGACAGCCGGCTGACCACCTACGCCAACCTCGACCGGCTCAACGCCCTCGGCATCGCCTTCATCACCCTCCGGCGGCGGACCCCGAAGCTGGTTGCCGAGCTCCTCGCCGCCCCCGCCGGCGAGTGGCGCCGGATCACGCTGACCAACGTCGGACGCACCTACCGGAACCCCCGCATCCTGGACCGGCGCGTCACGCTCAAGCCCTATGCCGGCGAGATCCGGCAGATCACGGTCACCGACCTCGGCCACGAAAGGCCCACGCTGCTCATCACAAACCAGACGGACGTCCCGGCCCGCGAGCTCGTCGACCGCTACGCGCGCCGCATGGTCATCGAGAACACCATCGCCGACGCCATCGACTTCTTCCACATGGACGCGCTCTCGGCAGCCGTGCCGCTCAAGGTCCACCTCGACCTCCAGGTCACGCTGATGGCCAGCGCACTCTACCGCGTCCTCGCGAGGCGGCTCGGAAACGGCATGGAGAACGCCCACGCCAGGACCCTGTTCCGGAAGGTCGTCAACACGAGCGCGACCATCGACATGAAGCCCGAGGAAATCGTCGTCTCGCTCGGAAGGCACGCCAACAACCCGCTCCTGATCGCCGCGGGCTTCGCCGAACAGCGCCAGACCATCCCATGGCTCGGGGACCGGAGACTGCGGATCCGCTTCTTCTGATGACGGACACGTCACATCATCTCAGTCGGTTGGAAAATCAGGCTAGATGACCTGACCCGCCCTTCATTGCGCCTTCATGCGCTGAGCGGAAACCGAAAGGGTGACTGGTCTGTAAGCGTCAATGCCCAATGGCGAATTACGTTCACTTATGAGGCGGGTGAATTCGGGAACTTGAACCTTGAAGACTGTCATTGAATGGAGTCGAGGCCATGATGAAGAATCCCCCTCACCCTGGCGAAGGGCTCAAAGATGATCTGGAAGCCTTGGAACTGACCACGGCTCAGGCGGCGGAGGCACTCGGTGTCACGCGCCAGCAAGTCCATAGAGTGCTGACCGGACGGAGTTCAATTTCTCCGGAAATGGCACTCCGACTAGAGACGGTGATCGGTTCGACCGCCGATCACTGGCTCAGGTTGCAGGCTGCCCATGATCTCGCGAAGGTCCGTCAACGCACGCCGCAAATTACAATGGGCTTGCGCAGGTTTCTTCCTGCCTGACCAGGAGGCCCTGACAGCCTCCATGCGTTGCACCCAGGAAGCTCTCCGAGCGCCGCCATGAAACGTGTCGAAGAGATCGCGGGCAAAGACAAGCTGCAACTCGTCGAAACCGGCGCGCCGGTGTCGCGACGATCAATGAGCTGTCAGCCCAGGGACTCGGAACTATGGGTGTCACCGAAGGCAAGAGACTCTTTGGCGTCGTTGCCGGCGACAAGGCAAGGCGCGACCTGGAATGGGCGGCCCGAGCGAAGATGGAGGAAACACTCCTTGATGCGCAGTCCGACGCCGTGGTGACGGTGGACTCCGTAACGCTTTCGCCCGACACGATGGCGGGTGAAGCCCTGTCGGCATTGCAGGAGCGGCGGATCTTCGCTGCCTGTTTCCTCGCAGAGGGCGACGCCACCTTGGGCTGATCAAGATCCTCAAGTTGCTGATTCGCGGCACCGCCTGAGGCGATGTCGCAGTTCGCGAGCCTCCACGTTCCGCCACATCCAGTCAGAACCGGAACCCCCGCCCCGTCCGCGTGGCACATGTTTCGGGAGCAGTCATGCGAGCTTCGCGCGGCAAGGACGGAACTGGGGGCCCTTGAAGACAAATTGCCTGTCGGCAAGGCTCCGAATTCATGATGCCCATCCAACGCTCTCGCGTCATTCGTCCGTAATCGATACCGGCCGAGTCGAGTCCCACTTCGCATCAATCCTCCCCAGATTGGCCAAATCCTGCTCGCGCTGCTGAACGCGCCGCTCGTAGCTGGCCTGGTTCTTGGTGCATACAAGCGTGTAAGGCCTGCCTTGGCGGAGCGTCTCCATGTCGAGGTCGGCATGGCTTTGTCGGACAGTCCATTCGACATGGCTGCGATTCCCGGCCCTTGAGCTGAACGACCAGGTCTCGCGTTCGGGATCTGCAAGAAATCGGCGAAGCTCGCTGCAGTACTGACATCTGCAGCGGAATTCGGCATCCCGCTTCCAGTCCGTCGGCGGAGCCAGCGGCAACGCGACACGGGCCGAGAGATGATCAGCCACCGCCTCGGCGAGGCGCTCGATCGCAGCTTCCGCACCTGTCTGAATGGTCGTTGTCTCGCTCAGGTCAGCGACCGCAGGCACGAGAATCGCGTCCATGGGAAATGTCCCGGATCGAGCAAGCACCACGTCCGTCGCCTCCAAGGCCAGAGACGCGTCTGCATGGCCGAGGCCCAAAAGCAGATCGACCACGAAACCGGGGCCCTCGCGCTGCAACGTTCGGTCGAAGACCACGCAATCGGCTTCCGCAGTGCCGTCTCGCAACGCTGCGAGCACGCATTTGGCTGCGACGACCGGCGCAAAGGCCAGCTCGGACATGGACGCAAGCGCGAGGAGATTGGCACAGGCCCCTGGAATGCGCATGACGTTGCCAGAAATTATGCTCTCGACCGCCGCCTCGGCATTCGGTCGTGGCAGCAAGGCCAAGGCCGCAACGATGCTCTTGTTATGGCTCTTCGCGTAGGCGCCAGCTGCGCTGACGTCCCTCATGAACACTTCAATGCCCAAGTCGTCTTCGAGCCGGCCAAGCGTCGACAACAGAACTGAAACCTGGTCGCCCAACCTTGCAGCCTCCCAAACGGAACGCGGCCAGGAGTCCAGCATGAGGCCAAATAGCTCGCGCGCTTCAGCCAAGAGCGGCGACGTCTGCTCCGACCCGTCCGCTTCCCACCTTTCGGCCAGGTCGACAAGATGCGGCAACGTGACGACCAGGCCACCCTGGTTGATCAACCTGAGCGCGTGCTTGCGCGGCCAGACAACCAAGGCGGCGCACTGGTAGCTGCGCTCGAACGAGGCACCCTCGTTGCCAGTCGCCTCGTGGAACTCCACCTCGATATCAAAATCGTCAAGCGCATCAGGCGGCGCCAGCTCGGCATCGTTCAGGGGCAAGGAATCAAATTCTGGATCGCTGCCGTCCAGTGACTGCAAAGCGACCAGTTCGCAGCTTCGTTCCTCGACTTCGCCCGCTTCGAAGTCGTCGTCCGGCGCTTCGTAGCCCCGACCGTAGTACCTGCCGGAATACTCTGCGGTGCCCCATTCCTCGACTGAAAGCAACGCCAGATGACCTTCGCATTCGGCATCTCGCGCCGCCGCCGCCAGGACTGCTGCCCTCGCCGCGTCCTGTCCCTTGAGCATCGAGAAAGAGAGGCTCGCCGGCGTGTATGCGTGCTCCAACGGATAGACCAGCTTGTCCGGCACTTCGGCTTCCTCGGACTCGCCGGTTTCCGACCAGTTGCGCAGGCGCGTCGCCAGCGCGTCCCGCTCCCTGGAATAATCGGGCGGCATCGGTCGAGAACTCGCATCCGGACGCCAAA
Organism: Boseongicola sp.; assembly: GCA_028824715.1. Classification (GTDB taxonomy): domain Bacteria; phylum Pseudomonadota; class Alphaproteobacteria; order Rhodobacterales; family Rhodobacteraceae; genus JAJEFO01. The sequence goes on along the minus strand of JAPPCV010000166.1, from coordinate 8,797 downwards.
GGTTGTAGATCAGGCTGAGCTTGTACCCCGACACGACCGGCAGGACCTCGTGGGGACAATCCGCATAGAATGCCGCGAAAGCCACCTCGGAGGGATCGCCGACAGCGAGATCCAGCCGCGCTTCGCGACCATTGTGGCTGACCACCAGCTCTCCGCCGGCACAGACCGAGGGCAACGAGATGACCAGCGTCGCAAACATCCCGTCGCGTTTCTCGCTGTCGCGGTGGTTTATGAAGAAGCCGCCCTCTTCGTATAGCAGCAACTTGTAGAGTTCGGCCGAGACCTGCCCCTCTACACTCAGCCCTTCCGCGACGCGTCCGACGATGGTTTCGAGCGTGTCTGCCCACGTGCGACCAGTCAGGCTCACTTGCCCGGAATCGATCTGCCAGGTTCGCCGAACATCGGTGTCGACCAGTGTCTCCGAGCCCCGTCCAAACGGCGCCTGGCGAGCAACGGACACGAGCCGCTCGGCCTGCTCTTTCAGGAGCGGCAGCGCGACCGGTCCCACACCCTCGACCTGAAGTCCCGGCGCCAGGGCCTCCAATGCGCCGGAAACGTGGAAGTCGCCTGATCTGCGGACCCCCGCAAGCAGCTGGGCGACATCTTCCGTGATCTTTCCCATCAAGCACTCCCCGCAACGCAAGTTCCACAGAATGGCGTCCCATACGTCGCATTCGTGTCCCCTTGCAACGGGCCTTGAAGACTTCTTTCAAGGCGTGCTGCGCTGCAGGCCGAACGTTGCATCCGGTGAACCCTGCCGCTCGCCTGCGCCGACCCCGCGCTACTCCATTGCGTAGCCGAGCGCACGGTAGCCGGCACGTCGCTTGGCTGCCATTCTGGACAGGACCGGAACGCAACTGTCGACATAGTCGACCACGAGAACGTCCTTCTTTCTCTCATGCTGCCGATGCAGCCTGCCAACATATTGCGCGAGCGTGCCTTTCCAGGCGATCGGCATTGTCAGGAACAGGGTGTCGAGCCGAGCGTCGTCAAAACCTTCTCCGACATAGCGCCCAGTCGCGAGGACCAGCCGCTCTTCCTCGTCGCCGACCTTCAGAGCCGCATGCGCGGCCTCCCGGTCCTTGGCAGACATGCCGCCGCGGAGCACAACGACGTTTCTTGCAAACCGCGAAAACCGTTGCCGAAGGCACTCAAGGTGGTCCTTTCGCTCGGTCAGCACGATCGGCGATCTCTTTGCCTCCAGTGACTTCAGCACATCATCGAAGATCAGGTCGTTTCGAGTGCCGTCCTTCGCAAGAGCGGCATAGATCGCGGGCATCGACGGGCGTTCGGCCATGGACAGGTCCTCGGGCAACCTGAACTCCGTGCAACGCTCTCGGGCGCGATGCCGCAGGCCGCTCTCGGCTGCGTGCGACCTTGCATCCACGCGATGACGTACAGGACCGCACTGCATGAAGACTATGGGATGATGCCCATCCTTTCGCGTGACGGTGGCGGACAATCCGGTAACGTAGCGAGCCTTTGATCGTCGGGCGACGAGTTCGAAGCTCACGGCAGATATGTGATGACACTCATCGACGATCAGATGACCGTAGTCGGCTACGATGTCGTTCACCTCGCCCTTGCGGACCAGGCTCTGAACCAGCGCGACGTCAATCACGCCAGTGGGCTTGCGCTTCCCGGCTCCAATGGTCCCGATCTGCTTCGGGTCGATCTGAAGAAAGGATTTCAAACGCTCCACCCATTGGCTCAGGATTTCCCGGCGATGGACCAGGACCAGAGCATTGCAGGCACGGTGTCCCATCAGCGCCGAGGCCACGACGGTCTTGCCGAAGGCGGTCGTGGCCGAAAGGACGCCGTAGTCGTGTTTGGCCAGCGCATCGAACGCGTGCAATTGCTGTCGGCGCAATTGACCACGGAAACGGGCCGACTCCGGCAGAGGAGTCCCGTCAACGCGCAGGTCGTCCAGGTCCACGCCGGCACCGTGACCGGACAGGAACTCGATGGCTTCGTCGAAACAGCCACGCGGCAAGGCAATGTGCCGGGGATGCAACTCGGCGCAGGACACGATTCGAGGCTTGCCGAATGTCGGGAACCGCATCGCTTGCGCGCGATAGAATTCGGGGTTCGGGAATGCGGCCAGGCGCATCAGTTGAGCAACAGCGGAAGAAGGGAGATGCGTTCGGTCAACATAGATCAGATCCGCAAGCGTCACCTTGACCGTTTTCGGCAATTCCACATCAAGGCGTCGAGACCTTTCGCGGCGCGATGGCGACATTTTCCAGGGCTCGTCCGCGTGTTCGTCTTCCACCGGGAATCGAACTCCCAGCACTCGCCCGGACAGTTCCGCAGATTCCGCAATACCGGAAACAGCTTCAGCAGACAGCCTTGGCAAGGACGACAGATAGGCCCACTGGTCGTTGTACGGACGCATGTTCGCGCCGACAAAGACGCTGTTGCCCATCTTGCGCGCCCTGTGCTGGAGCGGCAGCGCGATCAGGTTTCCGAAGCCGCCGACCGGCACTGAATCCTGGTTCGGGAACAGGCGGTCATAGGACGTGAAACCAATTTCCGGGCGCTTGTCCATTGTTTCCGTGATCAATGCCGATCCGAACTGCCGTGCGACCTGGGCTGATACCGGTTCAGAAAAGAAAAACCAGACATGGCCCCCGTTCCCGGACCTTGATCTTTCCAGCGCGGCTGGCACCGCCTTCGCCTGACAGGTCTCGATCAGCGCATTGGCGTCATCCGCCCATGACGCCTTGTCAAGGTCGATCGCAAGAAGCCGGCAAGTGCTGTCTTGCAGCAACGGATAGACTCCGGCGACAAAGTTTCCGTCCCGGCCGCCGCGCAGGTGCTGTTCAATGACGTCTGCGTCCGGCGGGATGAACTTCTGATGCGGGCAATCGCGGCATTTGACCTTCGGCTTGCCGCAGATGCCCTTGACCCACTCATTGAAACAGGCGGGCGAATACCCGGATCTGCCGGTCCGGGCGCTCTCCCACCTCACGGGAAACACGTCTGGCCGGCCGACGAAGAGGCGGCGGAAGAGCTCAACTTTCTCACGCGATGACGAGCTGTTCGTGACAGAAGCGCTTTCGACGGCACGAAGACCATCTTCCGTAGCACGTTCAATGGCCAGCCGAGCCTCAAGGGCCGCCAGCTCTCGTTGAAGCCGACCCCTTTCGGCGTCCAGGCTGGCCAGTCGCATTCGGACTCGCTTCAAGTCCGCCGCAGCGTTGCCTCCGTCCACCAATGTTGCCTTCCACCCATGCCGCTTCGATTGCTCCAGCATAGAATGACGACAGAGACCATGTAAGCAAGTTCGTCCCGGTGCGACTTGACGTGTCGTCCCTGAAGCAAGCCGCCAGCATGTTGGCAAGAGCGGCCCATGAGTCCGTGCACACGAACAAGGGGGCAAAATTCAGCCGTCATTGGAGCACCTGTCGAACAGAAATCGCACGAAAGATATTGCATCCGTGACAGGTGTGGCTAATCGCGTTACTTTGTGCCCGACAAAAATGCGCAAAATGAACATGCAGAAAGGACTGGCAGGGCGGAGGCGCCACAGGGCGGGCTACGCGGACGTGCTGGCTTCGCCCCCACACATGGTGGCCGAAGTGCTGGCGGGAACGCTTTACACTCAGCCACGGCCAGCCATGCCACACGGCTTTGCGCGTTCAGGAGTAGGTGCAAAGATCAGCCCGCCTTTCGGTTACGGAGATGGTGGCCCGTGCGGCTGGTGGATCTTATTCGAGCCGGAACTGCATCTGGAGGAAGACATAGTCGTGCCGGATCTTGCGGGCTGGCGGCGGACAACGATGCCGGACTATCCCGATGCGGCGTACTGCACGATTGCGCCAGACTGGACGTGCGAAGTGCTCTCGCACTCGACGCGGCGCATCGACAGGCACGAGAAGGCCGCGATCTACGCCCGAGAGGGCGTCTCCCATCTCTGGTTCGTCGATCCGGATGCGAGGACGCTGGAAGCATTTGAACTCCGCGGAGGTCTCCGGGTGATCCTGGCCACGCTGGCCGATGACGATCCCGTCTCGCAGCCACCCTTCGATGCCATCACGTTTCCGCTTGGCGCACTCTGGCCGTAAGGCGCGGCCGCAGGCGGCTATTCACCGGGGGATTGGGAGACGCGTAAAACGAAGCCAGACGAAGCGTCAGCGGAAAGGAAACTTGCAGGTGGGTGAGAAGCATCTGTCCGATCTGTGACTTCGCGGCAGCATCCTTGGTCAAGCTGCCTGCCCTTGTGCGCCGATATGGTAGGCAGGTGCCGGATACATGGCAGTGCAGTCCGGCAGAATCCTAACCGACGGCTCTTCCTACTTTCGACGAATCTAGACATCTGCATATGGCGACACGGCAACCTCGGCAGCCGACGCAGACATTCGTGACGCACTGCAGGCATGGGAAGACACTGGCTCATTCATTGATCGGTGCGTGGCCGGATCAATCGAACCGAAAGGAACACGGCTTCCGTGATGATAGCGTCGCAATCACTCCGCAGAAATTGCACCGATGGATCAAGGGAGGACATTTACATGGCGAGCATCACGATTGGTCGTCTGGACGACGACGTGAAGACCCAGCTTCGTGCGCGTGCGGCGGGCAACGCCGTTCGCTGGAAGAAGAAGCGCGTCTGATCCTGCGCGAGGCGGTCGGCCGGGAAGCCGAGCCGAAAAACTTGGCTGCCTTCATCCACGAATGTTTCGCGCCATACCGTGGCGTGGAACTGGAGCTGCCGCTTCGCGCGGCGATGCGCGAGCCGCCGCGCCTCGACTGAGGCGACAACGATGCTGGTTCTTGACACGAATGTGCTTGCCGAACTGATGCGGTCAAAGCCAGACGCGGCAGTCGCGTCGTGGGTCGCCAGATGCACGACCTCAAGCCTGCACGCTACTTGCGATCAACGAGGCGGAACTGCGCTTTGACCTTGCCAAAATGCCGCTGGGCAGGCGACGCGACGGATTGGCGACATGACTGGAACGGATGCTCCGTACCGGCTTCGTGAACCGAATTCCGTTCAACAGCGCCGCAGCGTCTGCCTGTGCGGAAATCGCCGCGTCCTTAGCTTCCCACGGACCGCGTGTGCCGAATCGCGCAGCCTTGTCACGGTCTGCGGCGAAAGCCTTCCAGTCTCGCAAGAGCTGACCAAGCCAAGCACGCCAACTAGCTTCATTCGCCGCAGCGGACGGATCAAGTGCCAAAACGCTACCTGCCCTGCCGAACACGTTCATCGGCTTCCCTGATTTCTCTTGCAAGCGCGCCGACTGTCGTGGATGGCGGACCGAAGGGCGAGCCCTCGTAAGCGCGCCGTCTGAGCTGCGCCTCGCTGCGTGTTTCCGCGTCCAGAAGTCGAGTCACCATTTCCTCGCAAAGGCTTATCCCCCTGGCCAAGGCGGCACAAGATGTTGTGTCGGCGCCTGTGCGGCCGGGTTCCCGGATCCGTTGCGCAGAACGCGCCGGCACGGCCGCAAGGCGGTCCCGGCGGCGGGATTTCCGGGATGCGGGGGGCGTGGACGGACTCCTGGCGCGTGGTTCCGGCGCCGGGGCCGCGTCAGGCGCGTCCTTCGACGATGTCCTGATACGTTGCGGGCGGCAGCCCGAGGCCGATGCCGAGGAGGCTGTCGAGCGAGGTCCGCCGGTGGCGGCGCCGGTTCCAGCGGAAGACGAACTCGTCCAGGTAGCGCTGGACGTGCTTGCGTCTCAGCCCGTGATGCACCCCCAGGGCCCAGCGCTTCAGGTTCGAGAAGACCCGGTGGACCCAGGTCAGGATCTCGTGCGCCTTGCGGTCGCCGACCACCCTTTCCTCCCACGGGTTGTCGGGCAGGCCGCTGTACCCGAGCCAGCCGTCGGTGACGACCCGCGCCCCGCGCGCGACCGCTTCCGACACGAACCCGTGCAGCGCCTCGGAGGCGTAGCTTTCCACGGCCTTCTGCCGGATGCGGCGCGGCTTCCCGCATTCCGAGAGCTCGACCGCCCCGGCCAGGAGGATCCTGCCGTCGGCGCTGCGGCCCCGGCCTGACACGCCCTTCGCCCCTGCCGCACCGCTTCCGTCGCGGCAGGGCACGGACGCCTCGTCAACCTCCGCGATCCACTGCAGCAGGCTCCGGTCCGGGTCGACCATGGCACGGCGCAGCTTGTGCAGCAGAAGACAGGCCATCTTGTAGCTGCCGATCCCCAGTTGCGCCTGGAGCTGGAGCGCGGAAATCCCGTTGGAATGCGTGGCCACGAGATGCGCGGCGAGAAACCATGTCTTCAGAGGCAGGTGGCTGCGGTGCATCACCGTTCCCGCCGTCACGGAGGTCTGGCGCCCGCAGTCCGCGCACTCGCGGACGAAGCGCTCGCCCTTCAGCTCCCTGCCCTTCGTGCCGCCGCAGGCCGGGCACGCGAAGCCGTCGCCCCAGCGCAGCTCCGCCAAGTGGCGGGCGCAGGCCCCGTCGTCCGGGAAGAGCTCCTCGAACTGTTGGCGGGACATCGGGCGGTCGTCTTTCAGTCGGCCGGGCATGACTGGAACATAAAGCGAACACGGCGTGACGTCAACCCCCTCAGACACAAGATGTGGGACCACCTGTGCTAAGGGGATAAGCCTTTCCTCGCAATCCGGGACTTTCCGCCTGTTCCGATCATACTCCGTTCGCAATCTCACAAGTTCCTCTTGGACCACATGCCGACCGTCAGGGCGGTCGTAGTCCGATTCGTTCAAAATCAGCCAAAGCTCGAAGCAGGGGTTGGAACGTGCCACTCCTATTCCGTTCTCTTCACAGACTGCCACCGCCTCGCTGTATCATTCGTGGTCGTCGCGATCGAAGATCGCCCACACCCTGTCACTCTCCTCAAACGAGTTCTTCCGACGCTTGCTCCTGTTCGACAACCCCATTCCTCGCGCAATTTCAAGCGCTTCCTTCGCAACTGTAATGGGGGATCCGACACCGGGTCGTGTCTCGATCTCGATCAAGGTGCCAATCCACACCTTCCTGATTGCGGAAAAGTAGGTTGGCTCGGTGTTGTTTCCTTCGCAGAAAAGGACAAATCGGGCCTTCGGCTCCTTCTTCGACCTTCCTCACCCTATCTTGCCGGTGCGGCGCCTCCGCACTTCAGGCGGACTCCAGCATCGTGGCCACCGGATCAGCCAAGGGAACGGCGCCATGCCGACCTTGCAGGTATCCAAGCTCAAGATTGTCCCCCTTGCGCGTACGGATGTCGGTCAGCGGATAGATTTCGGTGGATCCCTCTGCATCCTTCTCAGCGAACCATAGTTGATCTCGCCTCAGCGCACTTGATCGCATCAGGTTGGTGTCGTGGGTTGTCGCGATGAGCTGTGCACCCTTCCGGTTTGCCATCGGTGAACAGAACAGCCGTACCACGGCCTCACTGGAATGGGTGTGCAAGCTCGCGTCAAGTTCGTCCACGATGATCGGCATTCCTCTGTCAAGCGCGCTGAATGCCTGGCTGGGAAGGACCAGGTGCCTTCGCGTCCCCGCGCTCTCAAGGTTCAGGTCGAGGTTGACCCCGTCACCCGCCGCACCACGATGGGTCAGTTCAATTCGGACGACCGTCTCCTCATCCTCTGACTCGATCCTTGCAGCGCCGTCAGACACCTTGGCCAGGACCGTCTGCTATTCGCGCCGAATCTCCCGCGATTCTTCAGGAACATCGACCTCACGCCGCTTGTATCCGATGACGCCGGTGTTGATTGCCCGCAGGAATTCCATGACGCGCTCATCCGGGTCCGAAGTCGCAAAACCCTTGGAAACTTCGAAGCCTTGGACCGAAGTCGATTCAGTGAAAATCATGTCCCGAAAGTACTCGTAGACCGCAGAAAGGTCCGCATGCCCGTTCTGCGCCGCCGCTGACAGAAACAGGCTGTTTGAACGGGTCTCTCTCTATGCTCTTGTTCTGGCCCTTCAGCCGACACCCGAATTCGTACTCATTGCCTTCGCGCTCGAACAGCTTCCTGCGATGCGCCTTCGGGATCTCGTAGAGCCATTCCGACGTGAATTCACTGTTAGTGGCCTCGAAGCCATAGTGATAGCGAATCCCGTCAAGCACGAAGTCTATGTCGAAGCAGGACGGTCTTCCAGACCGGCCTCGATCCAACCCACGGCTGATTTTTTCTCCGCGAGCCTTGACGAGGGCGTTTTGCGACCCGGCAATTCATCCTGTATCTGATTCGGCAGTTTCGGCGGCAATTCCGTGACATGGCCCCCGCTTTCCCGCCCTGTGCGTGATTGCAAGCATGCCGATTGGCCCGCCCGGCGCTGCCAGGCAGGTTCTTTCGACCTGATCCGGAGTGGCCGGTTGCGGGGCTACGCGGCGAGCTTCGCGCGTGGCTGCGTGTTCCGGCAGAGCCTGAGCCAGTCGAGCACGAGGCGCGGTTTCCGGTTCAACTCCCTGATCGTCGGCGCGACCGGCTTGCCGCGCCCGAGGATGAGACCGATCGCCAATCTCCTGATGCAGGTGAGGTTCTCCGGGCCGTGCCCGCTGCGGACCCGGCACTTGTACTTGTTCCACGTCGCTGCGTCGTCGAGGATCCGGTGGACGCGCTCGCACGACCAGTGCGCGCGGTTGAAGGCAAGAAGGGCCTCGGCGCCGGCGGTCTCCGGCGTGTGGCTCGTGATGCCATAGACGATCTCGACGCTGGGCTTGCCAAGCGTCGCGGGCTTTCCGTTCCGCGCGCAGCGGTACTCCCTTACGCCAATCCTATGCCGCAATCGGCATAGTGCCGGAGAGCGGAAAATCAGGATGGCGAAGGTCAAGATGAAGGTGCCCGGATGCTTCCGGACACGGCATCACGCCGAGGCCTGGTGCCGGATCTCAAGCT
>JAPPCV010000050.1 GCA_028824715.1 Boseongicola sp. | reverse complement strand
GAAAACCCGGTTCCTGACTCCCGGAAACCGCCGAAAAAGGCCGAATTCGGGCTTGACTCAAAACATGGATGCTTGTTTCCGATTTCGCCGTCATCCCGGAGCAAAGTGCCGCAGCCAGGTCCAATGCGAGCCGGCCGTGACGCCACGAGTGAAGCCCGGCGTCCTCGAAGGCGGCGGGTCCCCGGACAGTGCCAAACGGCTCAGGATTTGTGATTTAGCGCCGATGATCTTGACTTACGGTCTCTCGATCAAGAGTTCTCTAAGAGTTTGACCTAGAATGTGGATGGCCTCCCCAGATATGGTGTTTCCGTGTCAGATGCGAAACTAGACAAGGAGGCTACCATGGCCTGTTCCGAGACCACCCGCGAGAAGTATAATCGTAGTTCAGCACGATATGAAAGCGATCTGTCCGACGAGGAATGGCTTCTTGTCGAGCCGCTTCTGCCACCCCCCGCGAAGCTGGGTCGTCGCCGGACCGCCGATCTCCGCGAGATCTGCGACGCGATCCACTACATGCTGGCGACGGGGTGCCAGTGGCGAGCGATTCCCAAGTGCTTTCCGCCGTTTACGACGGTCCAGAACTACTTTTACGCTTGGCGCGACGACGGCGTCATCGAGCGCATGATGGATGCGCTTCGCACACTGACCCGCGAGCAGGCGGGGCGTTCTGCGGAGCCGACCGCGGCCGGGATCGACAGCCAATCCGTGAAGACGACAGAGATGGCCGGGCCATCCGGCTATGACGCCGGCAAGAAGATCAAGGGTCGGAAGCGGCACATCGCTGTAGACGTCGAGGGAACGCCGATCGCGGTCCAGGTTCACGCCGCCGACGTGCAGGACCGGGACGGGGCGCCGGACGTCATTCTCGAGATGCTGGAGAAGGCACCGGAGGTGACGAGGCTTTGGGCCGACAGCGGCTACAAGGGCGAGAAGCTCCGCAAGAAGCTCGCGGAACTGGGTGTCCCGGAAGCGCTGGAGATCGTGGAAAGGCCCAAGGGAACAAAGGGCTTCACTGTCCTGTATCGCCGCTGGGTCGTGGAGCGCACCTTCGCCTGGATGTCGCGTTGCCGACGCCTGGCGAAGGACTTCGAGCGGACCTTGGCAAGCTCCGTGGCGTGGGCCCAGCTGGCCGCCTGCCGGTTCCTGGCTCGACGACTGGCACGGGACGCAAGTGCCTGACATGAAAAACGGAATCAAAACAATGACTTATGATTCAGCCTCTAAGGCATTGATTCCGCGCCAGTTGTTTCGTCCGTCTCTGCCGGCATCCTGACCAGCTGGTAGCCGAGCTGTTAGGCATGCCAGCCAAGGTTTGAATCGATGCGGTCCAGGCGCCGCCGCTCGTAGATCTAGACCCCGCGCTCCATGTATTCATCCCCTCGGATGACCAGCGTGTAGGTGAGGCACACCATTGTCCAACGGACCTCGACTTCCCCGACTTGCCGACGGACCACATCCTCGGAGCCGTCCCCGCAAGCACCATTTTGCTTTCTCGACAGGGCCGGCGCAGCGTGGGGGGCGATTGCTTGGGGAATCATATGCGAAAGTGCCAAAGTCCTGTGATCGGCCAGAAAGATGTTGCTGTTTCGTTCCGGAGCGGTCATGCTGCGTGGGCGGGCGCCGGAAACGCCCGGTCCCCGGAAGCTCACGCAGGAGCGAACACGTGGCCCTGACACAGACGCACAGGCAGGTCGTCTACCGCCTCCTTCCCCAGACGGCGGGAAACTGGCAGTGGCTGGAGACCACGCTCGAAGCCCAGCGGCAGCTCTACAACGCGGCACTTGAGGAACGGATCGACTTCCGCCGGAAGACCGGGAAGTCGCGCACATACTTCGACCAGTGCAAGGCCCTCACCGCCTGCCGGGCGGAGCTGCCGGACATGGCCGGATGCGGGATCGCCGTCCAGCGCGGGACGCTCAAGCGGCTGGACGAAGCCTTCAAGGGCTTCCTCAGCCGCCTGAAGAAGGGTGCGAAGGCGGGCTTCCCGAAGTTCAAGGGCAAGGCGTTCTTCGACAGCATCGCCATCGTCTCCGGCGTCAAGGTGCGCGACGGCACGCTCCACATCCCCGGCTTCGGTCCGATGACGATCCGGCGCAAGGGCGGGAACCCGCATCCCGACGGCAGGCCCGTCTCCGCCGTGCTCAAGCGTGCCGGCGGCAAGTGGACCGCCGTCGTCTGCTACGCCGTGGAGATCGAGGAGCCTGCCGACAACGGACACGTGCTCGGCCTCGACCGGAACTGCGGGCAGGTCGCGGACAGCGACGGCGAACTCCACGCCATGCCCCACATGTCCCGGCTCGAAGCCAGGGCCGGGCGCCTCCAACGGAAACTGTCCAGGCAGCAGAAGCGGTCGAAGCGGCGCGAGCGGACGAAGCGGCACCTTGCGAAGGTCCGTCGCAAGATTGCCAGCCGCCGCCGCAACTGGCATCACCATGTCAGTCGCCGCCTGGCGGCGAAGGCAGGCACGGTCGCCGTCGAGAGCCTGAACGTGAAGGCCATGACGAAATCCGCGAAGGGCACCGTCGAGGAGCCGGGGACGAACGTGCCGCAGAAGGCGGGCCTGAACCGCGTCATCCTGAACACCGGATGGACCGCGCTGAAGCGGATGCTGGACTACAAGGCGGCGAACGTCATCACCGTTCCGGCGAGGAACACGTCAAGGACATGCCACGAGTGCGGGGCGGCGGAAGCCGCCAGCCGCAGAACTCGGGACGACTTCATCTGCGTTGCCTGCGGGCACGCGGCACATGCCGACATCAACGCGGCAAGGAACATCCGGTGCGTGGCGCGTGGCCGCGCCCCGGAACACGAGGCGTCCGGGATTGGCGCGTCTGCACGGCGAGAGGCGTTCGGGCTGCCGACCTCACCGACCCGTGAAATCAGTGCGAGGGCGGCCTGATGGCACTATCGTATATAATTCCCCAAGGCAACATTCGAAGGATGCTTGCGCGGCAGCCAGTTGCCGTCCACCGAAATCCGGACTTGGCGTTCTGTTCGCTAGCCTCGACCCCCAAGTGCGCCTTTCCACGGCGCACTCGGGAATCGAGGCTAGTCGCCTGAGTATATGAAGCGCTTGTCGCAATACCCGCATTCGACCCACCCGACCTGCGGATCGATCGAAAGCCAGACGCGCGGATGGCCGAGCGCGCCTTCGCCACCGTCGCAGGCGATCCTCAATGTCGACACTGTCTCGCTCTCTGGCGGCGGCGGGACATTCGGCAGTTCAGTGTCATTGGTCATGTGCCTCTGGTCTCCTCAGTTCCGCTCTGAAGCGCACTGTCCGCCCCGTCGTCCATGCAGTGGGGGCGAGCCCTGGTGAATGCGCGACCGGGGAGCATGTGTTCCTGTCTTCGGGTCGATCCTGCAATCCGGATGCGATTCAATTCCCGCTCCAAGACGCATTGGCAGAGCTTGGCGATCGTTGCAAGAGATCCCCAGGCCGGCCTGGAACGCATCACCTGTTCGCGCGGACCTGTCGGAGTCGATTGCGGGTGGCATGCCGTCATTCGTCCGCGTCCAGGCGGCCGTGAAACCGATGGGCCAATACGCCTTCGTTGATGGCATTGCCGACAGCGCCTGGCATGGTTCGGGGCCGGTCCGACCAATCGAGGCGGAGCCGGTGACCGTTATCGGCAAGGAACGGGCGCGCGGCAATCCAGGCTGTCCGCTTGTTGCCGTCCACGACTCCATGGTTCTTGACAATGCCGTAGGCGCAGGCGGCGAGGCCGGCCGCGTCCGGCTCGCCGTAGTGGACGACGTGCATCGGTCGAACGAAAGCGCTTTCGATGCCGGCGGCATCCCGAATGCCCTCCGATCCGCCGTGCTCGGCAAGTTGCCGGTCGTGGACGGCAAAGATGACAGCAGGATCGATCCGACGCCACCGCTTCGGTCGCGCCTTGTCGGATGAGGCGCTCATCTGGCAAGCGCACGCAGCGCTTCGCGGTCGTCGTGCATGATCTCCTCTGCCAGTTCCATCTGCCTCGCAATGTCCGAATTGCAGGGGCTCAGGCGATGGCCACCGTCAGCCGCTTCGTTGAGATAGAGCACGTCGCCTTTGTTGACCTTCAGATGCGCCATGGTTTCCTTGGGCAGGATGACCCCGGACGAGGCCCCCACCGTCGTGATTTTCAGGGTCAGCATCCCTGTTTCATTCACGCAATTTGATAGACATCATATGGCCAGCGACTCCGCGTGTTTCAATCGCAATGAGCGGGCCACTGGAGAATGATGCGAGTTGGTCAAGACCGTGGCCGGTTGGATTCGTTGCCCACAGTTGCCCGCCATGCATCCACAACCGCCGGACGACACGGCGACCCCAAGAACACCGATGGGAGGCCTGAAGAGCCTTGGCCGGACACGCGCGATAGGCGCCCCGCATGACGACAGCCGCTACAATGGGTTGTGCATTTCAACGACGCCATGGCGCATTGTTGCGTCCCGAAGATGGAACGGTCACGCTGCGGCGGCAGGCGGTCAGGAATTAAGCATCGGCCCGAGCCGCCTGCCGGCAAGGATGTGCATGTGAAAGTGCGGCACTTCCTGTCCGCTGTCCGAACCTGAATTAGCGATCAACCGGTAACCGGTGCCCTGATCCGGCGTCACGCCGATCTCGTGGCAGATGGATCCAAGCGTGCGCCAGAAGTCGGTGATCTCTCCATCGGTGGCCTCGGCGGCGAAATGATCAGCGGTCACGTACGGGCCCTTGGGGATGACGACGACATGGTGCGGGGCTTGGGGCGCGATGTCCCTGAACGCCAATGTGTGCTCGGTTTCCTTGACCGTCGTGTTGGGAATCTCGCCGCGGAGTATTTTGGCGAAGATGTTCTGATCGTCGTAGTCGTAGCTCATTGAAATCCTCGGTCAGAGTTTGCGGCCATTCGTGCAATCGTCCCTTGCGGCCTGCCTGCCACCATGCCGGTTGCCCGGCAGGTGAACTGGTCGCGGGCACGCTTGTAAACCAACTTGCCTGGATTGAGAAACCTCGAATTCCCGTCGCTGTCGGGACGATTCTCATCCCGCGGGACGTCCATGCGAATCCCGCAGGCACGCCGGTGCGGCACGGTGCAGATCCTGAGAGCCGGTCGTCCGCTGGGCATGAAGCGCCGCCCGAGTGGAGTTTGCGACGTGCGTGGAATCTGTGCAGCCAGGCGTGCGGGATGTTCGGAGATTCCGCGAATCGCCCCGACGACAGACCGCTCGGCAACCGCTCAACTGGCGGCAGAGGACAGAATTGCGACCGTACCCGGTCGAATTCGCGCCTGGAATCGGGGAACAGGTGGCAGGATTCCACGAATTTCCGGCCTTTGGGATGTTAGAATGTTTCGCAGCCGGGCCTTTCCGCTTATAGTCCGCCGTGGTCGTGGAATTAATGACGACCCACAAAGCACACAGGGGGGGAAGATGATACGATCGGAGCTGGTGCAAAAGATTGCCGAAGAGAACCCACACCTGTACCAGCGAGATGTCGAACGTATCGTCAATACCATCTTCGATTCGATAATTGATGCAATGTCACGGGGCGATCGAGTTGAACTCAGGGGATTCGGCGCGTTTTCCGTGAAGAAGCGGGAATCCCGAATCGGACGCAATCCTCGGACGGGCGAAAGCGTCAGCGTCGACGAAAAGCATGTGCCGTTCTTCAAGACCGGAAAACTGTTGAGGGACCGCCTGAACGGAAAGGCATGATGCGTGTCATCCGCGTCCTCTTTCTTGGAGTTCTGGCAGTTGTCCTGATCACGGTCGCAATGGCGAATCGCGGACCGCTGAGCGTGCGCTTGCTGCCTGCCGAAGTTTCGCGACTTGTCGGATTCGACTGGGAGATTACCCTTCCAACCTTCGTCGTCCTCTTTGCCGCCGGCGTGATCGGACTGGCGCTTGGCTTTCTTTGGGAATGGTTGCGCGAGCACAAGCACCGTGCTAGGGCCGCCAGCGAACGCCGGGAGCGGCGAAGGCTCGAGCAGGAATTCAGCAAGGCCGGCAACTCTTCGGCATCGCACGACGAAGTCATTGAAATCCTTGAGGGCCGCTGACGGAGGCGGTAAACCCGCCCCATGAAGTCCGGGACGCGAGTGAAGATCTGCGGGCTGTCGACCGCGGACACCCTGTCGGCGGCGGTTGAATCCGGCGCCGCTTATGTCGGGTTCGTGTTCTTTCCGCCGTCTCCACGGAACCTGAAGCCTTCCGTGGCACGTACGCTGGCGATGGACGTGCCTCCTGGCGTGGCCAAGGTTGCCTTGACGGTTGATGCCGATGACGCGTTCCTCGACTCTCTCACGGCAGAAGTTCCACTGGACATGCTGCAGCTCCACGGTTCGGAGACGCCTCAGCGCGCTCGCGAGGTCCGGGACCGCGCGCGGCTGCCCGTCATGAAGGCGATCGGCGTCTCCGACGCGGACGACGTCGCGAGAATCGACCAGTACGAGAGGGCCGTGGACCAGATCCTGGTCGATGCCCGTCCGCCGAAGGACGGCAGGCTGCCGGGTGGCAACGGGCTTTCGTTTGACTGGACCCTGATTGCGGACCGTCGCTGGACCGTTCCCTGGATGCTGGCAGGCGGCCTCACCCACGAAAACGTGGCCGAGGCGGTCGCCCTGACCGGCGCACGGCAGGTTGACGTGTCCTCGGGCGTGGAGAGCGCTCCGGGCGTCAAGGATGCCGGTCTCGTCCGGCGGTTTCTGGATGCGGTTCCCTAGGCGCTGATCCGCAGGATGGCGAGGGCTGCCGCATGGATCCGGAGCGACCGTCTTGATCAAGGCGGCGTCCGAGGCCGCTATCGTCCGAAGATTCCGTCCAGGATGCCGATGATCATGCGCTCCGCAAAGTTGCCTTGCGGCGTTCGCCCCGGGGCCTGTCGTTCGGGGACGGCGCTTGCGATGGCGCCACGATCCGGCATAGGCAGCCTGCGCACCGGCAGGCCTTCGTGAACGCCAATCATCGTTTCCTTCCATATCTCGGCGGGCAGGCCGCCTCCGGTCACTCCGGTGAGCGGGGTGTTGTCGTCATAGCCCATCCAGACTCCGGCGACGTAGTCAGCAGTGAAACCGATGAACCATGCGTCCCGTGCAGCCTGCGTGGTACCGGTCTTTCCAGCGGCAGGACGATCGGGAAGGCGCGCGCGCGTGCCGGTTCCGGCCTCGATGACCCGGCTCATCATGTAGACGAGTTGCAGCGCAGCCGATTCGCTGATCACGCGTTCGCTCGCTCCGCCGGCTTGTTCGAGAAGCGGCGCATCGTCGCCCTTGATGCGCAGGTCCACCAACCCGTAGGGCACTACCGACGAGCCACCGTTCAGAATGCCAGCATAGGCCCCGGTCATGTCGAGAAGCGTCGATTCCGCAGTGCCAAGCGCCATCGCCGGCCCGACCGCTGCATCGGCATCGATCCCGAATCCCGACGCGACGCGCACGACCGCGTCCCGACCGACGCGTTCGTACACCTTGATGGCCGGAATGTTCAGCGACTCGGCCAGAGCCTCCTCAAGCGTCACGACGCCCTTGTACTCGCGGGAATAGTTGTCGGGGCACCATGTTCCCGAACCGCGCACTTCAAGGCAGAACGGTTCATCCCGGACTCGCACATTTGGCCTGAAGCCAAGGTCCAAGGCCGCGCCATAGACGAAAGGCTTGAAAGCCGACCCCGTTTGCCGCTTGGCCTGGACCGCCCGATTGAACTGGCCTGCGACTCCCTTGACCTTTCGGCCACCGACCATGGCGCGAACCGCGCCGTCTGCGCTCATGACGACGATGGCGGCTTGCGCCTTGGAGCCTTCCCGGACCTTGGCGTCAAAGACGAATTGCAACGCCTTGTCCGCGGCTGCTTGAATGCCCCGGTCGAGTGTCGTGCGGATCACCACATCCTCGGTGGTGTCCCGGGTCAGGAATTGCGGGCCAAGATCCATGACCCAGTCCGCAAAATAGCCGCCAGCGCGGGCCGCGGCCGCGGACGACAGTTGGGCAGGGTGCCCGCGGGCATGCGCAGCCTCGCGGGCAGAGAGGTAGCCCTGCTCCTCCATAAGCCGAATGATCGTCGCCGCGCGATCCCTGCTGCGTTGCAGGTTGGCGGTAGGCGCGTAGCGGCTGGGCGCTTTCAGAAGGCCAGCGAGCATGGCAGCCTCGGCCGGTCCAACATTTCTGGCCGAAATCCCGAAGTAACGTTGTGCCGCGGCCTCGAACCCGCGGGTGCCGGCACCCAGATAGGATCGGTTCAGGTAGATGGTGAGGATTTCGTCCTTGGAGTATCGGGCTTCCATCGCCAAGGCGTAGACGGCCTCCCAGACCTTGCGGCCGAGCGTCGTGCGACGGCAGTCCGCTTCGAATTTCGCCTCGGACATGCCGGTCTCCGGCCTGTAGCGTTTGCCGATGCAAAGCAGCTTTGCCGTTTGCTGCGTGATCGTCGAACCGCCGTGACCCTGGAAGGGGCCGCGGCCTTCCTGGAGATTGATGCGGATCGCACTGGCGATGCCTCTCGGCGAAATGCCGAAATGCCAATAGAAGCGCTTGTCCTCTGTTGCGATGACAGCGTTCTTGAGATGCGGCGATACGCTGTCCGGCGTGATCGTGCCACCGAACTGTTCGCCACGCCAGGCGAAGACGGCACCGTTGCGGTCGAGGAGCGTGACCGATCCGCGGGAGCGGGCATCCACGATTTCCGGCAACGGCGGCAGCGAGGCTGCATACAAGAGAACCGCGCCCGCAATGGAAATTGTGGCAACCAGGGAAACGCGCCAGCAGATGCTCCACGTGATCCGCGCAAGCGTTCGCAGCAGCCATGCGACTGGAGCGAGCAAAAGGAGTCGGCCCAGACCCGTTCCGCCCCGTGCCTTCGCACCTGACCGTGCTGCGCGCCGCTTTCCGGCGGCACGCGTCCGTCGCTTCTTGTTCGGCCCGCTCACTATGCTCGGTGCCCATCTTGTTTCCTGCCTTCCTGCCAGACTACGATGTCTTGACCCGGATGTGGAGCGGCATTCCAGCAAGGGCCGATGCTACAGAGTGACTTGCCGATCATGGGCATGCCTGCAACTGGCCGGATCCACGCCGAATGGATCATTGTGTCAGGAACCTTCGCTGGCATGTCATGCCAGCAACCGGTGCCTGAAGGAGGCTTGAATGTCGGAATTTCACAGTGGATCCTGCCTTTGCGGTCAGGTTGCCTACTCGGTGCGGGGACAGTTGCGCCCGGTTGTAGCGTGCCACTGCAGGCAGTGCCGAAAGACGAGCGGGCATCATGTGGCAGCGACATCTGCGCCTCGAGGCGCCGTGGAAATACTCGGCAAGCCATGCTGGTACGCATCTTCCGGGACCGCACGGCGCGGATTTTGCGGCACCTGCGGTTCGAACCTGTTTTGGGATGGTCCCGGCGAGAACCTGTCGATCTTTGCGGGGACTCTTGACAATCCGACCAGTCTCGAACTTGTCGGGCACATCTTTTGCGCGGACAAGGGCGACTATTACGAGATTGCCGATGGATTGCCCAAGGCGGAGGGCCGGGACCCCAAGCTTACGACAATGATCCTAAAGGAGGAGTGAAGCCGCCCCTTCGAGCTTCAGGAGCGCGATCTTCTTCTCGATTCCGTCCGGTGCCGAGAATCCGCCAAGGCTGCCGGTTCCGGTGACCCTGTGGCATGGAATCATGATCGCAATGGGATTGGCGCCACAGGCTTGGCCGGCGGCCTGGGCGGAGATGCCGAGCGCCTTTGCCATCTGCCCGTAAGTTCGTGTTTCACCGTAGGGAATTTCGCGCAGCGCATCGAGGAATCGAAGCTGCGTTGGCGACGCCCTGGGAGCCAACGGCAGGTGGAACTCGGTCAGCTCGCCGGCAAAGTAGAGGGCGAGCTGGCGTTCCGCTTCAAGCAGCAGCGGCGTGGAATCATTGGCGTCGCCGCCCCAGCCCAGACGCGTGATCGCGCAATTCTCGTCGGTCAGGGTCAGCGATCCGACAGGGCTCCTGCAAGTTAACGATGGCATTGGCCGATCCATGCAGAGCCGAACCGATCAGGTGCGTCCGGGCTCATCCGAGCACGGCATTGCAACGGGCGCAGGTTCCTGGATGCGCATGCATTCCCACGTCTGGCAGGATCTTCCAGCAGCGCTCGCACTTGATTCCCTCGGCCAGCTCGAAGAGCACGGCGACTCCATTCGCCTCGGGCAGCCGGAAGGCCTCCGCCGGCGCGGGGTCTCCCGTGACGGAAATGGAAGACGTGATGCAGACATCCGCGAAATCCACGGTCTTCAGCGCATCGCGAACGTCCGGATCCTCGACGCAAACGATGGGCGCGGCTTCGAGCGAGGCCCCGATCCGCTTGTCCCGACGCTGGATTTCAAGCGCAGCCGTCACGACCCGGCGAACGTGGCGGATGCCGGCCCATTTTTGGGCAAGCGGCTCGTTCAGCCAGTCCTTTGGGGTCTCGGGAATGTCGGCGAGATGCACGGAAGAGTCGTCACCCGGGAATCTCTCCAGCCACACTTCCTCGGTCGTGAAGACGAGAATCGGAGCAATCCACGTCGTCAGCCTGTGGAACAGCAGGTCAAGCACGGTTCGTGCCGCCCTGCGGGTCAGGCCGTCACCGGCGTCGCAGTAGAGCGCGTCCTTCCGGATGTCGAAATAGAAGGACGAGAGATCGGAAGTCGCGAATTCGAATACGGCCCGAAAGACGCCTTGGAAGTCATATGCGTCGTATCGCGCGCGCAGCTTGTGGTCGAGTTCCGCCATGCGATGCAGGATCCAGGCCTCCAGTTCCGGCATGTCGCCCGGTGCCACGCGTTCGTCCTCCGAGAATCCGGCAAGATTGCCGAGCATGAAGCGCATCGTGTTCCTGAGGCGACGGTAGCTGTCCGCGACACCTTTCAGGATCTCCGGCCCGATGCGCTGGTCGCCCGTGTAGTCCGTCTGGGCAACCCAGAGCCGCAGGATGTCAGCTCCGTACTGCTTGACCACCTCGTCCGGCACGATCGTGTTTCCGAGAGACTTGGACATCTTGTTGCCTCGCTCGTCCAGCGTGAAGCCATGGGTCAGCACGCCCCGGTAGGGCGCGCGACCCTGCGTGCCGCAGCTCTGCAGCAAGGACGAGTGGAACCAGCCTCGATGCTGGTCGGTGCCTTCGAGGTACAGGTCGGCAATGCCATCCTCCGTACCGTCGGGACGGTCGCGAAGCGCGAAAGCGTGGGTTGATCCGGAGTCGAACCAGACGTCGAGGATGTCAAAAACCTGTTCGTAGTCGTCTGCGTTGGCATCGTTGCCGAGAAAGCGTTCCTTTGCGCCGGGCTTGTACCAGGAATCCGCGCCTTCCTTCTCGAACGTGTCGAGAATACGGGCGTTCACGGCGTCGTTGCGCAGCAGGAAGTCGGGATCGCCCGGCTTGGCGCCAATCCTGACGAAACAGGTCAGCGGCACGCCCCAGGCGCGCTGGCGCGAGAGAACCCAGTCGGGACGGGCTTCCATCATTGAATGCAGACGGTTGCGACCCGACGGTGGCGTCCAGCGGACATTGTCGATTTCCGTCAGCGCGCGTTCGCGAATGGTCTCGCCATGCTCGTCCCGCCCGTCGCCCACGGGCTGGTCGATGGCCGCAAACCATTGTGGCGTGTTGCGGAAGATCAGCGGTGCCTTCGATCGCCAGGAGTGTGGATAGCTGTGGGTAAGGCGGCCGCGCGCGATCAGGGCACCCTCTTCGGCTAGCTTGTCGATGATGCGCTTGTTCGCGTCGCCTTCCTTGCCGTTCGGCTTGACGATGACGGCGCCGCCGAAGAACGGGAGTTCCTCGCGGAACGAGCCGTCTTCAAGCACGTTGTACGTCATCGGCAGGCCGTGCTTCAGCCCGATCTGGTAGTCGTCGTCGCCATGCGAAGGCGCGGTGTGCACGAACCCCGTGCCGGCTTCCGCCGTCACGTGGTCCCCCTTCAGGAGCGGTACGTCAAAGTCCCACTCCCCGTTGTCGGCATGGCCCCGGAGGGGGTGCGCGCAGGTGATCGCGGCGAGTTCCGCGACATCGACATCCATGAGACGCCGGTACATCGTCGCAGCGAGCCGCGCCTGCGAGAACGTCGCCTCGGCCAGATTGTCGGCAATGAGGTAAAGGTCCCCGATTCTCGCCCAGCACTCCTCCGGACGGCCCGTGACTTCGTAGAGCCCGTAGCTGATGTCGGGTCCGAAGCAGATGGCCCGGTTCTGCGGAATTGTCCATGGCGTCGTCGTCCAGATGACGACCTTCGCGCTCTCCAGGCGCGCTGCCCGCAATTCGCCGTCCTCGCCTGTTGCCCGCTTCGACACTGAGTTTCCGTCGGCATCCGCCGTGCCGCGATCAAAGGCCACGACGGGGAATTTCACCCAGACGGTATGGCTGTGGTGATCATGATACTCGACCTCCGCCTCGGCCAGCGCGGTCTTCTCGACAGGCGACCACATCACGGGCTTGGACCCTCGGTAAAGCGTTCCGTTCATGAGGAACTTCTGGAATTCCTCGGCGATGACGCGTTCGGCGTGATGGTCCATGGTCAGATACGGATCGGCCCAGTTGCCAGTCACGCCCAGACGCTTGAACTCGTCCCGCTGGATGTCGATCCAGCTTTCGGCGAAGCGCCGGCATTCCTGGCGAAACTCGACTACGTCGACCGCGTCCTTGTCGCGTCCGTTCCTGCGGTACTGCTCCTCGATCTTCCACTCGATCGGGAGGCCATGGCAGTCCCAGCCGGGGACATAGCGCGCATCCTTGCCCATCATCTGCTGGGAGCGGACAACCATGTCCTTCAGGATCTTGTTGAGCGCGTGCCCGATATGCAGATGTCCGTTCGCGTAGGGCGGGCCGTCGTGAAGCGTGAACTGTTCACGGTCTTGCTTGCCGCGCAGCCGGTCATAAACTCCGATCCTTTCCCATCTCTCAAGCCAGCCGGGCTCGCGCCCGGGCAGTCCCGCGCGCATAGGGAAGTTCGTGTCGGGAAGGTGCAGCGTGTCCTTGTAGTCGGGTGTGTCGGCACACATTGTCACTGTCCTTGAAGGGTGGATGTTCGGGCGACGGAGAGTTTCGGCACATAATACCCGGCGGCTCGCCTGTCAGAGCGCCGGGCACGTAATTCGAATTATGGTCGCCTTGCAGGTCACGAAGCGTTCTATAGGCAGCGAATCCGGTCAGGACAAGGCGGCTTGAGCCGAAGATTGCGTGCGCTGTCGCAACCGTTGACGAGGCTGGACGGTCACGCCGGCGGCGCTGCCAGTTGCGTGAATCCGTATGGCCAAGTCGTGAACCAGATGCTTTACCGGAGTCGTGACCGGGCCGCTCGGACTGAGAACGGACATGCCGATGACGGAATGCCTTGAAGACAGGAAAGCGCGCGCCAGCTCGTGGTTCAGGAGCCTGCGCGACGAGATCGTGAGGGCCTTCGAGGGTGTCGAGGATACTCACGTGAACGGCCCGGAGTCGGACCGTTCGGCGGGCCGGTTCGAGATCACCGAAACCAGGCGCGCGTCGGATGACGGCTCTGACGCGGGCGGCGGTCTCATGAGCGTGTTGCGTGGCGGGCGGGTCTTCGAAAAGGTTGGCGTGAACGTCTCGACAGTCTACGGCACGCTCGGTGCACGCGCGCAAGCGGCCATGGCGGCGCGCGGCGTGCCTGGCATGGAATCGGATCCGCGCTTCTGGGCATCCGGCGTTTCGCTTGTTGCGCACATGCAGAATCCCCATGTGCCTTCCGTTCACATGAACACGCGCATGTTCTGGACGCCCGGCGCCTGGTGGTTCGGAGGCGGATCCGACCTGAATCCCTGCATCGAGCACGAAGAGGACACGGCTGAATTCCACGCCGTGCAGAAGGCCCATTGCGATCCGCACGGCTCCGACATCCATCCGCGCCTGAAGGCGTGGGCAGACGAGTATTTCTTCGTGAAGCATCGGGGGCGGCCGAGGGGAGTCGGCGGAATCTTCTTTGACGACTGGAACACCGGTGACTGGGAGGCGGACTTCGCCTTCACCCAGGATGTTGGCCGCGCACTTCTCAAGGCATATCTGCCGATCATCGAGCGTCGCCGCCTGACGGAGTGGTCCGAAAGCGACAGGGACGTGCAGCTTCGGCATCGCGGTCTCTATGTCGAGTACAATCTCGTCTATGACCGGGGCACGAAGTTCGGCCTGGAAACCGGCCATGACGCGCATGCGGTCCTGATGAGCCTTCCGCCTGTTGCGAAGTGGGACTGAGGCGGGCAGCAGGGCGGAGCATCATGCTTCGTGTGCGGCAATTTGGGCCGTTTTTCGGGCGGCGGGCGCGGAAGGCGCGCTCTTTGGGGAACAAGTCAAGTTCGGTTCACTGAACGTTTCAGCGACCTGACTGTTGGTCGGGCAAATCCTGAAATTTGGCCTTGAAACGGGCAGCGAAGCGAATTCGATCCTAATTGCCCCGTGGCTATAGGCAATTCCTGCCGTTCATGGCGGAATCGGGGCGGTCTGCGCTGCCACTTGAATCGTGGCATCCGGCGTGTCGAAGACGAAAATGGACGGAATTCCGATCGGGAAAACGCCGATCTGGATGTGTCTAACGAGGCAAAGGCCCTTTCCGGTCGACGCCTTTGCTGTCAGGAGCATCCTGCTGGGCAGGGCGGCCCCGGAATGGGAGAATGGACGGAGCCGTGAATCGAGCTCGCAACGTCTCCGTGCTCGGGCATAAGCGTGTCGCACGAGGAAAGCCCGCCCTTCGGGGCGGGCAGAAAGTCAAGGATGCATCGGAAAGGGGTTCCTTGGTTGACCGGGCAGGCAACATGACCTAT
The DNA here is from genome assembly GCA_028824715.1 of Boseongicola sp. Lineage (GTDB taxonomy): Bacteria > Pseudomonadota > Alphaproteobacteria > Rhodobacterales > Rhodobacteraceae > JAJEFO01. Next base: position 2,875 of record JAPPCV010000050.1, on the reverse strand, counting down.
ATTATGGTCATAAATGGAGGAAACTATGCAGATCGCAATTGCAGAAGCCAAGGCGAAATTTGCTGAATTGGTCCGCAAGGCTGAGGCGGGAGAGCCTGTGATCATTACACGTCATGGCCATCCAGTGGTGACGCTGCATGCCAGTGGCGGCCATGAGGATGTCCCGTTGATTGGCGCAATGAAGGGCAAGATCGAGATTTCGGATGACTTTGACGAGATGCCTGAAGAGTTCATGGCAGGATTTTCGGCGCCGACGGTGCCTGAATGAGGCTGCTTCTCGACACCCATATGTTGCTTTGGGCCCTGAACGATGATCCCAAATTGACATTGCAGGCGAGGAAGGCAATTCGGGACGCGCAGGACCGAATCGTCAGTGCGGTTTCCATCTGGGAAATCTCCATAAAGAGGTCGATCGGCAAGCTCCGGATCGAAGGAGACCCCATACGATTCGCGAGGGCTGCTGGATGCGCTCCATTGTCGGTGACTTGGTCTCACGGTGACATTGCCGGCGCATTGCCTGCGCACCATTCGGACCCCTTTGATCGTTTGCTTATCGCGCAAGCCCAATCCGAAGGACTGACAATTCTCACCGCCGACCGGGCGTTTTGGCAATACGATGTGGACTTGATCTAGTTCCGAACCCGGGCCGGAAATGATGCTCTCGGAAAAGGCTTCAGAACACCGCCGGTTCATAGGAGACGCGGTCAAGATAGAGGCCGTCGGGCGGCGCCACCGGACCGCAGGCGGCGCGGTCTCGTGACTTGAGTGCCGCCTTGACGTCGCCGCCAGCCCAGGCTCCGGCGCCCACTCGCTCCAGGGTCCCGATGATCGAGCGGACCTGGTTGTGCAGGAAGCTCCGGGCCCGGAAGGTTGTACGCAATTCAAGTCCGCCCGGGTAGGGGCGTGTCTCGAAGCTGACCTCGCCCAGGGTCTTCACCGGACTATTTGCCTGGCACATGGTCGAGCGGAAAGTCGTGAAGTCGTGTTTGCCAACGAGATGTTCGGCACCTTCGCGCATGGCATCCATGTCCAGCGGATGCGACACGCGCCACGCCTTCCCGGCGTGGTGCGCCAGCGGCGCACGGCGGATGACAATGCGATAGACATAGCGCCGTTCGATGGCGGAGTGCCGGGCATGCCAGTGATCCTCGACCTGCTTGCATGCCAGGATGGCGATCGGCTTCGGCTTCAGGTGGTAGTTCAGGGCCTCAGACAGTCGAAACGGGTCCCAGCCTTTGGACGTGTCGCAGTGGGCGACCTGTCCCAAGGCGTGAACGCCCGCATCAGTCCGCCCAGCGGCCGCGACTGGCGGGGCTTCAGGTTCGAGCTGCGCAATTGCGCGTTCGACAGCTTGCTGAACCGACGGCGCTGTCGCTTGCCGTTGCCAGCCCGAAAACGCGCGGCCGTCATACTCGATTTTGAGCGCGTATCGAGGCATGCCTTGGCCATAGACAGCGCCGGATCAAAACGCAACTCGCGCTCCCGTTGCGGCAGCGGGCCGGGCGACGCTTGCCGCTGGAGCCAAGATCCTGTGCCGCTCCGAACCATTGGTGAGGCGTGTTGCGCATGCGGGCGGTTGAGAGGGCAGGCGGGGTTCTTCGCGTCCGCGAGCAGCGAATCAGATTGACGCTGTTTCGGATTCCGTGCGCTAACGACCCGCATAGGATTGCTCAAGACAGGGAGAGGAACATGCCGATCAACGGAACTTCGGAAGCCGGTCTTCGGCGAATCCGGCTTGGAATGGTCGGCGGCGGGCGCGACGCCTTCATCGGCGCCGTGCACCGGATCGCCAGCCGAATCGACGACAACTACGAACTGGTGGCGGGTTGCTTCAGTTCCTCCGCCGAGAAGAGTCAGGCATCGGGTGCCGATCTTGGTCTGGACCGCAGGCGGGTCTACGACGACTTTCTCTCGATGGCAAAACGGGAAGCCCGTCTCACGGCTGGGGTCGAGGCGGTCGCGATCGTCACGCCGAACCACATGCACTATCCGGTCGCACGTGAATTCCTGAAACGCGGCATTCACGTCATTTGCGACAAGCCGCTGACCGCGACGCTGAAGGACGCAAGGAAGCTGGTCAAGCTCGTGGAGAAGGCGGGCGTGAAGTTCATCCTGACCCACAACTATACCGGTTATCCGATGGTGCGGCAGGCGCGTGCCATGGTCGAACGCGGCGAACTCGGTGACATTCGCGTGGTGCATGTCGAATACGTGCAGGACTGGTTGAGCGAGGACCTGGAATCAAGCGGCCAGAAACAGGCGGGCTGGCGCACGGATCCGGCGCGGAGCGGGGCAGGCGGTTCGACCGGGGACATTGGAACCCACGCATTCAATCTCGTTCAGTTCGTTACCGGGATGAAGCTAGAAGCGCTTTCGGCAGATCTTCATGCCTTCGTCAAAGGCCGGCGCCTGGATGACAACGGGCATGTCCTTCTGCGTTTCGAGGGTGGCGCGCGCGGCATGCTTTGGTGCAGCCAGGTTGCACCGGGCAACGAAAACGGCCTGCGCCTGAGAGTGTACGGTTCCAAGGGCGGACTCGAGTGGGCGCAGGAGCATCCGAACCACCTCTGGAGCGCGCCGTTGGGAGAACCCAAGCGATTGCTGAGTCGAAACGGGGCCGGTACGGGCCCTGAGGCCGCGCGGGTTTCCCGCGTGCCGCCTGGCCATCCCGAGGGGTATCTGGAAGGATTTGCGAACATCTACGCAGAGGCCGCGATCGCCATCCGGGCTGCCACGAGCGGCGCAACCGTTCCGCAGGAGGTGATGTATCCGGACGTTCATGACGGTCTTGCGGGCGTGGCCTTCGTCGATGCCTGCGTCAGATATGTTGCGGCCCGAGATATGTTGCGGAACTTTCGCATCGGCCTGCCACGCT
>JAPPCV010000099.1 GCA_028824715.1 Boseongicola sp. | reverse complement strand
CGAGGGCATTCCTCTTCGGGCAAACGGCAGCGTCAGCGCCCGCAACGGTCTTTGGTATGCGACGATTGACGCAACGACCGACAGGGTCGCTGCAAGCCGTGTCCTGGAAATGTGGCCAGCGGCGTTGGCACCCAAGACCAGAAGCTGGCTGGCGGGCAACGTGAAAGGCGGGGTGCTCCACAATGCATCAGCAGCAGTTCGTTACAAGACCGGAGGCATGGCGCCCGAGTATTCCTTGAGCTTTGAAGTCGAGGACGGGACCGCCAGGATCCTGTCCGGGATGCCGATGCTCGACGGCGCAAGAGCCTTGGCCACCATTCGCGACAGCGCTTTCGTCCTGGCGATGCATCAAGGGGGAATGACGGTCGGGACTGGCGAAAGGCTCGATCTTGCCGGTTCCGTGTTTCGGGTCCCTGACTTGCGCGTGAAACCGGGGCAAGGCGTCATCGAGATCGACGTCACGGGATCCTTGACTGCTGTCCTGACCGCCCTGAACGGCCGTCCACTGAGAGTCATGGAGAGGGCGAGCCAGCCTCCAGACATCGCGAACGCCAACGCAGAAGCGCGTGCCGTTGTGCGTCTGCCCTTGATTGACGGCCTCCAGCAGGACGACGTCACGTATCAGGTTGATGCGCGGATCCGCAACGTGCACTCGGAACTGCTGGTCGAGAACCGGGTCTTCGTTTCGCCGGAACTGGTGCTTGCAGCGAACGAATCCGGGATCGGTGTCGTAGGTTCCGCGACCTTGGACGACGTTCCTCTGACAGCAAGCTGGCGTCAGCCTTTTGGGGCCGGTGCATCTGACGGTGGACGCATCAAGGGTACGGTGGTCCTGTCGCCGGAAGCCGCGGCCGCGTTTGGCGTGCCCTTGCCGCCGAAATCAATCAGCGGAAGTGCCGTCGCGCAGTTCGACCTTGCATTGCCGTTGACCGGCGCCGCCCGGCTGGATCTCGCGTCCGATCTCAATGGCATTGCGATTGCGGTGCCTGAAATCGATTGGAGCAAGCCGGCGGATGAAATCGCCATGCTTGAAGCGCAGGTGACGTTGGGAGACGAGCCGGAAATCGAACACCTCTCCTTTTCGGGGGACGGCCTGTCGTTTGACGGGGCGTTCAAGCTTTCCGACGGAGGTCTCGGGCATGCGACATTCGATGAAGTCAGGATCGGTGACTGGGTGGATGTTTCAGCCGAGATCTCGGCTGGACTAGGCGGCTCGGTTGCAACGATCACGGGAGGCATGCTTGACCTGCGAGAAAGCGAATTTGGCGGCAACGGAGATTCCAGCGGGACGCCGAATGCGTTGATCGACATCACGTTGGACCGATTGATCATGTCGGACAGCATCGTGCTGTCCCCTTTCGTTGGCCAGGTCGAATGGGGGCCCAACGGTTTCTCAGGCGCAATCGAGAGTCGCGTGAACGGGCGCACGGCGATCTCGGGGCGCCTCGTGCCGACCGACGGCGGAACAGCCATTCGCATACAGTCGGACGACGCCTCCGGGGTCCTGCGGGACATGGGCATAACGCCCAACGCTAGGGAAGGGGTGCTTGACCTTGCCATGGTTCCAGTCCCCGGAGCGGGTGGCAAGACGTATGACGGCGAGTTCCAGATCAGCGACCTGCGCCTGAGGAAGGCGCCTGCAATGGCCGAACTTCTTGACGCGATCAGCGTGGTCGGCCTGCTGGATCAGCTCGACGGGCCCGGAATCAAGTTCACGAACGTCGACGGGCGCTTTCGCCTGACGCCGGGCCAGCTTCGCATTCACGAGGCGGCGGCTGTCGGCGGATCGCTCGGGCTTTCCGCGAGCGGGAGCTACGAGTTGGACACCAAGGAGCTGGATGTGGAGGGCGTGATTTCACCTGTCTATTTCCTGAACGCGATCGGCTCGATTTTCTCGCGCAGGGGAGAGGGGCTGTTCGGCTTCAACTATCGCGTGGCTGGATCGACGGACGATCCGAAGGTCTCGGTCAATCCGCTGTCGATTCTGACACCCGGGATGTTCCGCGAGATTTTCCGTGCCAATCCACCGGCGGAGAACTAGTTTTCCGTGCGCCTTTCCGACTTCGATTTTGACCTGCCCGAGCGCCTGATCGCGACCCGACCGGCGCGACCGCGATCATCGTCCCGACTTCTGGTCGCGACGAAAAGGGTCTGTATCGATGCGCATGCCATTGATCTGCCGGATCATCTGCGTCCAGGCGATCGACTAGTGCTGAACGACACCCGCGTGATTCCAGCACGTCTGACCGGCACGCGACGGCGCGCGGGTGCATATGGCGAGACGCGGGCAAGGGTCGAGGCGACCTTGCTGGAGCCGTGCGCCGATGGGACTTGGGAGGCGCTGCTTAAGCCGCTGAAGAGGGTGCGCGAGGGCGAAGTCGTCGAATTCTCGAACGATCTCTCTGCCGTGGTTGAGGGCAGGGGAGAAACGACCGCCTGTCTCGACTTCAACCTCAAGGGGCCGGATTTCGATGCCGCGCTTGGCGAAGCGGGCGCAATGCCGCTGCCACCCTATATTGAGAGCAGGCGCCCGGCGGACGATCTTGACCGACAGGACTATCAGGCCATCTGGGCGCGCGAGAGCGGTGCGGTCGCTGCGCCGACCGCTTCGCTGCACTTCGACAAGGCCCTCTTGGCCAGGCTGGACAGGGCCGGGATAGATCGCAGCTTTGTCACACTTCACGTTGGTGCGGGCACGTTCCTGCCCGTCAAGACGGAAGACATATCCGACCACAGGATGCATGCCGAACGCGGTGTCATCACGGAAGCCGCGGCAGCGGAGATCACGAAAACCTTGGAGTCGGGCGGGCGGATCATCCCGGTTGGAACGACGGCGTTGCGGTTGCTCGAATCCGCTGCAGACGCGGACGGGACGATCAGGCCATGGAAGGGTTCCACGGAGATTTTCATCACGCCGGGCTACCGGTTCCGCATTTCCGATGCGCTCATGACAAATTTCCACTTGCCGCAGTCCACGCTGATCATGCTGGTCTCGGCCTTCTTGGGCGTGGACCGAATTCGTGAGGTCTACGCCCATGCGATTGAGCGGGAGTATCGGTTCTTCTCCTACGGCGACGCTTCACTGCTGCTGCCCAAGGAGTGAGTGTCTTGCCACCGAATGGCGGCTATTTCGTGCACGAGATAGCCGCCACACCGCGGCGATGGACCTCATGCAGGTCGGCGTCCACCGGTCGGTGATCGCTCTCTGGCTCGGGCACGAACGGGCCGAAATGACCCAGATCTACGTCGAGGCGACGCTCGCCATGAAGGAGCAGGCACTCGCGATGACGTCGCCGCGAACAGGCGATCCGGGACGGAACCAGCCTCCCGAAAATCTCCTCGCCTTCCTGGGCAGCCGCTGAAGGACATCGGCATATGTCGGGCAAAGCGAGCGAAAGCCGTCTGAATCCTGCATGGATTCAGCGGCTTGCCGTGACCGCGCGACTCCAGCCCGAGATAAGATTCTACCCGAGATAGTGGTTGCAAGTGCGGGCCGCGGCCTTTGTGCCTGGAGAATTTCAATCCGAATTTGGACTTTGACCAATGTCGGCAAGGGTGTCTGCGCCTCAATCACGATGTGGCATTGATTCGGTTCAAGAAAAGCCCTCCGCCGTGGATTTCACGAAGTGCCGTTGGGGCGACGATGTCTGATTCGTCCACGGGATTGATGACAGAAACGCTGCACAGGACAAAGTCCTTGGCTTTTTGCGTCGACGCGACCGCTCTGCTCGCGCTGCAGGTCTGGCCCATTTGACACGCCAACTGACCGATTGGCCGCCCCGAAGTGCGCCTGTCGGCAGGAACTGGTGGGCGCGCCGCGGTGTGTCGCATTGGTGGACATGGCCCCAAAGTTCTTTTGAAGGTCACTTTGAACCAATTCAGGGGAGCGGCGGGCGCCTGGACAGCAGGACACGGCGGTGGACGCAGTCCGATTGGTGGCAGGCAGTGCGGAATGAGCAGAACGCCACGAGCAAGAGGTTGTCGGCTGCGCGGTCGGCAAACGCGACGGCATTGAGGCAGCGCTCGTGTTCGACTCAATGTTCAACTTGCGGAGCGTTCCTGCAGCCAGGCGCGCACAAGGTGAATTTCCGACATTCCCTCGTCGCAGACAAGCATTTGGCGCATCCCCAATGCGACTATTCGAAAGAAAAAACGGAGCACGCCGATGCTAAGGGTCATAGGCAGCGTCTGGGCGCTCATGCTCGGCATGTTCCTGTTGATGGTCGGAAACGGCCTCCAGGGCACGCTCATCGGGATTCGCGGCGCGATCGAGGAGTTCTCGACCACCGAGCTTGCCGTCGTCACTTCGGCCTACTTCGTCGGATTTCTGTTTGGCTCGCGCCTGGCGCCTGCAATGATTCGCCGCGTCGGCCATGTCAGGGTTTTTGCCGCCCTCGGCTCGTTCATCTCCGCAGTGTTGATCCTGTACCCCACGATCGCTTTTCCATGGGCGTGGATCCTGATGCGCGTGATCATCGGGTTCTCGTTCTCTGGCGTTTACGTCACGGCCGAAAGCTGGCTGAACAATGCTTCGCCAAACGAGAGCCGCGGCAAGGCACTGTCACTGTACATGATCGTTCAGATGTCAGGCATAGTGAGCGGCCAGGCGCTCCTGAACGTTGCGGATCCCGCAGGGTTTGAACTGTTTGTCATTCCGTCAGTCCTGGTCTCATTCGCGTTCGTTCCGATTCTGCTCGCCGCGACGCCAACGCCTGCCTTTGAAGCGACGAAGGCGATGAACCTTGCCCAACTTTACCAGGTTTCTCCAACCGGGATCGTGGGCATGTTCCTGCTTGGCCTGATCTTCTCGGCGCAATTCGGAATGGCACCGATATATGGAACGGAGGCTGGCTTCACCGTTTCCCAGATCGCGCTATTTGTCTCCGCGATCTTTGTCGGCGGGATGGTTCTGCAATATCCGTTCGGATGGCTGTCGGACCGGATGGACCGCCGCGTGCTGATCTTTGTGGCAGCAGTGGGCGGTTCCATCGGCGGCGGCATTGGATTCCTTTGGGGAGGCGTCTTCGAAGTTGTGCTAGTGGCAGGATTCATAGCAGGCGGGGTCTCGAATCCGCTCTATGCGCTCCTGATTGCATACACGAACGACTATCTCGAACCGGACGACATGGCTTCGGCGTCAGGCGGACTGATTTTCGTGAACGGGCTGGGCGCCATTGTCGGCCCGATCATGGTCGGGTGGGCCATGGCGGCCGTCGGGCCGAACGGTTTCTGGATGTTCATGGCCGGCGTAATGCTTGTATTGATGGCATACGTGGCCTTGAGGATGTCTCGGCGCCCCTCGATATATGCGGGCGAAGACGCGTCTGGCACGGTGAGCTATGCGCCAGTTCTGCCCACGGCAACACCGGTTTGCGTCGAGGCGGCACAGGAAATCTATGCCGAAAACACGGAAGCGGCGGCCGACGCGGACGAAGACTTGCAGGGCCTTGCCTGAATGGGTGCGGTAGCCAGAAAGCCTGGCAATTCCGGAAACTGCCCTTGCGGGATTGGGGTGAACGGCTTCGATCTCAGGTCAATGTGGTCCAGACCGTGGCGGCAAGTCGTGCTCGGAGCCTTCGGTGCATTGCGCGATGTGGGGTGTCATAGCGGTGCCTTTGGCTGTCGAACCGCCTTTCGGATGATGTGACCAAAGTGCCATGCTACGGTCGGCAACGAGAGAGATTCCAAGAACTGTGTTGCGATCAGTGCCTGATCGCATGTAAAGCGGGTGTGACGCTGAGTCGTCCTTGGGGGGCGGAAACGGAGCGACCAAAGGTGGTGTTTCATGTCAATCCCCGAAGAAATCCTGGCTTTTTGGCTGAACGAGACCGGTCCGTCCGGATGGTATGAGGGCGGAGAGGATCTGGATCAGGAAATCCGAAACCGATTTGAAGGCGATCATGAAGACGTGTGTGAAGGCAGGTTGTCGCTTTGGCTCACCTACCCGGAAGGAACCCTTGCATACATCATTCTGACGGACCAGTTCCCGAGAAACATGTTTCGGGACAGTCCAAGGGCGTTCGAGTCAGACAGGTTGGCCAAGGCGGCCGCAAAGATGGCGATAGCGAAATGCTGGGACACACGGTTTGACGAGCCTGCGCGACAGTTCTTCTACATGCCGCTTGTGCATTCGGAATGTCTAGAGGATCAAGATCGCGCGGTCCGTCTGATGACGTCGCGGATGCCGGACACGGGCCACCTGTCTTTGCCGCACGCACGTGCGCATCGCGAGGTGATCCGTCGCTTCGGCAGGTTTCCCACGCGCAACGCAGCGCTTTCGCGGGAAAGCAACGCGGCCGAGCAGGACTATCTTGATTCCGGCGGCTACAAGGCCGTCGTCGAAGAGATGAAGGCAGCCTGAACGCGTTGGCAGGATCCGCTTGCCAGGAGAAGAAGCCACGTCTCGCGGCGAGGCGGGCCAATGAAACGTGGCAAAGGACTCTCCATTGGCAGAGAACGCGACATGTCGTTCGCCCTTTCAGAACAATGCTGCCCCCGAATGCACCTCTGCAAGTTGCACGGAATCTTCGTTCGACCTGAGCCTTTGCTCGATGCAGCCGTGCTCGCGGCCTTCAGTCCATCTTCTGGAATCGTGTGCAGGCAGTTGGCAGCTGGCGCAGATTCGCATGGCAGACATTCCCAGCTTTCAACGGCCCAAGGGTGACTCCCTGCTCGGTCTGTGGCAGATAGTTTAACGTCAAACAATTTATTCGCTGGAGAGAGGGCATGGCTGAAAGGGCATTTGATGTCATTGTGATCGGCGCGGGACCGGGGGGGTATGTCGCCGCGATTCGAGCCAGTCAACTGGGCCTCAGGACGGCGATCATTGAACGTGAGCACATGGGGGGCATTTGCCTGAACTGGGGATGCATACCGACGAAAGCAATGCTGCGTTCGTCAGAGGTGTTTCACCTGATGCGCCGAGCCGAAGAATTCGGACTGAAGGCCAAGGACGTCGAGTATGACCTCGATGCCGTGGTCGAGCGGTCGCGCAGTGTCGCAAAGCAGCTCAACGGCGGCGTCGGCCATCTGATGAAAAAGAACAAGGTCGAGGTCGTCATGGGAGAGGCCACGTTGCCCAACCAGGGCACGGTCGTGGTCAAGACAGCCGCCGGAGAAGAAAGGCTCTCCGCCAAGTCGATCATCATTGCCACCGGAGCACGTGCCCGGGAATTGCCAGGTCTCGAAGCCGATGGGGAGCGCATCTGGACCTACAAGCACGCGCTCATGCCACCGCACATGCCGAAGAAGCTGCTCGTGATCGGCTCCGGTGCGATCGGCATCGAGTTCGCCAGCTTCTACAACACGCTTGGAGCCGAGACCACCGTCGTCGAGGTCATGGACCGCATACTGCCGGTCGAGGACGCCGAGATCAGCGCAATTGCAAAGAAGGCCTTCGTGAAGCAGGGAATGAAGATCCTTGAAGGGGCGACGGTGACCAAGCTCGATCGCGCGGGCGGCAGGCTGACTGCCCATGTCGAAATTGGTGGCAAGATCGAGAAACACGATTTCGACACGGTCATTTCTGCGGTGGGCATTGTGGGCAATACGGAAAGCCTTGGGCTCGAAGGACTTGGCGTCAAGATCGACCGAACGCATGTGGTGACCGACGAATTCTGCAGGACCGGCGTCGAAGGGCTGTATGCAATCGGTGACGTCGCCGGCGCGCCTTGGCTTGCACACAAGGCCAGCCACGAAGGGGTCATGGTAGCGGAACTGATCGCAGGCAAGAACAAGGTGCATCCGGTCAAGCCGGAGAGCATCGCGGGCTGCACATACTGCCATCCGCAAATCGCAAGCGTCGGGCACACCGAGGCCAAGGCCAAGGAATTGGGATACAAGGTCAGGGTCGGCAGTTTCCCCTTCATCGGCAACGGCAAGGCCATTGCGCTTGGCGAGCAGGAGGGGCTGGTCAAGACGGTGTTCGACGAGAAGACCGGCGAGTTGCTGGGAGCGCACATGGTTGGCGCAGAGGTCACCGAACTCATTCAGGGCTATGTCGTGGGTCGGCAACTCGAGACCACGGAAGCAGACCTCATGAACACCGTCTTCCCGCATCCGACGCTAAGCGAGATGATGCACGAAAGCGTGCTGGACGCCTACGATCGCGCCGTCCACATTTGATCTGGACGCAATTTCGACCCCCGGGGCCTGTGGTTGGCAGAGTGGGGCGGAGCACGCACGGGGCTGTCCGACTGGAAGCGATCCCCTCGTTTCATTCGCCCGCGCAGCCGCTGGCCGATGCACGCGTCCGGACGTGATTCACGCGAACGGGTAGTTGTTTGGCTCAACGATTGCGGTTTCCAATGCAGCCCCGCAACGAATCCGGTTCTCCGTGCGAAAGACCCTTGATTCATTCCGCAACGGTGTCCAACGGAGAATGCCCGAAATGCAGCGCTCGTTGCTTGATGGTGATGCAGTCTGTTGACACCTTCCCGAAGCCGACGTCACGCTCGTGAGGAAATGAACCCGTCCAGCGGCGACGAGCTGTTGCCAGTCAGGGAAGCATTGTCGGCTTCAGATGCTGTGGCGTTCAAGAGTCGGCTGAATCCCGGTTTCTGCCGAAACGGATCAGGACGGGACCATCATGCGACGGCCGAGACCTGCACGGAACCCGCGAACCCGCAATTCAAATTTCAGGAGATTCAGGGCACCGGGGCCGCTTGCATGTCTACATCGGATGCATTGTCATGGATTGGGCAATTCGCGTCTCAATTTCCCGAACGGCCGTAACCACGGTGTCGGCAATCAATTCCAGTTTCCGTATCTGGTTAATGCGGTCGCGGACCCTTTCGCGTTCCGGACGTGCAAGCAAGTGCTCAAATATCCTGCACACATCCGCCAAGCCTATGATTGCAATGTCCCGTGGCTCCGGGATTTCATCACTGAACAGCAGGGACATAATGCGGAGCTTCACTTCCCGGCGCTCGACCGCACCTTCGCGCGTCGGATACCGGCGTGACCTGAATACCCAGAGAAAAAGGTTCTCCTCTTCCCTCAGGATGCCGTTGGCGCAAAGGCGGTCAAGGGACGCTCTCCTGATGTCAGCGGATTTGCGGCTGAAGAACTCAACCCAGTAGCGGGAATCATGCTGCCCTTCGGAGGCACAGATGTCTTGAAGTGCCGAATCGAGCAGATCATCCCCGGTGGGCTCCCGGTCCGTGACAAAAAGTCTCTCTGGATCGGTGTCGATTTTGCCTTCAAAGGCGAGGTCCATCAATACTGCGCCGGAAAGCGCATAGCTGACGGAATGCTCCGGAACATGAACAAACTTTCCGCTCTCATCTTCGAGCATGAGAAGAACGATTTCTTCAGCGAGGGTCAGCAATGTCTCTCTCCTCGTTTTCTGGTAGTCCTGACCGGCGGGATCTGTCGCATTCAGCACCATGATCGCGAGGGGCGACCGGGATATGTGTATTCTTTCCAGTGTGCCATCATTCATGGGCGTGAGCAATGCGGTGTCGATGATCAGGATACGCTTCAACACCCCCCGCTTCAAGTGATTCCCAACGCCGTTCCGGGCTCGATTTGGAACACGTCATATCTTGAGGCATGGGCGAGGCGAACACGCGTCAGGCCACCCCGTTTGGCCCGGCGTCCTGGAAGTCGGTTAGGCCCTTGCGACCATGAGATCCGACCGGATCCGGTGCTGAACGCATCGCAAGCTCGCGAGAATCTGCCATGGGCGGAACTTGAATGTCACGGGAATCGGATTCCAGATCCTGATACAGGAATTCGTGAGCGGGACACCCGCCAGACATCGGTCGCGCACCAAGCGGCCCCTTGCTCACAGAATGAAGGCAATCAAAGAAGTAAGGATGCATGGGACGGCATCCGGCATTGATTGGCACGAAGAGTTCGCGGTGGCACGGCGGTGCCAGGAAGGGTGAATTCGTCCGTGCTCCCGGCAAGAATCACCTTTTCTGTCCGTCGGGGTTGACCTATCTGTGGGGCGCGACAGAGGGGAGGCGAATGGCCGAGCAGAAGAACATCGAGGTCCGAGGCGCCCGCGAGCACAATCTCAAGAACATAGACGTCGATATTCCACGCAACAGCCTCGTGGTCATCACCGGCCTGTCTGGATCCGGCAAGTCGTCTCTTGCCTTTGACACGATCTACGCAGAGGGCCAGCGTCGCTACGTCGAGTCGCTTTCGGCCTATGCGCGGCAGTTTCTCAACATGATGGAAAAGCCTGACGTGGATCATATCAGCGGGCTGTCGCCCGCGATCTCGATAGAACAGAAGACCACGTCCAAGAACCCGCGCTCGACCGTTGGGACGGTCACGGAGATTTACGACTACCTGCGCCTCCTCTTCGCCCGTGCCGGCACGCCCTACTCGCCGGAAACAGGCCAGCCGATCGAGGCGCAGCAGGTGCAGGACATGGTTGATCGCGTCATGGCGATGGAGGAAGGAACCCGGGCCTATCTCCTGGCTCCCATAGTTCGCGACAGGAAGGGTGAGTACCGCAAGGATTTCCTCGAGCTTCGCAAGCAGGGATTCCAGCGCGTCAAGGTGGACGGCCGGTTCTTCGAGCTTGAGGAACCGCCTACGCTTGACAAGAAGTTCCGCCACGACATCGACGTGGTTGTCGACCGCATTTTGATCAAGGAGGGCATCGAGACTCGGCTAGCCGACAGTTTCCGGACCGCGCTTGATCTCGCCGATGGCATCGCGGTTCTGGAAACCGCTCCAAGGAACGGCGATCCGGAGAGAATCACGTTTTCCGAGAACTTCGCCTGTCCGGTGTCTGGATTCACGATCCCCGAAATCGAGCCTCGGCTCTTCTCGTTCAACGCGCCTTTCGGGGCCTGCCCGGATTGCGACGGCTTGGGGGTCGAGCTGTTCTTCGACGAGCGCCTTGTGGTCCCGGACGGGAACCTGAAGGTCTATGACGGTGCGCTTGCCCCGTGGCGGAAGGGCAAGAGCCCGTATTTCAGGCAGACCATCGAGGCACTCGCGAGGCACTACAACTTCGACGCCAGCACAAAGTGGAAGGACCTGCCGTCCACGGTCCAGCGCGTCTTTCTCTACGGCTCCGGAGAGGAGCGGATTCTGTTCCGCTACGACGAAAACGGGCGCATTTACCAGGTGAAGCGGCCGTTCGAAGGCGTGATTCCCAACATGGAGCGTCGCTATCGCGAAACCGATTCGAACTGGATCCGCGAAGAGTTTGAACGCTATCAGAACAACCGCCCCTGCGGGACCTGCGAGGGCCATCGGCTGAGGCCTGAAGCGCTTGCAGTGAAGATCGGCGGGCTTCATGCCGGCGAAGTCGTCCAGATGTCGATTCACGAAGCGCTCAAATGGGTCGATGACGCACCGAAGCAACTCACCAGGCAGAAAAACGAAATTGCGCACGCGGTGCTCAAGGAGATCCGCGAGCGGCTTGGCTTCCTGAACAATGTTGGACTCGAATATCTCACGCTCAGCCGGAATGCTGGCACGCTTTCCGGTGGCGAATCGCAAAGGATCAGGCTGGCAAGCCAGATCGGCTCCGGACTGACTGGCGTTCTCTATGTTCTCGACGAACCTTCCATCGGGCTGCACCAGCGAGACAACGGGCGCCTCCTGCAGACATTGAAGAACCTTCGCGACCAGGGCAACACGGTCATCGTGGTGGAACATGACGAAGAGGCGATACGGTCAGCCGATCAGGTCTTCGACATCGGGCCGGGTGCGGGAGTGCATGGCGGGCAGGTCGTGGCCGAAGGCACTCCGGCGAAGATCGCCGCCAACAAGCAGAGCATCACGGGCGACTATCTGGCTGGCAGGCGTGCCATCGGTGTTCCGATTTCACGGCGGGCTGGCAAGGGCAAGTCGGTCAGCGTCGTCAGGGCGACCGGCAACAACCTGAAGGAGGTCACTGCGGAATTTCCGCTTGGCAAGTTCATTTGCGTGACCGGTGTGTCCGGGGGCGGCAAGTCGACTCTCACCATCGAAACGCTCTTCAAGACCGCCTCCATGCGTCTCAACGCTGCACGTCAGACCCCAGCGCCCTGCGAGGGCATCAAGGGGCTCGAATACCTGGACAAGGTGATCGACATCGACCAGCGGCCAATCGGTCGAACGCCCCGTTCAAATCCGGCCACCTACACAGGGGCATTCACGCCTATCCGAGACTGGTTCACTGGCCTCCCGGAATCTCGTGCTCGGGGATACAAGCCCGGTCGCTTCAGCTTCAACGTGAAGGGCGGGCGTTGCGAGGCGTGCCAGGGCGACGGCGTCATCAAGATCGAGATGCATTTCCTGCCGGACGTGTACGTGACCTGCGAGACTTGCAAGGGCGCGAGGTACAATCGCGAGACGCTGGAAATCAAGTTCAAGGGCAAGTCGATTGCCGATGTTCTAGACATGACGGTCGAGGACGCGCAGCAGTTCTTCAAGGCGGTACCCTCGATCCGGGAGAAGATGGATGCGCTGGTGCGGGTCGGGCTCGGTTACATCAAGGTCGGCCAGCAGGCCACCACGTTGTCAGGTGGCGAGGCGCAGCGGGTCAAGCTCTCCAAGGAACTGTCGCGACGCGCGACGGGTCGCACGCTCTACATCCTCGACGAGCCAACCACCGGGCTGCATTTCGACGACGTGCGGAAACTTCTTGAAGTGCTTCACGAACTGGTAGATCAAGGCAATTCCGTGATCGTCATCGAGCACAATCTCGATGTCATCAAGACCGCTGACTGGATCGTCGATATCGGACCGGAGGGCGGTGACGGCGGAGGGCAGATCGTGGCAGAGGGCACGCCCGAGGAAGTGGCCAAGTCGCCGAACAGCCATACCGGACGGTACTTGGCGGGCCTGCTTGGCGCCGAGAGAGTTGCCGCCGAATAGAACGGGCGCTGCATCCACGGCGCCGACAGTTTCGTTGCTGGCGCCAGGGAGCGCGCCGGGCAGGTTCAGGCCTCAAGTTCAATCCAGACCGGCGTATGGTCTGACGGTCTTTCGCGACCGCGCACCTCGGCCTCGATCCAGCAGTCGTTCATCAAGTCCGCCGCCTGCGGAGTGAGCAGCAGGTGATCGATCCGGATGCCGTCGTTCCGGTCGAAGGCGTTCCGCTGGTAGTCCCAGAACGAGTAGTGTCCGGGACCCTGGTTCCGTGCGCGAAAGGCGTCGGTGTAGCCCAGGTTGAGCACTTCGCGAAAGGCGGTGCGCGTTTCGGGCCTTGCAAGCGCATCTTCGCGCCACGCGTCCGGCCGGGCCGCGTCCTCGTCCTGCGGGATCACGTTGTAATCGCCGGCCATGACCGCCGGTTCCTCCGCAGCCAGCAATGCCACGGCCCTTTTCCGCAGGCGTTTCATCCAAGCGAGCTTGTAGTCGTATTTCTCTCCCGGGGCCGGATTGCCGTTTGGAAGATAGAGACAGCAGACGCGAACCGGCTTCGTGTCAATCACGGTTGCCTCGATCCAGCGTGCCTGCCCGTCGTTCGGGTCGCCTGGAAGTCCGCGGACGACATCCTCGAGCGGGCGCCTTGAGAGGATTGCCACGCCGTTGAAGCCTTTCTGGCCGTGCGTCTCCACAGCGTAGCCAAGGTCCTCGACGTGCTCGCGGGGAAAGGTATCGTCCTGGGACTTGATCTCCTGAAGAAGAGCGACGTCTGGCGCACTGGTAACGAGCCAGTCCGTCAGGCCATCGAAGCGTGCCTTGATTCCGTTGATGTTGAATGTCGCAATGCGCATTTGGTCCCTCCGTGCCAGTATTGGACCATCCGTTCGGACTCGGCAAGCAGACCGGAAGTGCGCCACCCTGAACCATCGCCGGTGGCTGACGCGGTCACGCAGCATCCGGACGTGTCGCACGGGTGAGTCGCGCGGTCGACGTCAATCCGTGGCGCGTGAATGGCTCAGATCGAAAATGACGTGCCGCAGCCGCAGCTGGACGTCGCGTTGGGGTTCTCGACAACGAAACGCGCGCCGATGAGCTCGTCCGAGAAGTCGATGACGGCGTTCGACAGGAACGGAAGCGACACCTCGTCCACGACGACCTTCTGGCCCCCGCCTTCAAGTACAAGGTCTCCTTCCGCCGGCTCGTCGAGGTCAATGTTGTACTGGAAGCCCGAGCAGCCGCCGCCCTCGACCGCGACGCGAAGCGCCTTGGGGTCGCTCGCTCCCAGATTGATTTCGGCCAGCCGCTCAAAGGCGCGGTGCGTGACCTGAGGCGGGATTGCAATGTCCATGCCGAACTCCGGCGTTTTCATTCAAGACATTGCTGAATATATGAGGCGCGGCACAGCCGGGCAAGGGAAGGCCAATGTTGGAGCCCTATGCATCGGATCCGACCAGGAGTCGCGGGCGCTTGTTTCCAGAGGAGCAAAGCGCCTTTCGGTCGTGCTATCAACGTGACCGCGACCGTATCATCCATTCCAGCGCATTCCGCCGGCTCAAGCACAAGACGCAGGTCTTCATCGAGCATGAGGGGGACTACTTCCGGACGAGGTTGACGCATTCGATCGAGGTCGCGCAGGTCGCGCGCACCATCTCCAACGCGCTCGGGTTCAACACGGAACTGACCGAAGCCGTGGCGCTGGCGCACGATCTTGGCCATACACCATTCGGCCACACCGGCGAGGATGCCCTTGCGGACCTGATGGCGCCTCACGGCGGTTTCGATCACAACGCGCAGGCGTTGCGCATCGTGACAGATCTTGAGCGTCACTACGCGGATTTTGACGGCCTGAACCTCACTTGGGAAACGCTGGAGGGGATCGCGAAGCACAACGGCCCGGTGACCGGTGACCTGCCTTGGGCGCTTGCGGCCTACCAGCAGCGTCACGATCTCGAAACGGACACTTTTGCCAGCGCGGAGGCACAGGTGGCTGCGGTTTCGGATGACATTGCCTACAACCACCATGACCTGCATGACGGATTGAGGGCGAAGCTGTTTTCAACCGAAGACCTGGCCGGGTTGCCGATCCTGTGCCGGTGCTTCGAGCGCGTGGACGAACTGTATCCGGATCTCGACAGCTATCGCCGTCGCCACGAGGCGTTGCGCCGGTTCTTCGGAGTCCTGGTCGAGGACGTGATTGAAGTTGCAAGGCAGAACCTTGACAGGCTTGCCCCGCGAACGTCCGACGACATACGAAATGCGGGATTCCAGATCATCCTGTTCTCGGATGCACTTCATCAGGAACTGAAGGTGGTTCGCGACTTCCTGTTTGACCGGATGTACCGTGCGCCGTCAGTGGTCAGAATGCGCAAGGAGGTCACGGGAGTGGTCAGGGACCTTTTTCCGTACTTTCTCGAGCACCCGGAAAGGCTGCCCCGCCGCTGGCGCGAGGACGTCGAAAAGGTTGACGGCGAGACCGAGCTTGCCCGGATCGTCTCGGACTACATTGCCGGAATGACGGACAGGTTCGCGTTTCAGTGCCACGAAAAGTTCATCGTCGAAAAAATGCGCTGAGCCCGGTTCCGGGTTTCGGTTGCACCTCAGATTGACTGCGACAGGTTGAATGGTAAACCGCGCGCATGAACATCTTCAGCGATATCCGTGCATCGGTTCTGGAAACGCTTGACGCCTTGGTGGCGGAAGGCTTGTTTCCGGCCGACATCTCATGGGGCAACGTAACGGTCGAACCGCCAAGGGACGCGGCCCACGGTGACATGGCAACGAATGCCGCGATGGTGCTTGCAAAGCTTGCCGGCATGCCCCCGCGGAATCTCGCCGAAGTGCTTGCCGAGAGGTTGATGAATGATCCGAACATCGTTCGCGCCGAAGTTGCAGGCCCCGGCTTCATAAACCTGCGGCTGGCTCGGGTGATCTGGCATGACGTGCTGGCGGAAGCGATCGATGCGGGACCGCAATTCGGTCACTCCGGCATGGGAGCCGGCGTCAAGATCAATGTCGAGTTCGTGTCCGCCAACCCGACCGGACCGCTGCATGTCGGCAACCTGCGGGGAGCGGTTTTCGGCGACGCGCTCGCATCGCTGCTGGAATTCACGGGCTACGACGTCACGCGGGAGTACTACGTCAATGACGGCGGCACGCAGGTCGACACATTGGCACGGTCGGTCTACCTCCGTTACCTTGAGGCGCATGGACAGGATGTCGAGTTTGACGAGGACGCCTACCCGGGCGACTATCTGGTTCCCGTGGCGGAAGCCCTCAAGGAAAGCGTCGGCGATGCGTATGTCGGCAAGGGCGAGGAGGCCTGGCTTTCGAAAGTAAGGGAGTTCGCGACCCAAGAGATGATGAAGCTGATCCGGGAGGATCTTTCGGCCATCGGAGTGACGATGGACGTGTTCTTTAGCGAGAGGTCGCTCTTTGGCACGGGTCGGATCGAGGCGGCAGTTGAAGAGTTGGGGAGGCGCGATCTCATCTATCAGGGCACGCTTGAGCCGCCCAAGGGAAGGCAGCCCGAAGACTGGGAGCCACGCGAACAGACGCTTTTTCGTTCCACGGCTCACGGCGACGACGTTGACCGGCCGATCATGAAGTCGGACGGTTCATGGACGTATTTTGCGCCGGACATCGCATATCACTGGGACAAGATCCTGCGCGACTACGACGAACTGATCGACGTCTTCGGCGCCGACCACGGCGGATACGTGAAGCGCATGTCGGCAGCCGTATCGGCGCTTTCGGATGGGCGCGTGCCCTTGGACATCAAGTTGACGCAGCTGGTCAGGCTTTGGGAGAGCGGCAAGCCCTTGAGAATGTCCAAACGGGCTGGCGCGTTCGTTTCGCTGCAGGATCTGGTTGAGCGCGTCGGGGCGGACGTGACCCGGATGGTTATGCTGACCCGCAGGAATGACGCGCCATTGGATTTCGACCTCGCCAAGGTGACCGAACAGTCGAAGGACAATCCCGTCTTCTATGTGCAATATGCTCATGCACGCGTTCGCTCCGTGATGCGAAAGGCTGAAGAGATGCATCTCGACTGGTCTGATGATGCCAGGCTTGAGGACGAGGCTGAATTTGCCCTGGCACGCAAGATTGCCGAGTGGCCCAGGCTGGTCGAGATCGCGGCACGAAACCATGAGCCGCACCGAATAGCATTCTATCTCTACGACCTCGCATCCGAGTTTCATGCCCTTTGGAACCTTGGCAATTCCAAGCCTGCACTGCGATTCCTGCACGAAGGGGATCCAAAGGCGACAGCAGGGAAAATAGCGCTTCCACGCGCCGTGGGCATTGTAATTTCCAATGGATTGGGTATTCTGGGGGTGACGCCGGTCGAGGAAATGCGCTGAACACAACAGGCGCCCGGACCGTGCGCGAGACGAGCAGGATGACCGCTGGAACAACCGGTGGCAGCATTGAGGCACGGAAATGACGGCAATCAACTTCGAAGATCAGGAGGAATCTGCCGAGGTCGGTTTCTTGGCGGCTGTCATGAATTGGGCCGGGGCGCTTCTTTCGGTCCTGCTGGTTGCGGGACTGATGGCTTGGGCATGGCAGCTATGGGTCAGGGACGTGACAGGCGTCCCTGTGATAAAGGCGCTTTCGGGCCCGATGCGGGTGTTGCCCGAAGATCCCGGCGGGTTGGCAAGCGAAAATCGGGGCCTGACAGTCAACCGGATCGCGGAGGAACGAACGGATGTTGCTCCCGTGAGAGAGGTGGTTCTGGTCTCCGAGCCCGTTGCCCTGGACGAAATCGAGGATCTTGCGATGGGAGCGCTGCCGGGGGCGACTGATGCCGGAGCAGACGTCATGCCGTCCGGCAACGCGACCGATGTTGACGAGGCAGTCTTGACGGTTGGCGTGGCTCCCAGGTTCGGCAGGGAACAGGTGGTCATCGGTCAGGAAGATACGGTGCGTTCCGGAACGGACCGGGCAGTTCAGGAGGCTCTGGCAGATGTCCTGGCAGCATCCACGGCCATGACGGCAGGCGCGACCGGCGCCAGGGTGATCCCGGCGACATTCCGACCGCCTCCGCGTCGCCCGGAAGGCCTGCAAGCCTTGGCTGCACCTGCTTCGGGCCACGGCACAAGCGATGTTCGACTCTCGGCGATCCCGCCGGGCACGAGGCTCGTGCAATTCGGCGCCTATGGAAATGCGGGCGCTGCGCATGCTGAGTGGGACAGGATCGTTGCGCGCTTCGGCGACTATCTGGTCGGCAAGCGTCGGGTCGTGCAGGAAGTGGTGTCAGGTGACCGCACGTTCTTCCGTTTGCGGGCAACGGGCTTTGTTGATTTGGCCGATGCCCGGCGCTTTTGCTCTGT
>JAPPCV010000084.1 GCA_028824715.1 Boseongicola sp. | reverse complement strand
CGTCGCCATCCAGATCGCGCTTGCCGGAAAGGCCGCCGACATGATCAAGTTGCACTATGCCGAAGCTGCCCCCAAGAAGGGGTGAGCAGTTACGCCTGAGCAAAAATACTCTGTTGGTGTATTTGCAAGATGAATGTGTGTCAAATGTTATTGCACCGGTAGAGGGAGAAGAAGGCGGCGTGTGTTTGTCAATTGATTTTGGGTGATGGATGCGATCACTGCTGCGATGGGAAGAGGATAAGTTGGAGAGACGAGCGGTGAGTGATCAGTGTTGTGACTGTCGTGATTGGGGTACGGCGGCGACAATTGGAACCTGGTTCCGGCCCCTGATGTCGGGGACCCGGATCAAGGATCGCGGGTTGGACGCCGCCGACGACCTGGAGAGGCTAGTTGGCTCGCGCCGAGCCCGAGCCATTAGAACGAGACAAGCGATCTAGCATGCGGTCAATGGTGTTCTTTGCCGCCACCTGGTTCACGGAACAGGCGTAAATCAGGTCGAAGACCTCCCTGTAGACGTCCCGCTTTTCCGGTGGAACATGTGCAAGGATGTCCTCTTCCTCGCGATTGGACGCAGCATCTTCGATACTCGAGAATTGCCTTTCCAGCGATCGACGTTCGGTATCATCGAAGAGGTCAAACTTCGCCGCGGCGCGCATGTCGATAAGTAATTTACGGATTTCGTCCTCAGAGGTCTGAACGAAGCTCGCCGAAACAGCCCCCTGTTTGATGACTTCAAGTCTCTCGAATACCTTGTCCATTCCTCGTTCTATCGTTTTGCGCCGGTGGCGCTTTTGGGAAGCTAGGCGGCATTCACGTGCAATTTCTGCTCCGACCGAGCGTAAGTGGACAATCAGGTGGTCCACGTGAACGCTGGTCTCGAACGCATCGCGGCGACCATTTGGCACCACTCGATCATCAAGTATGTGTACTTCGCCGACGGCCCAAGAGCAAAACCGGTCCTCCGGAAAAATGTCGACCAGCAACCGCTCATTTCCGATTTGAATGTTGCCAATCCTCGCACGAAGACCTCGTACGCCAGCCGATACAGGGATTGCCCCCTGATAGTCGTGGTGGACAAACCATCCCACTGCAGCAAGGCCATCACCGTGGGACTCCGGGATCTTGATCAGCCTGAAATTCTTGCTGATGCGACCATTCTTCGTCTCGGAATAGGAAATCTCGTCACGATAAGGCCTGAACACGGGGTCGGGCGACTCGTTTATGTGAATGTTATAGGCTCGTCCGCATCGGCCATGCTGTGCAAGCATCTTGTCGATCTTTGATCGGTGCATGAAGGTCGGCAACATCGGGCAAGGGCACACTTGACCAATATATGAGCCTATCTCGTTCTCGTTCAGGAGCCTGTCGTTGCCAATCCTGCGAGGTTTCACCAGTTCGACTTCGAAAAAGTGCAAGGGACTGTCGGAATCGTCCAACTGAATAAAGGCGACGGCCTCGGCGACAACGACCTGGAACTCGGTATCGCTTTCGGTAGATGCGAGCATGCGCTTGACAGTTCGCATGTCCCAGGTTGCCTCCATGACATGAGAGTCGCCAAGGGTCCGGGAGCGGAATACGAGCTTCTGGGCATAGCCGAGTCCGGCGAGGCGTCCGACGCCACGGAAGCCTCGCGCGTCCGTCCCGCGCTTTGCGCTTGCGCCGAAAGAAAGCATGCGCGACGCGAATTCGGCGTTGGCCACGCCGATGCCATTGTCGCGAATCACGACCCGGCGGTCAATGTGATCGACGCTTATGTCAATCCTTCCGTCAGCGAGGGTGGGAAGAAGGCCGGCAGCCACGGCATCGTCAATGCCGTCCGTGGCGTTCTGCACGTACTCACGGTAGATCACCAACGGGTTGACATACATGGAACTGCTTAGCAATTCCAAAACGTCCTTGCCTACAATGACTGACGTGTCCGGCACGGCATCCGCGATCACTTTTGCTGCGTCAGTCATGCCCTGGACCTCCGTGTGTCATCACGCCAGAGCCGGTGCAGTGCGCACATGCCCTAACCTATGTGAAGAAGTTGGTTGAATGTCATGATCTGTAAGGGCGGCATCCTCCACGCGCTCATCGTCCGGCACCAGCAAGGGATTGATGTCCTCAACTTTGAGACGCTTGCGTTCTGCCCAGATCCTGACCTCCTCTTCCTTGGGTATGGGCACGAAAAATCTTGCCGCATCTCTCAGACGACCCGCAGCCAGCACGCTAAGATCCTGTTCGTATAGGCTTTTGTCGCGGGAGCACAGGAACTCGAGAAGCTCGGACCTCTCCCCGTCGGACAAGGCTTCCATTTCCGCCTCAAAGGCCTCGAACTCGGTCTTGCCACCGAATTGTTCGTACCAGAAACGGTTGAATATATAGTGATGGGGTCGGAAGAGTATGCTCTCGAATTCCTCAAATGTGTCGCCGTAAGCCGTTCTGAAGAAGTCCGGTGCACCGCTAACGATTCCATGGGTAGCCTGTAAGACAACCTGCATCGAGCGGAGATAGTACGGGTTCCAGTTCTTGCCAACGTGACCCCGATCTGGCCGTGTGACAGGCTGATACCGCATCGGAAACGAGAAAATGCGAATCCCGAGCTCCTCGTTGAGGGTGACGTTGAGACGCATCCGCTCGAATAGGTCGGCCGGACTGTCGTGGAAATTGTAAAGCATGTAGTTGGACAGATCCCGGATGCCCGCTTCCGCAGCGAACCTAATCGCCTGAGAATAGGGTTTCTTCAGCCCCAGGTGGTCGAACGCGATGCGAAGCGGCTTAAGGGCGATTCGGGCCAGTTCGCGCAGGTACATCGGGTCCCTGCACAGGATCCGGGCGTCAACGCCTTGGTTGAAGTCAACCCGGCGTTGCAACTCAGACCGACCGCGCTTCAGTTTTGCCCCGCGCTTGAAGCCGAGATCGATGATCTCGGATATGATGTCCCTGAAATTCGCGGATGCGACGACGTTGTTGTCCATCAGGATGAGGTCGCGCTTCTCGCCGTAGAGCCGTGCGACACCTTCGACGACGACGCTAAGGGCGTTGGTATCGCGCTGGGTGCCCTCCAAGGCCGGAACTCCACAGAAAGCGCACTTGCGGACGCAACCTCTTGACGCGTAAGTAAAATACGCATCCGACACCGGGTACTGATATTCTATGTGGGGCAGGATGCTATAGTCGGGGACCAAGTCTTCAATTGGCGTGCCATCCACATCGTCGGAATAGAGTTCATCCTCGAACGGGTCGAGTTGGAGGGAAACTGCAGGAGCGTCTCCGAGCAGACCCTTGATGAAGCGGACGCCGCGCCATCGTGGCTCGGAAATGTAGGCGTTGTGCATGAGCGAGGCCGCGATGCCGCCGACAAAGACACGATGTGCCTGGCCCCCTACCAGGTCCAGAGCATAGTCAATGCTTCGGGCGGTGCGTTCCCACTCGAAGGAGAAGAGCGTGGTGATGTAGATGCGCTCCCAAGGCGTATCTCTTACGGACTGGTCCTCGCCCTTCACGAAGCGGACATTGTCATTCTTCCCATTGGGCCCATGATACTGGGCGAGCTTCATCAGTCCGAGCGGAGGGTACTTGTTCCGGTAGCCGGGCTCGATAAGCAGGATGTTTCGGTTGGCCATGGCGGGTCTCAAGTCACGATGGTCGAATTGCTATCAGAGCGCGAGTAGCCTGTCGATCCTCACGGTGAAAAGGAATCGACTGAATGAAAATACCGGTCGGAACAGCGCGCTGTCGGTCGTTCGACGCACCGCAAGAACACGGTGAACTTGCGATACGGGAGGCGGATGAGCGGTCTTTGGACATGTGCAAGTCACCCAAGGACACCAAAAGTAGGTGCTTGGAAGGGGCATAGCACAATATCTGGAAGGCGCAAACACTGTTGGTCATGGCATACAAAGCGTCATGCCAAGAGGCTCGGGAGAGCGGATTGCACAGTAGAACCGACGACGAATCTGAAACATGCTGGCGCGTCAACCAGCCATTCCAGACGCGGCAACTGCCTATCGCCGGCAACGTGAACTTCAATCCAGAGCGGCGTTTTGCATGATAACGCTCTGCTACTTGGCTTCTGACCTCGAGGTAAGCTCCTGTTCGATCATGGTGGAAACTCGTTTGACTTCCCGGCCAATTTTCCTGATGAACTGTTCTGCGGCCCGGAGTTCATTTTGTTCCAAATTGATGGTGTCCGCCCTTTCGATGTCGTCCAGGCCATCCCTGACGTTCTTTAGTTTCTTCTGAAGTCCACTGATCTTGGCCCGATCATAGGCTTCTTCCAAGGTCACATGCCCTTGTGCGAACTTTCTCAGAATACGAGGCTTGTCAATGATGATAGGCAGCCGCTGTCGCATCTCCTGGCCAGTGAAATTCCTGTTCTTGTCCTTTATCGCCGATAGAACGATGTCTCGGAGTTGACGGCTATCGTCGATTGCCGCCGCAATCTTCTTGCTGCGCACAAGGACGTCGTAGTAACTGAAGTTGGAGAGCGTGTCGTCGCAATTTTCCTGCATGAGTTTGATCACTTTGACACTTTTGCCGATTTCTGCCCGTGTGATGCCAGAAACACGGACCAATTCTGAAATGTCCTTGCCCAGTTCCTCGACCCATCGAAAACAGTACAATGCCTTTGCGTACGGCGACCAATCAGTCTTGCCGTGGAGATGTGCCTGACCCAGCAGGCGAGTCTGTTGCTCTTCGGTCAGTTTGCTTACGACCAGACAGTTGATCTCGGCCCAAGGTTCTTCCTCGGGAAATTCGTCCCTGAGCTTGCGAAAGGCCGCGAGGCGGGAATTGCCTTCTATCACCTGTCGGGTATCCCAACGGACGATGATCGGTTCCTGCAGTCCATTGTCGCGCTTGATCTCTGGGATCAGGTTCTTGACACTTTGCTCTTCAAGCATGCGCTCGTAGATGCGAACCTGTCTCTCTTCTTGCGTCAGGTCACAAAAGTCCGACATCTCACGGATAGCAGCGTAGACCCGAGGGTTGTCAGGCAGGAAAAGCAGTTCATCAATGGGTATGCGTTGCCGGACGGCCTCAACGGTTTCACCCATTATGGCTATCGAATTGTCGTCATCTTCCATTTTCGAAGGGCCTCCGAGGCTTCTGAGCATCAATGCTGGAAAGCGATGCGGTCGGGGAAAAGCACGGCTTGAAGCGTTTCTGCGACATCCGTGTGGAAGGCTTCGCGAAAGGCGTCGACCTTGATGTCTCCCTGTGCAAGCTGCGCTGCGTGATACTTGGCCGTAAGCAAGATATCGACCCAGTCATCGATTGTGTCATTGGCCATAAGGTTGTGGATATAGCACTTGCGGGTCTGCGAAATGCGATGGATGCGGTCCTGGGCCTGCAGGTAGTCGTCGAGACTGAAACTGCGGTCGAAGAAAACTGCGTGATTTGCCACGGTCAGGGTAAGCCCTTCCTTGGCCGCGCCGGGCGTGGCGATAAGTATCGGATTTGATGATTTGGTAAACCGCGTCACCGCGTCGTCGCGCTGATGGATGGGCAGATTGCCATGTATGCAGACGGGGTCGAACTCGGAGAGCTTGGCGGCCAGCCAGTTGACGTTTTCGACAAAGCCGGTCCAGATGATCATCTTGGAATCGCATGTGAACTCGTGGCACATGTCGAGGAGAAGCGGGAACTTTCCAGGGTCGCGGTCAAAGCAACCGTCAATTAGCCCGGGATTAGAGGCGCATTGAACGAGCCGCAGCATGCGCTTGAGAATGCTGTCGGCATCGTCAATTTGCAGGGAGCCATCTACACGAAATTCGTACGCAAGTTCGTCGCGGTAGGCGCTGTACTTGGTCATCTGCCAGTCAGGCAGGTCCACGCGGCAGGTCATGACGGTTTTCTCGGGCAGATGAATTCCGGCTGTATCCTTGGTCTCCCGAACGGTGAAAGACCTAAGGCGGTCAAAAACCCCGGCAAGGCGGTCGCCATAGTCCATTACCGTCGAGACCGCCTGGTCGGAAGGACAGTGATGAGCATCCGCGGTCCGGTCGCTATGGACGAGAGACTTCGAGTTGGAGGCCGGGAAGTCCATCGCTTCCTTGAACTTGTCGAAGGAATCGCCGAGCGCCGCGCCATGGTCCAAGAACTTGATCTGCGCCCAAATGTCGTAGGGTCGGTTCGCGGCGGGCGTACCGGTCATGATGATTCGGCGTTCGAAAGACGGCGCGAGTTCAAGATAGAACTGTGTCAGGGTTGCTTTCGGATTCTTGATCTTTTGGCTTTCATCGAGGATGCAGCCAACCCGACATGTCTTCAGAAACAGGCGAATCGTCGCAGAATTTGATGCCAAGACCTCATAGTTGGTCACGTACATTAGTACTGGAGAATTGAGTGAGGCGCTGTTATGGGCGCGGTTTCCGGCCAGAACGTGAGGAGTGATATGACTGTGGGCGGCAATTTCGTTGCGCCAGTTTTCCACCAAGGCCTTCTTTGTGACAATAAACACCGTATCGACATCGTCGCTCTCCAACCAAAGCAGCGCGAGGTCGAGCGCGATCTTGGTCTTGCCCAAACCTTGTTCATGGAAAATAGCGGCATACTTGCGATCCTTGACGGCACGGATTGCATCGAGTTGATACGGATAGGCCGAATGCTTGGCAGAAAGATCTGGCTTGCGTCTCAGGACAAATGCCATGGTTCTCCTCCTGGAGGACCCAGTGTCCAGAAGTCGAGTCCGTCAAACACCTTGATGTGAAGGCGCGATGACACGCGGTGAAGGCAGTTGAGCCTGAGAAAGCCGCGTGCGGTGTCAGCAGCCTGCCCGTTGACAGAAAATATGAAAGTACCAGTCCCGGATTGCATGGCATCCAAGTGCTGCAAGAAGGCATCAATCTGATTGCGAGTATGAGGTTTGTCGATGTCGCCATCGGTCTTGGCTTCGCCGATCACAAAGCGATGACAGGCGCAGGTGCACAGACCTACTATGTCGGGACGATGACCGTAGATGGGGGACGGTACCGGGTCGCCCGGTGTGTCCTGGACATCCAGGGTCAAGCGCATTTCGGGGTGGCGGTCACGTATCGCTTCTGCGGTAGAGACCACCAGGCGTCGGTGCATTTCACTTTGAGACATCACTTAGGAGGTCATTCAGCTGATCAGCCAAGTCGTTCAACGTGTCGATGTCCCGGGTCGCAGCTTCGTATTCCCGGTCGCGGAGTGCGAGGTACTCTTGTCGCGGCATGGTCGTGATCTTCTGGAGCAGTGCCTCGGCCAATGCAGCCATGCTAGCATTTTCGACGGTTGTTGTTGTCGATGTTGTGGGGTCTTCCCTTTGCCGGTTAGCCTCGGCGATTTCGGTGGCGCGTTCTATTGACCGGATGCCCCCGTTTACGAATGCGTCTCGTGCTTCGTCATCTGCAAGGACCCGGGGCAGCTTGCGAACGTGGTTCAACACAAGAATCTGACCGTCACGTATCCAGCGTCCGAAGTCGTGGAGATCGAAGCCCGCACTGTAAATGGAGTCCTTTATGTTCTTCCTCTGAAGCTCGACAAATCCACTGAACCGATCAACCTTGAACGCGTCACCACTGCTGACGTCTCGGTAGTATTCGTTCATGTCGTGGTAGGCGTCGATCTGCTCGTTGATCGAATTCCTGTTGCCCCCGCACCGTGCAATGAGCTCATCGTAGTGCATGAACTCGACGTTGCGTAGGTAGTGCAGGTATCGGGCCTTCTCATAGGCTGGCCACTCACGCGCTCCAACGAGGTGAGCGGTCACACGAATTGTCTCGATGTCCTGTTCTTCGGGGTCTTGCAAGACCAGACAATCGATTGATGTCCAGTCACCGGGAGCGCCCTCCTCGTGGAGCTCCTTGTAAACGGTCAGTCGTGTGTTTCCGTCTATGCACACGAGGTGGTCGTTCTTAGGTGCGATGACGATAGGCACGGAAACGCCCCCGGCCGCTCTGATGGAGTCCTTAAGTGATCGGTACGAAGTAGTGCTCGTCGACCCCTCAGTGGCAGTCTGCAAGGCGAAGCGGATGCGTTCGTCGTTTAGTTTGTCGCCATACTTCTCCAGGGCCACCTTTATCCGTGGATTCTCACGGTCGAACTCGACCTGATTGGTTGGGATGCGCTGGTATGTGCTTTTCACGGTTCGTTCACTTTAGTGGTCGCTGTGCAGCAGTGGATTTGCAGCTTGCGGGTGACTGTCTGGATGACAGTCGTGGCGGCGTGACGCGTCTTTGGTTGCGTGATTTTTTCCAGATTGCAAGCGGCGGCCGCAAATCAAACCGTCGGCCGCCAACTTTCGACGCTCCGATGAGTCCGGGATTACAAGAAACAACTTGGCAATCATCCGTGTCAGGCGGGCGAACTCTCTTCGTCACTGTTCATGGGTCACTGTCTTCCATGCTACCGGACGCTCCCGTTCGGTGCCCCAATGGCTGGCGCCGACCTCGCCATGACCTTGCACGTCACGCGAATTCGTCTGCTAGCTCTCCAGGAGCTGAAACCTCGACGCAGGCGCGGCGCGTCTCGACCGCATTGTCCGGCAAAGCCTGATCATTGTCGAAGGCATCGAAACGTCTTGCAGGCGTACAAGTCGCCAGAGTCGCCCAGACGTCAGTCACGTTGCTGCCAATGCTGGCTAAAGACGGTTCCCGTCAGTCAAGACGCCTGTCGTCGGCGCGAGTTGCCAGAACAGCGGGTCTGACCCGCGGCAAGACGAGATTGGACATATCGGCAACAACGTGCGCGTTGACCAATCCGCGCGCGCTCTCGCGGAAGACCGCGACTGCAAGCTTGCCGACGATTCTGCCCTAGTCAGCGACCGAAAATTCCGGCGCGCGACAATCTCCCGGCGGTGCTGACAAGAGTATCCTGACCCCGATTGACGCCGCGTCTCGCCCCGTGGATGTAGAGACAGTCGCCCCCCTGTCACCCTAGCAACTTTCGCCTTATCTTTTGGTAGACCCCAGGTTCTACGAAAGCGTTCACTACATCCAGCAGTTCCGCCAGAACCTCTCGGCGAATGCGTGCCCGGAGGCCTTCAATTCTTTCCTCCTCCTGCAGGAACCGACCAATGAGCATTTTTGCCTTGGTTTCAACACTTTCCACACTTTGGACTGCTTCTTGCAGGGCAGAGAACTGTTGCCCTTGAGGTTCTCCTTCGGCGACCGCAGTTTCGTCCAGGTCCGCGACTGTCTTTAGGGATGATGCTGCACGTCTTCTCAAGCGCTTCGCTGCGGTGATCAAATCGACTGCTTGGTCATATGTAGCGCGAGAGCTTCTGGCGAGCCTGCCGCTTCGCTCCGAGAGCTTGTCGATGTCACTAATGAGCTTGTTGACATCCACCTGTCCCTGTCTCGACGCCTCATAAGCATCGTGTGCCAGGGGTTGGCAAACGGTCTCCCGAAGACTGCTCTTGATTTCCAACCACTCTGGCTTTTCTTCGAACCCGTCACGTCGCGCGTTTGGGACTACTTGTCCCGGGTCGATGTGGATCTCTCCGATGTAATAGCTGCTGAAGCGAGAGTAGGAAGGCTTGACCTCTGTGAACAGACTCTCAAAGATCTCAGTACCATCGACCTGAATGTTTCGGACCCTGACACGCAGGCCACGTGTTTCCCAGTCGGTCACGGCCGCTGATTCACTGAGGCGACCTACCCAACCCCAATAGCGGTTTTCTTCTCCGGGCAGAAGCTCGACGCTACGAAGTCGCATCTCTCCTTTGGCATGCCTATACCTGTCACCATAGGGCTTATAGATTTGATGCCTATGGTCGTCGGCAATCACAAAAAGGTCGATCGTTTCAAGAGATTCGCCGAAATACGCACGATATTCGGATTCGATTCGCTTTTTCAGGGGCCAGTCTGGTTGGAAGTCTACAGGAACTGTTTGTGCGAGATAGGACTTCACTTTCTCCGCGTCCGTCAGAAAATCAGGTGCGTTTTCCAGGCCTCGCATGATCACCTCGAAAAAATGTTCATTCGTCATTTTCGGTGCTTCGTGCCTTGTGGTCTTGATGGCGTGGCCCAAAAGCGAAGACAGCTCAAGGTCGCCGCCTTCATCAGGGTCCATGGACTCGAGCAACATTTTGCAGTCGAAGATGACTGTAGTCACAACAGCTTCGTCCGGAAACGTGGTACGGAACACCAACTCATCGCAATATGCCATGCCGGCCAACCTTCCGATGCCACGGAAGCCGGCGTCTCGCTGGCGGTCTTTCTTGGAGGCGCCAACCGACGTTAGTGTCTTCCAGGCTTGGGCGGCGGAAACGCCGAGCCCGTTGTCCAAAATGGAGATTTGGTTCGGTTGGAGCGTGATGCTCACTTCGCCACGGCCGTGGAGGTAACGCGTGCGCTGCGCTGCACGAATCGAATCGAAGGAGTTCTGGACGTACTCTCTCAATGTATGGCGTGGCTCGCCATACATGCCAAGTGTAAGCGTTTCCAGGACGAATGCGCCAATGTGCGGCGTGAAGTGTACAGCGGACTTCTCGTCGTCGTTTACAAACTCAGATTTCTCACTCAAGATCGTTTCCCTCATCAATGACAGTTGCACTGATACCCCCTGGACTTGAAGTATCCAAAGACACCAGCCCGGCATCCGGTGCCCAAGTGAACCGTTTCTTGTCTAGTTCGGTGTCTACGAGGTCGGGCGGAAGGAGGTATTCGCGTGACAAGAGTCCGAAAAGTTCCTGCCCGGAACATCGCTGTTGTTCTTCGCGGTTCATCAATGCTGTTAGCCGACGTGGACTGTCTTCGGGCAGCGCGTCGGCGAGTACCGATTCGCTCGCCACGCGGATGTCGCGCAAGGTTTTAAGTCCTAGACTCCCGTCAGAGGCGTCCACGTCTATCGGGACCTTGCGTCGCCCCGTGCCCGGCATGTAGGGCAGTTCGACGTCTGCAGCTGCCAGATAGCCCGCCAGGGTCTTGAACGCACTGTAGAGCGTGGTGTCGCTCTCCAACAGCAATACGACCGATCCAAGTTCCTTGCGCGGTTGGCGCAGCGCCTCTCCAAATCGGTCGAAAAAGACTGGAACCGTCACGCCCAGCACGATGCCGTTGAGGGAGTGCGAAGACAGCTCCGACCTAAGGTCTTCGACGACGGACGGCACCCGAGAAAGCCACTGGCCAGGTTCGCGCAGGCTCAGTTCGGCGAGGAGACGACCGAAGCGTTCTGGCGGAAACTCACCGGAACTAAGTTGACCAAACCACCTCTGGACAACGTCGGGTTGATCCAAAGGGGTGGCCTGCATGTAAGAATTCATCTCATCTGTGGTCGGCAGCGCCATCAATTCAGTCGCGGTTGGGTAGCTTTGGGTTGAATCGGCCGAGGGTGATGTCGTAGGCACTGGCGCCGACCGCGCCTCACCCAGGCTCGCTGTTGTCGTTGCTTCGGAAATTGGAGTCTGCAAATTTGTGACCGCCAATCGTGGAAGTAGGTCGGAGCGATGAGCCGCAGCCAACCAGTTGGAAACGGTGCTGGCCGTGCCGGTTCTGCGGGAAGTGTATTCTAGCGCTGAGGCCAAAAGGCTCGGATGAACGACATATAGCTTGCCGCCTCTGGCCCGGCCTTCGAATTCGTGCACGAGCAGCGGATGAGGCCTTGTGACGTCGAGGCCTATGTCCCTGTTCGACTTCTTCGACGAGTTATCTTCGCTGACCAGTGGTGCCGACGACACCCAGTCAGTCTTGTCATCGCGGGATATCAGGACGCAGTGACGTCGCTTTGAGAATTCCTCAACACGAATGTCTTCGATAATCTCCTCCCAGATGATGACATCGCCGAAACGGTTCTTGTCCTTCAAGTCATGAAACCCGGGAGGCACTCGGTGGCTGTAGCGAAAGTCACCCGTCTTTCTTAAGCTATCAATTACTTCAGAAATGTTAGTTTCAAGCGTGAAATCATTGACTAGATCAATGACTTCTTCCGCGGCTGCGTTGAGTTTGGAATCACTCCTTACAACATTTGCAAATTGTTTCACTTTGGCAATTGTATGGTCAACCTCCGCAACAAATCCTTGGCGGCTTGCGAAGCCATTCTTGCGGCAATCTTCTTCGTCGGCGCGTTCAGATGCCAAACGGGCGAAATCGTCAAGCTGCCGCAACGTCTCGGAAACGGCCGAGCGGATATTGGCGGCGACGATGTTGCCTGTGAGATGGTGGTGCAGTTCGTGTGCCGCCCATACAGGAACTCTGACACTGCCGTCGGGGCGGTTCCGGCACCAAATCAGGAATTCCGAACGAGCCTCAGGGCTGAGACGAACCAGCCACATCAGAAGCGAGGTATCCAGGTAGAATCGGGACTGAGGGGACTCCAAGACTTCTGTCAGTTCATCCATGAACCGCGGGTAATCCCGAACCATCGGGTCTAATCGCATTAGGCCTTCCCCCAACGTGACAAAGGCTTGGTTGTGGCGAGCTTCTATCCTGCTGGCTTCCGATGTTCCAGCCACCGCCAGGAGAAGGCAGCAATTTCCGACAACGTGACTTCTGGTGCCGCATTGTGCCTACTCAATTCTCTTGCAAGTATATCGTGATTTAAGCGGCCTTCGGTACCTTTCCTGCAGGGTTATCGGCGCGTTCGCAACAGTTGGCGGCGCACGGTACTGGCAGAAGTTGTCCAAAAATGTTGTGCGTCATGCGCCCGAAATTTGCATCGTCATCGCTGCACTTACTCGCTCCCCGCGGTGCGGACGTCTCGGTCTCCAAGATGTACATAAGGCAGAGTCGTTCTAGTGCCAGTATCGCGAAGTTCTCGGGAAACCACCGGCACCGAAACGCACTGAATCTCAGCGTAAGAGGCGAGCAATAGTGAATGTCGACAAGGCGCATATCCTCGATTCCCGCCTCTCAGCAGAGTTGGTGCAGGACTTCTCCTCGCATCGGAGCGTTAGCGGCCCGGGCTGAGAGCGTCACCGCAATTGCGCGACACGTTTTGCGGTTTACGGTGTTGAGTTTCCCGAATTGCGACAGTCAGTTTCGAATCTCAACGCATTGTCAGCACGATGAGATCAATGCAAGTGCCCCCGTAGGAGCGCATTCGACGACTTGTCTGAGCGGCTCTGACGAGGTTTGTTGGCAAGTGCCAATTCGCCCATGGAGGGGTGTGGTCAAGTGAGGTCAAGCGGGAAATTGGAGTGGTAGGAACATTGAATCTGTCAGATTAATCCGCGTTTAGATTTCTTGCCCTTAGCAAGAAGAATTGTGTCGCCTGATAGGCGGATCACTGGCCGGGGGTTTTCGCCGTCTTACCGAAGACTCGAATCCAGGAACTTCCGCAGTTGATCGCGGGCACCTTGCAATTCAGAGTATTGCGTGACTCCGGGCATGTCTGGCAGGAGCGACCGCGTGCGTGACGTTCGATATTGGTCCGCCTTCCTGCAGCAGAGTCCCGGCCACGACCTGGGATTGCCGGTCCACTCTGTAGCGCACAGGAAGCCGATTCCCATGACAATTTCTCGGAATGCACAGATTTGTGACGCGGCATGCGTCGATGCTGGCAGCTTGGCCGGGAACGGATCCTGGTCCGGGAGCAAACCGAGGGCCGGAAAAGATCCAGATACTTCGAGACCGTCGTTTTTCGGTCGCTGCATGGCCAATGCTGGTGACTGGCATTCGAATTCAGGAGAGCGTGGCACCAAAGTGACGTGTTGGCCGAGATGACCATCTTTCCCTCGCTGTCCGGCAAACGACTGCTGTGATGACCATAGCCATGCTCTCGGCTTCGCCGTTGACACAGGGATTCCGGACAGCTTGAGTGGTGGTTGGCGAAACGGAAAACAGCACTTTTGAGAACCAGCCGGAGACCAAGATGAATCATACACTTCCCGCATTTCTTAGCCAGGGCGAGGCGGCCCGTCTGTTCCCCGTTCTCTCGACCACGTCGAAGGAAGGTCGGACCACGGCGATCCTTCTGGCCTGCATGGCGAGGGTCGAGGAGCTGGCAAGGGCGCTGCTGGCGAGCGCCGGCCAACGCATAGGAGCACGCACGAAGATCGAGTGCTTTACGGAGATCGTGCCTGCGACCCCACCTGCAAATTCGCGCGAACGACCTGACGGCCTGATCGTTCTTCGGGCCGGCAAGCGTGAATGGAAGGCCTTCGTTGAAGCCAAGATCGGCAGCAGCGAACTCGACGTCGACCAGGTGGAGCGGTACCGGAACCTGGCCAGGGAGAACGGCATCGATTGCGTGATCACCATTTCGAACCAGTTCGCGACGGCGCCGACCGAACATCCGCTCGAGGAGGTCCGCAGGAGCCGTTCCAGGATTCCGGTCATTCATTGGTCATGGATGCACGTTCTCACCACCGCTGACCTGCTGATCAGCCGGCAATCAATTGCCAGTCACGACCAGCTCGTCCTATTGAACGAGTTTCGTCGCTTCCTGGCCCATGAGAGCGCGGGCGTGCGTGGCTTCGACTGCATGCCGAGGGAGTGGACCGAGCTGAACAGGCTGGTTTCCGCGGGAGGCGACGTGTCGGCGAATTCGCATGAGGCGATCAAGGTGATCGAGGCATGGCACCAGGAAACGCGCGATCTCTCGCTGGCATTGAGCCGCCTGACAGAAACCCAGGTCACGCAACGGCTGCCGAGAAGCCATCTGCGGAACCTGGAGCAGCGCCAGAAGGACGAACTCGCGAACCTGAGGAACAACAGGCAGCTTTCGGTATTGCTGGAGATCCCCGATGCCGCCGCTCCGCTCGAGGTCGTGGTCGATCTGGCGCGACGCTGCATCGATGTCGGGATGACACTGGGTGCGCCAGAGGACAGGAAGTCCAGCAAGGCGCGGGTGAACTGGCTTCTCCGCCAAGTAAGGCAGGACGACGTGACAGACCTCCACCTGCGGGTTTCGTGGCCCAATCGAAGCGTCTCGACCCAGCACTCGATCTCTGATCTTCGCGATGACGCGGGAATCGTCGAGGATGGCATGGAGCACTTGGCGGCCAAGTCCTTTCACTTGTTCGAATCGAAGCATCTAGGCGCCCGATTCACCCAGCAGTCGAACTTCATTGCCGACCTGGAGCAGGTCGTTCCCGCATTCTACCGCAGATACGGTGCCGGGCTGGTGGCGTGGCAAAGACCGGCTCCCACGATCAAGGGCGACAGGACCGGTTCTTCCGACGTGTCTCCGGAATCGATTTCAGAGGAGGCGGACTCCTTCGTGGCGGACTCCTGAAGCCGTCTCACGGGGCCATGTGGTCAAGTGCAACAGGGCTGGCTGCTTGTTGCGCAAGCATTTGACCGTTGCTGGCTGTGCCAGGACGCGCGAGCGCGCGCGATGCCTCCAGCATTGCGCGGCAGCGGCTACGCGTATTCTGGAGGACCATGACTATCGGTCTCAGCCGGGCTCGATTCCGTTGCGCTTCAGGTGCCTGCCATGCGTGGACCCGTCCGAGCGCCCCGGCCGGAATTCTGTGGCGGCCTTGGTGATGTTCCGGACACGGAGCCTGCCTGGTGCCAAGCGCCGGGCCGAACCGCTGCACATCCCGGCCGCGCGGCGCTGCTGGCCCGTCAGGAAGAAGCGCAGGAACCTGTTTCGCCATCGTTCGGCGGGTGCGGCATGAGACTGCGGGTCAGTCCGGACCGTCCAGCGCCCGCGCGATCACTTGGCCGATCCTCTCGGCCGCCTCGACGATCTCGCGGTCTCCGACGTGTGCGTATCTCATTGTCATTCGCGGCTCCGTGTGACCAAGGAGCCGGGCCACGACCGGCAGCGGAATCCCCTGCATAACTGCTTGAGAGGCAAATGTGTGTCGCAGATCATGCAGGCGGACGCCGGCGAGGCCGGCCTTCTCGCGGACCCGTGGCCACAGCGACAGCTCCTTGGCCAATGGCCTCCCCGGCAGGACGGGCGAGGGGAACACGTAGACGCCTTCCCGTCCCGTCCGCTGCCGCTCGATGACGGCGCGCGCATCCGCGCTCAGGAACACCGTCCTTGGCCCGGTCTTGCTGTCAGCAAGCCGGAGCGTGTCGCCGCAGATCTCGGACCAGCGAAGGTCCTTGATCTCGCTCCTTCGGCATCCCGTGTACAGCAAAAGGCGTATGATATCGGCTTGCATCTCGCGGTCGGGCCGCTCGGCCACGCACGCGTCGAGAGCCACGTGAAGGCGGACGATCTCGTTCGCCGAAAGGAACCTGGTGAGCCGGGGCCTCGGGTTCGCCCGTGTCAGCCGGGCGGGGTTCTTCGCAACATGGCCGTCGTCGACCGCGTGGTTCATGACACGGCGGAGAAGCGCCAGGCCCTTGTTGGCGCTGCCTGGCGACCTGGCGCTGAAGCGGTCGAACCAGGCGTCGACGTCCGCCCGAGCGATCCGGTCGACCGGCAGGTCCCCAAATGCGGGAAGCAGCTGGCTCCGGAGCAGCGACTCAACGCCTTTCAGCGTCGACGGCTTCCAGCGGCCGCGCCTGGCGGACATCCAGCGGTCGGCCACGAAGTCGCGGAACAGGGGTGCCGGGATCCCGGGCGGCGGCGCGGCACCGGCTGCGGCGGCGTTCCCTTCGAGCTGGATCAGGAGGCATTCCCTGCGCGCCTCGTGGACGGTCTTCAGCATCGCGGAGCCCAGCGAGACCCGTCGCGAGGGACCGGGGGCCCTCAGCAGGACGACGTATCCCCTGGACCCGGATGGCCAGACGCGGACGCCGAGGCCGGGCGCGGCCGTGTCCCAGACCGTGTACTCTTTTCCGCCAGGCTTGAGGCGCAGGATCCCACCGTCGGTGAGGCGCTTGCGACGAATCATGGCTGAAGCTCCCCGCGCAGGACCTGCGCCACGGCGTCGACGGCCTCGCGCACCGTTTCGTCCGCAAGGTGCACGTATTTCAGGGTCGTGTTCGGATCGTTGTGGCCGAGAAGGCGGCCGATGGTCGGCACGGTCTCGCCGGCCTGGAGGGCCAGGGTCGCGTACGAGTGACGAAGATCGTGCAGGCGCACGTCCTTGAGGCCCGCCTCGTCGCGCAGGTCCTGCCAGAAGCTGTCCAGGCACTGTGCCGAAATGGATCTCTTCCGCCCCGGAAAAACCCAGACGCGCCTTCTCGGAAGGCCGTCCAGGACCTCTTGGGCGGCGGAGGACAGCCAGACGATTCTCGGTCCCGTCTTGCTGTCCCTGAGGAAGATGCGGCAGTCCCGGATGTCCCGCCACTTCAGGGTCATGATCTCGCTCTTGCGGCAGCCGGTCAGGATGAGCAGCCGCACCACGGCGGCCAGGGGGTGGCCGTCACGCCTTGCCAGCGCGCTGCCCAGTCGGCGGGCCTCCTCACGGGAGAGGAACCGGTCCCGACCGCGCCGCCGGTAGCGCTTGACGTTCCGGCAGGGATTGCTGCCCTCGGGACGGCAGCCAAGCGTCTCCGCCTCCCGCATGATCACGGACAGGACGGGCATCGACCGGTCCGCGGCGGCAGGGGTCGGCCGCAGCGCGGCGAACCATTGCCGCACGTCGTCCTCCGTGATCGCGCCGACCGGCCGCCCGCCGAAGTGCGGAAGGATCTGCTTCTTCAGGTAGTTCCGGTTGACCTTTATCGTGCCGGGCTTCCAGAGCCGTGCGTGCCGCCGGAACGCGGTCTCTGCCACGTACTCGAACGGGGTTTCCGCCGAGGCGTCCGGCGGGCGGGACGGATCGCGGTTCCGGAGCGCCGCAAGGTGCGCACGTGCCAGCGTCCTTGCCTTGGCCAGCGGCATCGTTCCGGCGTCTCCGAGAGTTTTCCACTTGCGCCGCTTGCCGGCCTGGGCGTGGACGAACCACGACTTGCGGCCGGAGGGAAACAACCTGACGCCGAAGCCGAGGAGCTGCGTGTCGCGGAACTCGCGGACGGAGCCTTCGGGCTCCAGCGCGTCGACAAGGTCCTGGGTCAGTCGTCGTTTCCTGGTCATGGTCTCTCTCCAGATTCGGTTGCGTTTACGGACGGGACGCAGGGGAGCTGGCCGTTCGCGGTTCCTGGCGCGGCAGACGGGGGCATGTCGAATCGGGCCGTTGCGCTTTCGGCGATGCCAGAGGCGTGACAGGACGGACGGATGATGACGCGCTTCAATGCGCAGCGTGTGGAAACGCTGCCCGGGGTCCCATGACGCGATCGGCGTCTGTTGTGACGTGGACCTGTGGCGTCGGAAGCGGTCGTGTCGACGACAGCGCCTGCATGCGTGGAGTGGCGTCTGGCGCGTGCCTTCGCGCTGCAGCCGCCAGCATCGCGGATCGACCGCGATTGGCAGGCAGGGTTCGGTTTTCGGTGCAGCCTGAACGCTGAGTCAATGATGAAATGGCGTTGCGCCAGGCCAAGCCCTGGAAAGGAGGACAGGATGACTTGAAACCTTTCAT
>JAPPCV010000070.1 GCA_028824715.1 Boseongicola sp. | reverse complement strand
CAATGACAAAACCAGGACTGAGAACAATCCTCGCGGCGGGCATCGCCGCACTCGCTTCGACGGCGATGTCCGCAGACTATCCGGCGCCGGTGCCGCTCGCTGAAGGAGCCCAGGCGCCCATCGACGCGATCACGCCAAGAAACGAGACCTTCCGGATCGCGTACATGCCGCCGGCCACCGAGTTCAACTACTACATCGCCATTGGCGAGGGCATCAAGGCGGTTGCGGCGGCGGAGGGTGTCGAGGTCTTCATGCTGGCACCGCAGAGCGGTGCTGACATCAACGGCCAGATGGGAATGATCCAGGACGTCCTTACGCAGGACGTCGATGCAATCGTCTTTGGCACCCACGACGAATTCGCGGCAGCCCCGCTCCTCAAGCGGGCGGTCGAAAAGGGCATGGCCGTGGTCATGATCAATTCCGACATCCCCAATTTCCCGACGCCCATTCACGGCGTTGTCGGATATTCGCAGCGCAACGGCACCCACAAGATCGCGGACTGGGCCATCGAGACCTACGGCG
The DNA here is from genome assembly GCA_028824715.1 of Boseongicola sp. Taxonomy (GTDB): domain Bacteria; phylum Pseudomonadota; class Alphaproteobacteria; order Rhodobacterales; family Rhodobacteraceae; genus JAJEFO01. Next base: position 18,153 of record JAPPCV010000070.1, on the reverse strand, counting down.
ACAAGCCACTCAAGGTCGGCATCATTGAAGGTCAGCCCGGCTATCATTCGACCGAGCGCGTCGGAGGATTCCTCGACGGGATCGAGGGCAACGAGAACTTCGACGTTGTCGTATCGATCGACGGCAAATGGAATGTCGAAGGCGGCAACACTGCGGGGATGGACATTCTCCAGGCTCATCCCGATCTCGACATGATCTTTGCGGCCAACGACTACATGATCATCGGCGCTTCCTACGCTGCCAAGGCGCTGGGTCGGTCTGATATCGTCCTTCTGGGAAACGATGGCGATACCTCCGGCCTGGAAGAGATCGCTGCGGGCAACGTCACCGCGACGGTCAACACGTCTCCGTTCCTGATGGGGCGGGCAGCGATGCACGCAACGATTGACGCGTTGCAGGGGAGCTATCCCGGAGGCTGGATCGAGACTCCAACGTCAATCGAGGACAAGGACGGAGCGATCGCGGTTCTGCAGGAGCCCGAAAAGCTCTTCCCGCAGCCGTCCAAGGAGTACTGAGTTTCTCCCCGCTCCCCGGCAGCGCACCAATGCGTTGCCGGGGAGAGCGCAATGTCCAGACCCGCTGCCGGCCGGTAATGTCAAGACGATGAACGCGTCCAAACCCCTCTGGGAATTTGTCGACATCAGCAATGCCTACCCGGGCGTGCTGGCGAACGACAGCGTGTGCATCAAGCTGCTGGCCCGGTCCATTCATGGTCTTCTTGGCGAGAACGGGTGCGGCAAGTCGACGATGATCAAGACCCTTTCGGGCGTTAAGCAGCCCGACGGCGGCCAGATCCTGAAAGACGGTCAGCCCGTGCAGATTCCCAGTCCGCAGGCCGCGCGCGCCATGGGCATAGCCACCGTGTTTCAGGAATTCTCCATTGTTCCAACACTCTCGGTCGGCGAGAACATATTCCTGGGCAACATGCCCCGGTCTTCGCTTGGTGTCGTCGATTGGAAAAGGGTTCACTCGGACGCCGCCGCCGTCCTCGCTGAAATGGAGGTCGACATATCAACCGAGGCGATCACCGGACAGCTCTCGGTAGGCGAGCAACAGCTTGTGGAGATCGCGAAGGCCGTCGCGATGCGCGCAAGCATGATTGTGCTTGACGAGCCGACGGCGGCACTTGGCGAGGACGAAATCGAGCGTCTGCACCAATTGCTGCGGACAATGCGCAGCAAGGGCACCGGAATTCTCTACGTGTCTCATCGTCTCGACGAGGTGGAGCGGATCGTAGACGAGGTCACCATCCTTCGGAATGGCCGGGTGGTCCGCGCCAGTGGCGAGACCAAGATCAACGTCCGCGAGATCGTGACCGCGATGGTCGGCGAGGACATCGGCGAACACTACCCGAAAGAGCGAAACGCGGCGGACGAGGTCGTCCTGGAGGCACAGGGCATTGCGACTAGCGCTGGCGTCAACGACGTCTCTTTCGAGCTTCGCCGCGGCGAGGTGCTTGGTCTTGGCGGCGTTCTCGGGAGCGGCCGCACGGAGATCGCTCGCGCGCTCTTCGGCACGGACGGTCTGACTGCCGGCAGAGTTGTCCTGAACGGCAGGCCCGCGGCCTTTCGAGGCGAGATGGACGCCATCCGCGCCGGACTTGCCCTGGTGCCGGAAAACAGGAAGTTCGACGGCCTCTTCTTCAATTTTCGCGCGAGCGGAAACATCACGGCCGCATCGCTTGGCAAACTGACACGATTCGGGCTTCTTGATCTCAAGAGGGAGGAGCAGGCGACGCAGGGTCTCATCGACGATCTCGATATTTCCGCGCAAGCAGAGGAGAAGACGGTCAACTTCCTCTCGGGAGGCAACCAGCAGAAGACGGTCATTGCCCGATGGCTCTTTTCAAGTGCCGAGATTCTCATCCTGGACGAACCCACGCAGGGCATCGACATCGGTGCCAAGATTGCAGTGTACAACCTGATCAACGAGCTCACTCGCGACGGGAAATCCATAATCCTGATCAGTTCGGACCACGACGAGCTGCTCGCCATGAGCGACCGCATCGCGGTTGTGCAGCAAGGGACGATCAGGCGCATCGCAGACGCAGCGGAGCTGAACCACGACGATCTTGTGAGGGCCTCGGCTGAAACCGGACGGAATCGTGAACAAGGCGAGGTGCTCGCATGAAGCGGATATTTGATGCCCAGCTCATCGGCCCGTTTGCCGCACTGGTGATCGTCTCTCTTGTCGTGGCGCTGACAACGGAACGGTTCCTGAACCCTGGCAACCTGTCGAATCTCTCGCTTCAGGTCAGCATCGTCGCTCTCATCGCGATCGGATCGACCATTGTCATCTTCGCGGCCGGGATCGACCTCAGTTCAGGATCCATGGTCGCGCTGCTGACCATGATCTTTGCCCTCATGCTCAAGTTCGTGGGCGTCCCGCTCGTTCTGGCCGTCCCGCTCATTCTTGTTGCCGGCGCCTTTCTGGGACTGCTCCTCGGGCTGATAACGGCGTATGGGCGCATACCATCCTTCATCACGACCTTGGCCGCCCTCATCGCGTTCCGGGGCCTGGCTCTGACGTTTAACAACGGCTCCCCGATCTTCTCACTCGATCCAGCGCTCGAGCCGCTCTTCTACGGCAAGTTCGTCGGAATCCCGCTGCCCTTCTTCTACCTGGTGTTTTTCTACGGACTGGCGGCATTCACGATGAACTTCACCAAGCTTGGCCGCGAGATCTATGCGGTTGGCGGCAATCCCGCGGCGGCGGTCCTGACTGGCATCAACGTAAGGAAAGTGCAGGCGATCACCTTCGTCATTGCCGGGTTCATGACAGCGGTGGGGGCAGTCCTGATGTCTGCCCGTCTGAACTCGGGCTCTCCCAACTATGGCCAGACCCTGGAACTTCAGGCCATCGCAGCGGCCGTGGTAGGCGGCGCGAGCCTTGCGGGAGGCCGTGGGAACATACTCGCGACGCTCATGGGGGCCATGACGATCGTGATTGTCCAGAACGGTCTCAACCTGAACGCAGCGCCGTCGTCGGTCCAGAACATCGTGCTTGGCCTGATCATCCTTCTGGCTGTCGGCATCGACATGTGGCGCACCGAGATCTCAGCTCTCGTGGCTCGTGTCTCCGGACGAAAGCCGGAAGCCGAAGCGGCTGCAGGCAAGAAGGCCGGGTGACATGGATCTTGGCCTAAAGGACAAGCTGGTTCTCGTCACAGGTTCGGGATCCGGAATCGGCAAGCAGACCGCGAAGGTCTACCTTGGAGAAGGCGCCAAGGTCGTGGTCCACGGACTGACGAAAGGTGAAGTGTCGGCCTGCATTCGGGATCTCGCTTCGCTCGGAGAGGTGACCGGAATGGCTGGCGATCTTACGGATGGCGTCGATGTAGACGCCCTGTGCGCATTCGTTCAGGAGCAAGGCGATCTCGACGTCTTGGTGAACAACGTCGGGGTCTTCTCGGCAAAGCCCTTCGAGGACCTGACCGACGGCGATTGGATGCGGTACTTCGACATCAACGTGCTGTCCGCTGTTCGGATGAGCCGCGTTTTCCTTCCTGCCATGCTGAAACGCGGGGCTGGATCAATCATAAACATGGCGAGCGAAGCCGGAGTGAAGCCTCTGCCGAAAATGGTTCACTATTCGGTGACCAAGACCGCAATGCTTGGTCTCACGCGCGGGATGGCGGAGTTGACCAAGGGAACGGGCGTCCGGGTCAATTCCGTCTTGCCGGGACCGACATGGACCGAGGGTGTCGAGGCATACTTCGATGGTCTCGCGGCCCAAAGGGGAAAGTCTCTCGACATGATCGTCGAAGACTTCTTCATGGAAGACGAGCCAACGTCTCTCATTCAACGCTTTGTTCAACCGGATGAGGTGGCGCGCATGATCGTCACGATTTCCGCAAATCCCGCCACAAACGGCGCCGCGCACCGCGTCGAAGGCGGGATCGTAAGGAGCATTCTCTGAGACACAAGAACAGGAGCATACCATGGTTGCGCTTACCTTTTCCCACATCGGCATCACCGTTCCCGACCTGGAGAAGGCCGTCGAGTTCTACTCAAAAGCCTTTGGCCTTTACGTCATCATGGGACCGACCGAGATCAAGCACGACGACAGCGCCATTGGACAGATGTGCGACGACGTCTTCGGCGAAGGCTGGGGATCGTTCCGGATCGCGCATCTTTCGCTGGGAGATGGCGTTGGCATCGAGTTGTTCGAATTCCCCAATACCGTCGAAGAAGAGCGGCCATTTGAATACTGGCGTCGCGGTCTCTTCCATTTCTGCGTCCAGGACGAAGACGTCGAGGCCAGGGTCAAGTTAATCGAAGAGCTCGGCGGGCGGCAACGGATGGAGCAGGTCCGCGAATACTACCCCGGCGAAAAGCCCTACAGGATGGTCTACATGGAGGATCCTTTCGGCAACGTATTCGAGCTGTACAGCCATTCCTACGAGTTGACCTACTCGGCCGGCGCCTATGTCTGAGTGCTCCTCCTTCAAGGCTCGCACTGACCGACCGAGGGTCGTGATCACGGACTACGACTATGGCGATGTCAGGGTCGAAAGCGAGATACTCGAATCTGTGGGTGCCGAGGTCATCGCGCTTCAAGCCAAGTGCGAAGAGGATCTCTTCGACGTGTCGCGGGACTGTGCCGCGATGATGAACCAGTATGCCCGCATCGGGGAAGCCGTGATATCACGCATGAAGAAATGCGAGGTCATCGCGCGATACGGCGTGGGCGTAGACATCGTTGACGTTGCGGCAGCTTCGGATCGGGGAATCCTCGTCACCAATGTCCAGGACTACTGCACCGAGGAGGTGGCCGATCATGCCATATCGCTCTGGCTGGCGCTGGCGCGCAAACTTCCCGACTACGACCGGGCGACACATGCCGGCGTCTGGAGCTGGCAGAGCGGCCAGCCGGTTTGCCGGCTTCGCGGGCGGACCATGGGTGTCGTTTCCTTGGGAAAGATCGGCCAGGCCATCGCGAAAAGGGCAAAGTCATTCGGCGTCAATGTGATCGCGTACGATCCGTTCTTGCCAGAGAACGTAGCGAAACTGCACGGTGTCAAGCTCGTCTCCAAGCCTGAGCTTCTGGCGCAGTCGCACTACATCCTGATGCAAGCGCCCATGACGCCGGACACGCGGCACTTTCTGTCCGGCGCCGAGTTTGCCTCAATGAAAAAGGGGGCGATACTTGTGAATACCGGACGGGGTCCAACCGTGGACAACAAGGCGCTATACCGTGCCTTGACCGAGGGAAACCTTGCGGCTGCCGGTTTGGATGACCCGGAGGAAGAGCCGGCCAAGTGCGCGAACTGGTCGCCTCGCGACAACCCGATCTTCACCCTGCCAAATGTGATCGTGACGCCGCACGTTGCCTACTACTCGGAAGAGTCCATTCGGGCGGCGCGGGTCACTGCGGCGACGCAGGTGGCCAAGGTGCTTACGGGACAACGACCCGACTTTCCTGTCAACGCAGACGCGCTGGCTGAGACAACCCATTGATGGAGAATGGAAATGCTGAAAGTATTCAATGAGTTCGAGCGGAGATCTGACTTGCTCGAGAAGTTCGACAAAGTGCTGCAGTGCTATTCGGCGACTGCGGTCTTTGCAGATGTGCAGTACCGAACCGGTGTAATGGACTGCGGCATCAAGCCTGCGTTTCGTGCAAAGATCACCGGCCAGGCGATCACGGTGCAGCTTTCGAAGGGCGACCTGGTCGACCCGTTGAAGGCGCTCGAAATGGGTCAGCCGGGTGACGTCATTGTTGTCGACGCCGGCGGCGAGCCGAACACGTCCGTATGCGGAGGCCTGATGGGCGGGCTGGCCAAGAACCGCGGCATCCGAGGCATGGTCGTTGACGGAGCGGGCCGCGACACCGACGAGCTTGAAGACATCGGCTGGCCTATCTGGACGCGCACCATCACGCCCCGCGGCACGCACACCATGTTCTCAGGTCGAAAGGAGGAGCTTTCGATCAACGTGTCCATTCAGTGCGGCGGCGTCGTGGTCAATCCGGGCGACTTCATCGTCGCGGACCTGATGGGCGTCACGGTGATCCCGCTCGAAAAGGCGGAGGAAACCGTTCAGTTCGCCCAGGAGCAGGCAGATCGAGAGGAGGAGACCCGCAAATGGGTGGCGAAGGGCAAGACGGTCGAGGACCTGCTGAACGAGTTCGGGCGAATCTGAATCCGCCATGACTGGCGTCGCCCAGGAGGATCTTGTCGCTCCGTGCCTTTCCGGTCGGCGGTGCGACCAAGGTTTTGGACAAGTTTTCCCGCAGTGCAACCCTTTGTCACAAGCGGCACCATGAATGATGTCGAACATCGAACCCGTCGCCTGAAGGGCGTTCTTGAGAGTTCGAAGGAGATTGCATGATGACTGCAGTTGTCACGGGTTGCACGCGACGGAACGGTGCCGGTTTCTCCGTGGCGCCGGCGAACTCCGGATGGTCGGTGACTGCGGCCTCGGCGTCACACGCGGAGCGTGCCGTCAACTGGCCGCACGAGCCGTCAAGGTCAGGCAATTTGACGTGACATGCGATGTTTCGTCTGCCCTTTCTGGGATTTGATCGCCTTGACGGGCTTGTGAAACGCGACGGCGTGCATCACCGCCGCGAAGCGTGCGACATCGCGGCGTTCAGGCAAGTGGTCGACGTGACCCTGGCCACCACCGTGAGTTGTTGCATCGACGCACGCGAGGTCGTTGCTGACAGTTCGGGCGCCATTGCCGACGCCGCCTCGGTTCTGAGCACCTCAGGAGGACCACTTGTACCGGTCTGCACGGCGTCGAAAGTGGGCGTGGCGCGATTGACCAGGGTCCCCGCAAGGCTCGTAGAAGTGAAGCAGTTGCGCTGATGGGTGCGGCAGCGGTCGAATGTCATCGACAAGCAGGCACTCCGGATGCTGAGAAGTTCCCAGTTTCGCTGCCTAACTTGGAAACTCAGTCCAATATGGCGGCGGGAAGTCGAATTCCTGTCATCGGCAGGCACGCAGGCGGCAGATTCGCTGGTGGCAATCGTGGCAAACGGCAATGAGTCGCCAGCACAAGCGGCGATTTCCAAAAAAGCATCGACGCAGGGCCCCGCGTGGGAATTCGGTTGGACGCGGGGCAATTTACGTCTCGAATTTCTGCAGATGTTCCTCAAGCCGTTCCATGAAATGCAGGATCTCGATGCGGTGCTGTTCCTGCTTGCGGACCCAAAGCGCGATGTCTCTGCGGATCTCGGGAAAGTCAGACTGGACCGTCCGCGCGCCGCCGAGGTCACCAAGCAAGCCGATGAGCCTTTCCGGCAATGCGACCAAGGCATCAGTCGTTCTCAGCAAGTGCAGTGGGATCATTAGGTCGCCCGTAACTGAAATGTTCTGCTTCTTGGGTTCAATCCCGAGGAAGCGGAAGATCTCGGACTCCGTTCCGTGGATCCCGGCACGCGCGCCGGCGATCACCCATCGCGCCCTTTCGAGTCGTTCCCTTGTTGCGGCCACTCCCCTTCGCGCAAGTTCCGATCGGGCACCGGCGACGATCACCAGCCTGTCAGGGAAGACCACTTTCTGGGTCAGGCTCCCCTCGTGAAGCCGCAACTGAGACGGCGCGAGAACGACATCCAGCCGGTTGTCTATCAGCCGCCTGATCAGGGGGGCGGCTGAAGCGCTGAAGACGAGAAGCGCGTAAGGCCATGTGCCACGGAGCGACGTCTCGACAAGTCCGGGGATGATCGTCGCCGCCAGAAAGGGGCCAACCCCTAGGCGCAGCTGCGAAGTGATTCCCTCTCGCCACCGCCGAAGGGCGTCATCTGCGGCTTCGGATTCCGCCAAGATCGCCCGACCTCGTTCTGCCAGTCGTTCACCGACATCCGTGGCAATGACGCCATGGCTTTCCCGGATCAGGACGGGCGCCCCGACACGATCCTCGATGATCTTCATGCTGCGGCTGAGCGTCGGCTGCGTGACATTGAGCCGCTTTGCAGCCCTGTTGATCGAGCCAAGATCGATCGCAACGGCTAGCTGGGTCAGGAGGCGCGGATCCATGGGTATGCATATTCCTATAACGGGCTTCGATTTTCTGATTTTATTTTTATCCCCCGTTTCTGCAAGCTTGGCACACGGAAAACTGGGAGGACTCCATGAAAACGCTTCGAATGGCGGCAATTGCCGCCGCATTTGCAACTGCATCGCTGACATTTGCACAGGCCGACACCCTGAAGGCCGAAGGCGGTTCGGCAGCGGGCCTGAGTGCGCTCGTTCCTCAACTGCTCTCGAAATACGCGGCGCCTGGCCACGAAATCCGGGTCAACGTTGACCAGACCCTTACACGGGCCGCGCTGAAGGTTGCGACAGGTGCAATCGACATGGCCAGCACGCCAGCGGGCGCATTCTCGCGCATGCGGGTTGGCAAGGGTCCCTACAAGGATCTCGGGCAGGAAGCGATCGACGCTTCCGAGAACATCCGGGCCCTCTTCTCCTTCCTTGGCGGGCACATCCACGTCATGACCTATGAAGACAGCGGCATCGAGAGCTGGGAAGACATCAAGGGCAAACGCGTGTTCGTCGGGCCGCCCGCGGGATCGGCATCGGCCCAGACGACAAAGCTGATCCAGTCGATCACCGGCTTCAAGGCCAACGAGGACTATGAGGCGATCAAGCTCGCATGGTCCGCGGCAAGCCAGGCATTCGAAGACGGCAAGTTCGATGTCTTCATGCGCACGGGAACCATGGGTTCGGCGGCGGTTGACCAGTACGGCGCGGCCAAGAAGTTCCGCCTCCTCGGCATTCCAGAGGAGGTATTGGGTACCGATGCCTGGAACGACTACCTGAGCACCCCGGGCTACGCTGCCGACACGCTCCCGGCGGGGTCTTATTCCAACCAGGTCAACAACGACGAAGACCTCCTTGCCACGGCCTACGTGATGTTCCTGAGCGTCAACAAGGACATGGATGATGACGTGGCCTACCAGTTGACCAAGGCGATGTTCGAGAACCTCGACGACGCGCATGCGGTCAACCAGGGCCTGGCGCCTCTGACGCTGGACAACGCATTTGTGTCGCTTGGTGCCCGCCTGCATCCGGGTGCGATTCGCTACTATGAAGAGATGGGCGTGTCGGTCCCGGACAATCTTCGCGGCGGTTCGTAAGGCAACCACGTCGGGCCGGGCCTGGCGCCCGGCCCCTCAGTCATGTCGTCGGTCCCAAGCTCCTGGAGTCAGGACATGGCCTCCGTGAACATTCCTGCGCGCCCCCTCAGGCAACGCATCCTTCTGGCATTCGGCTTTTGCTTCGCGGTCCTGGGGTTTCTCAATGCCGTCCCGGATCTGGGGCCCTTGCCGTCGATCGGGGTCATTCCCGCGGTTGACCTTCATCCAGCCGTCTTTGCCAGCGGGTTCATCATTTCCTTTCTTGCCATCTCGCGATTTTCGGGTGGATCAAGCGCAATCCTGGCAACCGCCCTCAACGCAATTCTGGTGTGTGTCGGCCTTTATGCGCTTTGGTCCTTCAATGTCGCCGTCACGCGGATCGAGAACGTCGGACTCTTCTTCTTCGAGGAGTTCCACGCCTGGATGACGGTGACCGGTTGCGTGATCATACTGTACTTCTGCTGGCGGATCTGGGGATTGCCGCTTGCCGTCGTTGGCACCCTGGCTCTCCTCTATTTTTTCTTCGGCGAGCACCTTCCCGGAATACTCGGTCATGCAGGCATGGACTTTGTCCAGGATACGCCGGCCGAGCTTTGGTACAACACGGGCGACGGGGTCATGGGGAACATCCTGGCGATCCTCGTGAACACCGTGTTTCCGTTCATAATCATGGGCGCGGTGCTTGAGGGGACCGGTGGCGGAGCCTCGATGATCAAGTTGAGTTTCCACGCCATGCGGCGGTTTCGCGGCGGTCCCGCGCATGCGGCGATCATGGCGTCGTCGCTCTTCGGCACAGTGTCCGGTTCGGCCGTGGCCAACGTGGTCGGAACGGGGGTCATCACGATCCCGATGATCAGGAAGCGCGGCTTTCGCCCGACATTCGCCGGTGGCGTCGAGGCAACGGCGTCGACGGGCGGTCAGATCATGCCGCCAATCATGGGTGCCGCCGCCCTCGTCATGGCGGATTTCATTGCGATCGACTATCTCATCATCATTGTCGCGGCGATTGTGCCGGCAGTTGCATACTACGCTTCGCTCTTCACGACAGTGATGTTCGAAGCCCGCTCACTCGGTGTCGAGGCGACGGCCGAGTCCGAAATGGATCCCGTCACGCTCCAGGACTGGATCAGCCTCATCCTGGTCATCGTGCCAATCTCGATCGTTGTCATAGCGCTCATTCTGGGCTTCTCGCCGGCTGGATCGGCGATGATCGCGCTGAGCGTGCTTCTCGTCCTGAGTTTCCTGAACCCCGAGATGCGCAGAAAGCCGATCCTGGTTGCCGAGAGCTTTGCAAGGGGCGGCGTGACCTTTGGCCGGCTGCTCATGGCCATCGGCACCGTCAGCATCATCATTGCCGTGCTCGGAGCCACGGGACTGCCTCTGGAATTCGCCAAGGTGATCAGCAGCAACGCCGGCCAGAACCTGCTTCTCGCGCTGGTCTTTGCCGCGGTTGCGGCGCTCATACTGGGCATGGGCATGCCCACGTTGCCAGCCTACCTCACGATCATCATCATCCTAGGACCGTCGCTCACCAGCCTTGGGCTGACCGACCTTACCGCGCACTTCTTCGTGTTCTATTTCGGGGTCGCCTCGGCAATCACGCCGCCTGTCGCCATGGCCGCCTTTGCCGCGGCCTCGATCTCGGGCGGCGGGGCCATCGGGACGGCGGTCCAGGCGACCCGGATCGGCATCGTCATCTTCGCGATACCGTTCTTCTTCGCCTTCAACCCCCAGATGCTGATCGTGGCCGAGGCCGGCGGTGCCTTTGCCCTTGGCGGGTTTGTATTCCTCCTGCTCCGCCTCGCGCTGCTCATCTACATGCTAGCGTCCGCCGCCTCACGCTTTGACCGGGGCAAGATGTCCGTTTGGGAGGTTATTTCGCGAGCGGCGGCCGGGCTCTTGCTGATCCACCCATCCGCGTTGGTCGGCGGCATTGCGGCCCTGGCATCCCTGGCCTTGATCGCACTGCACTACGGTGTCCTGAGCCGCAAGGAGGCCGGAGCATGAGCGGGCGGCCAAACATCCTCTACTTCATGACTGACCAGCACCGGGCGGACTGGCTCGGACATGCCGGTCATCCCTTGGTGCAGACGCCCAACATCGACGGCATCGCGGCACGGGGCACCCGGTTCACCAACTTCTATGTCACGTCGCCCGTCTGCATGCCGAACCGGGGAGCCATCTTCACGGGCAGATACCCGTCGGTGAACGGCCTTCGTCACAACGGACTGCCCCTTCCGGCAGATGCCAATACCTTTGTCGATGTATTGCGGGCGGGAGGGTACCGGACAGCCTCGATCGGAAAGAGCCATCTCCAGCCGTTCACGAAAAAGCCGATCAAGCGCGAAGACGAGCGCCATGTCGCCAATCCGGATGTCCCTGACGCGCTCAAGCCAAACGGCATGCAGTACGAATGCGAACAGCCTGACACATACGAAGGGACCGAGTATCACGTGTTGCCGGTCCCCTACTACGGGTTTGACCATGTCCGGATGGTAACCAGCCACAGCGACGAGTGCGGAGGCCACTACCTGCAATGGCTTAGGTGCCAGACCGATGAATGGGCCTTTCTCAGAGACCGCAAGAACCAGTTGCCGCACGACTTCACGAATCCGCAGGCCTTTCGCACGCGAATACCCGAGGATCTCTATCCGACGTCTTACATTCGCAATGAGGCGCAAGCCTTCCTGGAATCTTGCGCCGGAGAAGAAGATCCATTCTTCGCGTTCATCTCGTTTCCTGACCCGCACCACCCGTTCACACCGCCGGGAAAGTACTGGGACATGTATGACCCCGACGACTTCCAGATCGATCTGCCCTATCGCGCGCACAAGAACCCGCCGCCGCAGCTGCGCGAGTGGAAGCGCCTCATGGACGAGGGCATCGTTCCTTCAAACTTGCAGCAGGCATTCATGGCGTCCGAGCGGCAACTCAGGGAAGCCATGGCACTTACGGCCGGGATGATCACCATGATCGACGATGCGGTGGGAGATATCCTGGAAACGCTCGAGGCTTCCGGTCTTGCCGAGAACACGATCGTGATCTTCAACTCGGATCATGGTGACTACATGGGGGCGTTTTCGTTGTTGCTGAAGGGCCCGTTCTCGCACCGATCGGTCAATCGCGTACCGTTCATCTGGGCCGACCCGCAAAGGGCCGGCGTACAGGTGGTCGACGGGCTGGCCGCCTCGATCGACATTGGGCCCACATTGCTCGAACGCTGCGGGATGCTCCCATATTACGGGATGCAGGGCAGGTCGTTCCTGGATCAGCTCGACGGAGGCGCCTCCACCCGCGATGCCGTCCTGATCGAGCACGAGGAGAACAAGGTCTACCCGGGCTTCGAGAAGCGCCCAAACTTGCGCAACCTCGTCACGCCCTCGCATCGAATGACGGTCTACAAGGGGCTCGATTACGGAGAGCTCTACGACCTGCGCGTCGATCCTGACGAGACTCGGAACCTCTGGGACGCCCCGCGGGCGGCAGGCGACAAGGCCGAGATGATGATCGCCCTGAACCAGGCCATGCTTGACGCCATCGCGCATGGCCCGTGGCCCAAGAGGATCGCATGAGCAAGGAACTGAAGAATTACGTCGCAGGGCGATGGATCGGCTCCGACACGACCTTCGACAAGGTCAGCCCGTTCGACGGCGCTCATGTGGCGACGGTCCACGAGGCGAGCGCAACCCTGGTCGATGAGGCGGTCACGACGGGCCACGATGATTCCATCGGCGGCAACGCCTCGTTGTGGGGGGATCTTTCCACGAAACAGCGGCTGGCGGTGATCCATGACCTTGCCGACAGGCTGGAGGCGCGTGTCGAAGACCTGATCGAAGCGGAGGTTGCTGACACGGGTCGCAGCCATTGGCAGGCTTCGATCTTCGACGGCGCGCGCGCCGCACGGCTGTTTCGGGCTTATGCCGATGCCTTCGCATCGTTGGAGAACCGCAGCATGCAGTTCTCTGGGGAGATGGGCTTCAAGGGCATGTGGCACACGACGCGGCGCCCCAAGGGGGTCATCGCCTGCATCTGTCCCTGGAACGTACCGCTTCTCATGGCATGCATGAAGGTCGCGCCGGCATTGGTGATGGGCAACTCGGCCATCCTGAAGCCGTCCGAAGAGACCCCCTCTTCCGCAACAGTCCTGGCCGAAGTCATTGCCGCCTCGGATGTCCCCGATGGCGCGTTCAGCCTTGTGCACGGTTTCGGAAGCGGCTCGACCGGCGAATTCCTGGCATCGCATCCGAAAGTGGACGCTATCACGTTTACGGGCGAAAGCGGCACGGGCTCGGCCATCATGAAGGCCGCGGCGAACGGCTTGCGAGAGGTCTCGTTGGAGCTTGGCGGCAAGAACGCAGCCCTTGTCTTCGATGACGCGCGCATGGATGCCGTGGCCGAGGGCATGACCAGGTCTGCCTTCTTCAATTGCGGCCAGATCTGCTTCTGCACCGAACGCGCATATGTTCACCGCTCGCGCTTCGAAGAATTCGTGGAAACAATGGCGGGGATCGCCAGCGGAATCATCATCGGCGAAAGGAGCCACAACGGGTTCAGCATCGGCCCGCTTATCAGCCACGGGCACCGTGACAAGGTCAAGGCGCTGCTGGATACCGTGCCGACACATGGCGGCGAGTTCGTGGCCGGCGGCGGATTTCCGTCTTTCGGAGATGAACGCGACAACGGGGCCTTCATCGAGCCGGCGGTCGCCATCGGGTCGCCCGAGGATTCGCCCTTCGTGAAGCAGGAGGCATTCGGCCCGGTCTTGCATGTTGCACCTTTCAGCGACGAAGACGAAGCCATCGCGCTGGCCAATGACACCGAGTACGGCCTTGCCGCCTGCATCTGGACCGAGAACCTCGGTCGCGCCCATCGTGTCGCCCCGAAGGTTCGCGTCGGTCACGCCTGGATCAACTCGTGGCAAATCCGCGACCTGCTGAGCCCGCTCACCGGCGCAAAGGCTTCTGGCGTCGGCGATCAAGGCGGGCGGCTTAGTCTTGAGTTTTCGTCGCTGCCGCAGACCGTGACCACCCGAATCTTTGACGAGGATCCCGCATGACCGTGACGGTGTCGGCCGGAGAGGCCATCCTGCGTTCACTGAAATCGAACGGGGTGGACACGCTGTTCATCAATCCCGGCTCGGACTTCGCGCCGATCATCGAAGCGTATGCCAAGACGGGTGGGACCGACTTGCCGGACGCCATAACCGCGGCACACGAAAACGTCGTGGTGACGATGGCGCATGGCTACTTTCTTGCGACCGGGAAAATGGCGGCGGCCGCGGTGCACGTGAACGTGGGGCTCGCCAACGCGGTGATGGGGCTCTTGAACGCGCGCTCCGATGACGTGCCGATCTTCATGATCTCTGGCCGCAATCCGTTGACCGAGGGCAGCCGCATGGGCAGCCGCCATACGCCCATCCAGTACGGACAGGAGATGTTCGACCAGACGGGCATCGTGCGAGAGGCCGTGAAATGGGACTATGAGCTACGTTATGCCGAAAACGCCGCCGACCTGGTTTCGCGTGGCTGTTCGGTTGCCATGACGGAGCCCAGGGGTGCGGTCTACATGTCGCTCCCGCGCGAACCGCTTTGTGAAGAAACCGAGGTGCCGGGTGCACCCAACCAAGTGGCGCCGGCTGTATCCCATCCCGACCCGCAGGGCATTGCAGATGTCGCGGCCAAGCTGACGGCGGCCAAGAACCCCCTCATCGTATGCTCGCGCGGCGATGTGGAAGGCGAAGTCAGCGCCGATCTGATGGCGATGGCCGAAGAGAACTCGCTTGCGGTCAGCGAAGTCTTCGTTACCCGCAACTTGCTGCCAACACGGTGGAAGAACGGAGTTGGTGGCAACATCGCGGCACATCTTCCGCAGGCTGACGTTGTGCTGGTGGTCGATGCATCGGTCGCCTGGATCGAAGCCAAGGCCAGCCCGGCCCCGGACGCCGAAGTGATCCATATTGGTCCGGACCCGTTGTTCGCCCGCATGCCGGTTCGCGGCTACAAGACGACGCAGGCCATCCAATGCAATGCGGCCCAGGGGATCAAGGCGCTGCGGGCTGCCCTTCCCGGAACGCCCAATCCGGTACGGCAAGCGGGCATCGAGGCACGCCATGCCGAGTTCCGGGCACGCATGACGTCAAAGATCGAAGAAGGCTCCAGCGGGCTCGCCAACAAGCCATGGATTGCCAAGTGCATTTCCGATGTTCTGGGCGACGGGGCGGTCTTCGCCGAGCGCGGCGGACCGCGACCCTTGTACGACGTCGCCCGACCGAACCAGTGGTTTGGCAACACGCAGGCAGGAGGGCTCGGTTGGGGTCTGCCGGCCGCGCTCGGCTATCAGCTTGGAGACCGCGACAGACTGACGATCTGCGTGATCGGCGACGGATCATACATGTTCGCGAATCCGATCGCGTGCCATCAGGTGGCGGCCGCCCAGCGCTTGCCGGTGCTGACGGTGGTCCTGAACAACGGCGCTTGGGACGCGGTGCGCATATCGACGCTTGACATCTACCCCGATGGCGAAGCTGGCAGGGCGAACCACGTGCCAATGGTGCCCTTCATGCCCAATCCGGCCTACGGCGACATCGCGGGCGCTGCCGGGTGCCATGCCGAGACCGTAGAGCTGGCCGAGGACATGCCTGCCGCACTGGAGCGCGCACTCGAGGTCATTCGTGACGAAGGGCGTCAGGCCCTGCTCGACGTGAAGATCGGGATGGACGACGGCGAAAAGTAGATGCGGGAACCCGAAAGAGACGACGCTGCATTCGGAAGTGTCCATCGCGGCGCAAGGCGAGAGCAGCCGTTTCGCGGCGAATGGACAATTCGCCGCCAGGAGATGGCCCTGGCACCAGGAGCGCGTGTCAGGGCCCAGAACGTGAAAGCAAACCGGGAGGAGTAAATGCCAAGCTTGAACGACGAGATGCGGAAACATGCCAATCCGGTCGAGATGCTGAGAAACAGCAAGGCCGGGATGTACGTCTATCCGGTCGTCGCACCGGAGTTTCGGAACTGGCGGATCGAACAGGCCGCATGGCGTGATGGGGCGGTTCTGTTCGACCAGTCGCATCACATGGACGAAGTGATCGTCGAAGGTCCTCAGGCCGAAGAGTTTCTCGCTTGCCATGGCATCAACAGCTTTGCCAATTTCGATCTCAATCGGGCCAAGCACTATGTGCCTGTCACTCCAAATGGCCACGTGATTGGCGACCACATCGTTTTCCGCGAACGCGATGACAAGTTCATTCTCGTTGGACGTGCGCCAACCTCGAACTGGCTGATGTTTGCAGCGGCCTGGGGCAAGTGGAACGTGCGGTTGCGGTACGATCCTCGCTCTCCGAGCCGTCCAGACGGGGAACGTGTCCTGCGCGAACACTACCGCTATCAGATCCAGGGACCCGACGTGCCGAAGGTCATCGAGAAGATGAACGGCGGTGCTGTCCCGGACATCAGGTTCTTTTATGTCGACTGGATCAATATCGGGTCCAGGCGCGTTCAGGCGCTGCGCCATGGCATGGCGGGCGCGCCCGGTCTGGAAATCTGGGGACCCTACAAGGACAAGCACTACGTCCATTCGACGATCCTTGAAGCCGCGCGCGATGCAGGTGTCGACCTGGTCCAGTGCGGCAGCCGCGCCTATGCCACGAACACACTTGAATCCGGCTGGATCCCTTCGCCTCTGCCGGGCATCTACACTGGCGACGGAATGCTTGCTGACTACCGTGACTGGCTTGGTTCCGACAGTTACGAGGCCACTGGCGCCATTGGCGGCTCCTTCGTTTCCGACAACATTGAAGATTACTACGTCAATCCGTTCGAGCTCGGATACGGTTTCTACATCGGCTGGAAAAAGAGCGACTTCGTCGGCAAGGACGCACTTGCGTCAATGAAAGACGCGCCCACCAATCGCAAGAAGGCCACGTTCGAGTGGAACCGCGAGGACGTCCTGAACGTGATCGCTTCGTCCTTCGAGGACGGGACACCATGCAAATGGATTGACTTTCCGATGGTGAACTATGCCTCTTCCAGTGCCGACATGCTTCTGCAGGACGACAGAATGGTCGGGATGAGCATGTTCACCAGCTACAGCTGGAACGAACGCTGTGTGCTGTCTTTGGGTGTGGTCAACCAGGATGTCGAGATCGGAGATGTCCTGACGCTGAAATGGGGCGAACCGGAACCGACGCAAAAGACCTCGACCGAACCGCATCGTCAGGCCGATGTCCGGGTGCGGGTGTCGCCGACGCCCTTTGCAAGCGAGGCGCGCGAAAGTTACGCAGAAAGCTGGCGGACCAGAAGCGCCTGAAGCCATAGGGATCGCGCAGGGGAATGCGCGCTTCCTGTTGATGCATGCAGCCAGAGCCCGTATCTGACGCGCATTGGGATCAGGAACTGGCCTCGGTCGTGAAGCAGGCGCGATGGCGCGAGGCTTGGCCGCGAAGCCGTCGCATCCGTTCCCGCCTCACGAAAGTCGGTGTCGGTCCTTGGCGATCACGGGCGTCTGCCTCGCGCCCGGCGCTGGTGCGCCATAGGCCATCCGGTCGCAGGCGATGCCGGCGTTCATGGGCATGGCTCCGGGAACGAACGTTGCGGTCACGGTGGTCGAAGGCCCCGGCAAGCCTCGCAGCATCGGAAGCTACGCCCTGTGGACGTACGCGAACCTGGATCTCGACTGGCCGCGCGAATCCTTCGTGCCGGGACCGGTGCGCGAACGGGAGAGAACGGTGGAGGCGCTCCTGTTCAAGGACGTGGACAGAGACGTGACCGGGGACGTGATCGTGGTTGTCCGTTCCGCGGGCTCCGGCGGGTACGTGTCGGCAAATGTGTACGGCGTGCGCGGGCGAACGCGTCGGCATCTTGCAGGCGTCGAGGGCGTGGACGGCGCCGCCGACCCTGTCCTGGCACTCAGGGAAAGCGCGAGGCCCCGGGCGCAGTGACCCTCGAAAGGAAGTGCAGGGTCGACGGCCCGGCCGCTCCGGCGTTGCCTTACGGCCCGACCCTGCTCAAGTGCCCCCTAACCGGATCTTCATCTCCAGATATTCGCGAAACCCCTTGTCATCAACACGATGACCGG
>JAPPCV010000154.1 GCA_028824715.1 Boseongicola sp. | reverse complement strand
GAAATCGCCGAGGCGCTTGTCGGGCTGGACGTGACGGAGCAGATGACCATCGATGAGATCATGGTCGAGCTCGACGGCACTGCCAACAAGAAGCGTCTTGGCGCAAACGCGATCCTCGGCGTGTCCCTTGCCGCCGCGAAGGCCGCGGCATTGAGCACGCGCCAGCCGCTCTTTCGCTATGTAGGCGGCGCGGTTGCTCATGTCCTGCCGGTTCCGATGATGAACATCATCAATGGCGGCGAGCATGCGGACAATCCGATCGACATCCAGGAATTCATGATCATGCCGGTCTCGGCCACATCGATGCGCGATGCCGTTCGCATGGGATCCGAGATCTTCCACACGCTGAAGGCTGAGCTCCAGTCGGCAGGGTTTTCGACTGGCATCGGGGATGAGGGCGGCTTTGCGCCGGACATCTCAAGTGCCCGGGACGCTCTCGATTTCATGATGAAATCCGTCGAGAAGGCTGGCTACAAGCCTGGCGACGACATCATGCTTGCGCTTGACTGTGCCTCCACCGAGTATTTCAGGGACGGCGCATACGTCATGGAAGGCGAAGGAAAGTCCCTGAGCCCTGACGAAAACGTCTCCTACCTGAATGCGCTGGTCTCCGACTATCCCGTGTTCTCGATCGAGGACGGCTGCAGCGAGGATGACTGGGAAGGGTGGCAGGCACTGACTGCGGAACTCGGCGACAAGGTGCAGCTTGTGGGTGACGATCTCTTCGTGACGAATCCCGAGCGGCTCGCCCGCGGAATCGAGGAACGGGCCGGCAACTCGCTTCTCGTCAAGGTCAACCAGATCGGGACGCTTTCCGAGACGCTTGGGGCCGTGGACATGGCCAATCGGGCAGGGTTCACGACTGTCATGTCTCACCGATCGGGTGAGACCGAGGACGCGACCATCGCCGACCTTGCCGTGGCAACGAACTGCGGGCAAATCAAGACCGGCTCGCTCTCGCGGTCGGATCGGCTGGCGAAGTACAACCAGCTCATTCGAATCGAGGAGATCCTTGACGAGGCCGCCGTCTACGCAGGCCGATCCATATTGAACTGACGTGGAGAATTTGCGGGCAGCGAAGGAGCACATGGCACTCGCAAGGACAAGTTCTGCAGTTTGGCAATCCAGCTTGCATGAAACGTGTTCCGGCGCTAAGTCACGGTTTCGGCGGGTGATTAGCTCAGTGGTAGAGCGCTTCGTTCACATCGAAGATGTCGGGAGTTCAAATCTCTCATCACCCACCAAATCCCCTGAGGCCGTTAGCATCTTGCCGATGACTCTCAATTCTGGCTGCGATCGCGAGTCGGAAGTCAATCCTCGCGGCGCGCCAGGCCTCTGCCTGTGCGCCTTGTTCTGAAGCATCTAGGCTGTTTGCCGATTGGCCCGTTAGTGCGAGATTGGTTGCCGCACTCCTTCGAGTTGGCTAAAGGAGGCGCGGGCGGGCGATTAGCTCAGTTGGTAGAGCGCTTCGTTTACACCGAAGATGTCGGGAGTTCGAGTCTCTCATCGCCCACCACTCGACCTCACCTGCTGGCAGGATTCAGACGCAACTGGCTGGCTTGGCGGTTGCGCGAACTTGTTCGCAAGGTCACATGCGCCATCTTGGGCGACGACGCGGCATCTGCTGGGCGAAGAAGCGGGCGACAACGCATTGTACGAACAGCAGCAAGAAGATTGACATGAGCCTCCGCAGAAAGGCCGGATCGGGGTCGGGAAAGTGCGATCGTGGCATTGGGCATGGGCTCGAGCATGAATTTATCCTCAAGACACGCCATGCCGTGGCTTGATCAATTGGTCAAAAATGCAATATCTTGATATTGCAAAATTTAATTTTTGCCATATCACAGTATTTCAAATTCTACCTGATACGCAAATCTGAAGTTGTCAAATGTCCGTCTCACGTGCAAAGCAAAGACAGGCTGAAGGCAAGATCAACCAGGCCGCTTTGGTCGCCAAGGCCTTCGCCAGGCCGCTTGGTGGCTGGATCGCGACATTCCAGGAAGCAATTGGCATGGGTGCGTCGGCTCTGGCCGAGCGGTTGGGCATATCCCGCAACAGCGTCTACAGCTCCATCCGGAACGAAAGGGTGGGGACCATCTCCCTGAATCAACTCGACAAGATGGCCGAAGCCATGGGTGGCAAGCTCGTCTATGCAATTGTCCCGCGCGAAGGACAGGTCGAGGAGATCGTCATCAACCAGGCGCGCAAGAAGGCTAGGCGCGTCGTCCAGCGTACGCGCGCCCACATGGCGCTGGAAGAGCAGACCGAAGGTCTGAGCAGCCAGGAAGAGATGATTGAGGAGTTGGCGAGCGAACTGGCCCGTGAGATGCGGAGGGATTTCTGGAAACGACGCTGAGCCCGCAAGTGCCTTCTGAAGCGACACCACTCACACCCGACGAGTTGCTCGGCTTGAAAGCCAAGCACATCACGAATCGCGGCGAGTTGAACGAACTGAAAAGCCAGAACATTGTCGAAGGGCTGACGTGGCTGGATCGGTGACCCAATTCCTTCGATGTCTTGACCGACGACGCAGCGCGAGGTTCACAGGCGCCTGTTTGGCAAGGTTCGGGATTGGGCGGGTGCCTACCGACTGACCGAGAAGAACGTCGGTGTGCCGGTCTGGCAAGTCTCAACCGAAATGCGCACTTGCCTCGACGACGCCCGATACTGGCGCGAGAACGGTACCTTCGACCCCCTCGAGGCTGCCGCACGCTTCCACCACAAGCTGGTCTGGATTCACCCATTTGCAAACGGCAATGGACGTTGGGCGCGGATCATGGCTGACACCTTCATTGCCGGAACTGACCCGGACATCTTCCTCGACTGGTCCGGAGGCGGGAAACTGGCCGCAGAAGGCGATCATCGTGCGCGGTACATTGCAGCGCTACGGTCGGCGGACGAACATGAATTCGGTCAGTTGGTCGAGTTCGTAATGGAAATCGCGAACTGAGCCGGCAAGCCGAATTCTGCCGCACGCGCGGAGCAATCCGGTCAGCCAGCGGCTGCCGCCCGCCTGCTCCTTGGCAGCCAGACGGTACAAGCTTGCCCTGTCCTTCCGGCCATGATTGCCAGCGCATGCTTGCATGAGTGCCGCAACTTCCGTTTCCGCATCTGCTTCGCGCTCGGATGGCCGCGATGCATATGCCGGTCTACCGCTCCCATGCCTTGGTTGGCGACGGTCACGACAACTCAGCTACTGGCACGAGATCCTCTCGTCGACTTGCCGCAGGAACGGCAAGCCTTCACGGCACCACCGGAGCATGGCACGCAACATTCAAGCGGGACGGTTCCGGGCGTCTTGGAGGGATCGCGAAACGCGATTCTTCTTGACGGCCCCTGCCGGCTTCACTAAGTGACGGCCACCGCGCGGTTGTAGCTCAGTCGGTTAGAGTACTGGCCTGTCACGCCAGGGGTCGCGGGTTCGAGTCCCGTCAACCGCGCCACTTTCATTTGCACCTTTGGCGGCATGACGTGTCTCCGGAACAGGGGGGGCGAAAGCATGCCGACGGCGGTCGTTGAAGACGGCATCTCGATTGCCTATGACGAACTTGGGTCGGGTCCCCCGTTGCTGCTGCTGCACGGGTTTCCGCAGACCCGCGCGATGTGGACGGAAGTTGCGCCCGCATTGGCGGAGCGCTTTCGCGTCGTGACGGCCGATCTTCGAGGGTACGGCGCGTCGTCGAAGCCGCCTGCAACCTCGAACCTTGCAAATTACAGCTTTCGCGCAATGGGCGCCGACATGTTCGCACTGATGTCGTCCCTTGGGCATGAACGATTCCACCTCGTTGGCCATGACAGGGGTGCGCGGGCTGCCTACCGGATGGCGCTTGACGCGCCCGGCAAGGCGGAGAGCCTGACGCTCATGGACATAGTGCCGACCGATCACCTGGTCGGGGCCTGGGCCTACGAACTTTCGAAGGCGTATTTCCACTGGAGCTTTCTTGCCCAGCCTGCGCCCCTTCCAGAACGCATGATCGGCGCCGATCCCGATCACTTCTTCGAGGCCTGCCTTTCTGGTTGGGGTGGAGCGGCCCAACAGGCATTCGCCCAGATCGATGCTTATCGCGCGGCATGGCGGGATCCTGCCACCATCGCCGGCATGACAAACGACTACCGAGCCGCGGTCAGCGCGGACCTGGCGCTGGATGCGGAGAGCAGGGGTCGGGTGCTTGAATGCCCTGCCCTGGTTCTTTGGGGTGCAGACGGTGTCATGGCAAGGCACTTCGACGCAACGCGAGTCTGGGCACCCCGTCTCTCGAACCTGACCGTCGGGCTGGTGCCGGGCGGGCACTTCTTCGTAGACCAGTCGCCCGGCGCAACCGCCGAGGCGCTCTGCAGGTTCCTGTTGCCGCTGGCCACATGAATGCAGCAGGCTGCGTCCAGGCAGGTCGCGCCTTGAACCGGGCAAGGAAGGTGTCCGTCGCGAGATATGCCGTTCGGCTTGGGCGTCTCAGCGAGCCAGCGCGTCGAGCACCCGGACCCAGCTCCTTATGCCCTTGTGAAAGGAGCGAACGTCGTACTTTTCGTTCGGCGAGTGGATCTGGTCATCGTCAAGACCGAAGCCGATCAGCATTGACGGAAGACCAAGAACTTCGCGGAAATATCCTGCGATCGGAATCGACCCGCCCGAGCCGACGAAGGCGGCTTCGTTGGGCCACTCGTCCGAGAGCGCCCGCCGCGCCGCCTCGAAGGCAGGGTCGTCGGTCGACATGACCGAAGCCGGACCCGCACCATGGCTGCCGAATTCCACGCTGCAGTCGGGCGGAAGCGCGTCGCGCACCATCGCACGAAAGCTTCTCCTGATCGCGAAAGGATCCTGGCGGCCGACCAGCCGAAAGCTGACCTTGGCCGAGGCCCGGGAGGGCAGCACCGTCTTGAAGCCTTCTCCCGTGTAGCCGCCATTGATCCCGTTCACTTCGCAAGTGGGCCTGGACCAGATCATCTCGAGCACGCTGCGTCCCGATTCCCCAGCCGGTTCCGAAAGATCGACGGCCTTCAGGAAACCGTCTGCATCAAACCCCAGCCCCTCCCACTGCGACCGGACGCTTGCAGGCAGTTCATCGACGCCATCGTAGAATCCCGGGACCGTGATGCGGCCGCTTTCGTCGTGCAGGGAGGCAATGATGCGTGCGAGCACGCGGATCGGGTTGATTGCCGCACCACCATACATGCCGGAGTGCAGGTCCTTGTCAGGCCCGGTGACCGTGACCTCCTCGCCGAGCAACCCGCGAAGCATCGTCGTGATGGCCGGCGTATCACGGTCAAAGAGCCCCGTGTCGCAGATCAGCGCCAGATCGGGCTGGCTCAGTTCCTCGGCATGCGCATCGAGGAACGGAACAAGCGAAGGGGATCCGGATTCCTCTTCCCCTTCGAAGATGAACGAGAGTCGGCAAGGCCAGTCGCCCTTGACGGCACTCCAGGCACGACACGCCTCCATGAATGTCATGAGCTGGCCTTTGTCATCGCACGCCCCCCTTGCGCGGATCACCTTGCCTGCAGGCGTGTCCTCGACAATCGGGTCAAAAGGGTCATGGTGCCAAAGTTCCAGCGGGTCGACCGGCTGAACATCGTAATGGCCGTAGAACATCAGGTGCGGGCCGCCGTCGCCCGCATGGCCTACCACCATTGGATGACCGGGCGTCTGGCGAGCCTCCGCCTCGACCCCAAGGGATGCGAGATCTGCAACCAGCCAGTCCGCAGCCGCCTGGCAGTCGTCCTTGAAAGCCGGGTCGGTCGACACTGATGGGATGCGGACCAAGGCCTTCAGGCGCTCCAGTGCTGCGTCAAGGTTGTCGTCGACATGCGCGAGTACGGCGTCGATGGTCATGGGGCCTCCAATTGTTGATGGCGGCCACGTTAGCCAAGTTCCGGGCGGCGTCCAGAGCCTGCAACCGCTCGTGGGGCTTGCAGTCGCGACAATTTTCGGCGATTCCGGGCGCGTCAATTTGTTATCTGTGCCCTTTGACACTAAAATCGTATTCGCAGAATCGACCAAACATGCCAAAGGGAGACGGAAGTGGACTATTCCGCGTGCCTTGATGACGCGATCCGGCGGCTTCACGACGAGGGACGTTATCGGACGTTCATTGACATCGTGAGAAATCGGGGCAAGTTCCCGAACGCGACGTGGCGACGCCCTGACGGGACAGAGCGTCCGGTTAGGGTCTGGTGCGGCAACGACTACCTGGGCATGGGCCAGCATCCGGACGTGCTGTCCGCCATGCACGATGCGATCGATGAAGCCGGGGCAGGTTCCGGCGGGACGCGCAACATTTCCGGCACGACCCTCTATCACAAGTGCCTGGAGGCCGAACTGGCTGACCTTCACGGCAAGGAGGCCGCTCTCCTGTTCACGAGCGCCTACATCGCCAACGACGCGACGCTTTCCACACTGCCCAGGATATTCCCGGGACTGATCATCTATTCGGACGAGTTGAATCACGCGTCGATGATCGAGGGCATCCGCAGAAACGGCGGATCCAAGCGTGTGTTTCGTCACAACGACCTGGCGCACTTGCGCGAATTGCTGGAGGCGGATGACCGCTCGGCACCCAAGCTGATCGCGATCGAGTCGCTGTATTCCATGGACGGGGATTTCGGCCCGATCGAGGGAATCTGCGATCTGGCGGAGGAATTCGATGCCATCACCTATGTGGACGAAGTCCATGCAGTGGGCATGTACGGACAGCGCGGCAGCGGTGTGGCCCAGCGGGACTGGCAGGCTCACAGGGTGGACATCATCAATGGCACGCTCGCGAAAGCCTTCGGTGTCATGGGCGGCTATGTGGCCGCAAGCGCCAGGATGTGCGACGCGCTAAGGTCATATGCGCCGGGGTTCA
The DNA here is from genome assembly GCA_028824715.1 of Boseongicola sp. Taxonomy (GTDB): domain Bacteria; phylum Pseudomonadota; class Alphaproteobacteria; order Rhodobacterales; family Rhodobacteraceae; genus JAJEFO01. The sequence continues at coordinate 11,953 of JAPPCV010000154.1, read as the reverse complement.
TCTTCACGACGTCGCTTGCACCTGCCATTGCGGCCGGGGCCACGGCGTCGGTCCGGATCCTGAAGTCGGATCAGCCTAGGCGGGACAGGCTTCAGGTGCAGGCAAATGTCCTGAAGACGCGGCTCAAGGCGCTTGGCCTGCCGCTCATCGACCATGGCAGCCATATCGTGCCCGTCATCGTCGGGGATCCCGTGCATACCAAGCTTCTTTCGGACATGTTGCTCGAAGATCACGGGATCTACGTTCAGCCCATAAATTACCCGACCGTGCCGCGAGGCACGGAGCGGTTGCGCTTCACTCCTTCGCCCGTGCATGGCCAGGATGACATGGAGCACTTGATCAAGGCGATGGACACGCTTTGGTCCCATTGCGAACTCAATCGATCCGAACTGTCGGCGTAGCACAATGGGCGATGACCTCCTGGTCTTGTGTTTGGCAGTTGTAGACACACTGCAATCTTGGTAAATTTGCCGTGTTGCATTATGTCTAAGGAAGACAGTTACGTCCGGACAGCGCATGACCGCGGAGATGCAGGTATCAGCCGACGCTGCACGCCCGTCGAAGCTCAGGGGCTTTGACGATTTCGAAACGCGCCTTGGCGACATCTTGCGGGGCGAGAGAGCGACTAGGGGAAAGTCGCTGCTCGACGTCCAGAATGAGCTGAGGATCAAGGCGGAGTTCATCTCGGCGATTGAGGCGTCGGACTCGTCGGTATTTGACGTGCCGAGCTTTGTCGCGGGCTATGTTCGCTCATACGCAGGTTACCTGGGCGTTGATCCCGACTGGGCGTTCCAGACCTTTTGCAAGGAAAGCGGATTTTCTCTCGCGACCGGCCAGAATTCGCAGATGCGGCAGCACCGGAAGGATTCCGTCAGGAAAGTCGAGTTGAGCGGTCCTGCCAGGCAGGTGCCGACTGCCAGGCATCCGATCGCAAGCCGTTACTTCGGATACCTGGTGGACCGGGAAACATCGCTGTCGAGCCTTGAGCCCAGGGCATTGGGGTCAATTGCCGCGTTGCTCGCGCTTCTGGCAGGAATCGGTTACGGTGGCTGGATCGTTCTGCAGGAGGTCCAGAAGGTGCGTCTAGCGCCGGTTGACCAGACACCGCAAGTCATAATCGAACTTGATCCGGTCAATTCCGCATTTCCTCTGGAGCAGGACGAGGCGAGGCAGGAAGGCGTTGCAGCCGTCGCCGTGTCGGGCAGGATCAACGGGTTTTCCCGGCCGGAAGTGGCGGAAGTTCCCGCGATTGTTTCGCGGGACGGCCCGATCGCCGCAATTGATCCAGACACGTTCGGGGCATTGGCTCCGGAATCAGGAGTGCGAGGCGTGTCCGAAGTTACGGCGCCGTACAGCCATTCAACACTTGCGGGCATGGAAGTCGAATTCGACCTGCCGCACGCCGACCCAATGACCTACTTTCCAAGGGTTCAGGAGGCAGTTCCGGATGTTCCGTCAGTTGAGCCGAGTGCGCCCTCCGTTGAACTTCTGGCAGTGCGCCCGTGCTGGGTGCGCGTTCGCGGACCAGACGGAACGGTGATACTCGAGAAGATCCTGGATGCCGGCGAGAAGTTTGACGTGCCCCTTACGGATGAGCCGGCACGTCTGCGGGCCGGCAATGCCGGGTCGCTCTACTTCGAGGTGAATGGTCAGCTACACGGCCCAGCCGGCAACGGTCAGTCCGTTGTGCGCGACATTGAGTTGTCCCCCGAAGCGCTTGTCGAGAAGTATGGTGCGGCAGACGTTGCGTCGGATTCAGAGTTGGCCCGCTACATATCCGTGGCCGAGGCCGCGGGCGGCGAGTGATGGCATTCGAGTGCCGGCCCGCCCGCGAATATGTCCGTGTTGAGGGAGATTTCCTGAAATGTCGCTGAACAGCGTTCGTCCGTGGCGCAACATCTATCGCAGGAAGTCACGGCAAATCCATGTGGGTTCCGTGCCGGTCGGAGGTGATGCGCCGATCACTGTCCAGACGATGACGAACACTGACACCACGGATGTCGCCGCGACCGTTGCACAAGTCCAGGCGACGGCGGAGGCAGGTGCCGACATCGTGCGCGTATCGGTTCCGGACGAGCCGAGTTCCCGAGCCCTAAAGGAGATTGTCGCGGAAAGTCCGGTCCCGATCGTTGCCGACATCCATTTTCACTACAAGCGCGCGATCGAGGCCGCTGAGGCCGGCGCTGCGTGCCTTCGCATCAATCCGGGCAACATAGGTTCGGAGGATCGCGTTCGTGAAGTCATCCGGGCGGCCAAGGAGCATGGCTGCGCGATCCGGATCGGCGTGAATGCGGGCAGTCTCGAGAAGCACCTGCTCGAAAAATACGCCGAGCCGTGTCCCGAGGCGATGGTGGAAAGCGGGCTGAATCACATCAGGATCCTGGAAGACAACGACTTCCTCGAGTTCAAGATCAGCTGCAAGGCGTCTGACGTGTTTCTTGCGGCTGCGGCCTACCAGGCGTTGGCCGAGGCCACGGACGCACCGATCCATCTTGGAATCACCGAGGCGGGCGGCTTGGTCCCCGGCACGATCAAGTCCGCGATTGGCCTCGGAAACCTGCTCTGGATGGGCATCGGCGACACCATCCGGGTGTCGCTGAGTGCCGATCCGGTCCAGGAGGTGAAGGCCGGAAGCGAGATCCTGAAGTCGCTCGGGCTGAGGCATCGAGGCGTCAACATCATCGCCTGTCCTTCTTGTGCGCGTCAGGGCTTTGACGTCATCCGGACCGTCGAAATCCTCGAGAAGCGACTTGAACACGTGAAGACCCCAATGAGCCTTTCGATCATCGGTTGCGTCGTCAATGGTCCCGGCGAGGCGCTGATGACGGATGTCGGATTCACTGGCGGCGGCGCCGGATCGGGAATGGTCTACCTGGCGGGCAAGCAGGCCCACAAGATGTCGAACGAAGAGATGATCGACCATATCGTCGATCAGGTCGAAAGGCGCGCGACGGAGATTGAAACCACATCGTAGGCGGCATTCTTGTCGTGCCTCTGTTCTGCGTGGAGTCCCTGCCTTCCTGATCTGGCCGTCCTAACCCCGGCTCGCACGGATGTCGGCCACGATCTCGCGCATCTGCTCGAGTTCCAGAAAGCCGCGCAGGATGATGTCACCCAGAATGAATCCAGGAGTCCCCTGAACATTCAGCGCCTGGGCCAGCGCATGGTTCTTGCCAATGACCGTTGCGACATCTTTGTTGCCCATCAATTCCGTGATCGCGTCATGGTCAAGTCCGAGCTCGCGGGAGGTTCGGGCCAGGAAGCCCTCCGTCACCGCGCCGTCATGCAACATGAGGGTGTCGTGAACGCGCTTGTAGTCAGCGGCGCCGGCGACGAACTTGGCGGCAATTGCGTATCGCGCGGCCAGGGTCGACTGTTCACCGAGTATGGGAAACTCCTTGACGATGAAGCGAATGTTGCCGTCGCTCGCGACCAGCTCTTCCACTGCCGGGAAAGCGCGCTTGCAGAAGCCGCAGCGGTAATCCAGGAATTCGACCAGCGTGACGTCCCCTTCCGGATTGCCGCCAACGTAGCTGAAGCCGTCGTCGAAAATGCTGTCGTGGAGGCGTTCGATCGCTTCGCTGTCACGGGCCACGGCAACCTGCTCACGGCGTTCCTCGAGGACCGAGATGGCTTCCATCAGGACCTCCGGGTGTTCGATCAGGTAGTCGCGGATTTCGGACCGAAATGCCGCGCGTTCGTCCTCCGACATGGATTCGATGTCGAATGCAGCGGCCATCGGCGCTGCGAGCGTCAGGAACAGAATTCCCAAGACCTTGAATTGCATTGGCGATCTCCAAAGCTTGCTGACGGAGCATCTGCAGATTGTGGGTCGAACGCAAGGGCTTCACCAATTCGTGTAGACCCACGGCCGTCTCGCCGGGCATTCTGGAGATTGACGGGCGACTGGCATCGATGACTGGGGACAATTTGCATTTGCCTTAAGCGCAATTCAGAAAAGGGGCCTGTCAGCCGCACCAGACCGACGACTTCGCTGGCACATCTCCTTTAGGCCATGCGCACCCTGCTTCGTTCAGGCTTGCCAAAGTTGCGTTCCTGCAATAGCAGCGTTCGGCGACATTCGTCACTTGCAACGTCGCGCAAGACTTGATCGGATATCCGGAGACCTTGGAATTTGAAACGCCTTGTCTGGACTCTTTTGGCGGCGGCCTTGCCGTTGTCGGCTTCCGCCCTCGAGATCGGCGAAAGCGAGTATGTCTTTTCGAGTGATCTGGCCAAACGTGGATTTGTGCCGTTCGCAGTCTCCTCCACAATTGGCGCAAGCTTTGGGATGACAGATGGCAAAACCCTCTATTTGTGCTTCAGTGTCGATCAACCTACAGAACAAATGCGGCGCAGAAAGACCCTGATCGCGGAAGTTGCGGGGCAGTCGCCGGATCGCACAGTGCCGAACATTCCGGTGGTTTGCGTGTTGACACAATAGCAACCGGTGGCAAGCGCAACGTCCTCCTCCAGCCAGGCGGCGAGTCATGGATCGGACTGAACGGCGTGTCGCCGCGACAGGTCGTTTTGGGCACGCGCAGCGGAGTGCGCCCATGATAACGACCGCCAGAACTCAGGAAACCGATCTGGCTCGATCTGCAACGCCTCGGCCAGGATCTGATCGGGCATCCTCCGGGCTTTCTCTGTCCGGGTGGCGATTGCCATTGCCCGCCGCCGCGAATTGATGCCGGCGGATCCATGACCCTTTCTTGACTCCCTGCCAAGTCGCGTGACTGCGCCGTCCCTGCCGGAAGGAACGTGGCTGGGAAACCGCAACGTCAGCAAACCGCGTCAGGGGACGCAAGTTTCCAGGCATCCATGTCCTGACGCACGCCTTGATTGACGCGGTCCGGCAACTTTGGCAGAGGACATTCCATCACCAAGGACAGTCCCATGCGCCTTTCCCGCCGGTCCGAAATAGACCCGTTCATTGTCATGGACGTCATGGATGCGGCAGCGCGGGCCGAGGCAGAGGGTCGGCACATCATCCATATGGAAGTCGGTCAGCCCGGCACGCCCGCGCCGAAGAATGCTCGGCTGGCGCTTGCGGATGCCATGGAGAGGAACGCGCTTGGGTACACCCTGGCGCTGGGCATTCCTGAGTTGAGAGCGAGGATCGCCTTGCTCTATCGGTCTCGATACGGTGTCGACCTGTCGCCGGAGCGGGTCATCGTTACTGCTGGATCCTCCGGAGCATTCCTTCTGGCGTTCACCGCGCTCTTCGAGGCAGGCGACCGCGTGGCGCTTGGAGCACCCGGATATCCTTCGTACCGCCAGATCCTTCGCGCGCTCAGCCTGGTCCCCGCCGATGTCGAAACTCGTGCCGAGGATCGCTACCAACCCGTGCCGGACCTGCTGCCGGATGGCATCAAGGGCCTGATCGTGGCGTCGCCGGCAAATCCGACGGGGACTATGCTGGACAGACCGGCATTGGCGGCGCTGATGGACGCGGCGTCCGAACGGAATGCCCATTTCATCTCCGACGAGATCTACCACGGGCTCGAATACAGGCGTCCGGCAGTCACTGCGCTTGAAGTCTCGGACGATGTCTGCGTCATCAACTCCTTTTCCAAGTATTTCTCCATGACTGGCTGGCGGGTCGGCTGGATGATCGTCCCGGAGGCACATGTGCGCACGATCGAACGACTTGCCCAGAACATGTTCATCTGCGCCTCGCATGCAAGTCAGGTTGCGGCCCTTGCTGCGATGGACTGCGACGACGAGCTGAGGCGGAACGTGGAAACCTATCGGGCCAACCGTGACCTGATGATCAAGGGCCTGGCAGATTGCGGGTTTGACAGGATCGCTCCGCCGGACGGCGCCTTCTACGTCTATGCCGATGTTGCACGCTTTACCGATGATAGCCGAGCGTTTGCGGGAGAGATCCTGGACCAGGCGGGCGTAGCGGTCACGCCCGGCGTGGACTTCGACAAGGCTCGGGGCGGCCACACGATCAGGTTCTCCTACGCGCGTTCCACGCCTGACATCGAGGAGGGGCTGGCGCGTCTCAGGCGCTTCATGGAGTCCCGCGATGTCGCCGCGTAGGGTCGAACCGCCGTTGCAGCCCGACTCGCGAGCCGGGGCTGGCGGCATGGATGCAACCGGCTTGAGGGCAATGCGGTCGCAGCCAGTGGAGTCACAGCGAGCCCAGAAATCCCGGCCCGGCCCTTTTTTTTCGTCGATGAAGGGATCATATAGGATAGTCCAGGCAATGACGGGAAGGGGCGTGATCCGGTTCATCCTCTTGTTTGCAGGCGCGGCATTCAGCTTCCTGACGCTTGGTCTGCTGGCGTTTTCGCTGTTGGTCTGGATGGTGTTCGCGGCCCACGAAAAGGGGTTGCCGGACGTTTCCTCGCTCGCGAACTATCAGCCGCCAACCCTGACAAGGATCTATTCGCCGGAAGGACGGATCATCGACGAGTACGCCCAGCAGAGGCGCATCTACATTCCATTTGACGAGATTCCAGATCTTGTGAAGCAGGCCTTCATGTCTGCGGAGGACAAGAACTTCTACGCGCATGCGGGGTTCGACGTCCGGGGGATTGCCGCCGCTCTCTACGAGGCAGTGATGTCAAGGGGTCAGTCACTCAGGGGCGCATCGACCATCCCGCAGCAGGTGGCCAAGATCATCTATTTTGGAAGCGAACGTGCGATCGAGCGAAAGATCAAGGAACTGATCCAGGCCAATCGCATGGTTGCCACGATTGGTCGCGAAAAGATCCTGGAAATATATCTCAACGAGATATTCCTGGGCCAAAATGCATACGGCGTGGCCGCCGCCGCCCAGACCTACTTCAACAAGACCCTGACAGAACTGGAAGCCCAGGACGCCGCCTACCTGGCTGCACTGCCGAAGGCGCCGTCGACCTATCATCCGGTTCGCGAGACCGAGCGCGCGATAGCGCGGCGAAATTTCGTGCTCCGGGAGATGTGGCAGAACGGGCACCTTGACAGGGACGCATACGAAGCCGCTGTGGCCGCCCCGTTGCTGACCGTCCAGGCAGGGGACAGGGAATCCTTCGCGACAAGGCTTCCGTCGCGAGACTACTTCACCGAGGAGATCAGGCGGCAGCTCAGCCGGGACTTCGGTGATGACGGATTCAAGTCGGCGGGCCTCACGATCCGCGCAACCGTCGACCCCGAGATGCAGAGGATTGCGGCGCGAGCGCTTCGACACGCATTGGAAGAATACGATCGGGCGCGGGGCAAATGGCGCGGACCCGCCGCCACGATCGCGACCGAGGAACTGGAAACCGACTGGCGGGCGGCCCTCGCGGAGACTTCGAAGCTTGCCCGGGACGTCGAAGGCTGGTCGCCTGCTGTGGTGCTCGGGATCGAAGGCAATGCGGCTCGCATTGGCGTCGAGAGGCTGGGAGGAGGCGAAGAAGACCTTTTCCTGACGCGCGAAGACGTCGAATGGATCAGGAAGGCGAGTGAGCCAGGCGACATCCTGAACGTTGGTGACGTGATCTATGTGCAGCACGAAGGCGAAACCTCATCCGGTCCGGACTTCTCGCTGCGACAGGTTCCGGGCGTGCAGGGGGCTTTCATGGCAATGGACGTGAACACCGGTCGGGTGCTCGCAATGCAGGGAGGCTTTTCCTACCAGGAGTCAAATTTCAACCGTGCGACGCAGGGCCTTCGGCAGCCCGGTTCCTCGTTCAAGCCCTTCGTGTATGCGGCGGCTCTCGATTCCGGATTCACGCCCGCGACGATCATCATCGATGCTCCGATCGAGGTGGAGATGGCAGACGAATCCGTCTGGAGTCCCAAGAACGCGACGGACAAGTTCTACGGACCGGCACCTTTGAGAACGGCCATTGAGCGGTCCCGCAACCTGATGACGGTCCGCCTGGCCCAGGAGGTGGGAATGCCTTTGGTGGCGGGCTACGCGGAACGATCCGGCGTATACGACCGGATGGAGCCGTATCTGGCCAATTCCCTTGGGGCTCAGGAGACCACGCTCTATCGAATGGTTTCGGCCTATTCGATGTTCGCAAACGGGGGCGAAAGGGTGATCCCGACGCTCGTCGACAGGGTTCAGGACCGTTGGGGCACGACGATTTATCGACACGACCGCAGAAACTGCGTGGAGTGCGGATTGAGAGAGCTTCCGGAGGGTCATGTGCCTGCGATCACGTCCAACCGGGAACGCGCGTTTGACCCCATCACCGCATATCAGCTCACCTCAATGATGGAGGGTGTGGTCGAACGCGGCACCGCCGCCGGCGCGATCGACCTGGACGTTCCGGTCGCGGGCAAGACGGGCACGACAAACGACGCGCGCGACGTTTGGTTCATAGGCTTTACGTCAACGATCGCCGCAGGCTGCTACATCGGCTACGACCAGCCGGAACCGCTTGGTCGCAGCGCGTCGGGCGGCAGGATGTGCGCCCCGGTCTTTCAGAAGTTCATGGAAGAAGCCGTGAAGAAATACGGTGGCGGACGCTTTGTCGTGCCGCCGGGCGGAAAGTTCATAAACATCGACCGTCACAACGGTGCGCGCCTTCCCGACGAGGCGGTAGGCGACAACGTGGTGGCAGAGTATTTCCGCGAGGGCGAAGAGCCGGTCTTTGGCGTTGCCTTTGACGGCGGATTTGCCTTGGGGGCGAGCCTGCCGAACCTGGACGACTTGGAAGACGTTGAAGACGTGCAGGATCCCACGTTCCTGGAGGTCGGAAACGAAGCGGATCCTGACCCGGACGTGCCGGCCCAGGCAACGGAAAACGAAATTTCGGCGGGCGGGCTTTATTGATGGTGTCGGCACGCATCAGTGGTGCACGCGCTTCCAACGCCACTGCAGGCAGTCTCGTCCAGGACACGGACGCTACGTTAACCCGACCTTGCCTCGCCCCGCTTCTTCCCTGACACGCCAAGAGCCAGCGTTGCAGCCATGAATGCATCAAGATCGCCGTCAAGAACACCGGCCGTGTCAGACGTCTCGTGCCCGGTGCGCAGGTCCTTCACCATCTGGTAGGGCTGCAGGACGTAAGACCGGATCTGATTGCCCCAGCCGGCGTCTCCCTTGCCTTCATGGGCCTCGGTAATCTCCGCGCTTCGCCTTTCGAGCTCCAGCTGGTACAAGCGGGACTTCAGGGTCTTCATGGCAATTTCGCGGTTCTGGTGCTGCGACTTTTCGGATGAAGTGACCACGATGCCGGTCGGCAAGTGTGTCATCCTGACGGCAGAATCCGTGGTGTTGACGTGTTGCCCGCCAGCCCCGGATGAGCGAAAGGTGTCGATGCGGACATCCGCCGGGTTCACCTCGACCTCGATACTGTCGTCCACGACGGGGTAGACCCAGACGGACGAGAAAGAGGTGTGCCGCCGCGCCGCACTGTCGTAGGGGGAAATGCGGACCAGTCGGTGCACGCCGCTTTCGGTCTTCAGCCACCCGTATGCGTTCTGGCCGGCGATCTTGAAGCATACCGACTTGAGCCCGGCCTCTTCGCCAGGCTGCAGGGACTGCACCAGCACCTCGTAGCCATGGGCATCGGCCCAGCGTTCATACATGCGCGCCAGCATTTTCACCCAATCGCAGCTCTCGGTTCCGCCGGCACCCGCATTGATCTCGAGATAGGTGTCGTTGCCATCGGCTTCGCCATCCAGAAGCGCCTCGATTTCGGCTTGGGCGGCGCGTTCGGCGAGAGCCATCAGCGCCGCCCTTGCGTCTTCCAGAACCTCAGAATCGTCTTCCTGCTCTCCGAGCCCGATCAGTTCGACATTGTCCGAGAGTTCCTGCCGCATGGACGTGAGGCGCTCCATCGCGTCAACAAGCATCTGCCGCTCGCGCATGAGCGCTTGTGCGCGTCCTGGATCCTTCCAGAGATTTGGGTCTTCGGCCATCGCGTTGAATTCTTCCAGGCGATGTCCTGCCGTATCCCAGTCCATGCGTCGGGCCAGCAGATCGAGCGACTTCTCGATGGCGGCGACCGTGTTTTCCGCCTCGGCACGCATGACACCTCTCCATGCAAATCTTGGCTGGCGGATGGGTGATAGCAATGCCCGTTCCAGGCTTCAAGGCAACCGCTTGCAGGCGAGAAAGGGACACGGCAAGTTGTTGCCGCAAGAGCAAGACCGGAACTCCATAAGGCGCGAGGCAATGAGTCAGGGTGTCCAGGGCGAGTCGGCTGCCAGCCCGATTCCGGAAATCGCGGACGTCACGCTGGCCGAGCTGTTCGTGTCGATCAAGGCCGGCATCCACGACTTCCGGCGAGCGCCAATGTACGGAATCCTGTTCAGTGGCACCTATGTCGTTTCAGGATGGCTGCTTGTCTGGCTGGGCGCTGGCACATTTTTCTGGACTCTCGCCTTTGCGCTCGGCTTTCCGTTGGTTGCTCCTTTTGCTGCAGTCGGACTCTATGAGACAAGTCGCCGGATCGAGGCACATGAGCCGCTGGAATGGGCTGGGATACTGACCGTGGTCTGGAGGGAGCGGGGACGGCAGTTGCCTTGGGTCGGAGCGATTCTCGCTTTCGTGTTCCTGTTCTGGAGCATTTTTGCCCATATGAGTTTCGCGCTGTTTCTCGGTCGTGAGGCCATGACAAATGTCCTGACCTCGTGGGACGTGTATCTGACGCCAACCGGCTTCTCGATGCTGGTGTTCCAAGGTGTCATTGGCGGCGCAGTCGCATTCCTCACATTCGCGTTGACGGTCGTGTCGCTGCCATTGCTGGTGGACAAGGAGATCGACTTTGTGACGGCAATGCTGATCAGCGTCAGGACCGTTGCCAGGAACAGGATGGTCATGTGCATTTGGGCCGCGATCATCGCCGCCAGCCTGCTTGTCGCGATGCTGCCCCTGTTCTTGGGGCTTCTCATTGCGTTGCCCGTCCTCGGACATGCAACCTGGCACCTCTACAGACGCGCGCTTTATGTTCCGCTGACGTGATCTCGGCGCGCGTAGCAGCTGACGGGACTGGCCCGCATGCGAGCAGTTTCGTTCAGGCGCACTACAACTCGCGCTCGGGTGTTCGGAAGATCGTGTCGCGGTGCCAATCCAGGCAGCTCTGCCTTGGGAGATACTCCGAACTCTGCGGCTTCTTCAGGCTCTTGCCGTGAAACCCGATCAGCCAGTCGACATTGGTCGAACCCGACAGGTGCTGGCTGCACGCGATGGTGCATCCGTCATTCTGGACGGTAAATGCGCCAAGATCGAATGCCTTGTGATGAAGCACGCAGAGCGAAAGGCCGTTCGACACGTCGTCGGGTCCCCCATGCGTGTGCCACTTGATGTGCGCGGCCTCAAGCCCCGCCGGCCGGTCCCCGAGGCGCAGGTCATAGCCGCAGACGCAGCACCGTTTCTCGTAGGCCATAAGGACCTTTTGGCGGAACTCGGGATCTCGCTTCCTTCTCCCGGATGGCGCCGGTCCTGCATCAAGGCTGAGACCGACGTCATCAAGAATTCCTTGATGCAATGACTCGGGAAAGTGCCTGTCCAGGAGACGTCGCGCCACGACACCCACGTGCCTTGGATCAGCTTTCAGGACTTGCAGGATGCAGTCCTCATACCCACCTCTCGCGTGTTGCTCACGCAAGTCGCGCGCGCTCGCATCGCCGCCCTTGCCATAGGTTCGTATTGGTCCGTCCGCGCTGACTTTCCACAGCCCGTCATTCCGGAGCCTCCAGAAAGGATATTCAGGCCTGATTTCACTTGGCGTCCACGGGCCATATGTCCCCAGTAGCCTCTTCAACTTTTCTTCCAGATCACGAAACGCGACGGAATCTTTGCCTCGGCCCATCTCGCCGAGCGCAAACAGCATGAGCAAGGGCTTGTGCGCCGCAGTCCGCTTTCCGGCCTTGCCCAACTTGATCTTGTCGAACCTGTCGAGGAGTGACGTCAGGTCGGCCATGCGCTCACGTCCTGATGCCGCGCATTGGGCCTGGCAGTTGCACCGGTTTGTCGCCCGCCAGGGCAAGCAGGCCTGTGCCCGAATGCCTCCATTGAACC
>JAPPCV010000179.1 GCA_028824715.1 Boseongicola sp. | reverse complement strand
TCGTGATCGCCGCCGTCAGCGTCGTCTTCCCGTGGTCCACGTGGCCGATCGTCCCCACGTTCACGTGCGGCTTCGTGCGGTCAAACTTCTCCTTCGCCATAGTCCTGTTGTCCCTAGCTGGGTTCAAATTCCGGAGCGCACCTATGGCATCGACCAAGGAAGATCAAGTACCAGTCGCCGGCGATCGTTCGGCTTGGGACAGATCTTGGGAGCAATTCCGATCATGCGTCGGAAAGGGGCTGGCGTCACGCATGACGTGAGGCCTGATTCACCTTGGACCGGAATTTCGCCGGAACCAGACACCGAACACGGCTTGCCGGAGAGAACGCGCCCTTGGCAACCGCTGCAGCGGCGCGAGCCTGCCTTGGCCCACACGTTCGTCACACGCGGAGACGAATGTCAGAAGCGCGCGAGCAGAGCCGCGACAAACGGACGTTCTCGAAGGCCTGCAGACGCACCAGGCAACAGTGTTGCCAACTGGTCGGGACGGTCGAATGCGAAGACGGAACGGCATCGATGGGGCAGGGTCTGTTGCCCAATGGAGTGCATGACGCAAGGAGCCTGCCCTAATCCGCATTCCCGGCAGAATCTGCGGAACTCGCCAACCCGCCAGGGTTCCGCGTCCGGCAATGGCAGGACGATTCGATCCGTGTGTCGCTCCGGGCGAGGGCGGCGCCCAGCAGCGGAGCAATCTCCGCCGCCTCCCGACGTAGGCCTAGGCGCTGCAGGCACTCGTGGTAGCCATGAAGGGCCCACACGTTTTCGCGATTCTGCAGGCAGCGCCGGCCTTCGCCGTCGAGGCCAAGGTCCTTGCGATAGACTGTCTCGGCCTCGTCAAGCTGCCCGTCTTCCAGGAGGAGGGCACCCAGGGCGTGGCGTGGCGGATGCATCCACGGCCAAGGCTCGCTGTAGGCCAGCCGGTCGCTGCGCTGCACCGCCTCCCGGAGGTGCGCAAAGCCGGATTCTCGCTCTCCCCGGTGATAGGCCATTTCCCCGCAGAGCATCGCCCGGGCAATCGCCATGATGTCCCGCACCGCATTGTTGAAGTAGAGGCGCGTTTCCGGAAGCTCGGCCGTGCCAGCCTCGAGGCTCGCAAGCTCGCGTTCGGCGGCCCCGAATTCGCCCAGCGCCGCATGGGCGACGCCCCTGGCGTAGTGATGCATGAGGGTCGTCACGACGTGGAGTTCGGGATGGGCCGGCATGGGAGCGTCCACGATTTCGCGCCACCGCCCGAAACGAACCGGCACGTGGACTGTCGAGGAACAGTAGGCGTCGAGTGTCGCAACCAGATGCGGGCGGTCCTGGCGAAGCAGGTCAGGCGTCACCGTTTGGGCAATTCCCCGCGCCGCCTCCTGGGCGCCCCGAAGATCCCCCAGCATCATCGCCGCGTGCATCATTGCGTGGAAATCGTGACAACGCGCCGTGGTATAGAAGTTGAAGGGCCCTGCGCGGCGCGCGTACTTGGCGTCCGCGCGCACCGCCTTGCGGCTCACCGCAAGCGAATCCGCATAACGTCCGCACTGGAGATAGATGTGGCAAGGCATGTGATTGAGGTGGCCATTGTCAGGCGACAGCCGGTGCAGGTCGTCGGCCGCGGCTTGCGCGCACTCGGGAATTCGCGACATCTCCATCACGTGAATGTACATGTGGAGCATGCCGGGGTGCGGCGAATGCCCCGCTTCGCCGCGTTCCCGCATGCCCGTCTCCAGCACCGCTCGCGCCTCTTCGGTGTCGGCACCGTCAGCGGGTTCTCCGGTCTCGGGGTCCCAGAGGCGCCACGGCGTGCGGGTGATCAATGCCTCGGCAAAAAGGGCGGTCACGTCCGCGTCTTCCGGAAATCGGCGATGCACTTCTCGCATGCTGGTGGCGAAGTCGTCGTCCCAACGGGAAAACTCGTCCATCGAAACCACGGCGTTGCGCTGGTAGCGGGCCGGAAGGGCCTCGATGAACGCGCGTTCGACCGGAGAGACGCCGTCGCGTCGCGCCATCGCCGCCTGAGTGGCGGCAAAGCACGTCGTGATTGCCTGCCGGGCTTCAACTTCGCTCATCCAGCACCAGGGCAGGTTGATGAAAGGGCCGGCGGCGTAGGCTTCCCCCCAGAACGCGAGTGCGCAGTCCGGGTCGGCCCGCTGCGCCTCGCGAAAGCAGAACACCGCCTCCTCGTGGTTGAAGCCGTAAAGCCACAACAGGCCACGGTCGAACCAGAGCCTTGCCTCCCGACTCCGCGTCGCAAGCGGCCGGGCGTACCTGCCGAGGTCGAATTCGTATCTCATCGCGTCTGTTCCAGTGCCGCCGCCCGAAGGGAACCCGAAACCCGCGCGGCGCATCCTTGCACGCAGCCACGCACCGATGCCATGGCGAGAACCTGGCCGTTGATCGGGTTGCCACCGGGAAAGTCGCTGCCGCTACGGCGTCGAGCAACATGCTATCGACAGAAAATGCGTGTCTCAGGCTTCATTGCGGCATTTTGGAGTTCAAAGGCGTACTGCAAGTTCTTTTCCGGTCTCCGCGCCGCGACCTCCGTCGAACCGACCCGGCCAGGCATCTGCGAGGGTTCAGGGCCAGGAACTCCGGTATCCGGGCCCTCTCGGGCAGGCCTCCCCCGCTGCCGATCTTCCAGGTCTCCCGAATCCTGCGTTCGCATCAGGCGTCTCCGCTTGCGCTGAGTTCGCTGAACTTGGGGGAAGCGTGCGCGGCGAACCACGGACTCCGTGCCGCGCGAACTGCCGACCAAGGAACCGGACGAAAGCTATTGCAGCCAGTCCGGTCGCTCGCTTGCGGCGACGCCGGTCCTAGCGGCAGCTGCACAGTCCGACAGGCTGCCGAACCGCACGTTCCGGCCGCTGAGGCCCGGTGCGTAATGTGCATACTTGCCCGAATTGGTCATCAAGGTCGTTGCGCCTCTCGGAAAGACTGGCTCGATGATCGAACACCAGCACAGGTCCGGGATGAGGCGCACCCCGGATGCCCGTAGGCGGGCCGCCAATCCCTCGGACTCCGCCTGCGAAAGGATGTCACGGCCCAGGGTCACGATGACCGACGTGTCGGGATGCCTGGCCTGGCCCGACATCATGGCCGCGAACCGCCTTGTCTCCTCAAGCGAGAGATGCGGACTTCCAAGCGCCACGAGATCGACGCTCGCAGGGCCGGCATTGAACCGGTCCCAGGCCCCTGCCAGGTCGGCCACCGTCACGCGAGCCCGCGTTGCGTCGGGCGCGGGAGCCAGGTCGCCTTCCGGCGTCACCCCTGCGACGTGCAGCAATGGCGCCGCCGAGGTCGTCCCGAAGGCGGCACACATTGCGCGAAGATCGTCACGGCTTGGCGCGGCTGGAACCAGCCCGGTCAGGAGCGGGACGCGATCAGGGGCCAGGCGCCCGGCCACCCACCCCACAAGCGGCCAGAGCGCATCGTCGTGACCCCTTGGCAGCTCGACCTCGATCACCGTGCGCGGCCGCCGGTTCCCTGGCAGATAGACTCCGGTTTCCGGTGCCCGCCCGGTCAAGGCGACAAAGAGATCAAGGTAGTCGGGGTGCTTTGCCGTCCGCGCGCCCAAGACGCTGTTGGCGAAAATGACGGCGTTCGATTCCGACCAGCCGATGTTCTCGCCCAATCGGGGCACGTCGTCAGCCAGATAGGGCGCGCACGTGAAGGTCGGGCGCGCACCCATCCTGACATAGGCGTCCGCGAGCCGGCTGGCGGCCTGACCGAATCCGGACGGCAGGCCGTGTTCGGCCCAGTTCTCGCGGTCAATGGAAATCGCGTTCATCGTGGTCGGAATGGCGACCCTGGCCCCCATCCCGGCCATCGTCTCGGCGAAGACGAGATTGGCGGAGTGGGAATGAATGCAGCCGTCAATGTGGCCCCTCGACACGTCGATCAACCGCTTTGCGCCCTGCGACGCCGCCATGGCACAGACCACCTCCATGGCAAGCGCAACGGCCCTTCCGTGATCGCCGTTCAGCCTGGATCTGTCGGATGGCGTCAGTGCCAAGTCTCCGTCAGACGTCCCGTGCAGGCCAATGGAGACGCCGTCCGCCGTCAGGCGGCTGCCGCGCATCCTTGCAGCCTTCGCGGCGCTCAGGGCGACGTAGTCCGACGCCGAAAGTCGCGCCACGCCGACCGATCTGTCGAACATGCGGGACGCGATCACCGCGCCGAGGGTCAGGATCTCCTCGTCTTCCCGAAAGACCAGCGCTGCCGGAGCATGTCCGTTCAGGGCGAGTTCCAGCAGTACGCCGCTGCCGGCACAGGATCCGCGGCTCGTCGGCATGAGGACAATCTTGCCCGCAACGGACTCGCCGTGAAGATCGTGGTGCGCGTCGATCACCACGCCGGTTTCCGGATCGACGCCGCCCCAGAAACTCAGTCCTTCGGAGCAAACGACAATCTCGCCTTCCGCATCGGTCGGAACGACAGCGAACGCCATGTCAGCCCTCATCCGACAGAACCGCCGGACGCGGGCGAAGCTGCCCGGGATGGCCCCGGCAGGCACACGGCGCCCGCCCCGCGGAATGCGCGTCATGCCGGTCCTCTGGGCAAGGCATGCCCGTCGCGCTGAAAGAAATCGGCGCCATCGTGGAAATCCCGGATCTCCTTCTGGCAAGGACTCTTGCGGCCGGATGCATGGAGGGCCGACGACGGCCGACCGACCGCGGGAAGCCGCAGCGCCACCGCATTGCGCCGAACGGCGCCAGATCGTCAAGGTCGATCTGCGCCGAGCCTTCGCAGGGCCCGGCCGTCGCCGCCAAGCGCGGAATCGGTCCCGTCCCGGTCGGCATGCGCGGGCGACCCGGCAATTCCTGGCCGTTCCGCGGGGTTTCGACCTGTTGAAGCAGGCCCTTCCGGGCACGCTGGCAGTCACCGGTACGGCACGCCTGGTCGGCGTGCCGCCCGGGCAGGTCCCCGAACTCTCGCGGCCATAGGGCCTTCGGGTCATCGCCGGCGTTGCAGGCTGACCGATGGGATGGTGCGCCGTGCGAAGTCACGAACGCCTCGCTTCCAGGTGCCGCAATCGATCCGCCCTGCTTCAAGTGAACCTGTTGTCTTGCGGGAAGCCGCGAGGCGCCATTCGCCCCGCTGTCGCACGGGACCCGTGCCAGTTGTCCAGTTCCCTGACGGTCCGGGTGCGGCCCGCAGGGTCCAGCCATGCAAGGCCCTTGGAGAGTTCAAAGGTCCTGGCGTCCGAAAGTCCGCCGTCCCTGTACCTCTGAAGACGGACGCCCTTGCCGCGCGACATTTCCGGAAGATCCGCAACCGGGAACAGGAGCATCTTTCGATTCTGCCCCACGGCAGCGACATGATCGCCGTCAACCGGACGGCAGACAACGGCAGTCACGTCGCCCTTGACATTGAGGACCTGCTTTCCGGCACGGGTCTGTGCCACAACCTCGTCTTCCGGAACCAGGAAGCCGAAGCCGGCGGATGACGCGACCAGAAGCCTTTGTCCGGGTCGATGGACAAGAAGGGAGACGATCTCGCAATCGTTCGGCAAGTCAACCATCAGGCGCACGGGTTCCCCCATGCCGCGGCCGCCCGGCAGGTTCGCGACGGACAGCGTGTAGAAACGACCGTTCGTGCCCAGAAGCAGCAGGCGGTCGGTGGTTTCGGCATGGAAGACGTGACGGGGACCATCGCCGTCCTTGAACTTGAATTCGCGGGAAAGGTCGACATGGCCGCTCATTGCCCTGATCCAGCCCATCCTCGAACATACGACCGTGACCGGTTCACGGTCGATCATCGCCTCCGGCGGCACGTCCTCGATCTCGACCGCCTCGCCGAACCGGGTGCGGCGCTGGTCGCCGAAACTCTTCCTTGCGTCACGCAACTGGTCGGCGATGGCCTTCCATTGCCGGCCTTCGCTCTCCAGAAGGTCCTCGAGGTCCGCCCGCTCCCTGGTCAATTCGTCAAATTCCTTCCGAAGCTCCAGTTCCTCGAGGCGGCGCAGCGAGCGCAGTCGCATGTTGAGTATCGCGTCAACCTGGGTCTCCGACAGCTCGCCGTCGCCCGGGGGCGGCGACTCGTAGTCCCCCTCGGATGTCGCGCGCGCATGCTCCCTCGACCAGTCCTCGCGCATCAGGGCAAGCTTCGGGTCTTCGTCATAGCGAATGATGTCGATGACGCGGTCAAGATTCAGGAACGCGGTCACAAAGCCTTCGAGCACTTCGAGGCGGTGGTCGATCTTGTCGAGCCGGAACTTCGAGCGTCGCTGCAGCACCTCGCGACGATGATCCAGGAACGCGCGCAGCACGTCCTTGAGCGAAGCGACCTTCGGCGTCACGCCGTCGATCAGCACGTTCATGTTCATGCTGAAACGGACTTCCAGATCCGTTGCCCGGAAAGCCATGTTCATCAGGACCTCGGGCTCCACGTTGCGTGATCGCGGCTCAAGAACGATCCGAATGTCGTCCGCGCTTTCGTCCCGGACATCCGCAAGAACCGGGATC
Organism: Boseongicola sp.; assembly: GCA_028824715.1. GTDB lineage: Bacteria > Pseudomonadota > Alphaproteobacteria > Rhodobacterales > Rhodobacteraceae > JAJEFO01. The sequence goes on along the minus strand of JAPPCV010000179.1, from coordinate 12,595 downwards.
TTCCTCGTCTGGATCGCGTCGGCAAGCCTTTCGATCAGGCGACCCTTCTGGACCTGGTACGGGATTTCCGTGACCACGACCTGCCACTGCCCTCTGCCCAGATCCTCCACTTTCCAGTTTGCGCGCGTCCGGAAGCCGCCGCGCCCGGTCCTGTAGGCTTCGGCAATCGCCTCGCGCGGTTCGACAATGACGCCACCTGTCGGAAAGTCCGGGCCCTCCACGCAATCGATCAGGGTGTCGTCCCGCACGCGATCCGAATTCCTCGCCTTCGCAAGGTGAATGCACGCGTCGCAGAGCTGTCCGATGTTGTGCGGCGGGATGTTGGTCGCCATCCCCACCGCAATCCCGCTGGACCCGTTCGCCAGAAGATTGGGAAAGGCCGCCGGTAGCACCACCGGCTCGGACAGCGTTCCGTCGTAATTTGGACGAAAGTCGACCGCGTTCTCGTCGAGCCCCTCGAGCAGCGCCTCGGCGAAAGCGGTCATGCGCGCTTCGGTGTAGCGTGACGCGGCCGGGTTGTCGCCGTCGACATTGCCGAAGTTGCCCTGTCCGTCGACCAGCGGATAGCGAACGTTGAATTCCTGGGCGAGCCGGGCCATCGCGTCATAGATCGCTCCGTCGCCATGAGGATGATAGTTGCCCATCACGTCGCCGGAGATCTTGGCCGACTTTCGGTACCCGCCGGACGAGTTCAGCCGCAGTTCACGCATCGCGTAGAGGATGCGTCGATGCACCGGCTTCAGGCCGTCCCGAACGTCGGGGAGCGCCCGATGCATGATGGTCGAGAGCGCGTAGGTCAGGTATCGCTCGCCGATGGCGCGACGGAGCGGCTCTGCAAGATTCCGGAACTCTATATTGGGGTCGTCCGTGACGCTGCTCATGGATGTAGCATTATCTCCCGAATCCCGTCAGGTAAAGCGACCAGGGAACATAAAGCGCCCCAGAGTCAGGCGGCATGCGCGATCCCGGGGCGCGGCCATTGTCGCGCGGCATTGACAAGCGGCGGCAAGGACTGCCATGGGAACGGTCGATTCACCGGGAAACCGTTCCAAGTGACCGACCGTCGAAAATCCCTGCTGATCACCGGTTGCTCTTCCGGCATCGGCTACGATGTGGCGCACGGCATGGCGGCGCGCGGCTGGCGGGTCCTCGCCGCATGCCGCAAGGAGTCCGACTGCCAGCGGCTCGAAGGCGAGGGGCTCGAAAGCCTTGTGCTGGACTACGAGGACCAGCCGGGAATCCAGGAAGCGGCCCGCGAGGTGCTTGCCCGAACGGACGGCGGCCTCGACGCCGTGTTCAACAACGGCGCCTATGCAATCCCGGGCCTGCTCGAAGATCTTCCAACCGATGCGCTGCGGGCCAATTTCGAGGCGAACTTCTTCGGGCACCATGAGTTGACGAGGTGCCTGCTGCCCGCCTTCCGGCGACAGGGTCACGGAAGAATCCTCATGAACTCCTCCGTGCTCGGCTTCTTCGCGCTTCCGTGGCGCGGCTCCTACAACTCGACCAAGTTCGCTGTCGAGGGCTGGGCCGACACGCTGCGCCGGGAGTTGCGAAGCACCGGCATCCGCGTGATCCTGATCGAGCCCGGGCCGATAACAAGCAAGATCCGCCAGAACTCGGTCCCGCATTACAAGAGGTGGATCGACGCGCCGTCCTCCGCCAGAGCTGAAGAATACCGGACAAGGCTCGAACCGCGGCTCTACAGCGATTCAACGAAGCCCGACCCGTTCGAACTGCCTGCCAGCGCCGTCACGCGTTGCGTCGTGCACGCCTTGACGCATCCAAACCCTCGCCCCAGATACCGTGTAACCGTCCCGACGAAGTTCATTTACCTGGCAAAACGGTTTATGACGACACGCATGACGGACCGGTTCATGTCGCGCGGTTGAACGAGGGCCTCCGCCGCTCACGTGCCGTTTGTCGACGCCTGGGAGAGATCATGCCGCTTGACAACCCGCTTTTCATTCCGGTGGTGATCGCCGTGATCATCGTGCTGCTCGTGCTCATGACCGGAATCGGCGGGTTTGCCCGCGGAGGCGATTTCAACCGGAAGCACGCCAACAGGATCATGCGGTACCGGATCTACGCACAGGCCGTTGCCGTCATGCTGATCCTGGCATTTGTCCTTGTCGGATGAGGAAGCTGACATGGTCGTCCTGAACAAGATCTACACCAGAACCGGCGACGGCGGCGACACCGCGCTTGGCAACAACGATCGCGTGCCCAAGCATTCAGAACGGGTCTCGGCATACGGCACCGTGGACGAACTGAACGCGGCCCTCGGCGTTGCGAGACTGCATGCCAGGGGAGAGAGCATCGACGACGCCCTGTCTCGCATCCAGAACGACCTGTTCGACCTGGGAGCGGATCTTTGCCGCCCGGACATGGAGAAGGATGGCGAGGCCGGATATCCGGTGCTCAGGATGTCGGACGGCCAGACAAGGCGGCTGGAGGCGGAAATCGACGCGATGATCGAGCGGCTCGAGCCGTTGAAGTCGTTCATCCTTCCTGCAGGGTCCGAACTTGCCGCGCACCTGCATCTTGCACGAACGGTTGCTCGCCGGGCGGAACGGCTGGCGGTCGAGCTCGCAAGCTCTGAAGGGGTGAACGGGGCCGCGCTGACCTATCTCAACCGCCTGTCAGACTGGCTGTTCTGCGCGGCCCGCATCGCGAACGACGAGGGTCGGGCCGACGTGCTCTGGATCCCCGGCGCAAACCGCTAGGCGCCGCCAGGCATCAGGGTCAGGCAAGCAAGCGGTCCGTCAGGCCAGCAGTCCGATCAGTTCATTGCATTGACGCGCGCGGCAAGGCGCGACATTTTCCGGGCGGCCGTGTTCTTGTGGTAGATGCCCTTCGTGACGCCGCGCATGAGCTCGGGCTGCGCCTGTCGTAGCTCGTCCTGCGCCGCTTTCATGTCGCCCGACGCGATCGCGTCCTCGACTTTCCTGAGATGCGTGCGAATGCGCGAGCGGCGCGCCTTGTTGACGGCCTGGCGACGAACGCTCTGCCGGGCGCGTTTCTTGGATTGTGGCGTGTATGCCATGTTCGTGGTCCCTGTTCCGGGTCTGCATCAGATTGCGATGAAACCCGGGCCGGCCACCAGACCGGCAGACACATAGCCTGAGCGGGCTCCACGCGCATGCAGGCCGGGCCAATAGCGAAATCCCGTGACTTTGAAAAGACCCTATTTGTCGCGGAAGCGAGGTTCGCGCTTTTCCAGGAAGGCAGCCATGCCCTCCGCCTGGTCGCGGGACGCGAAAAGTGCGTGGAACATCCGCCGTTCGAACAGGATGCCCTCGCGGAGGGTCGTTTCGTAGCTGCGGTCCACCGCCTCCTTCACGACCATGCTCGTCAGCATCGACTTCTCGGAAATGCGCCGCGCCGCGGATGTTGCCTCTTCCATCAGCTTCTTCGCCGGGACGACGCGACTCACCAGGCCCGAGCGTTCCGCTTCCGCGGCATCCATGAAGCGCCCGGTGAGGTGCATGTCCATGGACTTGGACTTGCCCACGAAGCGCGTCAGGCGCTGCGTGCCGCCGATGCCAGCAACGATTCCGAGGTTGATCTCGGGCTGGCCGAACTTGGCCGTGTCCGCCGCGATGATGAAGTCGCATGTCATGGCCAGTTCGCATCCACCGCCCAGGGCGTAGCCGGCGACGGCTGCAATGATCGGCTTGCGGCACCTCAGGATTGCCTCGCTCTCTGCCGTGTACAGATCCTCCGTAAGTGCCTGCACGAAGGTCTTGTTCGACATTTCCTTGATGTCGGCGCCGGCGGCAAACGCCTTCTCCGAGCCGGTCAGGATGATGCAACGCACCTTGTCGTCTGCGGAGGCCTGGTCGAGCGCGCGCGAAAGCTCTCCGAGCAACTCGATGCTCAACGCGTTCATCACGTCCGGGCGGTTCATGCGAATTGTCGTGACGTGGTCTTCCGTCTCCACGATGATCGTCTCAAATGCCATGTGATCGGTTCCGGCAGTTTCGGTCACGGGAAGCCTTACCAATCACGGGAGGCAGATCAAGCCATGTGTGGGGCGCGCATCGCCGGGCTGGGCGATCCGTTCGCCTTGACGTGCGTGTCGCGCCTGCAACTGAAGGCCCTGCGAGAAAGGCATATCGTCCGCCCGGTCGCCGCAGCGGCCTCGCAGGCTTCGGCCAAGCCGCAAGTCTCGGGCAAAAGGGCCGCAACCGCCCGAGGCACGCCCTGGATCGACGCGCCTGAACGGTGGCAGGGAGCTGGCCCAGATCGCCCCACGCACCCGCGAATTCATGTCCAAGGGCGGCGTGCATGCCGTCAACGACTTGTCGCAGGTGCCCCTATCTCTGGCATTGCGGGCAATGGAAGCTGGACCTGCCGGACTGCGCCGTGCGCACGACCCTCCCGCCGCAGCCCGGCTTCACGCAGGTCTCGCCGTCGCGGCCATAGACGCGGAAGGTGTGCTGGAAGTAACCCAGTTCCCCGTCCGCCTGCCGATAGTCCCTGAGGCTGGAGCCGCCGGCGGCTATCGCTTCGAAAAGCACGTCCCGGACAATCGGCACGAGGCTCGCGATCCTTCCGGCAGCGAGGCGCGACACACGCCGGGTCGGCGAAACCCCCGCCCGATGCAACACTTCGCAAACATAGATGTTGCCCAGGCCCGCCACCACGCGCTGGTCCAGGAGCGCGGCCTTTATTGTCGTGCGGCGGCCCTTCAGGGTTCTGGTCAGGTAGACTTCGTCGAACGCGTTCCCGAGCGGCTCCGGCCCGATCGTGGCCAGCAGTCGATGTCGCTCTGCGGATTCCGTCGCCACCAGGTCCATGGCGCCGAAGCGGCGCGGGTCGTTGAAGGTCACGCGGGCGCCGCCTTCCATGTGAAACACGACATGATCGTGCCTGTCGTGCATCACGTGCCGGTTCCGGAACACGCCTGGCGCTTCACCCGAAACCAGGATGCGGCCCGACATGCCGAGATGCACAAGCAGCGTTTCCCCGCTCGACAGATCCGCAAGCAGGTATTTCGAGCGACGGCGCAGCGACATGACCCGCGTCCCCGAAACCCGCTCTGCCATGCGCTTCGGCAAAGGCCGGCGAAGGTCCGGACGATTGACGTCGACGCGCAGGATCCGCGTGCCTTCCATCACCGGCAGCAGGCCTCTGCGGACGGTTTCGACCTCCGGAAGCTCAGGCATGCCCGTCCGCGGAACCGGTTGCCGACACGCTTGAACTCCTGCCGGAATCGACTGCTGCCATGGTACCGGGCCCCTTCCTCCTTCACGGCTTCCGGGACGTGGCCCGCCCCGGCAGCCGCCGTCCCGCGTTCCTCGAGAGGGCGGCGTTCCTGCAGGATATCCGAATCGGACACCGTCTTCCAAAGGGAAGTTGTCCACATTGCCCTCAGGCCAGAAACAGCGGCGGACAAGGTTGATTCCCTTGGTTTTCTGAACATACAAGGACGGGGTTTGGCGGCTCGTCGCGAAAGGCCACGATGATCGACGAAAACGAGAGCACAACGCATTTCGGTGCCCGCGAGGTGCGCGAGGACGACAAGGCCGGCCTGGTCCAGGACGTCTTTTCCAGCGTCGCGTCGCGATACGACCTGATGAACGACCTCATGTCAGGCGGCATTCATCGGTTCTGGAAGGATGCGATGATGGACTGGCTGGCGCCGCGAGGCCAGCAGCGCATTCTGGACGTGGCCGGCGGAACGGGAGACGTTGCGCTCCGGTTCCTGAGGCGCGCGCCCGAGGCGTCCGCTGTCGTTCTGGACATGACGGAGCCGATGCTCGACGAGGGACGCAAGCGGGCCGCAAGGACCCGCCTGTCGGACCGCGTCGATTGGGTGGCAGGCGACGCGATGGCCCTTCCCTTTCCGGACGCCGGCTTTGACGTGTGCACGATCTCCTTCGGCATTCGAAACGTCACGAGGACAGCGGATGCGCTGGCTGAGGCCTTCCGCGTGCTCAGGCCGGGCGGGCGGTTGATGGTGCTGGAGTTCTCCCGCGTGACAGTCCCGATCCTGCAGGGAGTCTACGATCTCTACTCCTTCAACGTGATCCCCCGCATGGGCCAGGCGGTCACGGGGGACAGGGACAGCTACCAGTACCTTGTCGAATCGATCCGTCGCTTTCCGGACCAGGAAACGTTTGCCGAGATGATCCGCGAGGCCGGGTTTGAACAGGTCAGGTATCGCAACCTGTCCATGGGCGTCGCGGCACTGCACTCGGGATGGAAGATCTAGATGCGCGGTCCGCACAACATCTTTCGGCTGGTTCGCACCGGGGCGACCTTCGAACGCACCGGGGCGATGCGAGCGGTGCTGGAGGCCATGGACGCGCCGCCGTCGGTACGCATTGCGGCGCGCGTGCTCGGCTGGCCGTTCAAGTGGCTTGGCCACAAGGGCGACCCGAATCTGCCGACGGTGACCCGGGCGCTCATGGCAATGGGGCCGGCGTTCATAAAGCTCGGACAGACCCTTTCGACCCGGCCGGACGTTGTCGGCCGCGACCTGGCGGAGCAGTTGCTCGTCCTTCAGGACAAGCTGCCGCCCTTCCCGACCGCCGCGGCAAGGGAGACGATCGAGGCCGAGCTGGGCGCTCCCGTCGAGAAACTCTTCTCGGACTTTTCCGACTCGGTGGCGGCCGCTTCCATTGCACAGGTTCACAAGGCCCGGCTTGCAGGATCTGGCGAAGCGGTTGCCGTCAAGGTCCTTCGCCCAAAGATCGTGCGAAACATGCGACGCGACATTGACGCCTTCTACTTCGCGGCCCGGGTGATCGAGACGCTGGCGCCCGGGTCAAGGCGGCTAAGGCCTGTTGATGTCGTCGCGCATTTCGAAGGCGTGGTCATGGCCGAACTGGACCTTCGGCTCGAGTCCGCGAACGCGTCCGAATTCGCCGCGAACGCAGCAAAGGACGAAGGCATTCGCGTTCCCAGGACGAGGTGGGACCTGTCGTCGCGACGCGTGCTGACGCTCGACTGGCTTGACGGCATTCCGCTCAGCGACCTGGACGCTCTTGACCGGGCGGGGCACGACCGGGTCCGGCTTGCCCAAAAGGTGATGTCGACATTCCTGGGCCATGCCCTGCGCGACGGGTACTTTCACGGCGACATGCATCAAGGGAACATCCTCGTGGCCAGGAACGGCGACCTCGTGGCCCTCGACTTTGGAATCATGGGACGGATCGACGCCTATACGCGCCGCGTCTACGCCGAGATTCTCATCGGCTTCATTCGCCGGGACTACCAGCGCGTCGCCGAAGTTCATTTCGAGGCCGGGTATGTCCCCAAGGACCGCGATGTCAACGAGTTCGCGCAGGCGCTTCGTGCCGTCGGAGAGCCGATATTCGGCATCGAGGCCAGCCGGATCTCCATGGCAAGGCTCTTGAGCCATCTCTTCGAGGTCACGGAACGGTTCGGAATGGAGACGCGGACCGAGTTGCTGCTGCTGCAAAGAACCATGGTCGTGGTCGAAGGCGTCGCGCGGTCCCTTGATCCGCACATGAACATCTGGAATGTCGCCCGGCCGACCGTCGAGCGCTACATCACCGAAAACATCGGCCCGAAGGCCATCCTCCGCGAGGCGGTGCAGACGCTGCGGGTGTTGAGCCGGTTCGGGCCGAAGCTGCCGGAGATTGCCGAGGAGATCCTGGCCCGGCAAACACAGGGCCCCGCCGCACCGGATCGGCGGCCGTGGCTTGGCCGAGCGCTTGTTCTGGTGGCCGTCGCCGTCATCGGATTTGGCATCGGGTTCCTGTTCTAGGATCTGCATCGCGGGCGCGCCTCGCGTCGAAGCCGGTCCTGAGGGCTGTTCGCGTCAAGGGCGCCATCAAATGCGCATTTCGCTAGAAAACCCCAATCTGTTCGACTACCCCGAAGAAAACAGGGGGAATGTTTGAGGTGCCCAAGCCCATGCTTCGAAGCCGGAAATGGTTCAGCAATCCAGACAATCACGAGATGACCGCGCTCTATCTCGAACGATATTTCAACTACGGGCTGACCCCTGAAGAGCTGCAGTCAGGCAAGCCCATCATAGGTATCGCCCAGACCGGCAGCGACCTCTCGCCCTGCAACCGCCATCATCTCGAGCTTGCCAAGCGCGTGCGCGACGGCGTGAACGCCGGCGGCGGGACGGCAATGGAATTCCCGGTGCATCCGATCCAGGAAACCGGCAAGCGCCCGACGGCATCGCTTGACCGCAACCTTGCCTACCTGTCGCTGACCGAGTCGCTCTACGGATATCCCATCGATGCGGTCGTCCTGCTGATCGGCTGCGACAAGACGACCCCGGCGCTTCTCATGGCCGCCTCCACGGTGAACGTCCCCGCGATCGCCCTGTCGGTCGGACCAATGCTGAACGGCTGGTTTCGCGGCCAGCGCACCGGTTCCGGGACGATCGTCTGGAAGGCGCGCGAACTCCATGCGGCCGGCGAAATCGACGATGCCGGGTTCATGGAACTGGTGGCCTCGTCCGCGCCGTCCACCGGGTATTGCAACACAATGGGAACCGCCACGACCATGAACAGCCTGGCGGAAGCGCTGGGAATGCAGATGCCCGGCTCGGCGGCGATTCCTGCGCCCTACCGGGAACGCGGGCAGATGGCCTACGAAACCGGCCGCCAGATCGTCGAGATGGTGCGTTCCGACCGAAGGCCGTCCGACATCATGACGCGCAAGGCCTTCGAGAACGCCATCGTCGTCAACTCGGCCATCGGCGGCTCGACAAACGCGCCCATCCACCTGGCGGCCATCGCCCGGCATCTCGGAGTCCCGCTCTGCAATGACGACTGGCAGAACCTGGGACACGGGATACCACTTATCGTGAACCTCCAGCCCGCCGGTGAATTCCTCGGCGAAGACTATCACCGCGCCGGCGGGGTTCCGGCGGTCGTGGGCGAATTGTTGGAGGCGGCCCTGTTGCCGCATCCGGACGCGCTGACCGCAAATGGCAAGACCATCGGCGAAAACTGCGAAGGGCGAAGAAGCGAGAACCCGGACGTCATCAAGACCGTTGCGGCGCCGATGATGCAGGATGCCGGCTTCATCAACCTCAAGGGCAACCTCTTCGAGAGCGCGATCATGAAGACAAGCGTGGTCTCCAGGGAATTCCGGGACCGCTACCTCTCGAACCCGAACGATCCCGACGCCTTCGAGTGTCGCGCGATCGTGTTCGATTCGATCGAGGACTATCACGAACGCATTGACGACCCTGCCCTGGAGATCGACGAAGAGTGCATTCTCGTCATGCGAGGCGCGGGGCCAATCGGCTATCCCGGAGGAGCCGAGGTCGTGAACATGCGTCCGCCCGCCTACCTGCTCAAGAGAGGCGTGCATTCCCTGCCTTGCCTGGGCGACGGAAGGCAGTCCGGAACTTCGGGCTCGCCGTCGATCCTCAACGCTTCCCCGGAAGCGGCCGCGGGCGGAGGACTGGCGGTCGTCCGGACCGGGGACCGGATCCGCATCGATCTCAAGGCGTGCAGCGCCAACGTGCTCGTCGACGAGTCCGAGCTTGAGAGGCGTCGCACGGCCCTGCCCGAAAGGCCGTTCGCCCCGGAAAGCCAGTCACCCTGGCAAGAGATCTTTCGCGAAAGGACCGCGCAATTCTCGGAAGGCATGGTCCTGAAGGGTGCGGCGGACTACCAGGACATCGCACGCTCCAAGGGCGTGCCGCGAGACAACCACTAGGAGCCGCACCCGACCTTGGCAAAGGGGCCGGACTTCCCGGACCGGGTCCAGCATGAAGCGCATCCGCGTTCAGGCGTTCCAGCGCACCCCGCCCAGCCCGGAGACATCGTAGCCACCGAGCGCTTCCGCCCGTTTCGCAAGCACCGGGCTCTGGCAAAAGGCCAGGAGCGCCTGGAACGGTTCGTCGAAGTAGGCGCCGCGATCAACGAGAATGTCGAACCGCTCCAGCACAAGGGGCACAAAGGCAAGGCCGAACGGCTTCGCCACGGACTCCAGCCCAAGCGTCACTTCGGCCAGCCCTTCGGCAACGGCAAGCACGGCATCCTGCTCGCTGCGCACCGGATCGGTGAACTGGACGTCGTCCGTCGCGATGCCTTCTCTCGCCAGCAGGTGCCTGAGCAGGATGTCCGTGCCGGACTCGCTTTGCCGCGCGACGACCTTCCTGCCCGCCAGGTCGCCCACGCCCTTGTAGCGGCCCCCGTCCCCAGGCCGCGTAACGAGGCCGCGGCGACGCGTGGCCCAGGACAGGAGAACGGCGTCCTGCCCGGAACACTCCCCGTCGACAAAGGCCTCGTTCCACGTGTTCGCGCCGGCATCGAGAACATGCAGGCCGGCGGCAATGCCCTCTCCGGCATTGAACCGGGCCGCCCCGTCCCGGCTGCCGTCGAGGAGCAGGGCAAGGCCGCAGCGCGACTGTCGCACAGCCCATTCCAGCAACGGGTCGTGGCTGCCAAGAATCACGTTCGGCCGATCCGACCGGCCTGCCGGCCCGGTGCGCGGGCTCATCATCCATGCCCGGATCTCGGCTTCGGGAAACAGGAGCTTGCCCGTTGCCCGCGAGCACGGCACCTTGCCCGAGGCAGCCAGGTCGTACACCTTGCGTTCCTTGACACGCAGCAGGTCGGCCAGTTCATGGACTGTCAGGTATTCGCGGGCCCGCCCGGTCATCTTGCCGCCCGGGCGTTCGGAAAGAACAGCTGCTGTCCTCCCTTCCTGTGTGACGCGATCGCGCCCTGGCCCTCTTCGGAGATCAGCCAGTCAACGAGGGCCTGGCCTTCCTCTGCCCGAACGTTCGGACACCTCTCCGGGTTTATGAGCGTTACCCCGTACTGATTGAAGAGCAGCGGATCGCCTTCGACATGGATCCTGTAATCCTGCGTGTTGCCAAAGGTGATCCAGGTGGCCCGGTCGGTCATGACATAGGCGCCCATGCCGATTCCCGCGTTCAGCGTGGCGCCCATGCCCGACCCGGTCTCTCGATACCAGAGGCCCGAGGCCGGGGCCGGATCGATCCCGGTCATTTCCCAAAGCGCGCGCTCCTTGCGGTGGGTTCCGGAATCGTCGCCTCTTGACGCGAAGATGGCTTCGGCTTCGGCGATCCGCTTCAGCGCCGCCCCGACATCGTCAAGTCCGGCAATTCCCGCGGGATCTGCCTGCGGACCGACAATGACGAAATCGTTGAACATGACGTCGAACCGTTCGACGCCGCCGCCGTCGGCGACGAATTTCTCCTCGGCCGGCCTTGCATGCACGAGCAGCACGTCGCCGTCACAATTGACCGCGTTGCGGATCGCCTGGCCCGTTCCCACGGCGACGACGCTGACCTTGATGCCTGACGTTTCCTCGAACTCGGGCAGCAGATGGTCGTAGAGATCGGAATTCGCGGTCGAGGTGGTGGATTGCAGGATGACGTCCGCGGCATCGGCCATTCCTCCAAGGGTCGCCAGAAAGAGAATCGTCAGGAATCGCATTTCATGTCTCCACAAGCCGGTCGAGATGGCCGGACAGGTAGGCCCGCGCCACGTCGGTTTCCGGGCCGTTGAAAAAGTCGTCGGCCGACGCCTCTTCGGCAACGCGACCGTTGCTCAGGAACACGACGTCTTCCGCCAGGCGCCGGGCCTGCTGGACGTCGTGGGTCACAAAGATGATGCGGACGCCGTCCCGAGCCGCCGCCGTCACGATGCCTTCGATCGCCTGGACGGATTCCGGATCAAGGCTGGCGGTCGGTTCATCGAGAAACAGCGTGCCCGGGTCGGTCGCGAGCGCCCGCGCGATCGCCAGTCGCTGCTGCTCACCGCCGGACAGGCGGCGGGCCGGACGGTCGGCCAGCGAACCAAGGTCCACGCGGTCCAGCAGGTCGCGGCAACGGCTTCGGTCCTTGCCGCGCGCCTTGAGGACGAAGTCGATGTTCGCCGCCACCGAGCGCCGAAGAAGCACGGGCTTCTGAAACACCAGCGCCTGGGCCTTGCACTGTTCAGGCGAGAGCGGCTTTCCCCCGACCAGTATCTCTCCGGCAGAGGGAGGGATCAGCCCGTGCATCAGGCGCAGAAGGAGGCTCTTGCCTGCGCCGTTCGGTCCCATCACGACCGTCGTGCCGGTCGGCCTGAGCGTGAGCGCGGGGACGTCGATCAGCCTGGTCCCTGCCACATCGTATGCCAGCGCCCTTAGTTCTATTCGGCACGCTCGCGTCCCGGTCGCTTCATTCCTGGCCATGCGGTCAGGCATCGGCATGTCCGGCAGTGCCTGCACGGAGCCCATGCACCGCGGCCGTCACGGCCATGGCAAGCGCAAGCAGCACTATGCCAAGGGCCAGCGCGAGCGGCAGGTTGCCTCTTGACGTCTCAAGCGTGATCGCGGTCGTCATGACCCTGGTCAGATGATCTATGTTGCCGCCCACGATCATGACAGCGCCAACCTCGGCCACGGCACGTCCGAAACCGGCGAGGGCAACGGTAAAGAGCGCAAAGCGGCCATCCCATAACAGTGCCTGGATGATCTGACGTGCCGAAAGGGCAAGGGAACGAAATTGCTCCGCGTATTCGAGATGCAGGTCTTCGAGGACCTGGCGCGACAAGGCCACCACGATGGGAGCGATGAGGATCGTCTGCGCAATGATCATCGCGGTCGGCGTGTAGAGCAGCCCCAGGAAGCC
>JAPPCV010000035.1 GCA_028824715.1 Boseongicola sp. | reverse complement strand
ATGCTGACGAGTTTCGGCGGCCTGCAGGAAGATCGAAGCTATGCCGGCACCAACCGTGCCGGCCATCAGGGCGCAACTGTCCACGCGGGGCTGAAGGCTGGCGATGCCGAGGAAAGGCTGGACTTCGGCGAATTGCTGGGCGCGGACTTCTGGCAGTACAAGCTTCATTTCAGTCATTTCCTCAACCAGAACCCGACATTGTTCCAGCCCGTCGGCGGCATGGACGCGATCGTCCGCGCCTTTGCAGAGCGCATCGGCGATCTCGTCCGGTACGAGTGCATCGTCGAGCAGATCCGACGCGAGGACCACGGGGTCCGGATCGTCTATCGCGGTCCGGGCGGCGCGGAACGGGCCGTCCAGGCCGACTATGCCATCTGCACGATCCCCGCGCCCGTGCTGAAGGACGTCCCGAACGACTTCTCTCCCGAAACGCAGGCCGCGATTGAATCGCTGGATTTCGTCGAGGCAGTGAAAGTCGCCTTTCAGGCCAGGCGGCGCTTCTGGGAGGACGACTCGGCGATCTACGGAGGAATTTCCTGGACCGACAGCGACATCACCCAGATCTGGTATCCGTGCAACGGCTATCACAGGCCCAAGGGCGTGCTGGTCGGTGCCTATATCTGGAGTTCGGGGGCGGGGCGGCGCTATTCCGCCATGTCGGCGCAGGAGCGCCTTCGCGCCGCGTTGGAAGAAGGCGAACCGCTGCACCCGGGATATGCCAGCGAGATGGAATGCGGCATCAGCCGCGCCTGGCTTAACGTTCCGTTTCAGAATGGCGGATGGCCACGGACCAATCCCGATGCCGCAGCAACGCTGCGCGAGGGCGACGGACCGTTCCACTTTGCCGGCGACCAGGTGACCGCCCTGCCCGGATGGCAGGAAGGCGCCCTGCTTGGCGCGCACGCCGCCGCAGAGGCCATCCACCGCCAATTCACCGGCAGGTGACCTGACGTCCGGATGTCTGGCGATCACATGGAGCATTCTACCTTGATTCGGACATCAGGCCGGCATCGATCACAATCGTGCGGCCGGGATTCTCCGCAGTGGCGAATCGGGCCTGCACACTCGGGGCGACGCGCCTTCGGCTCACAGATCGGGCGTGTCCGGGCAAGTTGGCGGTCGAGCCGTTCGGTGCAAGAGCACGCAACGACGCGTCGCGGTTTGCGCTTGTGCAGGTGGTGGCCGCCCCTGCAAAAGGCCTGCGAAGAGCGAATGCGCCGCGCCCGGGAAGCGGCACAAGGACGTCAGGCGTTCCGGACAATTCCCTTGAGATTCTGTTGCAGTTCTGACACCTGACACGCATGACCGCGCTGATCTTCCGGAATGCCCGATTGATCGATCCCGAGATGGGGACCAGCGAGGCCGGAACCCTGGCCGTACGCGACGGCGTGATCGTTGGTCCGCAAGGCATGGACGATGCGGAAGAGATCGATTGCACCGGGAATTGCCTGGCGCCCGGCATCATCGATATCGGCGTCAAGGTCAGCGAACCCGGCGAACGCCACAAGGAGAGCTTCCGCACCGCCGGCATGGCGGCCGCTGCAGGCGGAATCACGACAATGGTCACCCGACCGGACACGCTGCCTGCCATCGACACGCCCGAAGTTCTGGAGTTCGTTCGCCGACGGGCGAATGAGGCCGCATTCGTCAATGTCCTGCCCATGGCGGCATTGACCCGTGGCCGCGAAGGTCGCGAAATGGCCGAGATCGGCTTCCTTCTTGACGCGGGCGCCGTGGCCTTTTCCGACTGCGACCGTGTCGTTCAGAGCACCAAGGTCTTCGCGCGCTGCTTGACCTATGCGGCTTCGCTTGGTGCCCTCGTGATCGGGCACCCTCAGGAACCGGAACTCTCATCCGGGGCGTCGGCCACAAGCGGAAAGTTCGCGGCGCTCAGGGGGCTTCCCTCGGTCTCGCCGCTGGCCGAACGAATGGGCCTTGATCGGGACGTTGCCGTTGTCGAAATGACAGGCGCAAGATACCACGCCGACCAAGTGACCACGTCGCGTGCGCTCCGCCGACTCGAACGCGCCAAGGAGGCCGGGCTGGACATCACGGCCGGAGTCTCGATCCACCACCTGACCCTGAACGAAATCGACATCGGCGACTATCGGACGTTCTTCAAGGTCAAGCCGCCGTTGCGCTCAGAGGACGACCGGCTTGCAGTCGTGGACGCCATGGCGAACGGCCTGATAGACATCATAAGTTCGATGCACACGCCCCAGGACGAGGAATCGAAGCGCTTGCCCTTCGAGGAGGCGGCGTCCGGGGCAATTGGCCTCGAGACGCTTCTTCCCGCAGCATTGCGCCTGGTACATGCAGGCCAACTGGACCTGCCGACGCTCTGGCGCGCCCTGTCGCTATCGCCGGCAACACGGCTCGGGCTTCCCGCTGGCCGCCTGAGCAGAGACGCGCCCGCTGACCTCGTCCTCTTCGACCCCGACGCGCCATTCGTGCTTGACAGGTTCAAGCTGCACTCGAAGTCCAAGAACACGCCCTTCGACGAGGCTCGGCTGCAGGGAAGGGTTCTCGGCACCTGGGTTGCGGGCCGACGGGCAGAGACCCTGAGCCGTGCGTTGAGCTGAGACGCCTGCCGCCAACACGGCGCGCGCCATGGCTGCCCCAGCGGGAGACAGATGATGCCGGCATTCGACACGTCCATTGCGGAGATCCTGGTCACGGCGTTGCTGGCCTATCTGGCAGGTTCAATTCCCTTCGGGCTGCTCGTGTCGCGGGCGTTCGGCCTTCCCGACCCGCGCGGCATCGGATCCGGCAATATCGGCGCTACCAATGTCCTGCGCAGCGGCTCCAAGGTCGCAGCACTGACGACGCTGCTCCTTGACGCCGCAAAGGGCCTCGTCGCGGTCGTTGTCGCGAGAGCCGTTGCTGGCGAAGACGCCGCGCAGATTGCCGGGCTCGCGGCATTCCTGGGCCATGTCTTTTCCGTTTGGCTCGGCTTCCGGGGAGGAAAGGGCGTGGCA
Source organism: Boseongicola sp. (assembly GCA_028824715.1). Taxonomy (GTDB): domain Bacteria; phylum Pseudomonadota; class Alphaproteobacteria; order Rhodobacterales; family Rhodobacteraceae; genus JAJEFO01. The sequence goes on along the minus strand of JAPPCV010000035.1, from coordinate 16,291 downwards.
ACCCTGCTTGGCGCCCTGGCAGGATTCAGCACCCTGGTCGGGTTCGCGGCTATGGCCGTCTGGCTCGGCGTGTTTCTGGTATCGCGAATCTCTTCCCTGTCGGCGCTGGGGGCGGCCGCACTCACGCCAGCCGTGGCATTCCTGCTCGGGCAAGGCCAATTGGTCGTGGCAACACTGTTCATGGCGATTGTCGTTTTCTGGTCGCACCGCGCCAATATCCGGCGGTTGATCGACGGCACCGAGCCGCGAGTGAAGCGGAATGAGACCTAAGAACCGGCTCGTCTGGCCATCAGGCCGCTCATGTCCAGGCTGCTCGGGCATTCCGCAGAACCCGCGCTTGGAATTTTCGCCCGTGGGCATTGCAGGCATTGTCCCTGAGGCCACTCCCGCGTAGCTTCTCCGTCATGGAATTCCAGGCAATGAAGGCGTCCCTCGAATGGCAGATCGCGTGCGGCGCGGATGAAGCGATTCTGGATGCGCCTGTCGACCGGACCGCGCTGCCGAAGGCCGTGGAGCCGCCAAGGCGAGCGCCGGCCCAGGACACAGCGCCTGAAGCCGACGCCGCCGCCATCGCAAGGACCGCGGCCGCGGGGGCAGCCGATCTCGCATCGCTCAGGGCAGCAATGGAAGTCTACGAACACTGCGAGCTCAAGCGCGGCGCCAAGCAGCTTGTGTTCTCGGACGGCAATGCCAATGCGCGCGTGATGATCGTTGGCGAAGCCCCGGGGCGCGACGAAGACATCGAAGGCCGGCCCTTCGTGGGACGCGCAGGACAGCTGCTTGACCTGATGTTCAGCCACATCGGCCTTTTCCGCACTGAATCAGACCGTGAAAAGGCGCTTTACATAGCCAACGTGCTGCCCTGGAGGCCACCGCAGAACCGCGACCCGAAGCCTGAAGAAATGAAAATGATGCTGCCCTTTCTCGAGCGGCATGTCGAACTCGTCAATCCCGACCTGATCGTCGCCATGGGCAACCATGCCTGCCTGGCGCTTCTCGGACAGCGCGGAATCACGAGGCTGCGTGGGAATTGGAAGAAGGCTCTGGGTAAGCCGACGCTTCCGATGTTCCACCCCGCCTACCTGCTGCGCACGCCGGAAGCCAAACGCGAGACATGGGCTGATCTTCTCAGCCTCAAGGACAAGCTCCGGAAATGAACATCCTTGCGTTTTCCGACCTGCACCATTCGAAGACGAAGGCAGAGGCCTTGATCTCCTTGAGCCAGGAGGCGGACCTGGTCATCGGGGCAGGAGACTTCTGCAACATGCGGGAAGGGCTCGACGATGCCATGCGCATGCTAGACGGCATCGGATGCCCGATGGTCGTCGTGCCAGGCAATGCCGAGAGCGCGAAAGAGCTTCGCAACGCAACCCGAGCAGGCACGATCGTGCTTCATGGCGAAGGAACCGAATTCGGGGACCTTCGCCTGTTCGGCCTCGGATACGGCGTGCCTGTCACGCCATTCGGCCCCTGGTCATGCGATCTGGACGAGGCTGCCGCCGACGCAATGCTGCAGCGATGCCAATCCGCAGACATCCTTGTCACGCACTCTCCGCCAAAGGGTGTCGCAGACGCGACCTCGAACGGATTGTCCGTCGGATCGGCATCCATACGCGACGCGATCGAACGCGTTCAGCCAAGGCTGGCGCTATGCGGCCATATCCACGATTCCTGGGGTCGGTCAGGACAGATCGGCAAGACCCGGGTTTGCAACCTCGGTCCCTCGGGCCGCATCTTCGAGGTCGCTCCATGATCGAGCCGCTGGTCATGATCGCCTTCATTCCGGCTGCGCTGGCATTGAACCTGACTCCCGGTGCCGACATGCTTTTCTGCCTTGCGCAAGGCACGCGCGGCGGCATGCGCTCAGCCCTCGCGGCTTCGGCGGGGGTATCCACAGGCGCAATGGTGCAAGTGACGCTGACAGGCCTTGGCCTCGGTTACCTGGTGGCCCAGCACCCGATCCTGTTCGACGTTGTGAGATATGCGGGCGTCGCCTATCTGCTCTGGCTGGCACAGAAGACCCTTCGCGCACCGCTCGGTGCACCGGGCATGCCCGACATCCGCCATGCCCGGGCCTTCAGGGACGGGCTGATCGTGAATCTGACCAACCCCAAGGTTGCCCTCTTCATCCTGGCATTCGTGCCGCAATTCGTGGATCCTGGCCGCGCCGTCCTGCCGCAATTCCTGATACTGGGCGCGGTCATCGCTGTCGGAGGATTCTTCATCAACGGCGCCGTCGGGGCGTTCTCTGGCAGCATCGCCCACCTGATGGCCCGAACACCGAGGGTTGAGCAGGCCTTTCGCATCCTTTCCGCTTCCATCTTCGCCACCCTTGCACTCCGCCTCGTGCTGGAAGGGCGGCGCGCATGAACGGCATCGACGAGACCCGGGCATTCATCCCGGTCCGCATCGCGGTGCTGACCGTAAGCGACACGCGAAGCCGTGCGGATGACCGTTCAGGAGACATGCTCGCAGGGCGGATCGAGGATGCGGGCCACAAACTCGTGGCCCGCGAAATCGTGACCGATGACCGTGCACGAATTGCGGCACTGCTGCGAGAATGGAGCCGGCGCGACGACATCGACGTGATTCTATCGACGGGTGGCACCGGGCTGACGGGACGCGACGTTACGGTCGAGGCGCACAGAGATGTCTACGAAAAGGAAGTCGATGCCTTTGGCACGGTCTTCACGCAGGTCTCGATGAAGAAGATCGGCACCTCGGCGGTCCAGAGCCGCGCCTGCGGCGGCGTGGCGAACGGAACCTATCTGTTTGCGCTTCCCGGCAGCCCCGGCGCCTGCAAGGACGCATGGGACGAGATTCTCGCCTTCCAGTTCGACAATCGCCACCGGCCCTGCAATTTCGTGGAGATCATGCCGCGACTCGCCGAAGAATCGCGACGGAAATAGCGCTCGCGAACGTTTCATCTCCTGAATTTTGCCAAATTCGCGATTCAGCGACATAATGCGCCATGAAGCGAAAGCACTGAACGGAAAATGCCTTGCGATTCCTGAGACGCTCGCTTGTCGGCCTGTTCCTCCTGTCCGTGACCCTCGGGCTGCTGGCCTATGCCGGGAACATGGTGCGGGGCGCGCTGGAGGCTCGCCTTTCGGAGGAACCCCGTCAGCGCCCTCAGCGGGAAAGGGTGTTCGCGGCAAATGTCATTGCCGTTCAGCCAGAAACCATACGCCCCGTTCTGTCGACCTTTGGCGAGGTCCGTGCCCGGCGCACCCTGGCCTTGCGTGCCTCGACGGCGGGCGAGGTCATCTGGACATCCGAAAAGGTCGAGGAAGGCGGCGAGGTCGAGGAAGGCGATCTTCTGGTCCGCATCGATCCGGTCGAGGCGCAGTCAGCGCTCGATACCGCGCACGCCGATCTCTCGGAGGCGGAGGCCGACCTTCGCGACGCCGAACGCCAGCGCGCGCTTGCCGCGGATGAAATCCTCGCTGCCGAAAACCAGGCACGGCTGCGCGCAAACGCCCTTGACCGCCAAATGGACCTCCAGCAGCGCGGCGTCGGATCCACCGCCGCCGTCGAAACCGCCGAGCTTGCGCTTTCCACCGCAAACCAGGTCGTCCTGTCGCGTCGGCAGGCTGCAGCCAATGCCGAGGCAAGAATCGATCAGGCGAAGACGGCGCTGGAGCGTCGGCGGATTGCCTTTGCGGATGCCGAGCGGAGATTGGCGAACACCGGGATCGAGGCCGAGTTCGCGGGTGTGCTGAGCGATGTCACGGCAACCGTCGGCGGGCTGGTCTCGGCCGGCGAAACCCTGGCGCGAATCATCGACCCGACCGAACTTGAAGTCTCCTTCCGTGTCTCCACGCCCCAATACGCGCGCCTGCTCAACGACGGCGGGCAATTGATCGGTGCGGATGTCACTGCATCGATCGACATTCTCGGCGTGGATCTCGAAGCGTCGGGCAGAATCAGCCGCGAAAGCGCGGCAGTGGGCACCGGCCAGACCGGGCGGCTGCTTTTCGCGCGGCTGAACGATGCGCCGGGATTCCGGCCCGGCGACTTCGTGGGCGTCCGCATCATGGAGCCACCGATCGCCCGTGCGGTCCGGCTGCCTGCAAGTGCCGTCGATGCCGCCGGAAAGGTGCTCGTCGTCGGAGAGGGGGACCGACTCGAAGTCGCGGGTGTGCAGGTCCTGCGCAGCGAGGGCGACGATGTCATTGTCCGTGCGCCCGGACTTGCCGGACGCGAGATCGTCGCGGAACGAACCCCGCTGCTCGGTGCCGGGATTCGCATCCGACCCGTGCGTCCTGGCGGGGGTCAGCCTGCGGTTGAGGAACCGGATCTTCTGGCGCTGGATCCGGAACGGCGCGCACGACTCGTTGCATTCGTGGAAAACAACCAGTTCATGCCGGATGCGGCAAAGCAACGCGTCCTGACCGCGCTCAAGAAAGACAAGGTCCCGGCCCAAATGGTCGAACGCATCGAAAGCAGGATGGGGGGCTGAGATGCAGGATCGCCGCCCCGGAGGATGCAGCCGGCTGCGACTTGGGGTTCCAGCCAGACGCGCAACGGCGCTTTGGACCGGCGGTCTCCAGCCTCGCGTCCCTGAGCCCGGGCAGCGCATTCGGGCGCTGAACCGGATCCGGCATGCTCCATGCGACTCCAAACCCGCCGGTTCGGGGAGACAGCGCGATGGCTCGTGATCTGGGTCAGGCCGCCGGCGGCATTCTTTCCTACTTCACGAGGCACCGGACGGCAGCCAATCTCCTTCTCGTGGTCCTGGTGGTCTCGGGACTCTATGCCGCGCCCCAGATGCGGGCACAGTTCTTTCCTGATGTCATCGTCGACGACATCACGATCAATGTAGGCTGGGACGGCGCCGGGGCGGAGGATGTTGACGCCGCCATAGTCGAAGTCCTGCAGCCTACGCTTCAGGCCGTGGATGGCGTGACGGAAACGGCCTCGCGGTCGCGCGAAGGCCAGGCCACGATCACCCTTGAGTTCGAGCCGGGCTGGGACATGCGACAGGCGGAAGAAGATGTCGGCACGGCCATTGATTCCGTGACCGATCTCCCCGCCGATGCAGACGATCCGAAGACGGTGCGTCGTCGCTGGTCAGATCGGGTCACCGACGTAGTCATCAAGGGGCCCGTGGGCGTTGACCAGCTGGCCAACTTTGCCGACGAGTTCGTCTCCCGGCTGTTTGCGGTCGGGGTCACCCGCAGCACGATACGCGGCATCGCCGCCCCGGAAACGGTCGTCGAGGTCACGTCGCTCGACCTTATCCGTCACGATGTCACCATGCGCCAGATAGCCGACGCCATCGCGGAAGAGGCGGAGACTGATCCGGCCGGAGACGTTTCGGGCGCCACCCGCGTGCGCACCGGCGTAGCCAAGAGATCCGCTGGTCAAATCGCCGAAATCGTCCTGCGCACGACGGAGGACGGCACGCCGCTCACCGTCGGAGACGTGGCGCGCGTAAGGGTCGGGGAGGTGGACCGTGACCGTGCCTATTTTGTCGGCCCGAATCCCGCGATCTCGATCCGCGTCGACCGTTCGGCCAATGGCGATGCGATCCGCATGCAGCGCCAGGTCGAGGAAGTCGCCGCCGAAATGCAGGCAACCCTGCCGACGGGGGTCGAGATCAGCCTGATTCGGACGCTGGCGGAATCGATCACGGGCCGACTGAACATCCTGCTGGACAACGGGCTCATCGGCCTGGCCCTTGTCGTTTCGCTGCTGTTCCTGTTCCTGAACACCCGCACGGCGCTCTGGGTCGCCGCCGGCATTCCGGTCGCCATGACCACGACGATTGCGATCATGTTCGCCGCCGGACTGACCATCAACATGATCTCGCTCTTTGCGCTCATCATCACGCTTGGCATCGTGGTCGACGACGCCATTGTTGTCGGCGAGCATGCAGACTTTCGCGCGCGCCGCCTCGGCGAGAGCCCGACGGTGGCTGCGGAAAGCGCGGCGAGACGCATGTTCACGCCGGTCTTCGCGGCTTCGATGACGACGATCATCGCCTTCTTTGGCCTTGTTGCGATCGGGGGGCGTTTCGGCGACCTGATCCGGGACATCCCGATCACGGTGATCGTCGTGCTGGTCGCCTCGCTCGTGGAGTGCTTTGTCATTCTGCCCAACCACATGCGGCATGCCCTGACCCATACCGCGCAACGGCACTGGTATGACTGGCCGTCACGCCAGGTGAACAAGGGCTTTCGCCTCGTTCGGGAACGCTTGTTCCGCCCCTTCATCAGGGCCGTCATCTGGGCCAGGTATCCCGTAATCGCGCTGGCAGTCCTGACGCTGGCCAGTCAGGCCGTCCTGTTCATTTCCGGCGAAGTGCCATGGCGCTTCTTCAATGCCCCTGAGCGGAACTCGGTCACAGGCAACTTCGCCATGGCGCCCGGCGCCACTCGAAACGACACGCTCGAAATGATGCGAACGCTTCAAGGGACGGTCGAGGAACTCGGCGCCAAGTACGAGGCCGAGCATGGGCTGAACCCCATCAAGTTCGCCCTCGCGGAAATCGGCGGCAACTCGGGACGCGGGCTTTCCGGGACCGAAACCAAGGAGAGCTATCAGCTGGGCTCGATAGCAATCGAGCTCATCGACGCCGATCTTCGCCCCTATTCCAGCTTCGCACTCGTGGCCGAGCTCCAGGACGCCGTCCCGCGCCATACTCTCCTCGAGACGGTCAGCTTTCGCGGCTGGCGGCGTGGCCCGGGCGGCGACGCGATCGACGTCGAGCTGTCGGGCGCATCCAGCGAGGTGCTCAAGGAGGCCGCTGAGGCGCTCAAGTCCCAGCTCGGCCAATACGGCGAGATTTCCGCCCTGGAGGACAATCTCGGCTACGACAAGGAGGAGCTGCTTCTCGAATTGACGCCGCAAGGGCAGGCACTAGGCCTGACCATCGATTCGCTGGGCGCAACTCTCCGTGCGCGACTGAACGGCATAGAGGCCGCAACCTATCCTGACGGGCCGCGATCCGCTGCCATCCGGGTGGAGCTGCCGGCCGACGAGCTGACGGCCGACTTTCTCGAGCGCCTTCTGATCCGGACCGGACCCGCGGCTGCAGGCGAAGGCGTCTACGTGCCGCTCGCGGACATCGTGTCCGTCGAACGCCGGACCGGGTTTTCGACCATTCGCCGGGAGAACGGCATTCCCGTCGTCTCGGTCACCGGAGACCTGTCTGAAGACGACGCCGACCGTGCCCGGCAAATTTCGGAAGAGATCCAAGGCGCGGTCCTGCCACAGATCGAGCAGGATTTCGGCATCTCGGCGCACTGGTCGGGACTCGCCGAGGACGAGCGCAATTTCCTCTCGGATGCAGGAACCGGCCTGATCCTTTGCCTGACGGGAATCTACCTCGTGCTTGCCTGGGTCTTTGCGTCGTGGTTCCGGCCCCTGGTCGTAATGGCCATCATCCCCTTCGGCCTCGTCGGCGCGGTCTGGGGCCACTACCTTTGGAACGTGCCGCTGTCGATGTTCTCGGTCGTGGGCCTCATCGGCATGATCGGCATCATCATCAACGATTCCATCGTCCTGGTGACGACAGTGGACGAGTATGCAGGCGAGCGAGGAATCGTCGCGGCAATCGTCGACGGTGCATCCGACCGGTTGAGGCCCGTGTTCCTCACTACCGCCACGACGGTCCTGGGGCTGGCCCCGCTGCTCTACGAGACGTCAAAGGATGCCCAGTTCCTGAAGCCGACGGTGATCACGCTCGCCTACGGGCTCGGTTTCGGACTTGTGCTCGTTCTCCTGATCGTGCCCGCCCTCCTTGCCGTCGGGCACGACATCGGCCGCCATGTTCGTGCGCTGCGCTACGGTTGGACAACCCCCGGCATTGGCCCTGCCATGGCAATTGGCGCGGCCGGCATCGTGGCCTGGTTTGCCGTCACCGTCGGAAGCTTCCTCGTGGCGGGCAGCCTGCCCTTCGGCCTCGAAGACGTGAACTCGCTTGAGCAGGCGCTTCTGATCTACGTGGCGGGGTCTGCCGTGATCTGTTTCGTCGTCGGAATGCTTGCCGCCTTGTTCATGCCAAGGACGTAGCGCGGCCCTGGGCCGCGCTGCCCAATCCCGGCCTTCGTGCGACATGGGGCACTGCATGACGGCCAAAGACCGAGGCCGGCAACGAATTCCGGTCAATGACAGCCCACCATTTCGATCGCGCGCCCTTCGGACAGAACAGTCATGCGCACCTCTGCCCGCGCAAGCGCAAATGGACGTGCCGAAGGCGGCACCATCTCGACCTCGGCCCGCAGCTGCTTGCCGTCACGTCGAAGGATCGGTGTCGAAACCCAGACCTGCGGGTCACCTGTCTCGACCACGACAGTTTCCTTGCCCCCCGTGTGCGGCAATGTCGTCCTTGCGACCAGGCGCAGGCCGTCCACGATCGGCGCAAAGTCGCAGATCAGGCGGCCGCCGCTTTCCGGCCTGTCCTCAAGGATTGCCGCAAGTGCGTGATCGAGGGATCCGTGGACAGGAAGTTCCGCGCGCACTTGCAACGTGACGGGCACGCAGACTTCCTCGCATACGCCAATGTCGATTTCACCCCTGAGCCGCACGGGAGCCGAAGCGTCATGCGTCCGGACGTTCAGCGGAAACGTCACCTGACCAATGTAGCCGATGCCGTGAATTCCGCCCTGCTCAAACACCCTTGGCACGGGAAAGTGCACTCTCACGGCCGCCACGTTCGAGGATCCAGACCAGTTGAAGACCGGTGGAATTCCAGCTTCGCCCGGCACCCGCCAATAGGTTTTCCACCCCGGTGCCAGCCGGATCGTCAACCCTGCAACATGCGTATGTCCGTCTCTCCAGCCGGCATTCAGATCTGCGTATGCCAGCTCGTCCGGCACCTCGGCGTTGCCGGGCCCCGCAAGGGCAAGGAGCGCTGCGCACAGTGTTCGAAGCATGGGAGCATTTCTAAAGCATCGCGCCCTTTGCAGAAAAGTCACATTCCAGTCATGCGCCGTGACTGTTGCAGCATTGCACTTGATACACGATCCGGCTTGTCTCATGCTTTGAAGCATGAGCGAGGACACCGCATCCAACCTGGACGGCAAGCTCCTGGTCGCGATGCCTGGCATGGGCGATCCCCGTTTTGAGCAGGCAGTCATTCTTCTTTGCGCACATTCCGAGGATGGCGCGATGGGATTCATCGTGAACAAGCCGGCACCGAATCTCCGGTTTGCGTCGCTTCTGGAACAGCTCGGTATCGAGTCCGGTCCACCCCGACGGGACGTCCACATCCATTTTGGCGGCCCGGTGGAAAACGGACGCGGCTTCGTGCTGCACTCGGGTGACTACCTGTCAGAGAACTCGACTCTCCAGGTAAATGACGTCTTTGGCATGACCCCGACGCTGGACATCCTGGAGGACATCGCCAAGGGCAGCGGGCCAAGTTCAGCGTTCCTGGCGCTCGGATACTCGGGCTGGGGGCCGGGGCAGCTGGAATCCGAGATCCGGTCCAATGGCTGGCTGACCTGCGACGCCTCTCCAACACTCGTGTTCGGCGAAAACAACGACACCAAGTGGACCGCTGCGCTCAAGTCGATCGGCGTGGACGCCATGCTGCTGTCGCCGGATGCGGGACGGGCATAGCGGCAACGAGCAACACCCAGCGGTCGCGCAGGCCTGTCTGGAGCCTTTGTGCGTCAGGCGCCTCACGGTTCGGACTCAGCCCTGTCCGATATGTTTCGTTCCCCGGGATCTGGCCAGTTCGATCTGCCGTTGCCGCTCGCGAAACCGGGCTCGATCAAAATCGCTGAACTCTCGGATGCAGCCGGGGCAGGATACGCCGGGCTCGTAGTCGGCATGATCCCGGACGTCATTTCCCAACGGGCGACGACACGCGTGGCAAAGACCGTACGATCCTTCCCCAAGCCCATGGCAAACCGACACCCTCTGGTCGAATACGAAGCACTCCCCGTGCCAAAGGCTTTCCTTTTCCGGCACTTCCTCGAGATACCCGAGAATCCCGCCCTTGAGATGAAACACCTCCTCAACGCCCTGGCTGAGCAGGTAGTTCGTGGCCTTCTCGCAGCGAATGCCGCCAGTGCAGTACATGGCGACCTTCTTGCCGCCAAAGCGACGGCCGTTTGCATCCCACCAGGCGGGAAAGTCGCGGAATCGCGCGGTTCCGGGATCAATGGCGCCTTCGAACGAGCCAATTTCCACCTCATACGCGTTTCGCGTGTCTATCACGGCCACGTCGTCGCGCGTGATCAGCGAATTCCAGTCGGCAGGCCGAACATAGGCACCGGCCTTGGAAGCCGGGTCAATGCCGGGCTGACCCATCGTAACGATTTCGCGCTTCAGGCGAACCTTTAGGCGCGCAAACGGAATGGCCGTCGCCGAGCTCTCCACCCAGTCAATGTCGCCGCAGCCCGGCAACGTGCGAATCTGCTCAAAGACGGAAGCGATTCCCTTCCGCGAACCGGCGATGGTCCCGTTGATTCCTTCGCGTGCCAGGAGCACGGTCCCGCGGACGCCGTTCCGCATTGCAACCTCCAGAAGCAACGGCTTGAACCGTGCGGGATCCCCAAGGGACGCGAACCTGTAGAATGATGCGACAACCGCCATGAAGGAGCCTTACCTCGGCCGCAGGGCTGGAAAAAGTGCCGCCGCCGAACTTTTTTGGGGGCGCAGTTTCAGGTGCCCTGTCTTAAGCGTCTCCCGCCCGAATGGCGCGTCGCCGCCGCATACGCGAAACCACTGCGAACAGGCACCCACGTCTCGGACGCCGGTGGGGACTCTCCCTTCATCTTTCAGGCCACACGCGTAGTGCCACCAGTCGATTTGGCGATCATCCAGGAGAATCTTCCGACTTCGCTGCAAGAACCGACCGTCCGGGAATGAGCGTTGGAGCAGGAACAGATGCCGGCCGGGCGGCCAGAACCCGAGCGGACTTGGCCGAAACGCGCTGCCAGGAACTGCGCCTCGCGGACGTTCGGACGCAACCCGCCGCCGGCAATGACGGCCGGATGGAAGCGGCAACGGTTCGTCACCGCACGACCGAACGGTTGCAAGAAGTGCGGACCTGGGAAGGCGTGAACGAGTTGCAGGGACGGATTTGCCAACGAGCTTGGTGACCTTCTGCAGAACCTCTGCCGGACAAACTCGCGAACGCGCTCCCAAGCGTTTGCCCTTTGGTTGCTGTTGCTGCCTGTCATTGGCGCAGCCAGGCACTGCTGGGGCCATTTCCTGCCCAAGGCCGCGATCATGCCGATCGGGGCCGCGGTTGGGTTTGGCATGGGCGAGAGTTCAGGATAGTCGACCGGCACCATCGTCCTGTTTGCGTTGGTTGCAGGGTACGTTGCCAGCGGCCCGGGTGGACATGGGGGTTGCCTTCGAACTTCTCAAGGACGCGGGTTCGAGTGCGTTCGCCGCAAAGTCCGCCGCCAGAAAGGCCCGAGGCGCCACTCGAATTCATCTGTTGCAATCCGGCGCCCCACGGCTCGTCCAATGTTGGAGACGCTCCCGTCACGCTTCCTGCCGAACTTGCACGGCACCTATCGACCTGGCGTGCGTCAGTGTGACCATTGACAGCGGAGACGTGCCGGATTTGATCGACTCATCCAGTGCCTCGATGCTACAGGTTAAACAGGGGAGGCTCCCGTGCGGAAGGACAACGAGGCGATCCTCGTGATCGACGTCCAAAGGGACTTTTGCCCCGGAGGCGCCCTTGCCGTCCCCGGCGGCGACGAGATCGTCGTGCCAATCAGCGCACTCGTTCCCGAATTCAAGGTCCGCGTGTTCACCCAGGACTGGCACCCGGCGGATCACTTGAGCTTCGCCAGCCAGCACCAGGGGCTCGAGCCCTTTGCCGTCACGGACATGCCGTACGGAACCCAGGTTCTATGGCCCGATCACTGCGTGATCGGCTCCAGGGGAGCGGCGTTTCACGGCAGGCTCGACACGCGCGCCGCCGACATCGTCGTCCGCAAGGGCTTCCGCCGAGAGATCGACAGCTATTCCGCGTTCTTCGAGAACGACCGGTCCACTCCAACGGGGCTCGACGGCTATCTCCGAAGCCGAGGCGTCGAAGAGGTCACGCTTGTCGGGCTGGCGACGGACTTCTGCGTGAACTACTCGGCGCTCGACGCCGCGCGGCTCGGCTACGATGTCACCGTGATTGAGAAACTCTGCCGGGCAATCGATCTTGATGGCTCGCTCGCCTCCGCCAGAAAGGGCATGATGGACGCGGGCATCACTCTCGCCTGAGCGCGACAAATGACCACGCAACAGGTTTGCGGCGGCATGCCGCCTTTAACTTGAGGCGGGGTTCGGCTATGTCGCGCGCGACCGATTAATCCCTGCGAGGCTAGATTCATGTCGAAGATCAAGGTCGAGAACCCAATCGTTGAAATGGACGGCGATGAGATGACCCGGATCATCTGGGACTTCATCAAGAAGAAGCTGATCCTGCCCTATCTGGACGTTGATCTGCTCTACTACGATCTCGGCATCGAAGAACGCGACCGGACGGATGACCAGATCACCGTCGACGCGGCAGAAAAGACGAAGGAGGTGGGCGTCGCCGTCAAGTGCGCCACGATCACTCCGGACGAAGCGAGGGTCGAGGAGTTCGGGTTGAAACGCATGTATCGCTCTCCCAACGGAACCATCCGGAACATCCTTGGCGGCGTGATCTTTCGCCAGCCGATCATCTGCAGGAACGTTCCCCGCCTGGTGCCGGGCTGGACGCGGCCGATCGTCGTCGGTCGCCATGCGTTCGGAGACCAGTACCGTGCCACGGACTTCACTTTTCCTGGCGCCGGAAAGGTGACCATCAAGTTCGAAGGCGAGGATGGCGAGGTCATCGAGAGGGAGGTCTTCGACGCTCCGGGTTCCGGCGTGACGATGGCAATGTACAATCTGGACCAGTCGATCTATGACTTTGCGCGGGCCTCGATGAACTACGCACTGAACCTCGGCTGGCCCTGCTATCTCTCGACGAAGAACACGATCATGAAGGCCTATGACGGACGCTTCAAGGACATCTTCCAAGAAGTCTATGAAAGCGAGTTCAAGGATGCCTTCGAGGAGAAGAAGATCTGGTACGAGCATCGCCTGATTGACGACATGGTTGCCGCCGCGCTCAAGTGGTCGGGCGGATATGTCTGGGCCTGCAAGAACTACGACGGCGACGTGCAGTCCGACACCGTCGCCCAAGGCTTCGGCTCGCTTGGGCTCATGACGTCCCAGCTCATGACTCCAGACGGCAAGATCGTGGAAGCGGAAGCTGCCCACGGGACCGTCACCCGCCACTACCGCCAGCACCAAAAGGGCGAAGAGACGTCGACGAACTCGATCGCGTCGATCTTTGCCTGGACGGGCGGCCTGAAGCACAGGGCCAGTCTCGATGGAAACGACCAGCTTCGGAACTTTGCCGAAACCATGGAAAGGGTCATCGTCGACACGGTCGAATCCGGCTCCATGACCAAGGACCTCGCATTGCTGGTCGGCCCGGACCAGAAGTGGCTCACGACCATGGGCTTCCTCGACAAGATCGACGAGAGCCTGCAAAGCGCGCTGGGATAGGGACTCACTTCCCTGAACTGGCCGATCCGTTCACTGTGGCGTGCGTGTGGCACGTGCAACTGAAGTTCTCGCCGGAAAGTCAGCTCGCTCCGCCGGTCTCGGCAACGAAATCGCGTGGTCCCGGCCAGGCCGAAGAGCCCGAATCAAAGGGCGACTCGTCACGAGGCGTCCGGCGCGGGCGCGTCTGAGCGGCGATGGCGCCGATCGTCCCGAAGGGCCGGGAGTGCATGTCGAAGGGCGGCGGCGTTCGTCCCGGCATTCCGCCGATGCAATGCCCGTGCGACAGGCTCGGAGGACCGGCCCCTATCCGAGCCGTCAGCTGGGGCATGACCGTCACGGTCCCGACAAGCCCTGGTTGACCTCTCTCGGCGCAAGGTCGCGTCCTGAGTGACAGCACCGGTATTGACGTGGGCCCTCGACAGGCCCATGCCTTCCCGGAACCAGAAGCGGCGGAGGTGCTCTCATGCAGGTCTATGTCTATCTTTTCCTCGCAATCACTGCCGAAACCGTTGGCACGATGGGTCTTCAGGCATCGCAGCAGTTTACCCGGCTGGGCCCGACGGCCCTGTCCATCACAAGTTACGCGGTAGCATTCTATTTCCTGGCCCTGACGCTCGAGTTCATGCCGGTCGGCATTGTCTACGCCGTCTGGTCAGGTCTCGGAATCGTGCTCATTGCGCTGATGGGATACGTTCTCTTCAGCCAACGGCTCGACCTGCCTGCAGTGCTCGGCATCGCATTGATCGTCGCGGGAATTCTGGTCATAAGCCTGCTTTCTGACACAGCCCATCACTAGGACGTGACTGGCCTTGCGCGCCCGCGTTCGTGACGCGACTTTCCGTGCATGACCATGCAACGCTTTACGTTCTCGGGCCACGCCGGCGACAAGCTGGCAGCACGGCTCGACATGCCGGAAGGCCCGCCTCTCGCGACGGCGCTCTTTGCGCATTGCTTTACCTGCGGCAAGGACATCACGGCGGCGAGACGCATCGCCGGGCGCCTCGCCGCCATGGGCATCGCCGTCCTGCGTTTCGACTTTACCGGTCTCGGCCATTCGGGCGGCGAGTTCGCGAACACGTCGTTCACGTCGAACGTGGAAGATCTCGTTATGGCGGCACATCATCTCGACGATCGCGGAATGGCGCCAAGCCTGCTCATCGGCCATTCGCTCGGCGGAGCCGCCGTGCTCAAGGCCGCCGGCGAGATCGAGAGCGTCAAGGCCGTGGCCACGATCGGGGCGCCATTTGATCCCGGTCACGTGACTCACAATTTCGGTGATGCGCTGGAGCGCATATCAAGCGACGGAAAGGCCGAGGTCGATCTTGCAGGCCGCACATTCACAATCGGAAAGGGCTTCGTTGACGATGTGACAGCGGCCGAGCTGTCACCCGCGATTGGCAAGTTGGGAAGCGCGCTTCTCTTGCTGCACGCCCCGCTCGACGCAACGGTCGGGATCGAGAACGCGACGCAGATCTTCATGGCCGCCAGGCATCCAAAGAGCTTTGTCACTCTCGACAATGCCGACCACCTCGTCAGCAAGCCGGAAGACGCCGAGTATGCTGCCGAGGTCATCGCGGCTTGGGCCGGCCGCTACCTCGATCTCGCGCCGGCCGCGCCGCCGCCCGGGGCTCCAGAAGGGATCGTGCGCGTCTCCGAGGCCGATCCGGCCGGTTTCCTTCAGGACGTGAATGCAGGGCCGGAACATCACACGCTGGCGGACGAGCCAAAGGCCTACGGCGGCACGAACCGGGGCATGACACCCTACGGATTCCTGTCTGCCGGGCTCGGGGCTTGCACGTCGATGACGGTTCGCATGTATGCACGGAGAAAGAAGTGGCCGCTGACCCATGTCTCTGTCGACGTGACGCATGACAAGGTGCACGCTCAGGACGCAAAGAGCGAATCAGGGCCGAAAGTTGATTCGTTTCGCCGAGAAATTCGCCTTGAGGGGGACCTGACCGACGAACAGAAGGCTCGTCTCCTTGAAATCGCGGACAAGTGCCCGGTTCATCGAACGCTTGAGCACGTCGCCAAGGTCGAGACGCTTCTTGCCCCGAATCAGCCAGCATGACACTGCCAGGCAAGACGCTCCGCGCAACGCACCGGCCGGTGCATGCCGCCTTCAGGTGACGCATCATTCACGCGCTCGCTGGGATGCGTCGGCACCGGTGGGCGTTCAATGAACGCTCGGCTCGCCGAACAGCCGCGATTCAGTCATCAACGGCGAGACGCCCGGGGGCACTGCCTCGGGCGTCTCGCAGCACTCCGGCTGCAATCCGTCGTTAGCTGGACTCGACGGCTTTCGCCTCGACAGTGTCGCTGCCTGCGATTTCGATCCGGCGCGGCTTGAGTGCTTCGGGCACTTCCCGCACAAGGTCGATATGCAGCATGCCGTTCACGCTGGCTGCGCCGGCAACGCGTACGTGATCGGCCAACGCGAACCTGCGTTCGAAGGCGCGATTTGCGATGCCGCGATGCAGATACGTGCGCTCGTCGCCCTCGTCAGACCTCTTGGCCGCAACGATCAGCGCATTCTCGCGAACCTCGACCGTGAGCTCATCGTCCGAAAATCCGGCGACTGCGATGGAGATTCTCCACGCTTCATCCCCGATCTTCTCGATGTTGTACGGTGGGTAGGACGGTGCCGACTGGCTGTCTGTCAGAAGCCGGTCCATCATGTCGGCAATCTGGTCGAAGCCGACGGTAGCACGGTACAGGGGTGCAAAATCCAACCTACGCATTTGGTCATCCTCCTTTGAGCGATAACTTGGGCCTCCCC